>NZ_SSXC01000043.1 GCF_021699055.1 Blastococcus sp. MG754426 | reverse complement strand
GCCCAGCACCCAGGTCGCCCCCGCCTCCGTGCGGGCGGGGCTGGGCACCCTGGTGGCCGCGGACGCCGCCAACGCGACGGCGGTCGCCCTGGCCCAGGCGTTCCCGCCCGGCCCGGCCGCGGTGCAGGTCGTACCCTTCTCGTCCGCGCGCAAGTGGTCGGCCGCCCGCACGGAGGCGGGGGCGACCTGGGTGCTGGGCGCGCCCGAGATGGTGCTCCCCTCCGCGGGCCCCGGCGCGGCCGCGACCGCGCGGGCGCGCGCCGACGAGCTGGCCGCGCAGGGACGGCGGGTGCTCCTGCTCGCCTGCTCGCCCGCCGCGCCGGTCGTCTCCGGGGAGGACGCCGCGCTGCCCGGGGAACTCGCACCGGTGGCCCTCGTCGTCATGGCGGAGCACGTCCGGGAGGACGCAGCGGAGGTGCTCGGGTACTTCACCGCGCAGGGCGTCGCGCTCAAGGTGATCTCGGGGGACAACCCGCGCACGGTCGGCGCCGTGGCGGCCGCCGTCGGCGTACCGGGGGTCGCGGGGGCCGCCGACGCGGTGGACGCACGGACGCTGCCCGAGGACGTCGACGAGCTGGGCGCGGTGGTGGAGGACGCGAGCGCCTTCGGCCGGGTGACGCCGCACCAGAAGCGGGCGATGGTGCGGGCCCTGCAGCGGCGCGGGCACGTGGTGGCGATGACGGGTGACGGGGTGAACGACGCGCTGGCCCTGAAGGACGCCGACATCGGGGTGGCCATGGGCAACGGCTCACCGGCCACCCGCGCCGTCGCCCAGCTGGTCCTCCTCGACGGGCGGTTCGCGCACCTGCCCGCCGCGGTGGCCGAGGGACGTCGGGTGATCGCGAACATCGAGCGGGCGGCCAACCTCTTCCTGGTCAAGAACGTCTACTCGCTGGTCATGGCGTTGATCACGGTTGCGACGCTCACCGCGTACCCGCTGGCGCCGGTGCAGCTGACGCTGATCTCGACGGTGACCATCGGGATCCCCGGGTTCTTCCTCGCCCTGCTGCCCAACCGGCGGCGGTACGTGCCGGGCTTCCTCCGCCGCGTGCTCCGCTTCTCGGTCCCCGTCGGGCTGGTCACCGGTGCCGCCGCGTACGGCGGCTACGCGGCCACCCGCTGGCTGGAGCCGGGGGCGGGCGTCGCCGGGGCGCGGACGACGGCGACGCTGGTGGTGGTGACCGTGGCGCTGTGGACCCTCGTCGTCCTGGCCCGGCCGTTCACCGTCGCGAAGACCGCACTGATCGCCGCGATGGCCGGCGTCGCCGCCGTGGTGGTGCTGGTGCCGCCGCTCGGCGAGGGGATCGTGCTGCTGGACCCGTCCCTGCAGGTCGTCCTGGTCGCCGCCGCCGTCGCCGTCCCCGCCGTGGTGCTGGTCGAGCTCGTCGCCCGCGCCGGCGACGTGCCGGCCGTCCAGCCGGGCGGTGGTGCGTCCAGCGCGACGCGGACGAGCGCCTGAGGGTGGTCGTCCGCGCAGACGGTCGCCCGTGCGCGGGCGCGGACCAGCGGCGCGTCGGGGAGCAACGCGCCGGTCCACCCGGTGCGGGCGAGCTCGAGCAGCACCCGCTCCACCGCTTCCCCGGCCCTGATCCGGGCGAGCGCGTCGTCGGTGCGCGTCGCGACGAGGAAGAACGCCTCCCCGGGCGGAGTGCCGTCGGCTGCCGCCTGGCCTGCGGGCGCCGCTCCGCCCGCGGTCACCGGCCGGTGCGCCGGGACGGGCAGGAGCACCGCCTCCTCGGCGGCCGCCGCCTCCCGGAGACCCGCCACGAGAGCCGCCGGGAGCCCACCGGCCACCGGCGGGCGGCCGGCATCGAGGACAGGGCGCAGCGGTCAGGTGCCGTCGGTCGTGGTGCGTCGTGCGGGGTGGGCCCCGGCGGCGGTCACCAGCTCACCGAGGGCCTCCTCGATGCCGCGGGCGAGGGTCCACACGTCGTCGCCGGCGGCCAGGTCGCCCGTGACCCCGAAGGTGACCTGGCCGCAATAGCTGAAGATCGCCACACCGGTCCGCAGCGTCGACGCGATCGGCACGTACGGGACGATCTCCAGCAGTCTCCGCCCGAGGGCGTAGAGCGGGGTCCGGGGCCCCGGCACGTTGGTCGTCACGGTCACCACCGAGCGCTGCGGCAGGTGGGCTGCCCAGCGCACGGGGAGGGCGGCGGCCGGGAACGGCTGCTGCTGCGCCACCTGCAGCACCGCGGCCCCGGCCTCGGCCTCGTGCTCGGCCTTGGCCCGGTCGAGGTGCTGCCGGACGGCGACCAGCCGTTCCACCGGGTCGGCGAGGTGCACCGGCAGCTCGGGCAGGAGCAGCGACACCTCGTTGTCCCGAACGTCCTCGGTGCCGGGCCGCCGCACCGACACGGGGACCAGGGTCCGGACGGCGTGCTCGGTGGGCAGCTCCCCGCGGGAGAGCAGCAGCCGCCGGAAGCCGCCGGTGACGGCGGCGAGCACGACGTCGTTGAACGTGCCGCCGAGCGCCGCGCGCACCGCGCCGACCTGCTCGGTGCTGGCCCGCCCGAAGGCGAACCGCCGGTGGGCGGAGGGCGGCCCGGAGAGCGACGACGCGGCAGCGGGCCGGAGCGCCCCGGCGAGCGCGGTCAACCCCCTGGCCGCCGCACCGGCGGCGTGCAGGACGGCCGTGGGGTGGCGGAGCGCCGCGGTGAGCGCACGGGCCTGCCGCAGCGGGAGCTGCGCGGCGTCGAGGGCAGCTGCGGCGGTGAGCTCGAGCGCCGTGGGCTCCGGTGCGGGGTGCCAGTCGTCGGGGACCGGTGCGCGTGGCTCCGGGGTCTGGTCGAGGATGACCCGGTACAGGTCGGTCCCCGAGACGCCGTCGACCATGCAGTGGTGGACCTTGGAGATCAGCGCCCAGCGGTCCCCGGCGAGCCCCTCGACGAGCCAGTACTCCCAGAGCGGCCGGTCGCGGTCCAGGCGCGCGGACATGACCCGGCCCATGAGGACGGCCAGCTCCTCGTCCCCACCGGGGGAGGGCAGCGCGGTGCGACGCAGGTGGTATCCGAGGTCGAAGCCGGGGTCGTCGACCCAGACGGGTGGCCCGAGGTCCAGCGGCACCTCCCGCGCCTTCTGCCGGTACCGGGGGACCAGGGGCAGCCGGCCGGCGATCATCCGCTCGAACTCGCCCGCCCCCGGGGGCGGGCCCTCGAACACGGCGATCGAGGCGATGGCCAGCGAGGCCTCCGGCTCCTCGTCCTCGGCCTCGAGGAAGGCCGCGTCGAGGGGGTTCATCCGGTCGGTCACGGGGTCAGCTCCCGCTTGAGGATCTTGCCCGTGGCGTTCACCGGCAGCTGGTCCCGGAACTCGACCGACCGGGGGTACTTGTAGGAGGCCAGCCGCTCCCTCGCCCAGCCGACCAGCTCCTCCTCGGTGGCCCGCCGGCCCGGACGCAGGGCGACGAAGGCCTTCACCTCCTGCCCGAGCCGCTCGTCGGGCACGCCGACCACCGCCGCGGCCGCGACGGCGGGGTGGCCGTACAGCACGTCCTCCACCTCGCGCGGGTAGACGTTGTAGCCCCCGCGGATGATCAGGTCCTTCTTCCGGTCGACGACGAAGAAGAAACCGTCCTCGTCGACGTAACCCAGGTCGCCGGTGTGGAACCAGCCGCCGGCCATCGCCTGCGCGGTCGCCTCCGGGTGGCCGTGGTAGCCCTTCATCACGTTCACGCCGCGGACGACGATCTCGCCGACGTGCTCCCGCCCGGGTGGCAGCGGCCGGTCCTGGGCGTCCCGGACCTCGACCTCGACGCCGTAGATCGGCTTGCCGACGCTGTAGACCCGCCGCTCCTCGGCGCTGACGTTGAACGTCGTCGTGGACGCCGTCTCCGACAGGCCGTAGCCCTCCAGGATCACCACGCCGAACTCGCGCTCGAACTCGTCGATCACCTCCGCCGGCAGCGGCGCGCCGCCGGAGACGCCCACGCGGAGGGCGGAGAGGTCGTAGGCCTCGCGCCCGGGGTGCTGCAGGAGCGCCACGTACATCGTCGGCACGCCCTCGAAGATCGTCACCCGGTCGCGCTGCATCACCTCGAGCGCCTTCGCGGGCTCGAACCGCGTCACCAGCGACATGGTCGCCCCGAACCGCACGCAGACGTCGAGGATGCTGGAGAGGCCGAAGACGTGGAACAGCGGGAGCACGACCAGCACCACGTCGTCGTCGCGGATGCCGAACAACCGGCCCGGCGTGTCGGCGTTCATGAACAGCTGGAAGTGGGTGAGCTCCGCGCCCTTGGGCCGGCCGGTCGTGCCCGCCGTGTAGACGATCACGGCGGTGTCACCCGGATCGCCCTGGTGCATCGGTGGCCGCCCCTCGACCGGCGTCGCGAGCAGCTGGTCGAAGGGCCGGCCCGCGGTGGCCGGCGGGAATCCCGGCAGGTCGAGGACGAACAGCTCGTGGACCCCGGCGTCCGCCGCTCCCTTGGCCGCCTCCTCCGCGGAGCCGGCCCAGGTGATCAGCGTCCGGGCGCCGGAGTCGCCGAGGACGAAGCCGACCTCGCCGGCCTTGAACAGCACGTTCACCGGGACGACGACACCGCCGGCCTTGAGGATGCCGAAGTAGGCGATCACGAACTGCGGCACGTTGGGCAGCTGCAGGGCCACCCGGTCCCCGGGAGCCAGCCCCCGGGCCCGCAGGCCGGCGGCCAGGCGGTCGGACGCGGCGTCGAGCTGGGCGTAGGTCACCCGGCCCGAGTCCAGGAGCAGGGCGGGTTTGCCGGGGAAGCTGCGGGCCGCCTCCCGGAGCACGAGTGCCAGGTTCAGGGTCATGGGTTCCTCCTCGCCGGGGCCTGGGTCCGACTGTCCGGGAGCGGAGGCAGGCGGGCATCGGCCGGAAGGCGGTGGAGGGGTGGGTCTTCCGGCCCTCGGGCCCGGTACCGCACGCGCTCGTCGTGCCGGAGGGGGCCGGCCCGCGGCCGGGTGGGACCGGTGGCCCCGGGCGGGGGGACCTTGCGCCCTCCCGCGGGCCGCCGCTGCGGCCGACCGTGGAGCGCACCTACAGCCTCGGGGAGGCGTGATGAGCACCGCGAGCGGGTCGCCGCAGGCGTCGGGACCCCGTCGGCGGCGGGACACCGATCCGCTGCAGATGACCGAGCACGAGAAGCGCGTGGCCGAGTGGGAGGCCCGGCACGACGTCGCGGCCCGCGGCCACCGGGCCGCACCAGACGTCCTGCAGCACTACCTGGCCCGCGAGCGGCTCACCCACGCCGAGCGGCCCGGGCACCGCGAGCGGTCCGCGCCGTCCGAGCGGTCGCAGCGCCCCGCCGGGACCGACGGGCACGGCGAAGGGCCCCGGCCGGCGCCGCGGACGGGAACCCGCGGGTGGTGGCGGCGCCTGTTCAGCCGCAGCGGCTGAGCGGAGCGCGCCCGCCTGCGGGGCCGGTGGGCCGTGCACGGCGGAGGGCCCGGCGCCGGCATGCCACGGGCGGGGTGCGGGTGACACGATGCCGGCATGGCATCGCCGGGAACCGCCGGGCAGGGGAGGACGGCGTTCGTCCTCGGGGGCGGCGGGGTGCTGGGTGCGGCCGAGGTCGGCATGCTGCAGGCGCTCGTGGAGGCCGGGATCCGGCCCGACCTGGTGGTGGGGACGTCGGTGGGCGCGATCAACGGGGCGCTCCTCGCCGCCGACCCGACGCCGGGGGCGGTGGGCCGGCTGCGCGCGGTGTGGGAGGACGTCGCCGAGCGCGGTGTCTTCGCAGGGTCGGTGCTGGCCCGCCTGGGCACCCTGGTGCGCACCCGCACCCACCTGCACCCGCGTGAACCGCTGCGCGATCTGCTGGAGGAGCACCTGCCCGTGCGGAGCTTCGGCGAGCTCACCATCCCGTTCCAGTGCGTCGCCTCGAGCATCGAGCGGGCCGCCGAGCACTGGTTCACCGAGGGCCCGCTGGTGGATGCGGTGCTCGCCTCCTGCGCCGTCCCCGGGCTGCTGCCGGCGGTCGAGATCGACGGGGAGCACTACCTGGACGGCGGGCTGGTGCACAGCATCCCGGTCGGCCGGGCGGTCGCTCTCGGGGCCGAGACGATCTACGTGCTGCACGTCGGCCGGATCGACCGGCCGCTGCGGCCCCCGGCCCGCCCGTGGGACGTGGGGCTGGTGGCCTTCGAGATCGCCCGCCGGCACCGGTTCGCCGCCGACCTGGCCGCGCTGCCCCCGGGGGTGACGGCGCACGTGCTGCCCTCGGGCGGAGCCGCACCGTTCGGCACCGCCGACCTGCGCTACCGCGACTTCTCCGCCGTCCCCTCGCGGATCGAGCGGGCCTACACGGCGGCGCGGGAGTACCTGGGGCGCGCCGGCGCCGGGACGGTCTGAGGTGCTGCCCCCGCGCCGGGTGCGCCGGTTCACCGGTCCGCTGCTGGTCGTCGCGCTCGTGGCCGCCGTCCTGCTGCTGCCCGTGCTCGTGCCGGTGGCGGCCGTCGCCTCGCTGTGGCTACCGGGGCACTGGCGCGGACTGCGGCTGCTCTGCCTGGCGCTGGCCTACCTCGCGCTGCAGGTCGCCGGCCTCGTGGCCGCCGGCGCGCTCTGGGTGCTCAGCGGGTTCGGTCGCCGGCTGGGCGGCCCGTGGTCCCGCGCGGCCCACTACACGGTGCTGCGGCTGCTGCTCGACGGGTTCATGCGGATCGCGCGGCGGCTCCTCGCGCTCCGGCTGGTCACCGACGGCGAGTCGTGGTCACCGCTGGACGACGGGCTCCCCGGTTCGACCAACGCCATGGTGGTGCTGTCCCGGCACGCCGGCCCCGGCGACTCGTTCCTGCTCGTGCACACGCTGATGGACCGCGACCACCTGCGCCGGCCGCGGATCGTGCTCAAGGACGTGCTGCAGCTGGACCCGGTGATCGACGTCTACCTCAACCGGCTGCCCAACCACTTCGTGCCGGCCGACCAGGCGGGTGGCTACAGCTCGGAGCAGGCGATCGGCGACCTGGCCCGTGACCTGGGCGAGGAGGACGCGCTGCTGATCTTCCCGGAGGGCGCGAACTTCACGACCCGCCGCCGCAGCCGCGCCATCCACCGGCTGCGCGAGCGCGGGCTGCTGGCGGCGGTGCGGCGGGCCGAGGAGATGCGGCACGTGCTGCCGCCCCGGCCCGCCGGGGTGGCCGCGGCCCTCGGCGCCGCGCCGCACGCCGACGTCGTCTTCGTGGCGCACACCGGGCTGGAGCACCTGAACACCCCGCGCGACGTCTGGCGCGGCCTCCCTCTCGACAAGACCCTGCACCTGCGCTGGTGGTTCGTCCCGGCCGCGGAGATCCCCCGCGACGCCGCCGAGCAGGTCGACTGGCTCTACCGGTGGTGGGAGACCATCGACGCATGGGTCGCCACCACGTCGGCAGCGGAGCAGGGCGCGGCCGGGGCGTAGCGGAAGCCGGGCGGGTGGTCGCCGGTTGCACCCCGGCGTGAGGCTCTCGCTGCTCGACCGCTCCCGGACGCGTGCCGGCCACCCCGAGGCGGCGGCGCTGCGGCACACGGTGGCGCGGGCGGTCGGGGCGGAACGGCTGGGCTACCACCGCTTCTGGGTGGCCGAGCACCACGGCGTGCCGGGCATCGCCTCGGGCGCTCCGGCGGTGCTGCTCGCGGCCGTCGGCGCGGCCACGTCGGGTATCCGGCTCGGGTCGGGCGGGGTGATGCTGCCCAACCACCAGCCGCTCGTGGTGGCCGAGCAGTTCCTCGTGCTGGCCGCCCTGCACCCCGGCCGGGTCGACCTCGGGGTGGGCCGCTCGCTCGGGTTCACCGCGCCGGTGCGCCGGGCGCTGCGCCGCACCGGCGAGGAGCCCGACACCTTCGCCGAGGACGTCGCCGAGCTGCGGGGGTACCTGGAGCGGACCGGGCAGGTCACCGCCCGGCCGGTCACGGGAGAGCCGGTCCCGCTCTCGGTGCTGGCGACCGGCCGGGGCGTCGGCGTCGCCGCCGCGCTCGGGCTCCCGCTGGTGCTGGGCGGTCCCGTGCTCGACCGGCCCGAGCTCGCGGACGTGCTCGCGGGCTACCGGCGCGACTTCCGCCCGCACGGTGACAGCCGCCCCCACGTCACGGTCTCGCTCGACGTCCTGGTCGCCGACACCGACCGGGAGGCCCGCGAGCTGGCGCTGCCCGAGGTGTGGGCGATGGTGCGCTCGCGGCGCACCGGCGTGTTCGACGTCCTGGAGCCGGTCGGGGAGATCCGGGGGCGGCGCTGGGACGACCTGGACGCGCGCCGGGTGGAGCAGGGCCTCGCGGCCGCGACCGCCGGCCGGCCGGCGTCGGTGCGGCGTCGCCTCGAGCAGCTCGCCGAGCGCACGGGCGCCGACGAGCTGCTCGCCAGCGGCGCGACCTACGACCGGGCGGCGCTGGCCGCCTCGGACGCCGCGCTGGCTGCCCTGCTGCGCTGACCCGCGACGTCGTCCCGGTCGGCCGGAGCCCGGCCGCCTGGCCAGGTCGTGGCCTCGAGCGTCTCCACCGACCGCCCGCGACGGGCACGGCACGGGAACCGGGAGGGTGCGCGGTGCGGCGGGTCTTCGTGGTGGGCTGCCCGCGGTCGGGCACCACGCTGCTGCAGTCGTTCCTGGCGGCGCACCCGCAGGTCCACTCCTTGCCCGAGACGCACGTCTTCCACGAGCTCCGCACACCGGGCGGGGTCCGGCGGGCGGTGGGGCTCGCCGCGGCCGGGACGAGCCGGCGGCTCGACGACGTCGCCGGCTGGCTGGGCACCCGCCGGCGCCGTCCCGTGCTCCCGACGGTGCGCGGCCACGGCGCCGCCTTCGTCGCGATGGCCGACGCCGCCGCGCGCGAGCGGGGCGCGGACACGTGGGTGGAGAAGACCCCGGCCACCCTCTACGCCCTGGACCTGGTCGAGCAGCTGGTGCCGGGCGCGCAGGTGGTGCACGTCGTGCGCGACGGCGTCGACGTGGTGGCGAGCCTGTGCGCCGTCGCGGAGGCGGCGCCGGCCGCGCTCTGCGCGGACCTCGGCCTCCCGTGCACCGACGAGATGGTCACCGGGCGGGCCGCCGCGGCCGGCGGGCTGGTCAAGGACGTCGAGCACTGGAAGTCGGACAACACCGGGCCGCTGCGCGACGGGGCGGGGCGGCGCGCCCGCGAGGTCGTCGACGGCCCGACGCCCCGGCACGTCCGGTCACAAGTCGCCGCCGTGCCGGTCGAGGAGCTCACCGGCGGCCGCGGGCCGTCCGGCTGCGGGTGCGCCGTCCCGACCGACTCGGGACGCCGGTCGTCGTGACCGGGTGGGGTTCGGCGGCCGCGACGGCCGTCCCTGCCCGCCGCTGACCGCTGCCCGACGGCCGGACACGCCACCCGGGAGGAGGTGGGGCGCTGGTCCCCGCGGGGCACGACGGGCACACTGCCCGTGTGAGAGGCGGCGAGGCGAGCACGGATCCCGGCATCGCACTCCCGGAGCCGGACGGGGACGGCGGGAGCACGGCACCGGGGGCACCGCTGCTGATCCCCGGCGAGACCTGCTGGCGCATCGAGCGCGCCACCCGGTTCGCCATCTTCGTGGACGCGGCCGGGTACTTCGCGACCCTCAAGCGGGCGGTGCTGTGCGCCGAGCGCCGGGTGCTCTTCATCGGCTGGGACTTCGACCCGCGCATCCGGCTCGACCCGCTCGGCGGCGGGCGGCCCGAGGAGGACCGCCTGGGTGCCGTGCTCGAGCGGGCGGTGGAGCGCAACCCCGCCCTGGAGATCGGGGTGCTGCAGTGGGACCTCGGCATGCTGCGCGCCCTCGGCCGGGGGCTGGCGCCGATCGTGCTGCTGGACCGGCGCGCCCCCGATCGCCTGACCTTCGCCGTCGACACCCACCACCCCGTGGGCGGGGCCCACCACCAGAAGATCGTGGTGATCGACGACTCGCTCGCGTTCGCCGGCGGCATCGACGTGACCGCCGACCGCTGGGACACCTCCGACCACGCCGACGACAACCCCGACCGGTGCCGCCCCGTCAACGGTCGCGGCACCGGCAGGCCCACCGGGCCGTGGCACGACGCGACCAGCATCATGACCGGCCCCGCCGCCCGGGCCGTCGCCGAGCTGGCCCGCGAGCGGTGGGAGAGCGGGACGGGGGAGCGGCTCGAGGAGCTCGAGGAGGTGCCGGACTGCTGGCCCGAGGGGGTCGAGCCGCTGCTCACCGACGTCGACGTGGCCATCTCGCGCACCCGGCCGGAGCACGGTGGCACGCCCCTGGTGCACGAGGTCGAGCTGCTGTGGCTGGCCGTCATCGCCGCCGCCCGGCGGTCGCTCTACGTGGAGAGCCAGTACTTCGCCAGCCGGCGGATCGCCGAGGCCGTCGCCGAGCGGCTCCGCGAGGCCGACGGCCCGGACGTGGTCGTCGTCAACCCGTGGACCGCCGACGGGTGGCTCTCGGAGAAGGCGATGGGCACCGCACGCGCCGCTGCCCTGGAGATCCTGCGCGAGGCCGACGTGCACGACCGGTTCCGGCTGTACACCCCGGTGACCGAGCAGCGCGCGCACATCTACGTGCACGCGAAGGTGACCGTGGTCGACGACCGCCTGCTGCGCATCGGGTCGAGCAACGTCAACAACCGCTCCATGGGGCTGGACACCGAGTGCGACCTGGCGATCGAGGCGGTGGAGGGGGAGCCGGGCGCCGAGGGGATCGCGGCCACCATCAGCGGCTTCCGGGACCGGCTGCTCGCCGAGCACCTCGGCTGCACGGCCGAGCAGGTCGCCGCCGCGATCCAGGGCACCGGCTCGCTGGTGCGGGGCATCGAGCAGCTGCGCCGGCCGAGCGGGCGGTCGCTGGTGCCCTTCGAGCCGCCCGAGCTCGGCCCCGCCGACCGGGCGCTCGGGGAGTCGGAGGTGATGGACCCGGAGAAGACGCCGAACCGCTGGCGCCGGGTCGAGCGGTTCTTCGCCCGCCGCCGGCGCCCGCGCGGCCGCACCCGCGCCTGAGGCACACGCGCCTGAGGCACCGCATCGTCGTGACCGGCGGCGGCCGGCCCCGCACCGGGAGACAGGAGCCACCGTGTCGCTGCACCGGCACTACCCACCGGACCTCGACCGCGGCACCACGGGCGAGGTGAGCGCCTGGCTGCGCCCCGCGGGCGGTGAGCCCGACACCACCTCGGCGAACGGGGTGACGTGCGAGTTCCTCGCCACCGGGGCGGAGACGGGTGGGCGGTTCGGCCTGTACCGGTGGACCTTCGGGCAGGAGGAGTCGGGCCCGGCCGCCCACGTCCACCGTGCCGTCTCCGAGCAGTTCCACGTGCTCTCCGGGCGGGTGAGCCTCTACGACGGGCGGTCCTGGAGAGACGCCGAGGCCGGGGACTTCCTCTACGTGCCCGAGGGGGGCATCCACGGGTTCCGCGGCGGTGCGCACGCCACGATGCTGCTCATGTTCGCGCCGGGCGGGCCGCGCGAGGAGTACTTCGAGACCCTGGCGCGGGGTGAGCGGATGGCCCCGGAGGAGCGCGCGGAGTTCGTGCTCCGCCACGACACCGACCGGGTCTGATCCGCCGGCACCGAGCGGGCCCGTCCCCGCTCGGGAACGGGCCCCTGCCGGCGGTGGGCGTCGACGGCGATCAGGCGAGGACGCCGGTGAACCAGAGCACCCAGGCGAGGCAGCCCAGGACGAGCACCGCGTCGACGGTGCGCCTCCGCCAGGCGGCCGGCTGGAGGGCGGCGAGCGCGGCGACCAGGAGGAGCTCTGCGGCGACGGCGGCCTGGCCGACGAACCCCGGAGCGTGCCGGGCCCCGCCGACCTCACCGTCCATGGCGACCGGACCGGGCGTGCTGATCGCCACGCCCTCGGAGAGGTCGACCCCGGTCACCGGGTCGAACCCGGGAAGGTGCGCCGCATCGCCGTGCCCGCCGTGCGCCGCGGGATCGTGGACCGCGAAGGCGTCGAGCAGGCTGGTCGTGTGGGCGACGAGGTAGAGCCCGATCAGCCCCACGGTGCCGGCCAGGGCCAGCGTGACCAGGCGCGGGCCGGGCCGGATGTCCGTCCAGCTGCTCAGCAGCAACCATGCGGCCAGCCCGAGCTGGGCCAGCCCGGTGAGCAGGAAGAAGCCGACCGCCAGCTCGCCGGCCTCCAGGTGGTCCACCGCGGCGACGAGGTGCAGGCCGCCGGCCACCGCGGCCCCGAGCGCGCCGGCCCGCAGCCACCGCGCGACCCGCCGGCCGTGCCCCCGCCCCGGGGGCGAGACCACCGCGGGCCGCGCCGCGGTCACCGCCGCCGTGCTCACGGCGTGCCGTCCGTCGTGCCCGTGGGGGCCGGCTCGGTGGTGGTGGACGCGGCCGACCCGGTGGCGGTCGGTTCCGTCGTCGCCGTCGGCTCCGCGGTCGCCGTGGCCGCCGGCTCGGTCGTGGCCGCCGGCTCGGTCGTGGCCGTCGGCTCGGTCGTCGTCTCCACCGTGTCGGTGGTCTCGACGGTCTCCGTGGTCTCGGGCGCGACGGGCTCCTCCGCCGGCGCCTCCTGCGGCACCAGCGGCGGCGCGGGCAGCGGCTGGGGAGGATCGGTGCGGATGGAGTCGCAGTCGATGTCGTGGTGACCCACCTGGTACTGGACCATCATGTCGTGGTCCTCGTGCGAGAGGTTGTGGCAGTGGATCATGTACCGGCCGTCCTCGTGCTCGAAGCGCATGAGCAGCCGGACGATCTCGTTCTCGCCCACGTAGACGACGTCCTTGGGTCCGCGCTCCTCGGGCCGCGGGGGCGCCGTGACGCCGGTCTCGGTGTTCGTGCGGCTGAGCACCTTGAAGTCGATCAGGTGGATGTGCAGCGGGTGGAACCAGCCGCCGGAGTCGTTCTCCACGTCCCAGATCTCGATGGCGTCCCGTTCCACCGAGGCGAAGAGCAGCTCGTAGTTGGACCGCACGACGTCGTCCCACGTCTTCTCGTTGATCTGCCACAGGCCGTTGCCCCGGTCCAGCTCCATCTTCCGGACCGCCGACCGGTCGGCGGCCTTCAGGGTCATCACGGGGTGCGGCGCCCCGAGGACGTTGGGGGAGAGGTTGCCGTCGAAGCTCGTCACGCCGCGGCCCACCTCGAACTGCATGATCTTGCCGGTGTGGTCGAAGTCGCGGGCGTTCTCGACGCCGTCGTTGAGCAGCTGGACCTTGGCGCCCTTGAGGTCCTTGAAGTCCAGGATGAACTCCAGGCGCTCCGCCATGCCGATGGTGAACTCGGTGACGGTCTGGGCGAACTGCATGAAGCCGCCGTCGGTCGCGATGATCTTGAACGGCATGCCGTTGCTCATCCGGAGCCGGTAGCCGCGTGCCAGTGAGCCGTTCAGCATCCGGAACCGGTACTTGCGCGGCTCGACCTTCATGTTCGGCCACGGCACCCCGTTGACCAGGATCACGTCGCCGTAGACCCCGGACTCGCTGTCGTCGTCGAACAGCAGCTGGCCGTCCTCGGTGAACATGACGTCGCTGAGGATCAGCGGGAACTCGTACTGCGGCTTGCCCTCCGCGGCCTTCTGCCGGTCCCAGCGCGGGATGCCGAGGCTCTTCTCCAGCTCCTCGTCGACGACGTGGTACTGCGCGGCGAGACCCATGTAGACGTTCTGCGCGGTGTGGTGCACCCCGTGGTCGTGGTACCAGAGCGTCCGGGGCGTGCAGCTGTTCGGATACTGGTAGTTCTTCCACTCGCCCGGGTTGGTCAGGTCGCCGGCGTAGCCGTCGTACTGCGGCTTGGAGGGGGAGCCGTGCAGGTGCGTCGAGGTCCACGGGACGTAGTTCAGGGTGGGGTGGCGCCGGGGCAGCTCGTTGAGCACCTGCATGACCGTGCGCCGGGGGATCTTGCGGCCCGGGTTGTCGGGATCGGGCTGCAGGTAGGTGCGGATCGTCGGGCCGGGGACCGAGCGGTTGTAGCCCCACATCTTGGTCCACATGCCGGGGATCAGCTGGACCTGCACGTTGGTCTGGGTGATGCGGTAGTAGTCGGTGCCCAGGTACTCCGTCCCGAGGATCGGCTCGCCCGGGTAGTGGCTGTTGCCCGGCACCTGCACGTAGTCGTCGGGCACGTGGCCGAAGACGTTGCTCCGCACGTCGTCCCGGACGGCCGGCTCCAGCACGGGCGGGGCCTTGAACGCCCGGGTGTACGGCGTGGGCATCTTGCTCTCGTCGAGCTCGGACGCGGAGGCACCCGACACGACCCCCTGCAGGGGGAGGGCCATCGCGGCGGCGCCGGCCGCGGACAGCTTCAGGACGTCGCGTCGGTTCAGGCTGGGCGTTTCCATCGGTACCGCTCCTCGGCAGATCCGCTGTGTTCGGCGGAAATGCTTCTCGCGCGGCCACACCCGCCACAGCCGAAGCGAGGGGGAGGAGCATCCCACCATTTGGGGGGTCCATTGCGGAAACGCCCGGGACCTTTTACCGACTGCAGTCGTCACCTGCCCCTGCGTGGGGTGTTGCGCGACGCCCGACGTCCTGACCAGCGGTGACGACCGCTGCAGGGCGGACCCGGGCGCCCTTCCGGACGAATGGGTTCGACAGGGAAATGGCGTGACGGATCGTCGCCATCGATGGACGAAAAGTGATCGACCGGTGTGAACGAGTGGCCCGGAATTGTTCCGGAATTGTCCGGGATGGTGCCGGCAGGGGCCGGCGCCCGGCCGAGGGGTCCGCGGGCAGCCCGCGCGCACCGGCCGGGACGGCCTGCACCGTGCCGCCGGTCGGGGCCGGCTCCCGGTGCGGCGGTCAGGCGCCGGTGTTGCCCTCGAGAGCGGCGCCGGACGCGCGGTCGGTCACCGGCTCCAGGTGGCTGATCCCGGTGAAGTCGTTGCCCTCGATGACGACGTCGGTCGCGGTGGGCGACACCCGGATCGCCCGCGCGGTCGAGGCGGCGCCGGTGTCCTCGAAGACCGAGCCGGTCACCCGGGCCCCGGCGACGCCGAGCAGGTCGAGGGCCCAGAGGCTCTCGAGGTCGGTGAACCGGCAGTCCTCCACGGACAGCGCGGTCACCGGGTTCGCCGGTCCGACCACCAGCAGGCGCTTGCCGGGGGCGCCGACGAAGGTGCAGTCGTGGAAGCGCGGCTGGTCCGTGCCGTCGACCACGACGCTCGTCGGTGCGGCCCCCGACGGGGCGGTGAAGGTGCAGCCGTCGAAGGTCAGCCGGCTGATGTTCGGGCCACCCACCCGCACCGGGCTGTTCACGGCGTCGATGACGTCGGTGCGCGTGAAGGTCACGTCGCGGATCGCGCCCCGCGACGCCGGGTCGGTCTGCACCCGGATCTCCTGGGTGGAGGCGTCCGCGGCCTGGGACATGTCGATCGTGCAGTCGGTGAAGGAGAGCCGCTCGATCGCCCCCCGGCTGTGGGTGTTCTTGACGACGATGCCCCGGTTGACGGCCGAGCCGTGGCAGTCCTGGAACGAGCAGTCCACCACCGAGGCGTCCATGTCGGTCGTGCCGGGCTCCCCGCCGGTGAACTCGAGCAGCGCGACCATGAAGCGGCTGGCCGAGCTCGCGCCGGTGCACCCGACGAAGCGGCCGCCGGTGATGCTCTGGTTGTAGAGCGTCGGCTCGGCCTCCGGGTTGCCGATCGGCACGAACTGGAGGCAGTCGTCGCCGGACTCGACGTGGCAGCCGGTGCCGAGGAAGTCGGCGCCGCCGATGACCCTGATGCCGCCGGTCCCGAACTCCGGGGCGCTGCCGCGGACGGTGATCCCGTCGATGCGGCCGCGGTCGCCGGCGAACATGACCGCCTGCCCGCCGGCGTAGGTGTCGATGGTGATGTCGGCGATCGTCACGTCGTCGCCGTAGAGGGCGAGCACCACGCCGGTCATGCCGTGGTCCCGCGCGCCGATCGTTCCCGGCCCGGTGATCCGCACCTCGTTCGACTTCACCGCGAAGTCGGCGTTCCGCAGGAAGGCGTCGGTCATCCCGGGGGGCGCGGCCCAGTCCTTCACCAGCCGGGCACGCCGGGCCAGGTGCAGGTCGACGCCGGAGCGCAGCAGCAGCCCGGCCGTGCACCGGTAGGTGCCGGCGGGGACGTAGGCCACGCGCCCGCGCCGCGCCGAGGCGTCGAGCAGGCGCTGCAGGGCGCGCGTGTCGTCCTCCCGGCCGTCGCCCTCGGCGCCGTAGTCCCGCGCGTCCAGGACGTCGTCGTCGTCCCCGCGCGGGACCAGCGCCGGTGCGCCGGCCGGCGCCGACCCGGAGGAGGTGAGGCCGGCCAGCAGCGGGGAGGCCAGGCCGGCGCCGCCCAGCAGCAGGAGCCCTCGCCGGCTCAGGGAGGGACCGGCCGGCCGGGCGGGGGTGTCCGTGGTGCCGGGGGCCCCGGCGTCGGGGTGGTGGTGGCGCATGGGTCTCTCGTCTCGGACGGTGCGCCGGCCGCCGCCGGCGCGCGCGGATGCGGCTAGCAGTTGGCGACCGTGCGGACCGCCGTGCGGAAGGCCTGCCTCTGCACGGCGGCCACGGTGCGGATCAGGATGACGACGTCGCGCCAGAGCGACCACTGCTCGATGTAGGCGTTGTCGAACCGGGCGCGCTCCTCGATGGAGGTGTCCCCGCGCAGGCCGTGGACCTGCGCCCAGCCGGTGAGGCCGACGGTCAGCCGGTGGCGGTCGCGGTAGCCGTGCACCGAGTCGGCGAAGCGGGCGGCGTACGCGCACTCCTCGGGCCGCGGGCCCACCAGGGACATGTCGCCGCGCAGGATGTTCCACAGCTGGGGCAGCTCGTCCAGGCTCGTGCGGCGCAGCACGGTCCCGATGCGGGTCTGCCGCTGCTCGACGTCGACCTGCCGGGCGTGCATGGTGCTCCGCGTCGAGCCGGCCGCCACCGGCGTCTCCTCCGCGGCGACCCGCAGGGTGCGGAACTTGAGCATCTCGATCCGGGCGCCGTCCTGCCCGGTGCGCGGCTGCCGGAACAGCACCGGGCCGGGGCTGCTGACGCGCACCGCGAGGGCGAGCAGGCCCAGCACCGGCGCGAGCAGGGCCAGCGCGGCACCCGAGACGGCGACGTCGATGAGCCGCTTCACCCGCCGGGCGCCGCGGCGCAGCGCGGCCCGGCGGACCCGGTGCAGGGGGATGCCCCACAGGTCCTCGACGTCGGGGCCGCCGGGCGCCATGCCGACGTCGAAGAAGCGCGGCACGACGTAGACCTCGATGTCGCGCAGCGCGGCGCTGCGGACCAGGTCGACCAGTCCGGCCTCGCGGGTGGGGCCGTAGGCGACGACGACCTTGCGCACCCCGTAGGCGTCCAGGACCAGGTCCAGGTCGTCCAGGCGCCCGAGCGGCTCCCGCTCGTCGAGGGGGCTGCCGTCGCTGAGGTAGCCGATGCCGCGGAGGCCGAGCTCCGGGTGCTCCCGCATCGTCGCCAGCAGCTCCATGCCCAGCCGGCCTCCGCCCACGACGAGGGTCGGGTCCTCCACGGCCCGGCGGCGGCGCGCGCCGCGCACGACCGCGTAGCCCAGGCCGCGGCCCACCACCAGGCACGGCACCGCCCACGCCGCGTGGACGGCCACGCCCGCCACGGCGGAGGAGGCGACGGGCGCGACGAGCAGCAGCGCCACGCCCAGCCGGGGGAGGAGGCGGGGGGCCTCGTCGAGGACGGAGAGGGTGATCCGCGGGTGGTGGGCGCCGGTGGCGGCCAGCACCAGCAGCGCGACGACGGCGAAGACGGCGCCGGCGCCGCCCAGCCACGCCATCGGCAGGGCCAGTGCGGCGGCGTCCACGGCGAGCAGGCCGGCGCGGACGGGCGCCGTCCGGTCGCGGAGCTCCCGCTCGGGCAGGTGCAGGTCCCCCGCTGCGCCCCGCCACGAGGGCGCGGTGCGGGCGTCGACGTGCGACCGCGGCCGCGGGACACCGGGCAGCCCGGCCCGCCCCTCCTGGTACGAGACCTCGGTCATCGCGCCCCCGTCTCCGTCGTCGTGCGCACAGACTCGGTGGGTGGTGGTGCCGGGGACAGGTCCACGCGTGGGGGGCGCCCACCCCCCAAATCGTGGGGTGGCGCAACCGGGCCACCCGGGGCCGCGCGCGGCTAGCATCCCGGCGATGGGGGCAGCCGCGAACTTCCTGGTCATCGGGGCAGCCCGGAGCGGGACGACCGCGCTCACCTCCTTCCTGGGCGAGCACCCGGACGTCTTCGTGTCCACCCCGAAGGAGCCGCACTTCCTCGCCTTCCCGGACGGCGCCCCGCGCTTCACCGGCCTCGGCGACGACGACCTGGTCAACCGGACCGCCGTGCGCGGTGAGGCGGCGTGGCGGGCGCTGTTCGAGGGACGCGCCGAGGCGCGGCTCGGGGAGGGGTCGGTGACCACGCTGGCCCACCCCGACGCCGCGATCCCCGCCATCGAGCGGTGCTGCGCGCCCGGGTGCCGGCTGGTGGTCATGCTCCGGGACCCGGTCGACCGGGCCTTCTCGAGCTGGCTGTACCTGCGCTCGCGGGGCTACGACGCCGGGACCTTCGAGGAGTGCCTGGCCGCCGAGGAGGAGCGCACGCGGGCGGGGTGGAGCCACATGTGGCAGCTCGCCGGGCTCAGCCGTTACGCCGGGCAGCTCGCGCCGTTCGCCGCCGCGTTCGGGGACCGCCTGCTCGTCGTCGTCCAGGAGGAGTTCGCCGCGGACCCGACCGGTCAGCTGCGGCGGGTGCTCGAGTTCCTGCAGGTGGACCCCGGCGTCGACATCGACCCGTCCCGCCGGGTGAACGCCTCCGGCCTGCCGCGCAGCCGCGCCGTGACCTCCGCGCTGAACACCCTGCGCCGCTCCCGGTCGCTGCGGCGCCTGGTCACCGCGGCCGTGCCGCACCGGCAGCGGGAGCGGATCCGCTCGGCCAACCTGGACCCGGCGGGCATCGATCCGGCGACCCGCAGCCGGCTGGCCGACTCCTTCGCCGACGACGTCGGAGCCCTGCAGGAGCTGCTCGGCCGCCGGCTGACCGCGTGGCCGACCGCCGAGCACGTGAGGGGGCGCTCGTGAGCGACCGGGTCAAGGTGCTGCAGCTGACCGGCATCACCGTCGGCGGCTCGGCCGAGCACCTCCTGCAGCTGGCGACCCTGCTGCCCCGGGACCGGTTCGACGTGGCGATCGCGCTCTCCGGCGGTGGCCCGCTGGACGAGGAGATCGGCCGCAGCGGCCTGCCGGTGCTGGACTACGCCCCGTCGCACGGCAGCGGCCACTTCAAGCAGGCGACGCCGGACGGCCCGGTGGAGCTCCTCCGCCAGTTCCTGCGCATCCGGGCGCACCTCCGCCGGCACCGGTACGACGTCGTCCACACGCACACCTCGGTCGCGGGGGCGATGGGCCGGGTGGCCGCCTGGTCGGCCGGCACGCCGGTCCGGCTGCACATGCTGCACGCGTATGCCGGTCACGCCGGGGTGCGGCAGCCGAAGCGCTCGCTGTACCGGCTCGTCGAGCGGGTGCTCGGGCTGGTCACCACGCACTACGTCGCGGGTTCGGCGTTCATCCGCGACGTCGGCGTGCGCAACCGCCTCTTCCGGCGCGCGGACTGCACGGTCATCCCGTACGCCGCCCGGATGGCCGTGGGCGACGGGACCGCGTCCGGCCGGGCTCGTCTGCGGGGGGAGCTCGGGGTGCCGCCCGACGCGCCGCTGGTCGCGCTGGTCGGCCGGATCGAGGACCAGAAGGGTGTCGACCTGCTGATCCGCGCCGTCCCCGCGGTGCTGGCGAAGGTCCCGCGGGCGCACGTCGTCGTGGTCGGTGACGGCACGCGCCGGGGGGAGTGCGAGGCGCTGGCCGGCGAGCTGGGGGTCGCCGATCACGTCCGCTTCACCGGCTGGCGGCACGATCTCGCCGACGTCATGCGGGCGGTGGACGTGCTGGCGCTGCCGTCGCGCTGGGAGGCGTTCGGCATCGTGAACCTGGAGGCGATGGCGGCGGCCCGGCCGGTGGTCGGCTTCGGCGTCGAGGGGATCCCCGAGGTCGTCGTCCACGGGGAGACGGGGCTGCTGTCGCCCGCGGGCGACGTGGACGGGCTCGCCCGCGACCTGGTGCGCGTGCTGACCGACCCGGACCTCGCCGCCCGGCTCGGGGCGGCGGGACGGCGGCGGTTCGTCGAGCACTTCGCCCCGGAGCGGATGGTGCAGGCGCACGTCGAGCTCTACGACGAGCTGCTGGCGCGGAGACGCGACCGGGTCAGCCGCCGTCGAGGACTCCGCGGACGAGCCGGCTGAACGTGCGGCCGAGGTCCTCGACCCGGTAGTGCGCGCGGATCAGCGCCGCGCCCGCGGCGCCCATGGCCGCGCGCTCGGCCGGCGGGAGGGCCGCCAGTTCCGCGATCCGCTCCCGGACCGATGCCGGGTCCTCGCTGACGGCCAGCAGCCCGTCCCGGCCCGGCTCGAACACCGGCGGCCGGCCGGAGCAGTCGGTGAACACCGTCGGGCAGCCGGCCGCCATCGCCTCCATGACCGCGAGGGGCAGGGCGGGGCCCTCCCACCGGGCGGTGTGCACGTACCCGTCGGCCGCGGCCAGCAACCGGGCGACGTCGTCCCGCCAGCCGAGGAAGGTGACGGCGCGCTCCAGGCCGAGGTCGCGGACCTGCCGGTGCAGGGCGGACGCGTAGCCCCGGGTCCGGCGGGCGGCGACGGAGTCCCCGGCCGAACCCACCAGCGCGACGTGCACCGGTGCGGGCAGGCCGTCGAGGGCCGCCAGCAGGACGTCCTGGCCCTTCTGCGGGTCCAGCCGGCCCACGTTGACCAGCAGCAGGTCGTCGGCGCCGGCGCCCATCTCCGCCCGCAGCCGCGCGCGCTCGGCCGGGGCGAGCCGGACCGGCGGCGGGACGGCGATGCCGTTGGGGAGGACGACGGTGCGCCCGGGCGGTACCCCGAAGCCGGTCATCTCCTCCTGCACGACGGCGGAGGTGCAGACCGCGAGCGTGGTCGACCGGGCGACGACGGCCCGGTAGCCGCGCCGCTTCAGGGCCGCCAGCGGCCGCGGCCCCCAGAAGTGGTGCTGGTTCTGGACCATCAGCACCCCCGGCACCGCGGCGCGGGCGGCCGCGAGCAGGGCCGGCGCGCGGTCCCGCTGGTTCACGCCGATCACGCAGCGCCCGCTGTCGCGGCGCACCCGATCGGCGAGCGCGGGCACGAGGCGGGGGTCCCAGGGGCGCTCCAGCCGCGGCTCCAGCACGGTCGTGACGCCGAGGGCCTCGACGTCGGGGAGGATGCTCGGCCGTGGGACGGCGCCGTGCACGAGGGTGAGGTCGAAGCCGTCGGCGCGCAGCGCCCGGGCGAACTCCAGCGCCATCTTGGCCGCACCCGTGCGGTCGGGCAGCCGCAGGGTCATGAACAGGCGCCCGGCCCCGCCGGTCACCCGGCGCCGCCCGCCGGCCGCTCGGGCGACCGCCATGCGGCCACGTCCAGGCCGGTGACCTGCTCGAGCAGGTCGAGGTCGGGGGCGAGGTCGGCCACCAGCGCGCGCCGGGTCTCCGGCCGGTAGCCGATCCGCACGATGTTGCGGGCGACGATCCGCCGGCGCAGCCCGCGGCGCAGCGACGTCGGCAGGAGCGGGGAGACGACCTTCTTCAGCGGGTGGTGGGTGCTGACCACCCGGCCGATGAACCGGCTGCGCGGCTCGCCGGAGCGGTGCGGGTCCGGGGTGGTGGTGCGGGGGACCGGCGGCACCCCGAGGTGGGCGTAGACCCGGGCGAGCACGGCATCGGGGTCGGCCGTCATGTCCTCGTGGCGCAGGACCAGCAGCTGCTCGCGCGGGAAGACCTCCAGCACCCGGCGCAGCTGCTCGCCGTAGCGGCTCATCGCGGCGTAGTGCCAGATGTGGTGCCACCCCTCGGCGATCCGGCGCGGCTCGTCGGCCAGCGCATCCTCGAAGCTGGCGCACGGCTCCCAGCCCCGGGTGCGCATGAACCCGTAGGCGGACAACGCCCGGTCGACCGGGTCGCGCAGCAGGGCGACGAGCCGGGCGTCGGGAGCCATCTCCCGGACGCGCGCCGCTGCTCCGGGGTAGTACATCGTCGACACCGACGCCTCCCCGCGGAGCTGGTCGGGGCGGGCGTCCCGGTACAGCCGCAGGTAGGCCCCCCGGTCGGGGACGGCGAGCCGGTTGATCGTCTGCCGGTCGCCCGGGCCGGTGAACGCCGGCGTCGTCCCGGCGAGCGCGAAGTGGTGCGGTTCCTTCGGCTCGGTGAGGAACAGGCCGGGGTGCTCGGCCAGGTACTGGTACAGCGCCGTCGTCCCCGAGCGCGCGGCGCCGATCACGAGGAACTGCGGGCCGGTCACGACCCGCCCCCGCGCGGGCGGGCGGTCGTGCGGACCCCCAGGACCCGGTGCGCCGCGCGGGCGAGGTGCAGGTTGCGGGCGCTCATCGCCACCGCCGCAGCCGCCGCGACCCCGGTGGCGCCCCAGGCCCCGCCCCACCAGGTGGCGAGCCCGGCGAACGCCAGCGCCGCCGCCAGGGCGCTGAGCGCGACGGCCCGCTGGTGCCCGGCGTGGGAGAGCACGACCGAGCACGGGCCGGTCCAGGCGTTGACCAGCACGCCGGCGCTCATCACCAGGGCCGGGACCACGGCCGCCGCGTACTCCGGCCCGAACAGGGCCGGGAGCACCACCGGGCCGGTCGCGCCCAGCAGGACCACCGCCGTGGCGGTCGCCGCCGTCGACCACACCGCGAACCGGCGGACCGGCTCCGCCAGCGCCCCCAGCCGGTCGGCCGCCGACGCCGCCGCCACCCGCGGCGCGAGGGTGCGCACGCCGACGGCCGTCGGGACGGCGACCAGGACGGCGATCCGCACCGCCACGGCGAAGACCGCGACCTCCTCGACCGGGGCGACCACCGCGAGCAGCCAGACCCCGGCCTGCGGCAGGGTCACCGAGGCGAGAGAGGCGACGGCGAAGGCGCGACCGGTGCCCAGCAGCCGCCAGGGTGACCCGCCGCCGTCCCGCCCGTCCCCCGATGTGCCTTCGTCCGGTCCGTCGTCCGCTGCGCGCCCGGCCGCGTGCCGACCGGCCGGCGCGACCTCGCGGGCCAGGAGGAGCAGCGCGAGCAGGACGACCGCGGTCTCGACCGCCACCGTCCACGCCACCGCGGCCCGCGCCGACAGGGTCGCGGCGGCACCGGCGGCGCCGGCCAGGAGGACCACCACGAGCACCACCCGGCGGACGTGCTCGCCGAACACCAGGGCCAGGCCGAAGCGGTTCCGCGCCCGGAGCACGTTGACCAGCACCGGGCAGAGGGCCGCGGCCGGCAGCCACAGCGCCACGAGGAGCACCAGCGGCCGGTACGCCGTCGCCGGGGTGCCGGCCGCGACCGCCGCCGGGCCCACCGCCCACTGCCAGAGCGCGGCCGTGGCCAGGACGCCGACGGCCTGCGCGAGCACGAGCCGCCGCAGCAGGGATGCGTGGGTGCGCCGGGCCTGCCGGGCCACGGCGATGGTGGCCACCTGGGGGAGGCCGAACTGGGCCAGGACCGCGAGGAACGTCAGCCAGCTCAGGGCCCACGACAGGGCGCCGAACTCGGCGGTGGGCAGGACACGCGCCCCGACCAGGGCGACGAGCAGGCCGCTGACGACGGCGGCGACCTGGCCGACGACGACCAGGACCGTGTCGCGGCGGAGGGACCCGCGTGCGCCCGCACGTCCCCGGTCGCCGGTGAGCGGGGTGGTCACCGGGAGGCCACCGCCCGCCCGTCGGCGACGCCCTCCCTTGCCGACGGGGCCGTTCCCTCGTCGTCGGCGCGGGACCGCCGGAGGAAGAGGTTGACCAGCACGGTGAACGCGAGGATCGGCAGGCCGATGGCCACCCACTTCGGTGCCGAGGTCGCCCAGACGCCGCCGGGGAAGATCCGGACCATGAACACGAGGCTGAAGCCCCAGACCAGCGGATCGCGCAGGAACCGGCGGAACGCGAACTGACCCGCCCGGGCGACCAGGCCGCTGAGCAGACCGCCGAGCACGATGCCCGGGTAGCCCAGGTTCACGTACCAGTCGCCGACCGGGGTCGCCGGGAAGCCGTTGTTGCGGTCGATGTAGGTCTGCGCCAGCTGCACGGCGGGGGAGACGAAGGGTTCCTGCGGGCCGGCCAGCACCGAGGGCACCGCGGCGACCGAGCCCTCGACGAAGTCGGCGCCGCCGGTGAAGTCGAACCGGTCCGGCCAGTCGTCGAGGTAGAGGAGCAGGGCGTCGTAGAACGTGTTGTTCGTGGCGACCGCGACCTGGCGGACGGTGCCCTGCCCCTCGATCGTGGGGGCCAGGTCGCCCCAGAGCACCGTGTCGCGGGCGGCGCGGAGCGTGAAGGCCAGCGCCAGGGCCAGCACCGGCACCAGCAGGAAGCGCAGGCGCCAGCGCGGGTCGCGCAACCACTGCCCGTCGGGGCGGCGGGCGGCGCGGCGTCCGGTCCGGCCGAAGATCAGCGCGCCGGCGAGCAGCGCGACGGCCGAGAGCACCGGCACGTCGCGGGCGCCCCACGTCCAGCTCAGGTAGCCGTTGAGGGCGATGAGCGCGAGGAGCAGCAGGCGCTGCAGGCCGGCCCCGCGGACCGAGAACCAGGCCGCCACGCCCAGCAGCGCGGCCAGCAGAGGAAGGGTCCGCAGCGCGCGGCTGTCGGCCAGGGACCGGTCCACCTTCGAGGCCTGCAGCAGCCCGGACGGGCCGCCGTACCGGAGCCACAGCGCGACGGTGGCGGCCGCGGCGGCAGCGGTCAGGACGACGGCGAGGACGACCAGCACCCGCGGCGGCAGGGGACCGCGCAGCTGCGGGAAGAGCACCGACACCGGCCGGACCAGCGGGGTGGTCAGCCGGGCGCCGGCCCACAGGGCGACCAGGAACAGCACGACCACCGCCTGGCCGCGCAGCAGGAGGAGCTCGGTGTCCCGGTCCTGGAACAGCAGGGTGGGGAAGGGGGTGTCCAGCTCCGCGGCCAGCAGCAGCGGGCGCCACAGCAGCTGCAGCGCCAGGTAGTAGAGGACCAGCGCCATCGCGTCGAGCGGGTGGCGCACGAGGGCGCGGTAGACCAGCGCCCACACGACCGCGGACGCGGCCACGGCGAGCAGCGGCGCGATCACGACCGCGCCACCACGTCGTGGGAGAGACGCACCGCACCTCCGACCTGCGCCGTCCCGCGACGGCTGGTCGGCGAGGCTAACGCAGCGGAGCGGGTTGCGGGAGCCCTGGACGTTCCGCCGCACCGGCCGGTTCCCCTAGCATCCCGCGGGTGCGTCCGGGCCCGAGGCTGATGATCGTCGGTGCGCCGAAGAGCGGCTCCACGGCGCTGTTCCACTACCTGGCCCAGCACCCCGACGTGCGCAGCCACGTGCACCGGGAGATGCCGTTCTTCGGCCGGGGCGAGGAGGTCGCCCGGGGGTGGGCGCACGCGGTCGAGAAGTACTTCCCGCCGTCGGTGGGGGACGCGCCGCTGCTCGCCAAGCACACGATGGCCATGTACGACCCGGCCGCGGTGCGCCGCATCGCCGACACCACGCCCGCAGTCGTGGTCGCCGTCCTCCGCGCGCCCGTGCCGCGCGCGTACTCGCACTTCCACTACGCCCGGCTGCGCGGCTGGGAGGACGCGGCCACCTTCGAGGAGGGCCTGGCGCGGGAGCCGGGCCGGGCGGTGAGCGCACCGCCGCGGGCCCGGGACATGCAGTACGTCGGGAACGGCATCTACGCGCCGCACGTGCGGGCGCTCCTGGAGACGGTGCCGCCGGAGCGGCTGCGCATCTACCTCTCCGACGACCTGCGCGCGGACGCCGTGGGCATCTGCGCGGAGCTGTTCGACCTGGCCGGCCTCCCGCCGCACGTCCCGGACGCGACGGCAGGGCACAACGAGGGGCGGTCCCCCCGGTCGGCGTCGTTCGCCCGGGCCTTCCTGGCCGCGCAACGGCCCGGGAGCCCTGCACGCCGGCTCCTCGCCCGGGTGCCGAGCCGGACGCTGTACCGCGTCCGCCACCTGGTCAACCGGCTGAACGAGGGGCCGGCGGCCTTCCCGCCCATGGCGCCCGCGACCGCTGCCGCGCTGCACGAACGCTTCGCGGGACCGAACGAGGACCTCGCCGCGGCGCTCGGCCGGTCCCTCGGCGCCTGGCGATCGTGATGCGACCGAGACCACAGGATCCCGTGAGTTGCCGGTACCTTCACCGCCGTGCTGGAGACCGCCCCTGACGGAACGTCGCACCCGAACGTGGACCGCGCCGGCGGCACCCACCGGCCGGAGGCCGAGCGCTCCGGGCTGGCCGAGTACCTCGCCGCGCTGCGGCGCTACTGGTGGCTCGCGCTCACCACCTTCCTCCTCGTGCTGGCGGTGGCGGTCGGCTCCCTGTTCGTGCTCGGCCCGGTGTACCGGGCCGACGCGGAGGTCCTGATCCGCACCGAGGACAGCCGCCAGCTCTTCCCGCGCACCGGCGGCACGTCGGCCGGTGCGCTGATCCGCTCACCGGCCGCCGAGCTGGTCTACGTCGGGAGCGACGAGTTCCAGCGGCTCGCGGCCGAGGCCGCGGGCGACGAGGCCGAGGTCGAGGTGCGCGGCACCGCCGACTCCAGTGCGCTGGTCTTCGTCGCCGAGGCCGGCTCTGCCGAAGCCGCTCAGGACGCCGCGCAGACCTGGGCGGAGACCTACGTGGCGGTGCGTCACGCGAGCGACGTCGCCGAGACCGCGGCCCTGCGCGACCTGCTGATCGGCGACCGCGACGCACTGCAGGCGAGGCAGCAGGAGATCCTCCAGCCGGTGGCCGCGCTGGACGAGGCCGTGGCCGTGGAGACCGACCCCGTCGAGCTCTCCCGGCTGCTCAACCAGCGGCTGGCGATCCAGCGGACGTTGAGCTCGGAGCTCGACCCCGTGGAGACGGAGCTGCGCCGGCTCAACACCCAGATCGCGAGCCTCGACGTCGACCTGCGGGTGATGGAGAACCCGCAGGCGCTCGCCTACGTCAGCAGCGCGGCCGAGCTGCCGGACGAGCGGGCGGACGGATCGCTGCGGCGCAACGTGCTGGTCGGTGTCGTCGCCGGCCTGGTGCTCGCCGGCGGTGCGGTGGCGGCGGCGCAGGCGCTGCGCCGCCGCTGAGGCGTCCTCCGCGTACCCGGCCCGCGCCCGACCCGGGGCCGGCCGGGTTCACGGGGTGAGGAGGTTCTCCGAGTCGACCGGGGAGGTCGCCTCCGGGTTGATCTCCTCGTCGGGCTCCAGCGGGAGGGCGCCGGTCTCCTCCACCTCGTCCTCGGGCTGCACGATCCGCGAGCGCGGGTCGAGGGCGCCGGCGAGGAGGATCAGGTCGCCGACGGTCTTCTTCTCCTGCCACTGGAACGAGGGCTTGCGGTTGAAGTAGGACTCGGGGTCCAGGGCCATGATGCCGAGGATCGTCTCGGCGACGATCCGCCCGCCCACCGGGCCGAGCCGACGTCCGCCGGCGAGCAGCTCGGCCTCCTTGAGCACGTAGTACCAGAGCGGGGCCTTGCCGCCCCAGCCCGGCTGCTTGAGGCCCAGCTCGGCGTTCGTGAGCGGCGTGACGCCCATCGCGGTGGCGACGTCCTGGCCGCAGGGGAGGCCCAGCCGCTTGCCGCGCAGCAGGTTGCGCTCGGCGAGGGCGACGATCGCCTTGCTGGTGGGCGCGACGACGGTGGAGGGCAGGGTGAACAGCGGCAGGGACATCTGGGTGTCGATGAGCCGGGCCATGTTGCGGTCGTCCGGCGGCTCGAGCCCGGGGATGTCGAAGAAGTAGTTCCAGTCGCACCACAGGTTGGCCGGGATCGGCCGGTTCCCGCGCAGGTCCTCGAAGCCGTCGGCGCCGAAGATCGGCACGGTGTGCCCGTCCTGCATCTCGTACTCGGCGCGGATCATGCTGTGCCCGAAACGGTAGGCGGCGCCCGAGTACTCGATCGGCATGTAGGGGTTATCGGGGTGCTCGGGCTGGTAGAGGGTGCCGGTGAACTTGATCGTGCCGTCGCGCTTGATCAGGCTGCTCACGACCGGCTTGCCGACGATGCGCGGCAGGTAGTCGTTGACGATGAGCCACTGGTAGTGCCACCGGGTCTGCCGCCGGGCCTGGGCGTAGGTCATGCCCTGGTCCATGAAGCTGTTGTGCAGCCGGATGAAGACGGTGTGCAGCTGGGCGACGATGAGGTTCTCGTCGTTGCGCGGGTCGCCCAGGTAGGCGGCCCCGACGTCGTCGCGCGGCAGGTCGACCAGGTCGTCGTGCTCCCACACCCGCAGGTAGCCGTGGCGCTCGGGGTCGTAGAGCTGGGGACTGCCCTTGATGCCCTTGCCGTAGACGCTGCCGAGGTCGAACCACGGGGTGTCGTAGTTCTTCATGGCCATCGGGTCCTGCAGCCGGTGGGTCAGCGGCGTCTTGTCCAGCGTCATGTCGTGGTCGACGAACTGACCGAAGTAGATGTAGCCGGCCGGGATGCCCGGGTTGTCGAAGGCGACGTCGCTGTCCTTGACGTCGGACAGGGGCGCCTTGCCGTCGTTCATGCTCGCCGCGAGCCACAGCAGCAGGCCGTCGGTCGGGGCGAAGGGCGGCAGGTCCTTGAACATCAGGCCGAAGCGCGCCTCGAGCTTCCGGTCGATCCGCGCGGCGACCTCGGCGCCCCGCGGGTCGCCCACGGCGTGGGCGGCCGTCTCCGCGGGGCCTTCGGTCACCGGCGCGGGGGCGGTCGGGTCGGTGACCGGTTCGGTGCTGACCACCTCGGCGCGCGCACCCCCGATCCCGCCGACGACGGGTGCGACGGCGACCGCCAGCGCACCGGCGAGGAAGCCGCGGCGGGCCACCCCGTGCTCCCGCCCGGCACCGCTGAACGGGCACCCGCCGCCTGCTCCCTGGGAGTCCTGCACCCTCATCGCCTCCACGCGTGATCCGGACCCCGCGGCCCGCTGCGGGAGCAGCGTCGCCAGCGGGACGGGCGGCGGGCAGACGCGTCCGTGGGGTCGGCCGACCCCTAGTTCTGGGGTGCCGGACGGTCATCCGGTCGCCAGGTCCCGGCGGCGGAAGCCGGCGGAACCCGCGGCGAGCAGGGCGCCGGCGATGGCGGTGAGCACCAGCACCGGACCGGCGGTGAACGGCTCCAGCGGCATGAGCGGCACCCAGCTGACCGGGGAGAGGTCGCTGACCCAGCCCGGCCAGTCGAACGACTCGGCGAACATCGTGATCACGAGGAACAGCCCCACGGCCGTCCAGGCGAGCGCGGCCGCCAGGCGGGGGAGCAGCCCGAACAGCGCCACCGCGAGGCCGGCGACCACCCACACGGCGGGCACGTAGGCGACCGCGGCCCCCACCATCCGACCGAAGGCAGCCGCCTCACCGGTCTGCAGCACGCGGACCACGCCGGTGGTGACGCCCGAGGCCGTCATGGCGAGGGCCGACCCCACCAGCGCGACGGCGACGTGGCTGCCCAGCCAGGCCGACCGGCTCGTCGCCGTCGCCAGCACGGGCTCGGCGCGCTGCTCGGACTCCTCGGTGCGGGCGCGGAGCACCGAGGAGACGGCGTAGGCCGCCGCGAGCAGCGCGGTGATGCTGAACGTCGTGCTGAGGTAGGCGTCGACCAGGTCGTCGACGTCCGGATCGCCGAACACCGCCAGCGCCTCCTCGTTGCCGGCGATGAGCGTCTCCACGGAGTCGGCCAGCGCGCCGTAGACCACGCCGAGCAGCGCCAGGCCCAGCGCCCAGGCGAGGAAGGCGCCGCGCTGCAGCCGCACGGCGAGGGCCAGCGGGGAGCGCAGCCAGGGCGTCGCGGTGGCGCGCCCCGGGCGCGGCTGGGTGAGCCCGGCGCCCAGGTCGCGGCGGTCGAGCAGCGCGAACCCGCCGAGGACCAGGACGACGGCGGCCACCAGGCACAGCAGGAGGGGGAGGACGGCGTCGTCGGAGAACGGGTGGCTGGCCTGCGCCCAGCCGATCGGCGAGGTCCAGACGACCCAGTTGCCCTCGATGTCACCGACGGCGCGCAGCACGAAGAAGACCGCGAACAACCCGCCCACCAGGCCGTACACCGACCGGGTGTGGCCGGTCACCTGCGCCGCCACGGCGGTGATGCCGGTGAACACCAGGCCGCACGCCCCGAAGGAGGCGCCGAGCACGAACGAGCCCGTCGCCGGCAGGCCGGTAGCGGTGGCCCCGATGCCGACCGCCACCGCCAGCGCGGCGCACGCCAGCCCGGCGAGCAGGACGGCGGCGAGCATCGGCGCGTGCCGGCCGACCCGCGCGGAGCGGAGCAGCTCGGTGCGCCCGGCCTCCTCGTCGGCGCGGGTGTGCCGGGTGACGGTGAACATCGCCATCAGCGCCGTCCCGGCGGCGATCCAGACCGGCAGCCGGATGCGGTCGCGGCGCAGCGCGAAGCGGAACAGCGCCGCCGTCCCGGTGGTGGTGGCGGAGCGGCCCGGCCGCACCGGTGCGGCGGGACGGGCGGGGGCCTCGGACAGCTGCGTGCTCACGACCGCACCGGCTCCCGGGCAGCGGCGCCGTTCTCGGCGAGCTCGTCGCCGTAGTGGCGCAGGAACAGCTCCTCCAACGTCGGCGGCGCGCTGGTGAGGCTGACGACGCCGAAGCCGGTGAGGTGGCGCAGTGCCCCGTCCAGGGCGTCGGTGTCGACGTCGAAGCGCACCCGGCCGTCCTCGTGGCGCAGGTCGTGGACGCCGGCCAGCGACTCCAGGCCGGTCGCCGGGCGCGCCGTCTCGGCGGTGATGGCGGTGCGGGTCAGGTGCCGCAGCTCGTCGAGGCTGCCGCTCTGCACCGTCCGGCCGTGGCGGATGATGCTCACCCGGTCGCAGAGCGCTTCGGCCTCGGCCAGGATGTGGCTGGACAGCAGCACGGTCCGGCCCTCGGCGCGCACCTCGCGGATGCACTCCTGGAAGACGGCCTCCATCAGCGGGTCGAGGCCCGAGGTCGGCTCGTCCAGCACCAGGAGCTCGGCGTCCGAGGCCAGGGCGGCGACCAGGGCGACCTTCTGCCGGTTGCCCTTGGAGTACGTGCGCGCCTTCTTCCGCGGGTCGAGGTCGAACCGGTCGAGCAGCTCGGCGCGGCGGCGCGCGTCCAGCCCGCCCCGGAGGTGGCCGAGGAGGTCGATCGACTCGCCGCCGGAGATGTTCGGCCAGAGGGTGACGTCGCCGGGCACGTAGGCCAGGCGCCGGTGCAGCGCGACGGCGTCCCGCCACGGATCGCCCTCCAGCAGCCGGACGCGGCCCGCGTCCGGGCGCAGCAGGCCGAGCAGCACCCGGATGGTCGTGGACTTGCCCGAGCCGTTCGGGCCGAGGAAACCGTGCACCTCGCCGGTGGCCACCTCGAGGTCCAGGCCGTCCAGCGCCCGGGTCGCCCCGAAGGTCTTGACCAGCCCCGAGACGGAGATCGCAGTCATGGTCGGCACGCTACAGACGATTCACGAAAGTGTGAAGTTCATTGATGACGGAACACGTCGGGTACCGTGGGCGACGTGACGGTCGCGGAGAACATCGACGCCGGGCGGGCGACGCTCCTGCGTTTCGTGGAGCGGTTCGCCCTGGTGCTGCGCGAGTCGGGCATGCAGCCCATGCCGGCACGGGTGTTCGCCTACGCCCTGGCCGACGACGCCGACCGCTACACGGCCGCCGAGCTGGCCGAGGGGCTGCAGGTGAGCCCGGCGGCGATCAGCGGGGCGGTCCGCCAGCTGGTGCAGATCGGCTTCCTCGTGCGCGAGCGCGAGCCCGGCACCCGCAGCGATCTGTACGTCCTGGACGACGCACACCTCTGGACCCGGTTCGTCACCGCAGAGGTGCAGGCCCTGCAGCGGTTCCAGGACGTCGTGGCGGCCGGCATCGAGCAGCTCGGCGCAGGCCGCCCGGGTGGGCGACGGCTCGTCGAGACCCGGGAGTTCCTCGCGTTCCTGCACGAGGTGCTGGCCGACGCCGTCGTCCGCTGGCCCGAGGAGCGCGAGCGCCGCCGGCGGGGCTGACTCGCCTCGCCGGCTGACCGGTGGCGACCCGCCGGTGGGGCGCCTCAGCCGGTGGGGTGGTCCCCGCCCGTGGTGCCCGGAGCCCCCGGAGGAGGGATCAGCCAGAGCGCGCTCGCCAGCGCGCCGTACACCAGCGCCGGGCCGGCGTGCGGCCACCGCTTGCCGGCGGCGGCCCGCGCCTGTCCCCGGCGGAACGCCCACCGCTCGCCGGCGACCACGCCCGCAACCGAGGCGGCCAGTGCGGTGCTCCCGACCCCGGCGAGGGCGGCCTTGCTCGTCGGCGGCAGTGCGCGCCAGGCCTCCGCGGGGTGCACCTCCTCGCGGAGGTCGCGGAAGGCCACCCGTGCGGCCCGCAGGTCGGGGGCGGAGGCGGTGAGGGAGGCGACCATGATCGCGGCCTTCGCCCAGCCCCGCGCGGTGCGGGAAGGGATGAGGTCGGGCGTGGCGTACCAGGCCGCGGTGGCGGCCCCGCCGACCAGGGCCGCGAACGCGCCGGAGCGCGTCGGCGGAGTGCTCATGGGGCCATGATGGCGAACGCGAACGGCGCCGCGGTGCCGCGGTCGGTCCTCGTCCCGGGCCCGCACGGACAGCCGGCCCGACGACGGGGCGGCGGGTCCGCCGGGCACCCCGGGGGGAGCGGGACGGCCCGCTGCGCACCATGGGGGATCGCTGGTGGCCGGAGCCGGTGCTGGTCCGGGCCGACCTGCTCGTCTGCGGGCGTCCGCGCTGGTGAGCCGGGCGGTCGCGACCCGGCGGCTCCGCGCGCAGGCATCTGCTCGCCGGTGAACGGACTTCCGCTTTCGGTGGTGCAGAAGTGTTGCTAGCTTTTGTGGCGCAGCACACAGCCCTCGGCGCAGGCCCGGACTCACCCGTGGCGGCCGGGTGCCCACCGGGCCCCGGCGGCGATCAGCGGGTGGGGTGGTCGGCGGCCGGCGGCACGCGTTCGCCACCCACCCGAGAGGATCTCCCTTTTGTCGAGAAACCTGCGCCACGCCCTGCGGGCGGCGCTGTTCGCCGCACTGTCCTCCCTGCTGCTCGTCGGCCTCGTCGGCCCGGCGAGCGCGGCCCCGCCCGCCACCGAGGAGCGCGGGGAGTCCTCGTGCGTCGGTCGCCCGGTGCCGGCCCGCCTGGTCTCCGTCCAGCTGTGGACCTTCGCCGAGCACATCGGCTTCGGCACCGACGCGGCCACCCAGGCGCGGCACGAGGAGGTGCTCCGCAGCCTCAGCGAGATGGGGTACCGGAACGTCGAGCCCTTCACCCTCAGCGGGATGACGGCCGAGCGGTACGCCGAGCTGCTCCGGAAGTACCGGCTCCAGGCCCCGGCGCGGCACGTCGACGTCGGCACCCCCGAGGAGCCGGCGGACATCGAGCAGATCCTCGCGGACAACCGCGTCCTGGGCGTCACGTACTTCGGCTCCGGTGGCACGCCGCAGTACGAGAGCGAGGCCGAGTGGACCGCCTACGCCGAGTACCTGGACACCGTCGGGGAGCAGGCGCGCAAGGCGGGCCAGTGGCTGATGGTCCACAACCACGACTGGGAGTTCGAGACCACCTTCGGCGACCGCACCGCCTTCGACGTCCTCATGCAGCACACCGAGCGGCGGCACGTGGTGTCGCAGCTCGACCTGTACTGGGTGACCTACGCCGGCACCGACCCGATCGACGTGATCGAGGAGTACGGCAACCGGATCCGGCTGCTGCACGTGAAGGACCTGAACGAGGACGTGGAGCGGCGGATCGAGATCGTCGGCCGCGGGGACATCGACTTCGCGGCGATCTTCCGGGCGGCCGGAGGCAGCACCCGGTCCTACGTCGTCGAGCACGACCCCCGCTTCGGCGACGTGGCGTTCGACCCGTTCGAGGCGGCCGAGGAGGGCTTCGCGCACCTCACCTGCTCGACCCGCTGACAGACCGCGCACGCTCGCACGAGCGGGGCGGTCCCGGGTTCCGGGGCCGCCCCGCTCCGCGTCAGGCGGGCGGACGGCGGGGGGCGCTGCCCGCGTCGGGGAGCCGGGTGGCCAGGAGCAGCTGCGCGGTCACCCGGGCGCGGCCGAGAGGGTCCTGGTCGAACCCGGCCGGAGCGGCCGCCCGCCGGGCGAGCCCGGCGAGCGCGCCGTCGTAGAGGAGCAGCAGGTCCGCGGCGAGCTCGCCGGGTCGGTCCGCGCCGGCGGCGCGCGCGAGCTCGAGCAGTCGTCCGGAGAGGAGGGCGGTGTCGGCGGCGAGCCAGGTCTGGCCGGGGTGGCCGGCCGGCAGCTCGGTCGCGGCGGCCTGGAACCCGCAGCCGCGACGGTCGCCGGTCCGCCGGCGGTAGCGCGTCAGCGCGTCGAAGACCGACAGGAGCCGGTCGCGGTGGTCACCGGACTCGGCCAGGACCTCGTCCCAGACACCGCGCCACCGGTGGTGCCGCTCCTCCAGGTAGGCGGCCACCAGCGCGTCCTTGCCGGCGAAGTGGGCGTACATCGTGGCCGGCGAGACGCCGGCCCGCGCCAGGACGGCGTCCACACCCGTCGCGGCGATGCCCGATTCGTAGAACAGCTCGGACGCGGCCGAGAGCAGCCGCTGCCGCGCCGTCGGGGTCGCGGGCGTCCGGGGCACGGCACTACGGTAACGACCGTTATGCCGAAACGATCGTTACGCGCCCATGACGGGCCACCGGAGGTGCGGCCGCTGGCGCTGGTCGGCGCGGGCCTCGCCGTCATCGCCGTCACCTACGGGCTCGCCCGGTACGGCTTCGGCCTCTACCTGCCGCAGTTCCGCGCCGCGTTCGGCTTCTCCGCCGGCACCGCGGGTGCGCTGGCGGCCGGCGGCTACGCGGCCTACTGCGTCGCCGCGCTGCTGACCCCGCTCCTCGTCGACAACGTCGGCGCCTACATGCGCCCGCCGGAGCCCAGCACGCTCTACCGCTGCTACGGCAACATCACCGGCGCCTACCGGATCCCGGCCGT
>NZ_SSXC01000042.1 GCF_021699055.1 Blastococcus sp. MG754426 | reverse complement strand
GCGCTGGCGCGGTCCGAAGGCGCTCAGGCCGGCAGCGACCGCCCAGGCGGCGTCGAAGGCGCGCAGAAACTCGTGGACCGGCTGGCCCGGCACGTTGTGGTGGATGAGCGCCTTGGGCAGCCGTTCGGCGAGGTCGGAGGGGGCGGAGATGTCGGAGACCCGCGCCGCGAGGGTGAGGGTGAGCGGGCCGTCGGCGTCCAGCGCGACCCACGCCGAGCGCCGTCCCCACTCGTCGCAGGTGCCCTCGACGACCAGCCCGCCGGGCGCCAGCGCGCCGCGCATCGTGTCCCAGGCCCGGGCGGCGGACTCCTCGTCGTACTGGCGCAGCACGTTGAAGGCGCGCACGAGCACCGGGCGCAGCCCGGCGAGCTCGAAGCCGCCGACGCGGAAGTCCACCCGCGGCGGGTCGCGGTCGGCGGCCACGGCCGCCACCCGCTCCGGGTCGATCTCCAGTCCCACGACCTCCAGGCCGTCGACCTCGGGCCCGAGGCGCTCGACGAGCTCCAGCGTGGTGACGGCGGAGGACCCGTAGCCGAGGTCGACCACGAGCGGGCGGGCGGCGTCGCGCAGCCGCGGCACCTGCGTGGCCAGCAGCCAGCGGTCGACCCGGCGCAGCCGGTTAGCGTTGGTGGTGCCGCGCGTGGGCAGGCCCAGCGCGCGCGCCCGCCCGGCGGCCAGCCGGGGCGCCCGGCGCTGCGGCTGGGGGGACAGCGAGGCCCGGCGCTTGTGCTCGTCGCCCGGCTGGTTCACGGGGTCACAGGCTAGCCCCGGCTACCGTCGAGCCGTGCAGGTGCGATCCGACGTCCCCCTCGCGGGGCTGACCACCCTGGCCGTGGGCGGCCCCGCCGAGCGGCTGGTGGAGGTCGAGACGGCCGCCGAGCTGGTCGCCGCCGTCCGCGACGCCGACGAGTCCGGCCGGCCCCTGCTGCTCCTGGGCGGCGGCTCCAACCTCATCGCCCCCGACGAGGGGTGGCCGGGCGACGTCGTCGCCGTCCGGTCGCGGGGGATCGAGCGCACCGGCGGGACCCTCGTGGTCCAGGCGGGGGAGGACTGGGACGCGCTGGTGGCGCACACCGTCGAGCAGCGGCTGGCGGGCGTGGAGGCGCTCTCGGGCATCCCCGGCTCCACGGGGGCGACACCGGTGCAGAACGTCGGCGCGTACGGCCAGGAGGTCGCGCAGACGATCACCGCCGTCCGCGTGTACGACCGCGCCGAGAAGGCCGAGCGGACGCTGAGCCCGGCCGAGTGCGGCTTCGCCTACCGCGACAGCCGGCTCAAGCGCGAGCCGGGCCGGTTCGTCGTCCTCGAGGTGACGTTCGCGCTGGAGGCCGGCGAGCTGTCGCGCCCGGTCGGCTACGCGGAGCTGGCCCGCTCCCTGGGCGTGGCGGTCGGCGAGCGGGCGCCGCTGGCCGCCGTCCGCGACGCCGTCCTGGCGCTGCGCCGCGGCAAGGGCATGGTCTGGGACGCCGCCGACCCCGACTCGCGCAGCGCCGGCTCGTTCTTCACCAACCCGATCGTGGCCGCCGACCGGGCGGTCGAGGGCTGCCCGAGCTGGCCGGCCGGGGACGGGCAGCTCAAGCTCAGCGCCGCCTGGCTGGTGCAGCACGCCGGCTTCGGGCGGGGCACCCGCGACGGGCGGGTGGGCACCTCGTCGCGGCACAGCCTCGCGCTCACCACCGAGGACGGCGCGACGGCGGCCGAGCTCCTCGCCTTCGCCGGGAAGGTCGTGGCCGCGGTCGAGGAGCGGTTCGGCGTCACCCTGGAGCGCGAACCGACCGCCGTGGAGCTCGGTCGCGCCGGGTGGGCCCCGGAGGGGTCCGCGCAGGCGTGACGGACGCGCTCCACCCGACGGAGGGCGCTACCTGGCCGCGGTGTCGTCCGGAGGACGACGGTGTCATTCGCGCGCGACCTTGTGCTGGGCGGCCTGGGCGCGCGGGCGGACCACCAGCAGGTCGACGTTGACGTGGTGCGGGCGGGTGAGCGCCCACGCGATGCAGTCGGCGACGTCCTGGGCGACCAGCGGCTCGCGCACCCCGCGGTAGACGGCGTCGGCCCGCTCCTGCGAGCCGGTGCGGTTGAGCGAGAACTCCTCGGTCCTCACCATCCCGGGGGCGATCTCGATCACCCGGACCGGGTCCCCGCACAGCTCGAGCCGCAGCGTCTCGGCCAGCGTGTGCACCCCGTGCTTGGCAGCGGTGTACGAGGCGCCCCCCTCGTAGGAGATCAGCCCGGCGGTGGAGCCCACGAACAGCACGTCACCCGCGCCGGAGTCACGCAGCTTCGGCAGCAGGGCCTTGGTCAGCCGCACGGTGCCGAGCACGTTCACCTCGTAGGTGCGGGCCCAGGAGTCGAGGTCGGCCTCGGCGACGGGGTTGGTGTCGAACGCCCCGCCGGCGTTGTTGACCAGCACGTCCACCCGATCGAGCGCGGCGGTGAACGCGGCCACGGACTCGGGATCGGTGAGGTCCAGGGGCAGGGCCCGGCCGCCGATCGCGGCGGCGAGCTCCTCCAGGCGGTCCAGCCGGCGGGCACCGACGACGACGTCGAAACCCTCGGCCGCGAGCCGCCGGGCCGTCGCCGCCCCGATCCCGCTCGAGGCGCCCGTGACGACGGCGGTGCGACCGGTGCCGGGGAGGGAGCCGGGGGCGGGGGGTGAGCTACCTGACATGCCCCCATCCTGGCGCTGTTGCAAGATGGAGGACCGACAGGGGTGCTGGTCGGGGCCCTCGCAGAGCAGAGCGGAGGTCCGTGGTGCCCCCTCGCGGCTTCCCCGCCCCCGGCCGCCCGGCGCGCGTCGCGACGCTGTCGGTGCACACCAGCCCGCTGGACCAGCCCGGCGCCGGTGACGCCGGGGGCATGAACGTCTACATCGTCGAGGTCTCCCGCCGGCTGGCCGCCCGCGGCATCGAGGTCGACGTCTTCACCCGGGCGACCTCCAGCGAGCTGCCCCCGGTGGTCGAGATGAGCCCGGGCGTCACGGTGCGGCACGTCAGCGCCGGCCCCTTCGAGGGCCTGGGCAAGGAGGAGCTCCCCGCCCAGCTCTGCGCGTTCACCGCGGCGGTGCTCCGTGCCGAGGCCCAGCACGAGCCGGGCCACTACGACCTCGTCCACTCGCACTACTGGCTCTCCGGGCAGGTCGGCTGGCTGGCCCGTGACCGGTGGGGCGTGCCGCTGGTGCACACCGCGCACACGCTGGCCAAGGTCAAGAACGAGGCGCTGGCCGACGGCGACCGGCCCGAGCCGCGCGCGCGGGTCATCGGCGAGGAGCAGGTCGTGGCCGAGGCCGACCGGCTGATCGCCAACACCGACGAGGAGGCCCGCCAGCTGGTGCGCCTCTACGGCGCCGACCCCGCGCGCACCCTCGTCGTCCCGCCCGGGGTGGACCTCGACCGGTTCGCCCCCGGCAGCCGGGCCGCCGCCCGCCGCGCCGTCGGCGTGCGCGACGACGCCGTCGTCCTGCTCTTCGTCGGGCGCATCCAGCCGCTGAAGGCCCCGGACGTGCTGCTGCACACCGCCGCCCGCATGGTGGCCGACGACCCGGCGCTGCGCTCCCGCCTCCAGGTGCACGTGGTGGGTGCGCCCAGCGGCAGCGGCCTGGACGCCCCCCGGCAGCTGGAGGAGCTCGCCCGCTCGCTCGGCATCGACGGCCTGGTGCGCTTCCACGCACCGCAGCCGCCCGCCCGGCTGGCCGAGTTCTACCGCGCCGCGGACGTGACGGTCGTGCCCAGCCACAACGAGTCGTTCGGGCTGGTCGCCCTGGAGTCGCAGGCCTGCGGCACCCCGGTCGTGGCCGCGGCGGTCGGCGGTCTGCCGACGGCGGTGCGCGACGGCGTCTCCGGGGTGCTCGTCGACGGTCACCGGGCCGGGGACTACGCCGCGGCGGTGCGCTCGGTCCTCGCCCGCCGGGAGCTGCTCGCCGCCGGCGCCGGCCGGCACGCGGCCGCGTTCTCCTGGGACCGCACCGCCGACGCCCTCGTCGCGGCCTACACCTCCGCGGCCGCCGAGATGTCCGCACCGCGGGCCCTGCCCCTGCGGGACCGCCGGCCCGGGCGGCTCCGGGCCCTGCCGGAGATGGGGGTGGCCCGGTGAGCCGGACCGTCGAGGAGCTCGACGAGGTCATCGACCGGGCGCTGCGCGACACGGAGCTGGTGCACGAGCACCCGCGGCCGGGCACCTGGCTGGTCGACCTGCCGGGCACCAAGAAGCTCAAGACGGTCTGCGGCCTGATCGTGGGCGACCACGCGCTGCGGGTGGAGGCGTTCGTCTGCCGCCAGCCCGACGAGAACCGCGAGCAGCTGTGGACCTACCTGCTGCGGCACAACGCCCGCATGTACGGCGTCGCCTACTCGATCGACTCCGTCGGTGACGTCTACCTGACCGGGCGGCTGCCGCACGCCGCCGTCACGCCGGAGGAGCTGGACCGGCTGCTCGGGTCGGTGCTCAGCTACGCCGACGACCACTTCAACACGATGCTGGAGATCGGCTTCGGCACGTCGATCCGCCGCGAGTGGGAGTGGCGGGTCAAGCGCGGCGAGTCGCTGCGCAACCTGGAGGCGTTCGCCGCCTTCGCCGACCCCACCCGCCGGTCCGGCGCCGACCCGACCAGCAGGGCGTGACGGCGACCGAGAGGTCCCGGCCGGGCGCGGTGGCGCCCGGCGACGAGCTGCCCCCCGGCTACGCCCGCCGCTGGTGGGTCCTGGCCACGATGACGGTCTGCCTGCTCGTGGTGATCATGGGCAACACCATCCTCAACGTCGCCCTCCCGACTCTGCAGCGGGAGCTGGACGCCAGCCAGGGCGAGCTGCAGTGGGTCGTGGACGCCTACATCCTCGTGTTCGCCGGCCTGCTGTTCACCTGGGGCGTGATCGGTGACCGGATCGGCCGCCGGCGGGTGCTGCTCATCGGGCTGTCCGTCTTCGCGGTGGGGTCGGTGCTCGCGGCGCTGAGCGACAGCCCGCTGGAGCTGATCGGCTGGCGGGCGGTGATGGGCATCGGTGGCGCGGCGGTCCAGCCGACGACGCTCGCCGTCATCACCAACGTCTTCCCGCCCCGTGAGCGCGGCCGGGCCATCGGCGTGTGGGCGGGGACGGCGGGGATCGCCGTCGCGGGCGGCCCGCTGGCCGGTGGCGCCGTCCTCGAGCACTTCTGGTGGGGCGCGGTCTTCCTCGTCGGCGTCCCCGTGGCGCTGCTCGGCATCGTCGCCGTGCTGGCCTTCGTCCCCGAGTCGAAGGACCCCTCCCCGGGCCGGCTGGATCTGCCGGGCGTGCTGCTGTCGATCGCGGCGCTCGCCGGCCTGGTCTACGGGATCATCCACGGCGGTGGCGGCGCGGGCTGGACGACGCCGGGTGTCCTCGTGCCGCTCCTGGGCGGCCTGGTCCTGCTCGCGGTCTTCGTCTGGCTGCAGCGCCGGTCGGCCCACCCGGCGCTCGACGTCTCGCTGTTCCGCAACCCGGCCTTCTCCGCCGCCGCGGCGGCGCTGGGCCTGAACTTCTTCGCGCTGCTCGGCGCGACGTTCTACCTGGTGTTCTACCTGCAGGGCGTGCGCGGCTACTCCCCGCTGCAGAGCGGCGCGGCGCTGATCCCGGTCGCGCTCGGCATGGCGCTCATGGCTCCTCGGAGTTCCGGGCTGGCCGAGCGGTTCGGGGCCAAGGCCGTCTGCGCGACCGGCTTCCTGCTGATCACCCTGTCCTTCCTCGGGGTGCAGCTGCTCGACCTGACCTCGCCGGTCTGGCTGCTCCTGGTGGTGCTCTCCGTCCAGGGGCTGGGCATGGGCGCGGTCATGGCGCCCGCGACCGAGTCGATCATGTCCGTGGTGCCGCGGGAGAAGGCCGGCGCCGGGGCCGCGGTCAACAACTCGGTCCGGCAGGTCGGCGGCGCCCTCGGGGTCGCGATCCTGGGTTCGCTGCTCGCGGCGACCTACGCCGCGCAGCTGGGGTCGGCGGCCGACGGGCTGCCGGCGGGCGCGCGCGACGACGCCCGGCAGTCCGTCGTCGCCACGCTGGAGGCCGTGCGCCGGGCGCAGGCGGAGGGGACGCCGGAGGTGGCCCGGGCCGCGGTCGCGGTCGTCGACCCGGCCCGCGACGCCTTCGTGACCGCGATGCACCTGACGGCGATCGGCACCGCCACCGCCACCCTGGTCGCGGCGGTCGTGGTGCTGATCTGGCTGCCCGGCCGCCCGAAGCCGGCGCCGGATCCGCGCTGACCCGGAGGGAACGGGTCCGGACCGCGGTGCCGCGGGGCCGACCCGTCCCGCTGCCCGTGGCGGCGGCGTCGGGCAGGATGATCGCCGTGACGACCTCCACGGGAACCCTGGTGCTGCTCCGCCACGGCGAGAGCGAGTGGAACAAGGCCAACCTCTTCACCGGCTGGGTGGACGTGCCGCTCACCGAGCAGGGGCGCGAGGAGGCCGCCCGCGGCGGACGGCTGATGGCCGAGCACGGGCTGCTGCCCGACGTCTCGCACACCTCGCTGCTGCGCCGGGCGATCATGACCGCCGAGCTCGCGCTGCACGAGGCCGACCGGCAGTGGATCCCGGTCAAGCGCTCCTGGCGGCTGAACGAGCGGCACTACGGCGCGCTGCAGGGCAAGGACAAGGCCGCCACGCTCGCCGAGTTCGGCGAGGAGCAGTTCATGACCTGGCGGCGGTCCTACGACACCCCGCCGCCGCCCATCGAGCCGGGCAGCGAGTACAGCCAGGACGGCGACGCGCGCTACGCGTTCCTGCCGCCGGAGGCGCGGCCTGCGACCGAGTGCCTGGCCGACGTCGTCGTGCGGATGCTGCCCTACTGGTACGACGCGATCGTCCCGGACCTGCGGCTGGGCCAGACCGTGCTGGTCGCCGCCCACGGCAACAGCCTGCGGGCGCTGGTGAAGCACCTCGACGGCATGGCGGACGACGAGGTGGTGGGCCTCAACATCCCGACCGGCGTGCCCCTGCGCTACGACCTCGACGACGACCTGCGCCCGGTGAAGCCCGGCGGCGAGTACCTCGACCCCGACGCCGCGGCAGCCGCCATCGAGGCGGTCAGGAACCAGGGCAAGCGCTGACGAGGGGGCCCGGAGGGTCCCCTCGTCAGCGCTGGAGCCGCCCTGCGAGGCGCCGCGGCGAGCGGGGCCCGCAGGGTTGCCGAGGAGTCGGCAGGGCAGGGTTCAGCGCAACGGGCGCGGCTCCTGGCCGCGGTGCCGCCCGGAGGACGGCAGTGTGATGGCAGCGGTGTCAGCCGGAGGCTGACGAGACCGCGGAGTCGTAGCGCTCGCCGGTGACCAGGTAGCAGACCCGGCGGGCGACGCTGACCGCGTGGTCGGCGAAGCGCTCGTAGTAGCGGCCGAGCAGCGTGATGTCGATGGCCGACTCGATGCCGTGCGGCCAGTCCTCGCTCAGCAGCTGGCGGAACAGCCCGCGGTGGATCTGATCCATCGCGTCGTCGTCCGTCTCCAGCTCCTGGGCGGCCTCGACGTCGCGCTTGGCGATGACGGTCGCGGTCTTGGTGATGAGCAGCTCCGCCACGTTGCCCGCCTCGAGGAAGGCCGGCCGGACCTCCTGCGGCACCGCGTGGTCGGGGAAGCGCATGCGCGCCACCTTGGCGATGTGGGCGGCGAGGTCGCCCATCCGCTCGAGGTCGGCGACGATGCGCATGGCGGTCGTGATGGTCCGCAGGTCGCCGGCCACCGGCTGCTGGCGGGCGAGCAGCGTGAAGGTGCGCTGCTCGATGCTCTCGCGGGTCGCGTCGATCTGGTCGTCGCCGGCGATCACCAGGTCGGCCAGGGCGACATCGGCGTCCAGGAGCGCCGTGGTGGCCGTGCTCATCTGCGAGCCCACGGAGTTGGCCATCTCCACCAGGCAGGTGTTGATGTCGTCGAGTTCCTCGTGGTAGCTGTCCCGCACGGTCGTCCTCTCGTCGTGGTTCCCCGGCGACAGTAGGCGCGGCCGGGGCTGATCCGGCCGCGGTGGGGTGAACTCCGCCCCACCCGGCGGTGAACAGTGACCCGTCCGAGCGGTGAACCTCTCGCCTGATCATGGTGCCTCGCCGCGGCCCACCTAGCATCTGGGCCGTGAGTCCACTGGTCGCCCTGGTGGTCGGCCTCCTCCTGGGTGGGGTGGTGGCCGCCACCGTCATCCTCCGCTCCCGCGCCGACCGCGGGCGCCGCCCCCTCGACGGGGCGTCCGTCCCACCGCCCGAGGCGGCGCTGGCGCGGCGGCTCGTGGACCTGATGGATCCGGCCCTCGTCGTCGTGGGCATCGACGACGCCGTGCTGCTGGCCAACCCCGCGGCCCGCGCGCTGGGTGTCGTCCGGGGCACCCGCCTGCTGGTGCCGGAGCTGCTCGCCCTGGCCCGGGCGGTGCGCGGCGGGGGCACCCGGCGGGCCGACGTCCGGCTGCCCGGTGACCTGGTCGGCGCGGGGCCGCGGCTGGTCGGCGTCCACGGGATCCGGCTCGACGGGGACGCCGGCACGCCGGCGGGGCCGGTCGCGCTGGTGCTGCAGGACGTCACGGAGGCGCGCCGGGTGGAGGCCGTCCGTCGCGACTTCGTGGCGAACGTCGGACACGAGCTGAAGACGCCGGTGGGGGCGCTGGCCCTGCTCGCCGAGGCGATCGAGGGCGCCGCCGACGACCCCGAGGCGGTGCAGCGCTTCGCGGCGCGGATCGCCCACGAGGCCGACCGGCTGGGCCGGCTCGTGCGCGAGCTGATCGACCTCTCCCGGCTGCAGGGCGGCGAGCCGCTGCCGGAGCTGGTGCCCGTGGAGGTGGACCGGGTGCTCGGGGAGGCGGTGGACCGCACGCGCACCGCGGCCCGCGCCAAGGGGCTGGAGATCGTGCTCGGCGGGCAGGCGGGCCTGGTGGTGCGCGGGGTGGAGAGCCAGCTGGTCACCGCGGTCACCAACCTGCTGGCCAACGCCGTGGCGTACAGCACCGGCAGCAGCCGGGTCGCGGTCGCGGCCCGCGCGCGGTCGGGGTTCGCCGAGATCGCGGTGACCGACAGCGGCATCGGCATCCCGCGGGCCGACCGGCACCGGGTGTTCGAGCGCTTCTACCGCGTGGACCAGTCCCGTGCCAGCAGCACCGGCGGAACGGGGCTGGGGCTGGCGATCGTCAAGCACGTGGCCAGCAACCACGGTGGTTCGGTGACGGTCTGGAGCGAGGAGGGGCTGGGGTCGACGTTCACCCTGCGCATCCCGCTCGCCGGTGCCGCGGAGAACCCGGCGGCGGGATCGCCCGCCTCCGCAACGGAGAATCTGGAGAACGAGCACTCATGACCCGAGTCCTGGTCGTCGAGGACGAGGAGTCCTTCTCCGACGCCCTGTCCTACATGCTCCGGCGGGAGGGCTTCGAGACGGTCGTGGCCGCCACCGGGCCCGACGCCCTGGCGGAGTTCGACCGCGGCGGCGCCGACATCGTGCTGCTCGACCTCATGCTCCCCGGCCTGCCCGGGACGGAGGTCTGCCGCATGCTGCGCGCCCGCAGCAACGTGCCGATCATCATGCTGACCGCCAAGGACGCCGAGATCGACAAGGTGGTCGGCCTCGAGCTGGGCGCCGACGACTACGTGACCAAGCCGTACTCGGCGCGGGAGCTGGTCGCCCGCATCAGGGCCGTGCTGCGTCGCCGGGGGGAGGCCGCCGAGGCGGCCCCCGCCGAGGGTGGCGTGCTGGCCGCCGGGCCGGTCCGCATGGACGTCGAGCGGCACGTGGTCGCGGTGGACGGCGAGCAGGTGGCGCTGCCGCTCAAGGAGTTCGACCTGCTGGAGCTCCTGCTCCGCAACGCCGGCCGCGTGCTCACCCGGGCGCAGCTGATCGACCGCGTGTGGGGGTCGGACTACGTGGGTGACACCAAGACCCTCGACGTCCACGTCAAGCGGCTGCGGGCCAAGCTGGAGCCCGACCCCGCGAACCCGAAGTACCTGCTGACGGTGCGGGGCCTGGGCTACAAGCTCGAGGCGTAGGCCCGTCCGACCTCACCCCCGGCGCGCCGAGGGGCGGCGGGCGGACGGGCGTCTCGTCAGTCGTCCTTGAGGTCGTCGATCTTCTTGGACGCGTCGGCCTTCGAGATGTCCTCGGGGATCTCCTCGCCGGTGCCCCGCGCCAGCGTCTCGAGGTAGCTCTTCTGGGCACCGGTGGCGGGCTCGTCCCCGGTGACCCAGTCGTCCGGGTCCTTCTCGGTGGTCTGGTCGGCGGAGTTGGCTTCGCTCATGTGTTCGATGCTAGGCAGGGTGCAGCTCCGGCGCCTGTCGAGCGGCAGCGGCGGCACGGGCGGCCCGCGTCGCCGCCCACCGGCGGCCGGTCGGGTAGGCGTGGACCGCGCCGCAGGCGGGGCACTCGACGTGCAGCGCGATGTGCGTCCGGTGGTTGGTGACCGACCGGATGCGCCGGTCGGCGACCAGCTCGTCGGTCCGGGTCACGGGGCAGGTGATCAGCAACATGGGAGAAGCGTGGCGCCGTCCACCCGCTCGCACGAGTGGCGGGAGTGACCACTACCGCAGCTTTTCTGCCATCATGCAGGGCATGACCAGCAGCCTGCCCGTCGCGCTCGACACCGGCGCGGCCCCCGTCGTCGTCAGCGCGGTCGTGGCCGACGGTCTCGTCGGCAGCTTCGGGGTCGGCGTCGCGGCCGAGGTGTTCGGCTACGACCGCCGGGCCCTGGGGCTGCCCGCCTTCGACTTCGCGCTGGTCACCGAGCGGCCCGGCGTGCTGCGCACCGACACCGGCATCCCGATCGTCGTGGAGCAGGGCCTCGAGCGGCTCGAGCGCTCCGACATCGTGCTGGTCACGGCCTGGGAGGTGTTCGAGGAGGACCCCTCCTCGGCCCTGCTCGACGCCCTCCGGGCCGCGGCCGCCCGCGGCGCGATCCTGGTGAGCCACTGCACCGGCGCCTTCGTGCTCGCCGCCGCCGGGCTGCTGGACGGCCGGCGGGTGACCACGCACTGGAAGTACGCCGGCGAGCTCGCGACGCGGTTCCCCGCGCTGGACGTCGACCCCTCGGTCCTCTACGTCGACAACGGCCAGGTCATCACCGGGGCCGGCACGGCGGCCGGCGTCGACGCGCTGCTGCACCTGCTGCGCCGGGAGTGGGGTGCGGCCGCGGCCAACGCGCTGGCCCGAGAGATGGTCGTCCCGCCGCACCGCGACGGCGGGCAGGCGCAGTTCATCGACGCGCCGGTCCCGGCCTGCTCCGACGACCTGCTCGGCCTGGTCCTGGAGTGGGCCGGCCGGCACCTCGCCGAGGACCTCTCGGTCGACGTCCTCGCCCGGCGGGCGCTGATGAGCCCGCGCAGCTTCGCCCGGCGCTTCAAGGCCACCACGGGCACCACGCCGCACGCGTGGCTGCTCGCCCAGCGGCTCGCAGCGGCCGAGGAGCTGCTGGAGAACAGCGACGCCCCGGTGGAGGAGATCGCCCGGCTGGTCGGCTTCGGGACGGCGGCCGGGCTGCGCGAGCAGTTCACCCGCCGCCGCGGGGTCTCCCCCCGGGCCTACCGGCAGACCTTCCGGGCCGGTGCGGTGTCACGCCTCGGGGCGGCGCCGGTGCAGCTGGACGGGCACCGGCCCGGCGAGGGCGGGACTGGCCGGGTGGGGGGCGATCAGGCCCTGGTCGAGCCGCAGCTCGGTCAGCCGGCGTAGCTCCTCGTAGGCCGGTCCCCCCAGCAGCGCGACCAGCTCCGCGGCGTAGGTCTCCACCAGCGGCACGGGGGAGACGTGCGCGGTCGGCGAGCCGGTGCACCACCAGTGCAGGTCGTGGCCGCCCGGCCCCCAGCCGCGCCGGTCGAACTCGCCGATCGTCGACACCAGCACCCGGGTGCCGTCGGGCCGGTCCACGTGCTCCTGCTCGCGGCGCACGGGCAGCTGCCAGCACACGTCCGGCTTGGTCGTCAGGGGGTGCAGCCCGGTGCGCAGCGCCATCCGGTGCAGGGCGCACCCCGTGCCGCCGGCGAACCCCGGGCGGTTGAGGAAGACGCAGGCGCCGTCGACCACGCGGGTCCGCAGCGACCGCACGGGCCCGCCGTCGCCCCCGGCCGTGCCCCCCTCCTCCGGGTCCTCGGCGTCGTCCACCTCGGTCCAGGCGCCGCGCCCGGTGGCGGCGAGCTGCCAGTCCTCGTCGGTCAGGTCGGCCACCGCCGCGGTGACCCGGTGCAGGTCGTCCTCGTCGGTGAAGAAGGCGCCGTGGCTGCAGCAGCCGTCGTCCGGCCGCCCCGCCACCACGCCCGCGCAGCCCCGGCCGAACACGCAGGTCCAGGCCGAGGTGAGCCACGTGAGGTCGGCCCGCACGACGTGCTCGGGGTCGGCCGGGTCGGGGAACTCCACCCACTCACGGGCGAAGTCCGGTCCGACCTCGGCGGGGGGCTCGTCGTCCACCGGCCCAGCCTAGGAGGAGCCGCTGCTCCGCTCCGCTCGGCGCGAGCCCCGGGGCGGAGCCAGGCAGAATCGCCCCATGCGGCTGGGTGTGCTGGACGTCGGCTCGAACACGGTGCACCTGCTGGTGGTGGACGCCCACCGCGGTGCGCACCCCACGCCGATGCACGACGACAAGTCGGTGCTGCGGCTCGCGGAGCACGTGGGCAGGGACGACGTGCTCTCCAAGGCGGGGGAGAAGGCGCTGCTCATCGCGGTGCAGCGGGCCTGCGACCAGGCGGAGGCGCAGGGCTGCGACGAGCTGATGGCGCTGGTCACCTCGGCCATCCGGGAGGCGGCCAACGGCCTGGAGGTGCTGGACCGGGTCCGGCAGCGCACCGGCGTCGACCTCACGGTGCTCAGCGGCGAGGACGAGGCGCGGCTGACCTTCCTGGCGGTGCGGCGCTGGTTCGGCTGGAGCGCCGGCCGGCTGCTCGTCCTGGACATCGGCGGCGGCTCGCTGGAACTCGCCGCGGGCATCGACGAGGACCCCGACGTCGCCCTCTCCCTGCCCCTGGGCGCGGGGCGGATGAGCCGGCGCTTCCTGCCGCGGGCGGACGCGGGCGGCCGGCCCGACCTCGCGGCGCTGGAGGCCCTCTCCGCCCATGCCTCCGACCTGCTCGCGCCCGCCGCGGAGAAGATCGCCGCGGCCGGCCCGCCGGACCTGGTCGCCGCGACGAGCAAGACCTTCCGCACGCTGGCCCGCCTCGCCGGCGCCGCGCCGTCCGCGAGCGGGCTGCGGGTCCCGCGCGAGCTCACGGCGACCGGGCTGGGGCAGCTGGTCGGCTTCGTCTCCCGGATCGAGTCGTCGGCCCTGGCGGAGCTGCCCGGCGTGTCCGCCGCGCGGGCGCACCAGGTTCCCGCCGGCGCCGTCGTGGCTGCCGCTACTCTGCGTGCGCTCGACGTACCGTGCGTGCGGATCTGTCCGTGGGCGCTGCGCGAAGGGGTCATCCTCCGCCGGCTGGACTCGTTGGGAGGGGCGTGATGGCCGAACCGGACTGGAACCCGGACACCGGTGGGCGCTCGCTCGCCGAGATCCTGCGCGAGGCCGGCATCGAGTCCGCGGCGCGCACCGCCCGGCGCCGCCGCGCCGACGACGAGGACGACACGGGCATCCGCCAGCGGCGTGCCGATGCGGGCGCGGACCGGGCCGGCTACGGCCGGCGCCGGAGCGACCTGCGGGCTCCCGAGGCCGAGCCCCTGGCCACGCGGGCGGCCCGCCCGGCCGGCCGCGCCGCCGACCCCGCCACCGCCGCGATCCCGGGTCTGCGCCCGGACCGCAAGCCCGGTGTGCCGCACCCCTCCGGCCCGGTGCCCCCGCTGCGTCGTCCCGCCGAGGCGGCGGAGGCGGCCGGCGCGCAGCGCGGGCCCGACCGCCGGTCCGCCCGCGGGGCGACGGCGGCCGGCGCGCCCGCCCGCGACGGCGTGGCGTCCACCGGGCCGATCCCCGTGGTGCGCGGCGAGGACGCCGACCTCGACGCCACCCCGCGCGAGAGCGCCCTGGCCTGGCTCCGGTTCGCCGGCGAGCTGGTCATCGCCCTCGCGGCGGGGGTGGGCATCTACTTCGCCGCCACCGTGCTCTGGGAGCTGATCCCGCACCTGGCGGTCTTCCTGGCCCCGCTGGCCGTCACCGGCCTGGTGGTGGGGGTCAACGCGTGGCGCGAGCGCCAGGGCTCGGAACCGGTGGGGGCCCGCCTGCTCGCGGTCCTGGTGTTCGCCGGCACCCTGCTCACGATCGCCCCGGCGGCCACGCTCCTCGCGACGTCCTGACCCCGGGTCAGGCGTCGGCCGGCTCGGCGTCGCGCGAGGCGGCGAACTCGTCGACGATCGCCGCACCGAAGGCGTCGAGGTCGTCGGGCTTGCGGCTGGTCACGAGGTTCCCGTCGACCACGACCTCCTCGTCCACCCAGTTCGCCCCCGCGTTGCGCAGGTCGGTCTGCAGCGAGGGCCAGGAGGTCATCCGGCGGCCGCGCACCACCCCGGCCTCGATCAGCACCCAGGGGGCGTGGCAGATCGCCGCCACCGGCTTGCCCGCGTCGAAGAACGCCTTCACGAACGCCACCGCGTCGGCGTCGGCGCGCACGAAGTCCCCGTTGATGACGCCGCCGGGCAGGACCAGCGCCGCGTAGTCGTCCGGGTCCGCCGAGCCCAGGTCGGTGTCGACCGTCCGCCGCTCGCCCTTGTCGATGTGGTCGTAGGCGGTGATGGTGCCGGTCGAGAACGACACCAGCTCCGGCTCGGCGCCGGCCTCCTCGAGCGCCTGCCAGGGGCGGTCCAGCTCGACCTGCTCCACTCCGTCGGTGGCCAGCACGGCCACCCTCATCCCGTCCAGTTCTCCTGCCATGGGGCGGCGCTACCCGGGGCCCGGAGCCGGCACACGCCCGAGCACTACGGTTTCGGGCGTACCCGCCCGCCCGCGCCCCGCAGCGCGCCCGACAGCTGGGAGCACGTCATGCCCTGGGGAGAACCGACCGGGGAGCAGCGCCGCCTGCCTGCCGCCGGCCACGCCGTCCGCGCGCAGGTGCCCGCCCTGGGGGTGCGGCGGTGACCGCCACCGGCCGCCGTGGCCTGGCCATCGTCGGCGGCGGGAAGATCGGTGAGGCGCTGCTGTCCGGTCTGGTCCGGCGCGGCGGGGCCGACGGGCTGCTCGTCGTCGAGCGAAGCCCGGAGCGCGCCGCCGAGCTGACCGGGCGCTACGGGGTCCCCGCGGTGGAACTCGGCGAGGCCGCGGCCCGGGCGCGGGTGCTGCTGCTGGCGGTCAAGCCGCAGGACATCGACGCCCTCCTCGGGCTGGTCGCCGAGCACGTCGACGACGGGCACCTCGTCGTCTCCGTCGCCGCGGGCGTGCCCACGGCGCGGATCGAGGCGGCGCTCCCGTCCGGCGTCCCGGTCGTGCGGGTCATGCCGAACACCCCCGCGCTCGTGGACGAGGGCATGAGCGTGCTCTCGGCCGGTGCGCACGCGGGGGAGCAGGACCTCGACGAGGCGGAGGCGCTGCTGGCGGCGGTCGGGCAGGTGCGCCGGGTGCCGGAGACGCAGCAGGACGCCGTCACCGCGCTGTCGGGCAGCGGGCCCGCCTACTTCTTCTACCTGGTCGAGGCGATGGTCGACGCCGGCATCCTGCTGGGGCTGCCGCGCGCGCTGGCCGCGGACCTCATCGTGCAGACGGCCCTGGGCGCCGCGGTGATGATGCGCGACTCGGGGGAGCACCCGGTCCAGCTGCGCGAGGCGGTCTCCAGCCCCGGCGGCACGACGATCGCCGCCATCCGGGAGCTGGAGAAGCACGGCGTCCGGGCCGCGCTGATGGCCGCGATCGAGGCGGCGCACGCGCGCTCCGTCGAGCTGGGCCGCGACAGCTCCTGACGGCGACGCCGACGACGAGGCGGGACGACGGCGCCGGTCGACAAGTCCTGACGTCGACCGGCTCCGACGCGGTGCCGGCGCCTTCCCGTGTCGACACGTCGACGAGCACCCGTCGTGAGCGGGCGAACACGGTAGTGCACCTCCGGGTGAAACGACGTCACCCCGCGTCACCCACTTCTCACCGTGTCGCGAAACGCGCCGGAACGCGTGTGCACCGTGTTGCATAGGTGTAGTTCTGCCTAGGACGGACCGGTCCGCCTGTTCGTTTCACCCATCGCTTCAGTCACGCGCGTCCCCTTACTCTCAGTACCAGCGCGTGCGTGTTCAGTTGCCGGTGGGGAAGCCGGCGCCACGACACGAGCTAGGTACCGGAGACGAAGACATGACCATGCCCCAGCGCCACGCTGCCGCCACCGTCGTCCGCCCGGGGATGCCCGTCCCCCGCCAGATGGGTCGCCCGATGACCGCCGCGGCCGTCGCCCGCCCCGTGCCGGCCCAGCACCCCGCCGCCATGCCGATCGGCCGCCCCGCGGTCCCGGCCCCCCGCGCCGCCGTCACCTTCCTGACCGTGGCCGAGGTCGCCGCCATGATGCGCGTCTCCAAGATGACCGTGTACCGCCTGGTCCACGCGGGCGAGCTCTCCGCCGTCCGCGTCGGTCGCTCGTTCCGCGTGCCGGAGCGCGCCGTCCAGGACTACCTGCGCGACGCCTACACCGACATCGCCTGAGGGACGGGAGCGCGACAGCGCCGTCGCCTCCGAGGACACCCCGCCCCTCGTCCCGGCTCGTCCGGGTCGGCCGGGGCGGGAACGACGGCCGGCTCCACCCGACGGGAGCCGGTGGCTCGCCGCATGATCGCGTCGAGCGCGCCCTGCGGGGTGCGCGGAGGCGTGACGAAACGGCTCGGTGCGACACGGGGTGCGCCAGCCGGCCGCGGTGTCGCCCGGAGGGCGACAGTGTCATCGCCGCGCTGCGGCTCGGGTACGCTCGGTCGCCGGGCGACGGCAGGGCAGGCTCTGCGGCCGCGTTCGAGCTGATCATTTCGAAGTCGGGAGACACACGTGGGTTCGGTCATCAAGAAGCGGCGCAAGCGGATGGCGAAGAAGAAGCACCGCAAGCTGCTGAAGAAGACGCGCGTCCAGCGCCGCAACAAGAAGTGAGCTGAGGCTCGTGCCGCCTGCGGTCGTCCTCGTCACCGGCGTGAGCCGGTGGCTGGGTGGCGCGCTGGCGGCCGAGCTCGCCTCCGATCCGCGCATCGAGCGGGTCATCGGGGTGGACACCGTCCCCCCGTCGCCGGCCGTGCTGCGCCGGCTGGGTCGCACCGAGTTCGTCCGTGCCGACATCCGCAACCCGCTGATCGGCAAGGTCATCGCCGCGGCGTCGGTCGACACCGTGGTGCACATGAACATCAGCTCCACCCCCGCCGGCTCCGGCGGGCGGGTGCCGATGAAGGAGCTCAACGTCATCGGCACGATGCAGCTGCTGGCGGCCTGCCAGCGCGCGTCGTCGGTCCGCCGGTTCGTCCTCAAGTCGACCAGCGCGGTCTACGGCGCCTCGTCGCGTGACCCGGCGGTCTTCACCGAGGCCATGCAGGCGCGCCAGGTGCCCGCCGGCGGCTTCGCCCGCGACAGCGTCGACATCGAGGGCTACGTGCGCTCGTTCGGCCGCCGCCGTCCCGACGTCGACGTGGCCGTGCTCCGGTTCACCAACTTCATCGGCCCCCGCATCGACTCGCTGCTGACCGGCTTCCTGCGCATGCCGCTGGTGCCGACGGCCCTGGGGTACGACGCCCGGGTCCAGCTCCTGCACGAGGACGACGCGCTCGCCGTGCTGACCCGGGCGACCACCGGTGAGTTCGCCGGCACGGTCAACGTGGGCGGCGAGGGCACCCTCCTGCTCTCGCAGGCCATCCGCCGGCTGGGCCGCCTCGAGGTCCCGGTGCCGACGCCCGCCCTGGGCTCGGTCGGCCGGCTGTCCCGCCGGTTCGGCTTCGTCGACTACTCCCCGGAGCAGATGCGCTTCCTCAACTTCGGCCGCGTGGTGGACACGACGGTGCTCCGCCGCGACTTCGGCTACACCCCGCGGTACAGCACCGCGGCGGCGCTGGCCGACTACGCGCGCACCGTGCCGCCCGTCCTGGACCCGGCCGTGGTGCGGGCGGCGGGGGGTGGCCTGCGCGCGCTGCTCGGGCGGATCGGCGACACCGCCTCGGCCGTGGAGCACCGGTTGCGCCCGGCCCCGCCGTCCCCGGCGCTGCGGGCGGTGCGCGATGCCTGAGGCCCGGGTGATCCGGCTGCGCCCCGAGGACGACGAGCCCCGCGTGAGCGCGCCTCCGTCGCCCCCGGGGTGGGAGGAGCAGCTGGCCGGCGCGGTCGAGTTCCTGCAGCGGCGGCTGACCGGTGAGTACGAGACCGACGAGTTCGGGCTCGACCCCGACCTCGCCGACCACGTCCTGCTGCCGGCGCTGCGCCCGCTGTTCCGGTCCTGGTTCCGGGTGGAGACCTCCGGCCTGGAGAACGTGCCCTCGGACAGCGGCGCCCTCGTGGTGGCCAACCACTCCGGCACGCTGCCGATCGACGCGCTCATGACCACCGTGGCGCTGCACGACGAGCACCCGGCCGGCCGCCGGTTCCGCCTGCTCGGCGCCGACCTGGTCTTCGAGCTGCCGGTCGTCGGCGCGCTGGCGCGGAAGTTCGGCGCCACCCTCGCCTGCAACGAGGACGCCGAGCGGCTGCTCACCGGCGGCGAGCTGGTCGGCGTCTTCCCGGAGGGTTTCAAGGGCATCGGCAAGCCGTTCCGCGAGCGCTACACGCTGCAGCGCTTCGGCCGGGGCGGCTTCGTCTCCGCGGCCCTGCGCACCGGGGCGCCGATCATCCCGTGCGCCATCGTGGGCGCCGAGGAGATCTACCCGATGGTCGGCAACGCCCGCACCCTCGCCCGGCTCCTCGGGCTGCCCTACTTCCCGGTCACACCGACCTTCCCGCTGCTGGGTCCCCTCGGCCTGGTGCCGCTGCCCTCGAAGTGGTTGATCGCCTTCGGTGCGCCGATCGAGACGGCGTCCTACGGCCCGGCCGCCGCGGAGGACCCGATGCTGGTGTTCAACCTGACCGACCAGGTGCGCGAGACCATCCAGCACTCGCTGTACCAGCTCCTCCTGCGGCGCCCGGGCGTCTTCGCCCGCTGACGACCTCCGCAGGGGTCTACCAGGGCAGCTTGTTGCGCCGCCGCAGCGCCACCGCGCCCCCGACGAGCCCGCCGGAGAGCGCGGCCGCCGCCACCGTGGGGACGCCGATCTTCGCCGCCTTCCGGCCGGTGCGGAAGTCGCGGATCGTCCAGCCGCGGGCCCGGGCCGCTGCCCGCAGCTCGGTGTCGGGGTTCACGGCGACGGCGGTGCCGGTCAGGGAGAGCATGGGCAGGTCGTTGGCCGAGTCGCTGTAGGCGGTGCACCGGGACAGGTCCAGCCCCTCCCGCTCGGCCAGCGCCAGGACCGCCTCGGCCTTCGCCGGCCCGTGCATGAGCTCCCCGACCAGACGGCCGGTGTACCGCCCGTCGACGATCTCCGAGACGGTGCCCAGCGCCCCGGTCAGGCCCAGCCGCTGGGCGATGATCGATGCCAGCTCCACCGGCGTCGCCGTCACCAGCCACACCCGCTGCCCGGCGTCGAGGTGCTGCTGGGCCAGCGCGCGGGTGCCCGACCAGATGCGGTCGGCCATCAGCTCGTCGTAGATCTCCTCACCGGCCTGCTGGATCTCGGCGACCTCGCGGCCGGCGACGAAGGCCAGGGCGTTCTCGCGGATGGTGAGCATGTCGTCGGCGCTCTCGTTGCCGGCGATGCGGAACTTCGCCTGCTGCCAGACGAACCGGGCGAGGTCCCGGTTGGAGAAGTACTTCCGGGCCGCCAGCCCGCGGGCGAACCAGAACAGCGACGCGCCCATCATCATCGTGTTGTCGACGTCGAAGAACGCCGCGGCGGTGAGGTCGGGCTCGACGGCGGGCGGGCTCGCGACCTCGGCGGCCGCCGCGGAGGCGGCGCCGGCGACGTGGGCGCGGGTCTCCCCGGCGGGCTGCGTGGCGCGGCGACCGCGCACCGACAGTCGCGGCACGACGACCTCCCTCACTCGATCCGGCTCGACGGTCCCGGGGCTGGCCCCGCCGCGGCCCGGGCACCGCTCCGTCGACCCTAGCCGGGGCGTTGCCCCCGGTCAGTTCCCGGTCAGCACTCACCCACGGTGATCAGCGGGGGCAGGCAGACCTCCAGCGGACCGGGCAGCGGGACGGCCACCACCGGCGGGGGCGTGCTGGCGCTCGGCCCGGTGACGGGGCGCTCGGGCTGCGGCAGGTCGGGCACCGGCGGCCGGGGGAGGGTGCGCGGCGTGGGCGTCGGGCTGCCCGTGCGCACGTCCGGCCCGGGCCGCTGCGGTTCGCCGGCCGGCGGACTGCCGGACGCCGGAGGCGCCGCCGGCACCGGCGGTGTGGACGGCCCCGCCGACGGCGGGACGTCGGCGGGGGTGCCGGCGACGGGCGGGACCGTGCCGGGGGGCTCCTCGACGACGGCCACCGGCGTGTCGGCGAGGCAGACCCCGGGGACCGGGCCCAGGGCGTCGTCCCCCACCACGGCCGGCCCGGTCGGGCACCGCAGCGTCCCGCGGAGCTCCTCCACCCGGGTGGCCAGGGTGCCCAGCAGGTCGGTCGAGCGCGCGTACGCGGGGGCTGCGCCGGCCGGCACCTCGCCGGCCAGGGCGGCCAGCCCGCCGGACTGCCCGGCGGTCCAGCGGGACAGCACCTCCAGCGGCGCGGTGTCGACCGACCGGACGGCCTGGGCGGTGAGCCAGCCGGCTGCCTGGGTGGTGTGCTCGTCCATGGTCCGCAGGGTGCGCTCGACCAGCACCGGGTCCCCGGTCCCGACGAGGAGTGCCAGCTCCTCCAGCCGGGTGCCGGCCAGCTCCAGGAGGGTCTGCCCGCGGCTGTCGCCGGCCAGCGCCAGCTGCGTCTGCTCGGTGCCGCGCTTGAGGTCGTAGAGGGGGTCGCCCGGCTGCGCGCCGGCCGCGACGGCGACCAGGGCGGCCAGGCCGGTCACCCCGACCGCCGCGCCGGCGAGCCCGGCGGTGATCCGTCCCCGCCACCGCGACGGGGGCCGGTCCACGGCCCGGGCGGCCAGCAGCCGGTGGCGCAGGGAGCGCGGCGCCGGCTCGGGCGTGCGGACGGCGGCCATCGCCACCAGCCGGGCGCGCGACCGGGACCGGAACTGGGGATCGGGACCGGTGTCGAGCTGGTCGGCGAGGGACTCCAGACGGGCGATGACCGCGGTCCCGGTGTCGGGGCCGGTCGGGGTCGAGCCGTCCTCGGGCCGGATCACCCGCCACCTCCCGTCGTCGCCTCGGCGCACGTCCCGCTCGCGACGGACGCCCGCCGCGACCTGCCCAACGACGGGGCGGGCCCGCCGGTTACGGCCGGTCGCGGCGCGGTGGTCACCGCAGGCCCTCGGGGAGCAGGCTCGCCAGCCGCCGGACCGCCCGGTGCTGGAGCGCCTTGATCGCGCCGTCCTTCTTGCCCATGATCTCGGCAGTCTCGGCGACGGACAGACCGTGCAGGAACCGCAGCACGATGCACTCCTGCTGCTCGCTCCCCAGCTGCCTCACGCAGGCCAGCAGCTGCTCGTTCGTGAGGTGCTGCAGCACGGCGTCCTCGGGGCCGTCGGTGGCCCGGTCGGCGTCCCGCATGTCCGCGGTGCTGACCTCCAGCCGGAAGCGGCTGCTCTTCACCTGGTCGCGGATGATGTTGCGGGCGATCGTCACCAGCCAGGCGCCGACGTCGCGGCCCTGGAACGACAGCGAGTCGATCCGCCGCAGCGCGCGCACGAAGGTCTCGCTGGTGACGTCCTCGGCCGTCGCCCGGTCGCCGACCCGGTGGTAGGCGTACCGGTGCACCAGCGTCACGTAGTGGTCGTAGAGCCGGCCGAACGCCTCGGCGTCACCCGCCTGGGTGCGGCGCACCAGCTCCCACACGTCCACGTCGCCGGCCGCGACGGGGCCGGGGTCGGCGGCCGCGATCTCCGCGAGCTCCGCGACGACCTCGGTCGCCAGCTCCGCGGCGGCGGGCGGCGGGGGCGCGGGCAGGGCCTCGGCGCTGGCCCGGGGGAACGGTGTCGGACGCGGGCGGGAGCCGGCGCCGGCCGACCGCTCGGCGTCCAGGGGGTGCGGCATGCGGGGCGTTCGACCTCCTCCTCGGCCCGCTCTGCCTGGACCGTCCTGGTTTCGCCGGGCGCGCCGGAGGGCGCGCGCGGGCTGCGGCACGGGCCCCATGGTGACAACATCGCCCGTGCCCGTCCACGGCAGCCTGCCCCCGCGCGTCCCCGGGCGCACGGCGGGCCGGGCTGCGCGCCGTCCCGACGACAGGAGCTACCCGTGCCCGAGGCAGGCACCTCGCTGGCCGCGCTGGTCCGCGCCGCCGCGCAGCGCGACCCCGACGCCCCCGCCGTGGTGGCCGGGGGCCGCCGGCTCAGCTGGGCGGAGCTCGACGCGGCCGCGGACCGGGTCGCGGCGGGCTACGCCGGCCGCGGGCTCCGGGCGGGGGACCGGGTCGCCGTCCAGCTGCCCAACGGGGTGGACTGGCTGCGCGCGGTGCTGGGCGGGCTGCGCGTGGGCCTCGTCGTCGTCCCGGTGAACACCGCCTACACCGACCCGGAGCTCGAGCACGTGCTCACCGACTCCGGCGCCTCGCTGCTGGTCGCGCCCGGCACGCGCGACGAGCTGGCCGGGGTGCCGGTCTGCCCCGGTCCGCCGGAGGCGGAGGGGCCGGTGCCCGCGGTGCCCGACGACCCCGCCGCGCTGGCCTTCCTCTGCTACACGAGCGGGACCACCGGCCGGCCGCGGGGCGCGATGCTCACCTCGGGTGCGCTGCGCGCCAACCAGGAGCAGTGCCTGGCCATGACCCCGCCGCCGGTGCGCTCCGACGACCGGGTGCTGCTGGTGCTGCCGCTCTTCCACGTGTACGGCCTCAACGCCGGCTTCGGCCTGGTCGCGGCCACCGGCGCCTGCGCCGTGCTGCAGGAGACCTTCGACCCGCGGGCCTCGCTGGCGCTCATGGCCGAGGAGCGGGTCACCACGGTGCCGGGGGCGCCGCCGATGTACCAGGCCTGGCTCGCCGCGGCCGACGCCGGCAACCGCGCGGACCCCGCCCACCCCGACGCCGAGCTGCGCCGCGCGTTCGCCGCTGTCCGCATCGCCTCCGCCGGTGCCGCGCCGCTGCCCGAGGAGGTGTGGACGGCGATGCGCGAGCGCGCCGGCGTCACGGTCTGGGAGGGCTACGGCCTCACCGAGGCCGCGCCCGTCGTGGCCAGCACCCTCGCCACCGGGCGGGCCAAGCCCGCCTGCATCGGCGGCCCGGTGCCGGGGCTGGAGCTGGTGCTGCGCGACACCGCCGCCGCGGCGCCGCTCCCGGGCGACGACGACGCCGGCACCGAGGGCGCCGAGGACAGCGCCGACGAGGGGCCCGGCGAGATCTGGGTGCGCGGCCCCAACCTGTTCTCCGGCTACTGGCCCGACGGGGCCGACGGGCCGGACGCCGACGGCTGGCTCGGCACCGGTGACCTCGCCTACCGCGACGCCGAGGGCGACCTGCACCTGGTGGACCGGCGCAGCGACCTGGTGCTCGTCAGCGGTTTCAACGTCTACCCGGCCGAGGTGGAGCGCGTCCTGGACCAGCACCCGGCGGTGCTGGAGAGCGCGGTGATCGGCGTCCCCGACGCCCGCACCGGGTCCGCGGTGCGCGCCGTCGTCGCCCTGGCGCCGGGGGAGCGGCTGACGGTGGGGGAGCTGCAGGCCCACGCGGCGGGGTCGCTGGCCCGCTACAAGGTGCCGACGTCGGTGCACTTCCTCCCGTCGCTGCCGCACTCGCTCACCGGCAAGGTCAGCCGTGCCCGGCTGCGCGAGCTGGGGCTCACGGGCACCGCCGATCCTGCGGCGTCGGCGGAGGGCGAGGAGGGCACCGGTGGCTGAGCGGCTGGAGCTGCTGGTGCGCCAGGGCTGCCACCTGTGCCTGACCGCGGCCGAGCAGCTGGCCCCGATCGCCGCGAGCGCCGGCCTGGCGCCGGTGGAGGTCGACGTCGACACCGACCCGGAGCTGCAGGCCGAGTACGGCGACCGGGTGCCGGTGCTGCTGGTCGACGGCCGGGAGCACTCTTACTTCACGCTCGACGTCCCCCGGCTGCGCCGGGACCTCGGCCTGCCGGAGGGCTCGGCGGGCTGACCCCCCGTCCGGGTGGCGGCGCCCCGGTGGTTACGGTGGTGTCCGCCACATCTCTGGGCGGATCGGTCCAGGTCAGCGGCCCGTTGCCGCCCTGGGGACTTTGTTCCTGCGTTCACAAGCGGTTACCGTGGCGGACGCGAGCGCGTCGAGCGCCCGCGTCCCCGATGTCGCAGCCCCGCCCCCGGCGCCCGCCGGGCCCCCGGGTGCGACCGCTGTGGAGAGCCCGTGATCCAGCCGCGGCCCCGGTCGATCCCGGAGGCCACCGTCGCCCGCCTGGCCGTGTACCTGAGGGTGCTGACCAGCTTCGCCGACGGCGGCCGGACGACCGTCTCCTCCGGCGACCTCGCCTCCGCGGCCGGCGTCAACCCCGCCGGGCTGCGCAAGGACCTCTCGCACCTGGGGTCCTGCGGCGTCCGCGGGGTCGGCTACGACGTGCGGGCGCTGCGCGAGCGGATCGCCCGCGTGCTGGGCGCCGAGCGCTCGCGGGCCTGCGTGCTCGTGGGCCTCGGCAACCTCGGTTCGGCGCTCGCCGACTACGCGGGGTTCGGCAGCCGCGGCTTCGAGTTCGTCGGCCTGCTCGACGCCGCCCCGGACCGCATCGGCCAGTGCATCGGCGGGCTGACCGTGCGCGACGTGGCCGACCTGGAGGCGGTCGTGGCGGCCACCGAGGCCTCCATCGGGGTCATCGCGACGCCGGCCGACGTCGCCCAGCAGGTCTGCGACCGGCTCGCCGCGGCCGGGGTGAGGAGCATCTTGAACTTCGCGCCGGTGACCCTGTCGGCCCCGGCGGGCGTCGACGTCCGCCACGTCGACCTCTCCGTGGAGCTGCAGGTGCTCGCCTTCCTGAGCCAGCAGCGGGTGCCCGTGGGGGAGGCGTCGGCATGAGCCTCCTGGCGGTGGGCGTGAGCCACCAGACCGCACCGGTCGCACTGCTGGAGCAGTTCGCGATGGGCGCCGACGACCGGGTCAAGGCGTTGCACGAGCTCGTCGGCAGCGACCACGTCAGCGAGGCGCTGGTGCTGGCCACCTGCAACCGGGTGGAGGTCTTCGCCGAGGTCGAGCGGTTCCACGGCGGCGTCACCGACGTCAGCCGCGTGCTGGCCCGCCAGGCCGGCGCCACGGTCGAGGAGCTCTCCCCGTACGTGACCGTGCACTACGAGGACCAGGCGGTGGCCCACCTGTTCACCGTGGCGGCCGGGCTGGACTCCATGGTGGTCGGGGAGACCCAGGTGCTGGGCCAGCTCCGTGCCGCCTACGCCCTCGCCCGCGAGGAGGGCACGGTCGGTCGCGCCCTGCACCCGGTCGCCCAGCGCGCGCTGCGCGTGGGCAAGCGGGTGCACTCCGAGACCGGCATCGACCGGGCCGGCGCGTCGCTGGTCTCGGTCGCCCTCGACCGGGCCGAGGCCCGCATCGGTGCGCTCGCCGGCCGCCCCGTCCTCGTCGTCGGCGCGGGCTCCATGGGCGCGCTCGCCGCCACCACGCTGGCCCGCCGCGGCGCCGACGTGGTGGTCAGCAGCCGCACCCCGGCGTCGGCCGGGCGGCTGGCCGAGGCGGTCGGGGGCCGCGCCGCGCCGCTGTCGCGCATGGGCGGGGAGATCGCCGCCGCGGACGTGCTGGTCACCTGCACCGGCGCCACCGGGCTGGTCGTGGGCACCGACGTCGTCGCCCCGGCGATGACCGGCCGCCGGGACCGGCCGCTGGTGGTCATCGACCTCGCGCTGCCCCGCGACGTGGACCCCGGCGTCGCCGCCCTGCCCGGCGTGCACGTCGTCGACCTGGCCCTCCTCCAGGGCGAGCGGCACGACGGCCTTGCCACCGCCGGCCCGGTGGCGGCCGACGACATCAGCGCCGCCCGCGCGATGATCGAGGCGGAGGCGGCGCTGCTGCGCGCCGAGCGGCAGGCCGCCGAGGTGGGGCCCACCGTCTCCGCGCTGCGCAGCCAGGCGGCCGAGGTGGTCGACGCCGAGCTGCTGCGGCTCGCCGGCCGGCTGCCCGACCTGGACGCGCGCGCCCGCGCCGAGATCTCCCGCACGGTCCGCCGCGTCGTCGACAAGCTGCTGCACGAGCCCACCGTGCGGGTCAAGGAACTGGCCGCCACGCCGGGTGGAACCGACTACGCGGGCGCGCTGCGGGCACTGTTCGGGCTGGGCATCGACGCCGACGTCACCCCCGGTGCCGGTCGGCTGGCCGACGCCGTCACCGTCGACCCCGACCGCCCGGGAGGCCCGGCATGACCGCCACCGACGTGCAGGTCACCGCGACCGCGGCGGCGGGCGCCGCGACCCCGCTGCGGCTGGGCACCCGGGCCAGCGTGCTCGCGCAGACCCAGTCCCGCGCGGTCGCCGACGCCCTGACCGCGGCCACCGGCGTGCCGGTCGAGCTGGTGCTGATCAGCACCGAGGGCGACCGGTCCTCGGCGGCGATCGCCCAGCTGGGCGGCACCGGCGTGTTCGTGACGGCGATCCGCCGCGCCCTGCTGGACGGCGAGGTGGACCTCGCCGTGCACAGCTACAAGGACCTGCCCACCGCGCCCGAGCCGGGGCTCGCCCTCGCCGCCGTGCCCGTGCGGGAGGACCCGCGCGACGCCCTGGTGGCCCGTGACGGGCTGACCCTCGGCGAGCTCCCGCCCGGTTCGCGGATCGGCACCGGCGCCCCGCGGCGCGTGGCCCAGCTGCGCGCCCTCGGCCTCGGCCTGGAGGTCGTGCCCATCCGCGGCAACGTCGACAGCCGGCTCGCCCGGGTGGCCGGTTCGCCCGGCGGCCCCGGTGACCTGGACGCCGTCGTCCTGGCCCGGGCCGGACTGAGCCGGATCGGCCGCACCGACCGGATCACCGAGACCCTCGACCCGCTGCAGGTGCTCCCCGCCCCGGCCCAGGGGGCCCTGGCCGTGGAGTGCCGGACCAGCGACGCCCGCACCCGCGAGCTCCTGGGCCGGCTCGAGGACGCCGCCACGCGCGCCTGCGTGGTGGCCGAGCGCGCCACCCTGGCCGCGCTCGAGGCCGGGTGCAGCGCCCCGGTCGCCGCCTACGCCGAGGTCGCCGAGGGGGAGACCGGCCCCGAGCTGTTCCTCCGGGCCTCGGTGACCGCCATCGACGGCAGCGACTCCGTCCGCGGCTCGGCCACCGGCGCGCCGGCCGACGCCGCGGCGCTCGGCCGGGGCCTCGCCGCGGAGCTGCTCGACCGGGGCGCCGCCGCGCTGATGGCGGCCGGCGAGTGACCCCCCACCCCACCCAGACCCCAGAAGACGCCCGAGCGACTCGGGCCATACCAGACGCCCGACCTCGTCGGGCCAGGATCAGGAGCACGCCATGACGCGCTTCCGCAAGACCGCGGGCCAGTCCGGCCGGGTCGTGTTCGTCGGCGCCGGCCCGGGTGACCCGGGCATGCTCACCGCCCGCGCGAGCGCCGCGCTGGCCGAGGCGGCGGTGGTGCTCGTCGACCCCGACGTCGCCTCCGCCGTCCAGGACGCCGTCCGCGAGGCCAACCCGGAGGCCGAGCTCACGCCGGTGTCCGGCGAGCCCGCGGAGGTGGCCAAGGGCGCCGTGGCGGCCGCGAAGAACGGCGCCGTCGTCGTCCGGCTCGTCACCGGTGACCCCTACACCTCCGACGACGTGGTCAAGGAGGTGCTCGCCGTCGGCCGCACCTCGGTGCCCTTCGACGTGGTGCCGGGGGTCGCCACCGCCACCGCCGTCCCCGCCTTCGCGGGCGTCGCGCTGGGCAGCACCGCGGTGACCGCGGACCTGCGCACCGACGTGGACCTGCCCGCGCTGGCCGGCGCCGCTGCCGGTACGGGGGGCACGCTGGTGCTCCAGGGCACCGCCGACCAGCTCCCCGACGCCGCCGTGCGCCTGGTGGAGGGCGGCCTGGCCGGCAGCACCCCGGTGGTCGTCACCACCGGCGGCTCGGGCACCGGCCAGAAGAGCCTGGTGACCAAGCTGGCCGCCGTGGCGGAGAAGACCGCCGGGCTCGACCCGCTCAGCGGGCCGGTGGTGGCCACCGTCGGCGCCGCCGTCGACAAGCGCGCCCGGCTCTCCTGGTGGGAGAGCCGCCCGCTGTTCGGCTGGCGGGTGCTCGTGCCGCGCACCAAGGACCAGGCCGGGGAGATGAGCGACCGGCTGCGCGCCTACGGGGCGGTGCCGGTGGAGGTGCCGACGATCGCCGTGGAGCCGCCGCGCAGCCCCGCGCAGATGGACCGCGCCATCAAGGGCCTGGTCACCGGCCGCTACGGCTGGATCGTCTTCACCTCGGTGAACGCGGTGAAGGCCGTGCGGGAGAAGTTCGTCGAGCTGGGCCTGGACGCCCGCGCCTTCGCCGGCGTGAAGGTCGCCTGCGTCGGCGAGCAGACCGCCGACGCGGTCCGGGAGTTCGGCATCCAGCCGGAGCTGGTGCCCACCGGGGAGCAGTCCAGCCAGGGCCTGCTCGCCGACTTCCCCGAGTACGACGACGTGCTCGACCCGATCGAGCGGGTGCTGCTGCCCCGCGCCGACATCGCCACCGAGACCCTCGCGGCCGGGCTGGTCGAGCGCGGCTGGGAGATCGACGACGTCACCGCCTACCGGACCGTGCGGGCCGCCCCGCCGCCGGCCGCGGTGCGCGAGGCGATCAAGGGCGGCGGCTTCGACGCCGTCTGCTTCACCTCGTCCAGCACCGTCCGCAACCTCGTCGGCATCGCGGGCAAGCCGCACGCCAAGACCGTCGTCGCGGTGATCGGCCCGGCGACGGCGGCCAGCGCGCAGGAGTTCGGCCTGCGGGTCGACGTGCAGCCCGAGACGGCCGCCGTCGGGCCGCTGGTGGACGCGCTCGCCGAGCACGCCCTGTCGCTGCGCGAGGCGGAGGACGGCGAGGGCAGGTGACGGGCGCGGGCGGCGGGGCGGGACGGCTGCAGGGAGCCAGCCCGGGCTTCGCGCGCGGGCGCCGGCTGCGGTCGACGCCCGCGCTGCGGCGGCTGACCGCGCAGACCCGGGTGGCCCCGGCCGACCTGGTGCTGCCGGTCTTCGTCAAGGAGGGCATCGACGAGCCGGTCGCGATCGGCTCGATGCCTGGCGTCGTCCAGCACACCCACGACTCGCTGCGGAAGGCCGCGCACGAGGCGGCCGAGGCCGGCATCGGCGGGCTCATGCTCTTCGGCATCCCGTCGGGCAAGGACCCCGTCGGCTCGCAGGCCGACGCCGCCGACGGCGTGGTCAACGTGGCGCTGCAGCACCTGCGGGCGGACCTCGGCGACGAGCTGGTGCTGATGGCGGACCTCTGCCTGTGCGAGTACACCGACCACGGGCACTGCGGTGTGGTCACGCCCGCGGGCGTGGTCGACAACGACCCGACGCTGGACCGGTACGCCGCGGTGGCGATCGCGCAGGCGCAGGCCGGCGCCCACCTCGTCGCGCCGAGCGGGATGATGGACGGCCAGGTGGCGGCGATCCGCGCCGGGCTGGACAGCGCGGCGTTCACCGAGGTGCCGATCCTGGCCTACGCGGCCAAGTACGCCTCCGGCTTCTACGGGCCGTTCCGCGAGGCGGCCGAGGGCGCGCCGCAGTTCGGCGACCGGTCGACCTACCAGATGGACCCGCCGAACGCCGACGAGGCGCTGCGCGAGGTGGCGCAGGACCTCGCCGAGGGCGCCGACGCGGTCATGGTGAAGCCGGCGCTGCCCTACCTGGACATCGTGGCGCGGGTCGCCGGGGCGGTGGAGGTGCCGGTGAGCGCCTACCAGGTCAGCGGCGAGTACGCGATGGTCGAGGCGGCCGCCGCCAACGGCTGGGTGGACCGCGAGCGGGCGATCCTCGAGACGCTGGTCGCCATCCGCCGTGCGGGCGCCGGTCAGGTGCTCACCTACTGGGCCGTCGAGGCAGCGCGGCTGCTGGCCCGCTGAGCCCGGGGTGGGCGGGGACATGACGTACGTCGAGCCCGGGGGCTCCTGGCGGCCGTTCTGGCTGGTCGCCGGGGTCCTCGGGCTCTTCGCCGTCTGGGACCTGCTGCTGCCCGGTCCCGACGTCCCCCCGCTGGTCTGGGTGCTCACGCTGGTCGCGGTGCCGGGCGTGGTCGCGATCGGCTGCCTCTCGGCCCGCCGGGTGTGGACCGTGCGGGTGGACGCCGACGGCCTGGCGGTGGGCCGCGAGCGGGTGCCGCTGGGCGACGTCGACGCGAGCGCGCTGCGCGGTGCCGACGCCGGGGTGGACGCCGGCGCCCCCGTCCTCGGCGGGGGCTGGTCGCTGCCGCGCGGCCGCACGGGGCTGCCGCTGCGGCTGGCCGGCGGCCGGACGGTGCTGGTCCCGACGCGGGACCCGGCGGCGCTGCGGGCCGCCCTGCTCGGGGGTGTGCGCGATGCCTCCGACCGCTCGCCCGACGCAGAGGGGACACTGGGGACGTGACCTCGTTGGACAGCCCGCCCTACACCTACGAGGCCCCCGTCTCGGCCGGCCTCTTCGCCCGCGGTCAGGCGATCACCCCGGGCGGCGTGAACAGCCCGGTGCGGGCCTTCCGCGCCGTGGGCGGCACGCCGCGCTTCATGGCCGAGGGCTCGGGTCCCTGGCTCACCGACGCCGACGGGCGGCGCTACGTCGACCTGGTCAGCTCCTGGGGGCCGATGATCCTGGGTCACGCGCACCCCGCGGTCGTCGAGGCGGTGACCGCGGCCGCCCGCCGCGGGCTCTCCTTCGGCGCCCCCACCGAGGGCGAGCTCGAGCTCGCCGAGGAGATCCGCAGCCGGGTGGCCCCGGTGGAACGGGTCCGGCTGGTCAACTCGGGCACCGAGGCGGTGCTCTCGGCCGTGCGCCTGGCCCGCGGCGTGACCGGCCGGCCGCTGCTGGTCAAGTTCGCCGGCAACTACCACGGGCACGTCGACGCGCTGCTGGCCTCGGCCGGGTCGGGCGTGGCCACGCTCGGGCTGCCCGACACCCCCGGGGTGACGACCGGCGCCGCCGCCGACACGGTCGTGCTGCCGTACAACGACGTCGCCGCCGTCGAGGCGGTCTTCGCCGAGCGGGGGTCGCAGATCGCCGCGGTCGTCAGCGAGGCCGCGCCCGGCAACATGGGCGTCGTGCCCCCGCTGGACGGGTTCAACGCCGAGCTGCGGCGGATCACCGCCGCGCACGGGGCGCTGCTGGTGCTCGACGAGGTCATGACCGGCTTCCGCGTCTCGCGGTCGGGCTGGTACGGCCTGGACCCGGTCGACGCCGACCTGTTCACCTTCGGCAAGGTCATGGGCGGCGGGCTGCCGGCCGCGGCGTTCGGCGGCCGGGCCGACCTCATGGACCACCTCGCGCCCAGCGGGCCGGTCTACCAGGCGGGGACCCTCTCGGGGAACCCGGTGGCGGTCGCGGCGGGGCTGGCCACGCTGCGCAACTGCACCGACGAGGTCTACGCGCGCTGCGACGAGGTCTCCGCGGTGCTGCGCGGCGCCGCCAGCGCGGCGCTGTTCGCCGCCGGGGTGCCGCACCGGGTGCAGCAGGCCGGCAGCATGTTCTCGGTCTTCTTCGTGCCCGACGAGCGGCAGGTGCGCGACTACGACGACGCCCGCACGCAGGACGTCTCCCGCTACACCGCGTTCTTCCACGCGCTGCTGGCGCGCGGGGTCTACCTCCCGCCGTCGGCGTTCGAGGCGTGGTTCGTCAACGCCCAGCTCGACGGCGAGGCGCTGGACCGCGTGCTCGAGGCGCTGCCCGCCGCGGCCCGCGCCGCCGCCGAGGTCGACACCCACCGCACCGGCGCGGTCGACAGCGAGCGCTCCTCGTGACCACCACCGTCGTCCACCTCCTCCGGCACGGCGAGGTGCACAACCCCGCCGGCGTGCTCTACGGCCGGCTGCCCGGGTACCGGCTGTCCGCCGCCGGCGAGGCCATGGCGGTCGCGGCCGCGGAGTGGTTCCGCGGGCGGGACGTCGTCCACCTGGTGTCCAGCCCGCTGGAGCGGGCCCGGCAGACCATCCGCCCGCTGGCCGAGGCCACCGGGCTGGAGGTCGCCGTCGACGAGCGGATCATCGAGGCGGGCAACGCCTTCGAGGGCACGGTCGTGGGCCGCGGGGGCGGCGTCTTCCGGGCCCCCCGCAACTGGTGGAAGCTGCGCAACCCCATCGCGCCCTCCTGGGGCGAGCCCTACGTCGAGATCGCCGCGCGGATGATCGCCGCGGTCGAGGCCGCCCGGGACGCCGCGCGGGGCCACGAGGCGGTGCTGGTCAGCCACCAGCTGCCCATCTGGACCACCCGGCTGCACGTCGAGGGGCGCCGCTTCGCCCACGACCCGCGCCGCCGCCAGTGCTCGCTGGCCAGCGTCACCTCGCTCACCTACGAGGACGACCGCTTCGTCGGCGTCACCTACGCCGAGCCGGCCGGCGCCACCGACCCCGACGCGGTGCCGGGCGCATGAGGCGGGTGCTCACGGCCGTCCTCGCGGCGGCGCTGCTCACCGGGTGCAGCACGGGTTCGGACGCCGTCGACGTCAACAACGGCGGGGAGTTCCGCTTCGTGGCCGGTACCCCGGCCGGCGAGGTGATCCCGCCCGCCGAGCGGCAGGCCGCCCCGCGGTTCACCGGCGAGCTGCTCGACGGCGGCTCGTTCGACTCGGCCACGCTGGACGGCGAGATCGCGGTCATCAACTTCTGGGGTTCCTGGTGCCCGCCCTGCCGGGTGGAGACGCCGGAGTTCGAGGAGGTCTACGGCGAGGTGGGGGCCGAGGGCGTGGAGTTCCTCGGGATCAACGTCAAGGACGACCGGCAGCTCGCGCAGGCCTTCCTGGACGGCGGGGAGATCACCTTCCCGTCGCTGTTCGACCCGCGCGGCGAGGTCGCCCTCGCCTTCCGGGACTACCCCGCCAACGCCATCCCGTCCACCATCGTGCTGGACCGGGAGGGCCGGGTGGCCGCGGTGTACACCGCCGCCGTGCAGCAGGACGACCTGCGGACGGTGCTGGACCAGGTGCTGGCGGAGGGGATCTGACCGTGGGCGAGACCTTCGCCGGCCTGGTCGCCGACGGGCCGCTGCTCGTGGCGGCCGGCGTCGCCGCGCTCGTGGGGCTGATCAGCTTCGCCTCCCCGTGCGTGCTGCCGCTGGTCCCCGGCTACCTGTCCTACGTCACCGGCCTGGTCGGCAGCGGTGCCCGCACGGCCGCACCCGCGCCCACCGCCACACCCGCCGGCGGCGGGACGGCGACGGCGGTGCGCGCGCCGGTGGACGAGCGCGCGCCGCGGGGCCGCATGGTGCTCGGCGCGCTCCTGTTCGTGCTCGGCTTCACCCTCGTCTTCGTGGCCTTCGGCGCCGCGTTCGGCGGCCTGGGCCGGCTCCTGGTGGAGCACGCCGACACCCTCAACCGGGTCTTCGGCGCGATCACCGTCGTCGTCGGGCTGGGCTTCCTGGGCTGGCTGCCGCTGCTGCAGCGCACCAAGCGCCTCACCGCCCGCCCGGTCGCCGGGCTGGCGGGCGCCCCGCTGCTCGGCATCGTCTTCGGGCTGGGCTGGACGCCGTGCCTGGGGCCGACGCTCGGCGCGGTGTACTCGCTGGCGGTCTCCGAGGCGACCGCCGGCCGCGGCGCGCTGCTCGGCGTCGCGTACTGCCTGGGGCTGGGCGTGCCCTTCCTGCTGGTCGCGCTCGGCGCCCGCTGGGCGGTCGGCGCCACCTCGTTCCTGCGCCGGCACGCCCGCGCGGTCACCCGCTTCGGCGGCGCCGTGCTGGTGCTGATCGGGCTGCTGCTGCTCACCGGCGCGTGGACCGAGATGATGGGCTGGCTGCGCGCGTGGCTGGCCGCCACCGGCCTCGGGGAGTCGGCGCTGTGAGCGTCGAGGCACCCTCGCGCCCGGCCGCGCCCGCCCCGCCGCCGGGGCCCTCCGCGGGCCGGCGGTTCGGCGGGCTGCTGCTGCGCTGGTGGCGGCGGCTGACCGCCATGCGGACGGCGATCGTGCTGCTGTTCCTGCTGGCGCTGGCGGCCGTGCCGGGCTCGCTGCTGCCGCAGCGCTCGCTGTCGCAGAACAACGTCAACCAGTACTTCGCCGACCACCCCGAACTCGCCCCGGTGCTCGACCGGCTGTACCTGTTCGACGTCTTCAGCTCGCCGTGGTTCGCGGCGGTCTACCTGCTGCTGTTCGTCTCGCTGATCGGCTGCGTCGTGCCGCGCGCCGCCGAGCACGCCCGCGCGCTGCGCACCCCGCCGCCGCCGGCCCCGCGCAACCTGCTCCGGCTCCCCGACGCCGGCCGCCTCGCCACCCCCTCCGACCCCGGCGCCGCGCTCGACGTCGTCGAGGAGGAGCTCCGGGTGCGCCGCTTCCGCGTCGTCCGCCGCGAGGGGGCGCGCGGCCCGGAGCTCTCCGCGGAGAAGGGCTACCTCAAGGAGACCGGCAACCTGGTCTTCCACCTCTCCCTGCTCGCCCTCCTGCTCGGCCTCGCCGGCGGGAAGCTGTGGGGCTACGAGGGCAGCATCCTGGTCACCGAGGGGCAGGGCTTCTGCAACTCGTTCCAGCAGTACGACACCTACTCCGCGGGCCCGCTGGTGGACAGCGGCGACCTCAACGCCCTCTGCGTCGACCTCGACCAGTTCACCGCCGAGTACGAGGAGAACCTCACGGCGGCCTCGTTCACCGCCGACATCCGCTACGGCGCCCCGGCCGGCGAGGAGCGCTCCCGCACCATCGGCGTGAACGACCCGCTGCGCCTCGACGGCGACCGCGTCTACGTCACCGGCCACGGCTTCAGCCCGTCGTTCACCGTCACCGTCCCGGACGGGACCACCTTCACCGACCTGACCGTGCCCTTCCTGCCCACCGACCAGGGGACGATGGCCAGCGAGGGCGCGCTCAAGCTGCCCGACGTCCCGGGGCAGGAGGAGCAGCTGGCGCTGGAGGGCTTCCTCGCCCCGACGGGTCTGGTGCAGGGCGGTGTGCTCACGTCGATCGACCCGCGGCCCCTGGCCCCGCAGGTGGCGCTGATCGCCTACTCCGGCTACCTCGGCCTGGACTCGGGGCTGCCGCAGTCGGTGTACTCCATCGACCAGAGCCAGATCGAGCGCGGCCGGCTCACCGAGGTCGGCTCGGCGAACCTCTCGGTGGGGGAGTCGTTCGACCTGCCCGACGGCACCCGCATCACCTTCAGCGGGGTCAAGGAGTTCGCCGCCCTGCAGTACTCGCACGACCCCGGGCAGCTCTGGGTGCTGGGCGCCTCGATCGTCCTCCTGGGCGGGCTGCTCGGCATGCTGCTGCTCCGCCGCGAGCGCGTCTTCGCCCGGGCCGAGCCCGCCGGCGACGGCGACGGTACCGTGCTCACGCTGGCGTCGCTGACGCGCGGCGGTGGTGAGGGCGGCTCGCGCTTCGAGGCCCTGTCCGACGACCTGCGGGACGCGCTGGCCGCGGCCCCGCCC
>NZ_SSXC01000041.1 GCF_021699055.1 Blastococcus sp. MG754426 | reverse complement strand
GCCGGCCGGGGCGCTCTCGCGGTGGCCGATCTCCTCCTGCGGCCGGCCCGCGTGCTCGCCGGCGATCGACATCCGGCGCTCGAGCCGCTCCAGGCGCTGCAGCGTGGCGGCGGCCGACCCGTCGGTGGCCGGGAGCAGCATGCGGGCGCAGACCAGCTCGAGCAGCAGCCGCGGCGCCGTCGTCCCGCGCATCTCGGTGAGCCCCTCGTGCACGGTGTCGGCCATCCGCGACAGGGTGGCCGAGCCGAGCGCCTGCGCCTGCTGGTTCATCAGGTCCAGCCGGTCGGGCGGGCAGTCGAGCAGGCCGTTGCCGCCGGCGTCGGGGACGGCGTCGAGCACGATCAGGTCGCGCAGCCGGTCGAGCAGGTCGGTGGCGAAGCGGCGGGGGTCGTGCCCGGCCTCGACCACCCGGTCCACCGCCCGGAAGACGCCCGGCGCGTCGCGGGCGGCCAGCGCGTCGATGGTCTCGTCGAGCAGGGCGTCGTCGGTGACGCCGAGCAGGCCGACGGCGCTCCTGTAGGTGACGCCCTCGGGCCCGGCACCGGCCAGCAGCTGGTCGAGGATCGACAGCGAGTCGCGCACCGAGCCGCCGCCGGCGCGGACCACCAGCGGGAACACCGTCGGCTCCACCTGCACGCCCTCGGCCTCGCAGGTCCGCTCCAGCAGGGTGCGCAGCGTCGTGGGCGGCACGAGGCGGAACGGGTAGTGGTGGGTGCGCGACCGGATGGTCGGCAGCACCTTCTCCGGCTCCGTCGTCGCGAACACGAAGACCAGGAACTCCGGCGGCTCCTCGACCACCTTGAGCAGGGCGTTGAAGCCCTGCGTGGTCACCATGTGCGCCTCGTCGACGATGTAGACCTTGTAGCGGCTGCTCACCGGCGCGAAGAACGCCCGCTCGCGCAGGTCGCGGGCGTCGTCCACACCACCGTGGCTGGCCGCGTCGATCTCGATGACGTCGAGCGAGCCCGGCCCGTCCGGCGCCAGGGCGACGCAGGAGGCGCAGACCCCGCACGGCGTGGACGTCGGGCCCTGCTCGCAGTTGAGCGAGCGGGCCAGGATGCGCGCCGAGGAGGTCTTGCCGCAGCCGCGCGGGCCGCTGAACAGGTAGGCGTGGTTGATCCGGCCGCCGTCGACCGCGTTGACCAGCGGAGCGGTGACGTGCTCCTGCCCGACCACCTCGGCGAAGGTCGCCGGGCGGTACTTCCGGTAGAGCGCCAGTGCCACGGGGCGAGGTTACGTGCCGGGGCCGACGCCACGGCCGCCCCACACCCCAGCGTGTGCGCCGACGCGGGGTCCCGCGACCCCGCCCGGAGAAAGGAAAGGACCCCCCGCGCACCCGCCAGAGCCCGCTTATCCTTGCTGCCTTCCGGCCCTGGGGAGGTTCACAGGATGACGCCACACGAGGGGTCGGCACCCACTGTAGAGGAAACCCCCCGGGCCGCGGGCGCGCGCCCCGCTACGCTGCCGCGCATGACGCCCCGGTGCTCCCTGGTCCTCCCCCCGCCGCGCTCCTGAGCCGGGGCCCGGCGGGCTGATCCGCCCCGCGCTCCGGCCGACGAGCCCCGTCCCGGCCACCGTCCCTGGAGCACCATGACCACCCCGAGCGCCGCCGCGCCCACCCGCGGCTTCTCCTTCGTCGTCCTCGCCGCCCTCTTCTGGGGGACCTCCGGCTTCAGCGGCTCGATCGTCGCCCGCCACAGCGACCTCGGCCCCCTCGACATCGCGTGGCACCGCATGGCCATCGGCGCGGTCGCCCTGCTCGTCCCCTGGGTGCTGGCCCGGCGCCGGTCCGGCCCGCTGCCGCCGCTCGGCCGCGGCACCACCGTCCGCCTGGCCCTCGTCGGCGCCGGGCTCGCCTGCTACCAGCTGGCCTACTTCGCCGCGGTCGCCACGGCGGGGGTGAGCATCGCCACCCTGGTGGCGCTGGGGCTGGCGCCGCTGCTGATCGCCGTCGGGGCCACGCTGCTCGGGCACGGGCGCCCGGACGCGCCCACGGTCGTCGCCCTGGTCGTCGCCCTCGTGGGACTGGTCCTGCTCGTCGGCGTGTCGGCCGGGGCGGGCACCGGGACGGCGGTGCTGCTCGGCGCCCTCCTCGCCGTCGGCTCGGCGCTCGGCTACGCCGTCGTCACGCTGGCCGGCGGCGGGGTGCCGGCCGGGGTGCCGGTGACCCTCGTCGGCTTCGCCGGCGGCGCGCTGCTGCTCACCCCCGTCGCGCTGGCCACCGGGCTGCGCCTCACGACCGACCCGGTCGCGCTGGGCGTGCTGCTGTACCTCGGCGTCGTCCCGAGCGCGCTGGCCTACGCCTTGTTCTTCACGGGGCTGCGCAGCGTGCCGGGCCCGGTGGCCTCGATCGTCACGCTGCTGGAACCGCTGACCGCCACGGCGCTGGCCACCGCCCTGCTGGGCGAACGCCTGGCCCCCCTGGCGCTGCTCGGCGGGCTGCTCGTGCTCGCCGCCGTCGCCGGGCTGTACCTGCGCCGGCTGCGGCAACCCGTGCCGGCAGCGGGTGCCTGAGGTACGCCCCGACGCGACGGGCCCCCGGCGTGCTGCCGGGGGCCCGTCGACCTGCGGAGGATGGGAGATTCGAACTCCCGAGGGGTTGCCCCCAACCCGCTTTCCAAGCGAGCGCCATAGGCCACTAGGCGAATCCTCCAGGTACGGGGTGAATGGTACCGGGCGTCGTCGCGCGGCTCGCCGGGACACCGCGGGGAGGCCACCGGCGGCGCCGTGCGGCATCCTCACGGCAGAGCGGTTGACCGGACGGACTGCGGGGAAGGCCTGCACCTGCGGGCCGCACAGAGGAGGCGCAGGACATGGGTGAGCACAGCGAGGTCCGGCCGGACGTCGTCGATGCGATCGTCGGTGTGCTCAAGGGCGGCGACGCCGCGGCGCTGCCGGCCGGGGCCACGGCGGCGGAGAAGACGGCGGCGAAGGACCGCTACCTGTCGGAGTTCGCCGCCGAGCGCAGCAAGCGCGACCGCCAGGCCCAGGCGTGGGAGCTGCTGCTCACCCGCAGCTACGACGAGCCCCCCACCTGGCAGCGGATCTTCGACGACCTCGACGCCGGCGTGCACGACGAGCTCGGCGAGCTCTACGACGTCCTGCCCGCGGGCGCGCAGCAGGAGTACGCCCGCCGGTACGGCGTGCCCTCCACCGTCTGACCCGGTGCGCCGCCCTCGATGACCCCTCCCGGCACCGGGCCAGGCCGCCTCGTCGCCGGGCGCTACCGCCTGGAGCAGCAGATCGGCGGCGGCGGCATGGGCACCGTCTGGCTGGCGCGCGACGAGCGCCTGGGCCGGCAGGTCGCCGTCAAGCAGGTCCTGCTGCCGCTGGGAGCCGGCGAGGAGCAGCTCGACGAGCAGCGGCAGCGGGCGCTGCGCGAGGGCCGCATCGCCGCGCGGCTGACCCACCCGCACGCGATCTCGGTCTACGACGTGGCGCTCGAGGACGGCGTGCCCTGGCTGGTCATGGAGTACCTGCCCTCCCGCAGCCTCGCAGAGGTCCTCGCCACCGAGGGGCTGCTGCCCGCGGGCCTGGTCGCGCAGATCGGCGCGCAGGTCGCCGACGCCCTGGCGGCCACCCACGCGGCCGGGATCGTCCACCGCGACGTCAAACCGGCCAACGTCCTCATCGGGGAGGGCGGCCGCGCCGCCGGCCTGGTCAAGATCACCGACTTCGGCATCTCGCACGCCAGCGGCGACGTCACCCTCACCCGGACCGGTCAGATCACCGGCACCCCGGCGTTCCTCGCCCCGGAGGTCGCCCAGGGGCAGGCGATGACCGAGGCCAGCGACGTCTTCTCCCTCGGGGCCACCCTCTACACCTGCCTCGAGGGCCTGCCGCCGTTCGGCATGCAGGACAACCCGCTGAGCATGCTGCACCGGGTGGCGGCCGGACGGATCACTCCCCCGCAGCGCGCGGGGGCGCTCACCGACCCCCTGCTCCGGATGCTCGACGACGACCCCGGCGCGCGCCCCCCGATGACCGAGGTGCGCGACGAGCTCGCCCGGCTCGCCGCGGGCCGGGACGGCGACCCGACGACGGTGCTCGTGGCCCGCACCGACCTGCGCCCGGCGGGCCCCTCCGGGACGGCGGTGTTCGCCGCCGGCGCCTCTTCCCCTCCGCCGGCCTCCGCCGGGACGCCGGTGCCGGTCCCGCGGGTCGCCCGCACGCCCGCCCCGCCCGCGGCAGCGGCAGCGGCAACGGCAGCGGCAACGGCACCCGCCGACCGCCGCGGACGCCGCCGGGGCCCGTGGGTGGCGGCGGGCGTCGGCATCGTCGCGCTGCTGGGCGCGCTCGGGATCTGGCTGGGGACGTCCGGCGGCGACCCGGACGCCACGGCCGCGTCCCCCACGACGGCGACGTCCGAGGCCCCCACCGCCGGCCAGGAGCCCACGGCGACCCAGCCGGAGGAGCCCGCTCCACCGGTCGTCCCGCCGCCGGCGGACGAGGGGGAAGGGGACGGCGACGAGGACGAGGGGAACGGCAACGAGGGGAACGGCAACCGCGGGAACGGGAACGGCAACGGCGACGGCGGGAACGGGGACGGGGACGACGCGGACCCGCTCACGGAGGACGGCATCCGCGACTTCGTCGAGGACTACCACGAGCAGGTGATCGAGGACCCGGCACGGGCGTGGGAGCGCACCGGCCCCACGCTGCGTGCGAACATCAGCCGCGCCGACTACATCCGGTACTGGGAGCAGTTCGAGGACGTGCGCATCCGCGACATCCGAGCGGCGGACGGCGAGACCACCGCGACGGCCACCATGGAGCTGCGCTACGCCGACGGTCGCCGCGAGACCGGGCCGCACCGCTTCACGTTCCTGGTCCGCGATGGTCAGCTGATCCTGGACAGCGACTTCCCCGCCTGACGGGCCCCGCGTACGACGCAGCCCCCGCCCTCCCGGAACGGGAGGACGGGGGCTGCTCCTGCTGGCGGTGGCGGTGGGATTTGAACCCACGGAGGCTTGCACCTCACACGCTTTCGAGGCGTGCTCCTTCGGCCGCTCGGACACGCCACCGCCGAAGAGACTACAGGCCCCGCTGACGGCGGAAGAAGGCGCGTAGCAGCGCGCCGCACTCCTCGGCCCGCACGCCACCGGTGACCTCGGGCCGGTGGTTGAGCCGGCGGTCCCGGACCACGTCCCACAGCGAGCCGGCCGCGCCCGCCTTCGGGTCGTCGGCGCCGTAGACGACGTGCGCCACCCGCGACAGCACGCTGGCTCCGGCGCACATCGTGCACGGCTCCAGGGTGACCACCAGGGTGCAGCCGCCCAGCCGCCAGCCGTCGCCGTGCACCTGCGCCGCCGCCCGCAGCGCGAGCACCTCGGCGTGCGCGGTGGGGTCACCGCGCTTCTCGCGCTCGTTGGCCGCCTCGGCCAGGACCGCGCCGTCCGGCCCCAGGACGACGGCGCCGATCGGCGTGTCGCGCCACTGCTCGGCGGCCGCCGCGAGCTCGAGCGCCCGCCCCATCGCCGACTCGAGGTCGGGGCTCACCGGGTGCCACCCCGGGAGCTCCGCCTCTGAGTGCCACCGCACCCAGAGGCAGAGCACGGCGGGAGCGACCTCCGGACCGCAGTCACGCGGCGCCGTCCAGCCGGAAGCCGACCAGCTCGGAGAGCTCGGCCAGCGCGACCGCGGGGTCCACCACCTTGACCGTGGCGAAGCCCAGCGCACGGGCGGGCTTGAGGTTGATCCCCAGGTCGTCCAGGTAGGCGCAGTCGGCAGCCTCGATGCGGCGACCGACGGCCTCGGACAGCCGGTCCAGTGCCCGCCGGTAGATCTCCGGCTCCGGTTTGCGCACGCCCTCGACGGACGACTCGACGACGGCGTCGAAGAGGTCGAGCACGTCACCCAGCCGGCCGCCGCGCTCCATCGGTGCCACGTTGTTCGACAGCAGCGCCAGCGGCAGCCCGGCCTCGCGCAGCCGCCGCACCGCGGCGACCATCGCCGGGCGCAGCTCGCCCTGCAGCGCGGCCAGCACCCGCGCGGCCTCGATCCGGTGGCCCCGCGCCGCGGCCTCGGCCTCGAAGGCGGCGGAGAACCCGGCGACGTCGAGCTCGTTGCGCTCGTACCGCGCCCAGGCGTTCGTGTCCGGGTCGGTCGAGTTCAGCTGCCGGATCAGCCCCTCGGGCAGGCCGGCCTCCCGCTCGTAGGCGGCGAAGGCGGTCATGGGGCTCTCGGTGAGCACCCCGCCCAGGTCGAACACCACCGCGGAGACGCTCACGAGCGCACCGCCGCGGCCAGCTCCTCGGCGAAGCCCAGGCGGGTCGCGATCCGGCCCACCATCTCGTCGGCCCACAGGTCGTCGGCGGTCACGATCGGTCGCAGCTCCTCGGCGGGCAGCCCGTCGTCGGCGAACAGGTCCAGGTCGCCGCCGGGCCAGCCGGTCTCGTCGTCGTCGAAGGCGCCCTCGGTGTCGACGCCGATGCCGTAGCGCTCGACCACCTCGGCGGCGAGCACCCACTCCAGCATCGTGGCGTCGGAGATCAGCGCGCGCACCATGCCCCCGGGACCGTGCCGCAGCACGACGAAGTACAGCCGCGAGTCGACGACGACGACGAACGGCGGCGGCCAGCCCTCGCGGCCCGGGTCGCCGAGCGCGCGCTCCAGCACCGGCAGCTCGTCACCGGCGTCGGCCGCCAGCAGCTCCACCTGCCAGCGGGAGCCGGCCCGGCTGACCCGCACCGCGTAGCTGGCCGGCCCCTCCCCCGTGCCCGCGCTCATCGCTTGCGCAGCAGGGTCAGGCCGTCGGCGAGCGGCAGCAGCGCCGTCTCCCACCGCGGGTCCGCGGCCAGCGCGGCGTTGAGCTCCACCAGCGCGCGGTCGGACTCGTCGGCCGGGTCCAGCACCCGCCCCGACCACAGCGTGTTGTCCAGCAGCACCACGCCGTTGCGCCGCAGCCGCGGGTGCAGCTCCTCGACGTAGGCGGCGTAACCGGTCTTGTCGGCGTCGACGAACGCCAGGTCGAACGTCTCCTCGACCGGCAGCGAGCGGAGCGTGGGCAGCGCGTCACCGAGCCGCAGCTCGATCCGGTCGGCCACCCCGGCGCGCGCCCAGTAGCGCCGCGCCACCGCCGTCCACCGCTCGTCGTTGTCCAGGCACACCAGCCTGCCGTCGGCCGGCAGCGCGCGGGCGATGCAGAGCGCGGAGAAGCCGGTGAAGGTGCCGATCTCGATCGCCGTCCGGACGCCGAGCGCCGCGGTGAGCAGCCGCATGAGCACGCCCTGCTCCGGGGCGATCTGCAGGGTGGGCGAGGCCTCGCCCCGCTCCGCCATCGCCGCGGTCTCCCGGATCAGGTCGGCCATCACCTCGTCCACGGGGTCGGAGGAGGCGCGGACGTAGTCGGCGAGCTCAGGGGTGAGCAGGAACGACCGGGGCGTCATGGCGCGTGGGGAGGCCGGGGCGGGCAGGTCGGCGTCATAGCCTCTGATCATGGCCGATAGCGCTGGACCCGGGGGCGCCCCCGTCGGCGGGGCGCCGTCGTTCCCGGTCCCGACCATGCCCGCGCCCCCGGTCGGCGTCGTCGGGCTCGGGCAGCTCGGCGGTTCGCTCGCCGCAGCGCTCGCTGCCGCCGGGCGTCCCGTGTCCGGCTGGGACGTCGACCCCGCCGCCCGCGACGCCGCGGCCGCGCGGGGGGTGCGGATCAGCCGCGAGCTCTCCGGCGTCGTCGTGCTGGCCGTGCCGCTGCCGGCGATGGCGACCGCGCTCGACGGGCTGGTGGTCGCCCCCGACGCGACGGTGACCGACCTGGGCTCGGTCAAGGTGCCGGTGCTCGACGCGCTCGGCCCCGCCCTGGGCGGGCGCTTCGTGGGCGGGCACCCGATGTGCGGCACCGAGCGGTCGGGGCACGGCGCCACCGACCCGGGGCTGTTCGCCGGGGCCCGCTGGGCGCTGTGCCTGGAGCCGGGGACCGAGCTGCCGCGGTGGCTGCGGGTCGCCGAGGTGGCGCTCGCCGTCGGTGCGGAGGTCGTGCCGGTCACCGCCGCCGAGCACGACGACGCCGTCGCCGCGATCAGCCACGTCCCGCACCTGCTCGCCGCCGCGCTCGCCGGTGCCGCGGCGCAGGCCGGACCGCTCGCCCTGGCCCTGGCTGCCGGGAGCTTCCGCGACGGCACCCGCGTCATCGGCAGCGACCCCGCCTTCGTCACCGCGATGGTGGAGGGCAACGCCGGCCCCACGGCGGCCGCCCTGGACCGGGTCCGCGCGCAGCTGGCCCGGCCCTGGCCCGAACTGGTCGCCGCCGGTCACGCCGTCGCCACCCGGCCGGCCGGCCGGCGCACCGTCCGCGTGCCGCTGGACCGGGCCGCGCTGCTGGCCCTCGGCCGCGCGGGCGGGGCGGTGCACCGCCGGCTGGCCGCCTTCGTGGAGGGCTGGGTCCCCGGGGAGGGGTGACCACCACCGGGCAGGGCGGACGCGGTTTCGCCGCGGCTTCCCCGGGCACGCACCCGGGCATGGACGAGCAGGACATCTTGCAGCGCATCCACTCCCTGGTGGACGAGGAGCACGCGCTGCGCGAGAGCAGCGAGCACACCGACGAGACGCGGGCCCGCATGAGCAGGCTCGAGGCCGATCTCGACCAGTGCTGGGACCTGCTGCGGCAGCGCCGGGCCAAGCGCCAGTACGACGAGGACCCCGACGAGGCCGAGGTGCGCCCGGAGCAGCAGGTCGAGAACTACCTCCAGTAGTAGAAGGACCCTCCTGCCCCTCCGCTCGCGCGCTCGCGGCGGGCCCCTGCAGAAGGGCCGCCCACGACGGTCGCGTCAGGCGGAGCGGCGGGTGGGCTGGCCGTGCTCGGTGCCCAGCAGCGCCAGCTGCCAGAGCAGCCGGGACCGCGGGTCGGTCACCTTGCGGCCCGTCACCGACTCGATGCGCCGCAGCCGGTGCATCACGGTGTTGCGGTGGCAGTACAGGGCGTCAGCGGCCCGCGTCGGCGACCCGTCGGTGGCGAGGAAGGCCGCCAGCGTGTCCAGCAGGACCGAGCGCTCCTCCTCGGGCAGCTCGAGCAACCCGCCCAGCGACTGCCCCACCAGCCGGGAGCTGATCTCGGGCGAGTTGCTCAGCAGCGCCTCGGGGAGCCGGTCGTCGATGCTGGCCACCCGGCTCTCCCCCGCCGGCAGCGTGCGCACCGCGGTCTCGGCCAGCCGGTAGGCGGTGCCCACGGCCGGGGCGCCGTCCACGACGTCGGACACCCCGACCGGGCCGTGCGCCGAGCCGCGCAGCAGCGCCAGCAGGTCACCGGGGCGGGTGGCTCCCAGGCCGACGAGCCCCACCTGCGCGTCGCCGCGCACGCCCCACACCGAGCGCACCCCCCGCTTCAGCAGCGACTCCCCGGGAGAGCGCAGCGCCGGGGCGCCGTCGGACCCGGGCAACCCGACGACCGCCATCAGCCGGCCGTCCAGCGGGAGCCCCAGCACCTCGGCGGCGCCCCGCACGAACGCCGGGTCGCCGCCCCGGCCGTCCAGCAGCCCGTCCAGGGCCTGCTGACGTGCCTGCTCGTCGACCCCCTCGAGGCGCCGCTGCTCCAGCCGGTAGCCCTCGGCCAGGGCGGCGCACTCGGCGTCGTTGGTCCGCCAGATGGAGCCGGCGACCTCGAGCAGCAGGGTGTCGTGGTGCGCGGACCCGTCGCGGGACACCGCGAGCAGCGTCTCCCACGTCACCTGCCCGCCGAGCCGGTAGGCGCGCAGCACCGCCTCGAGGGGCAGGCCCTGCGCCGCCCGCCGCGCGCCCACCGCGCGGGCCGAGGCCACGGGCGGGGTGCCACCGCTCGCGGCGGCGGCCACCAGCGAGCGCAGCCCGGCCTCGAGGTTGGACCGGGTGGAATGCCGCAGGTCCTGCTCGGACCCCTCCACCAGCTCGCGGTAGGCGGGTTCGGTGCGGACGAGCACGTCCACCATGCGGTCGGTCATCGCGTCCAGCTGCGCCAGCAGGCGGGGGGCGAGCTCCGCGAGCCTCGTCGCCACCTCCGGGCGGAAGGGCTGCACTCGTCGACCTCCTGGCACACCGCTGACAGCACAACACGACGAGCACGGGACTGTGCTCTGCGCCCATTGTGCGGTCGGGTGCGCGGGGGCACGCGCGGCGGGGCGCAGTCGTGACCCAATCGAGGCCGGGCACGCGCCCTCCGGGGAGCCCGCCCGGGCCCGGGATGCGGCCTGCATATCGACCTGGCAACAGGTCGACGCACAGCACAACACGCTCTTGTCATCCCTGTGCGGTGCGCCCATTGTGACCGGTGACACGGTCGGGCAGTCTCAGCCGGACGTACTCGCGACCTGACCGTCACCACCCGTCCCCCGGGTTGGTGCCGCACCGATGCAGAGGAGCAGTGGGCCCCTTGGCGCAGCCGACCGGCAGCCAGCGAACACCGGAAACGACGCCCACCGCCCGGCTCGAGATGACCGGGATCAACGTCGCCTTCGGCGGCGTGCTGGCCCTCACCGACGTCTCCGTGACCGTCGAACCGGGCCAGGTGCACGGCCTCATCGGCCCCAACGGGGCCGGCAAGACCACCTTGTTCAACGTCGCCTGCGGCCTGGTGCGCCCCACCTCGGGGCGCATCGTCTGGCGCGGTGAGGAGATGCGGCGGCTCAAGCCGAGCAAGCTCACCTCGCTGGGCATCGCCCGCACCCTCCAGGGCGTCGGTCTCTTCCCCGGCATGACCGTGCTCGAGAACGTCATGGTCGGGGCGCACCGCCACGCCCACGCCGGCTTCGGCTCGGCCCTGCTGGCCCTGCCGACGTCGGACAAGGACGAGCGGCTGCTGCGCGAGCGGGCCATGCGCGCGCTGACCGAGCTCAACGCCGGGCACTACGCCGGCCGGTACCCCGGCTCGCTGCCCTACCCGGTGCAGAAGCGGGTGGCGCTGGCCCGCGCCCTGGTCGCCGAGCCCGAGCTGCTGCTCCTCGACGAGCCCGCCAGCGGTCTGTCCGAGGACGAGATGCACGAGCTCGGCGAGCTGATCCGCTCGGTGGTCGGCCGGATGAGCGTGCTCCTCGTCGAGCACCACATGGACCTCGTCATGCGGGTCTGCGACCGGATCACCGTGCTCGACTCCGGCAAGCAGATCGCCGCCGGCACCCCGGCCGAGGTGCAGGCCGACCCCGCCGTCACCGAGGCCTACCTCGGCGACGCGGTCGACGCCGAGGCCGACGCCGCCGAGCTCACCCACGCCGACGGAGGACGCCCCCATGCCTGACGCCCACGGCAGCACCGCGCTGTCGGCAACCGGTGGCACCGGCACCGCCACCCGCCTGCTCGAGGTGGAGGGGCTCACCTCCGCATACGGGCCGGTCCGCGCCCTCGACGGCGTCTCCCTGGCGGCCGAGACCGGCCGGATCACCGCCGTCCTCGGCGCCAACGGGGCCGGCAAGACCACCCTGCTGCGCACGATCAGCGGCCTCGTCCGGCCGGTGTCGGGCCGGGTCGTGCTCGACGGCGAGGACATCACCAAGGCCCCCGTCGAGTCGATGGTGGCCAAGGGCATGGCGCACGTGCCCGAGGGCCGCGGCGTCATCGCCGAGCTGACCGTCGACGAGAACCTGCGCGTCGGGTCGCTGTTCCGCGGCAAGGTCGACCGCAGCGAGTTCGACCGCGTCTACGACCTGTTCCCGCGCATCGCCGAGCGGCGGAACAACGCGGCGCACACGCTCTCGGGCGGTGAGCGGCAGATGCTGGTCATCGGCCGCGCACTCCTGGCCAAGCCGCGCATCCTGCTGCTCGACGAGCCCTCGCTGGGCCTGGCCCCGCGGATCGTCGCCCAGATCTTCGGGCTGCTCCGCCAGCTGGTCGACTCCGAGGGCCTGTCGGTGCTGCTCGTCGAGCAGAACGCCCGCAGCGCCCTGTCGGTCGCCGACGTCGGCGTCGTCCTCAACCTCGGCAAGGTGGTCGTCACCGACTCCGCCAGCACGCTGATGGCCGACGAGGACCTCCGGCACGCCTACCTCGGTTTCTGACCCTCCCCGCACAGCCAGGAAGGCATCCTCCTCCGTGGACTACTTCGTCAACGTGACCCTCACCGGGTTGACCCAGGGCATGATCTACTCGGCCTTCGCCCTGGCCCTGGTGCTCATCTGGCGGTCGACCCGCATCGTCAACTTCGCGCAGGGCTCGATGGCCGCGGCCACGACGTTCATCGCCCTCGCCCTGATCCAGGCCGGCCAGTCCTACTGGGTCGCCCTGGTCGTCGCCCTCGCCTCCGGGTTCATCCTGGGCGCGATCGTCGAGCGGGTGATCATCCGCCCGGTCGAGGGCGGCCCCGAGCTCAACGCCGTCATCGTGACCCTCGGGCTCTTCGTCGCCATCCAGGCGTCGATCGCGATCATCTTCGGCTCGTCGTTCCAGTCCTTCCCGACGCCGTTCGGCGTGCGCGGCCTCGAGGTCGGCGACACGACCATCCCGCTGACCCCGACGAGCCTCTACATCATCGGCTCGGTGCTGCTGGTCATGGGCCTGCTGGTGGCGCTCTTCCGCTTCACCCGGGTCGGCCTGGCCATGCGCGCCTCGGCGTTCAGCCAGGAGGTCGCCCGGCTCCTCGGCGTGAAGGTGGGCGGCATGCTCACCCTCGGCTGGGGTCTGGCCGCCGTCGTCGGCTCGCTCTCCGGGCTGCTGATCGCCGGCGGGTCGTTCGTGTGGCCGGCCTACATGGACGCGCTGATCGTGTTCGGCTTCGTCGCCGCGATCATCGGCGGCCTGGACTCGCCGGTCGGCGCGATCGTCGGCGGGCTGATCCTCGGCCTGGCGCTCAGCTACGTGAGCGGCTACGCCCCGCGCGGCAGCGCGCTGGTCAACATCTCCGCCCTGGTCATCCTGATCGTCGTCCTGCTGGTGCGACCGGGTGGCCTGTTCAGCAGCGCGACGGCTCGGAGGGCATGACGATGAGCGACCTGCAGAGCCCCGCTTCCACCGGTACGGCCGGCAAGGCGAGCAGCGACGCGCCGGTCAAGGCGACCGCCGGCGGCGACGCCCCCTCGGCGCAGGCCAAGAGCGGCCGTTCGTTCCTGCCGCGGTCCACGCTGCTGCGCCACCTGCTGGTGCTGGCCGCCTGCGCCGTGCTGGCGGTGGTGGTCCTGGAGATCACCAGCCCGTTCCAGAACTCGCAGCTGGCGACGCTGACCTACTACGCCATCGCCGCCGGTGGCCTGACCGTGCTCACCGGCATGAACGGCCAGATCTCGCTGGGGCACGGCGCGCTCATGGCGGCCGGTGCCTACACGACGGCGCTGTTCCTCGACGCCGAGGAGCCGCTCCCCCTGCCGGTCATCCTGCTGGCGGCGATCGTGGTCGCCACCGCGATCGGCGCGCTGGTCGGCGTGGCCGCGGCCCGGCTGCACGGCCCCTACCTCGCCGGCGCGACGCTGGCGCTGGCCGTCGGCCTCCCCGGCCTGGCGATCTACTTCCACGACACCTTCGGCGGCGAGCAGGGCATGCGGGTGCGCGCCCCGCAGGCGCCGGAGTGGTTCGGCAGCTTCATCGACGCCGTCTCGGGCAACTCCGCGTCGAGCACGAAGTGGCTGGCCTACGTCGGCGCGATCTGCCTGCTCATCACCTACTTCTTCCTGGCCAACCTGGTGCGCAGCCGCATCGGGCGCACGTGGCGGGCGGTCCGCGACCAGGAGGTGGCCGCCGAGCTGGCCGGCATCAACCTCGGCGCGTGGCGGGTGCTGGCGTTCGTCGTCAGCGCGGCCGCGGCCGGCCTCGCCGGCGGCGTGCTGGCCATCGTCGTCCGTCTCGCGGCACCCAGCGGCTTCACCATCGTGCTGTCGCTCTCGCTGCTCACCGCGATCGTCATCGGCGGCCTGGGCAGCCTGCTGGGCGCCCTGCTCGGCTCGGCACTGCTGGTGTTCCTGCCGCCGTTCGTCACCAACCTCGGCGGCGACTTCGGGCTCAGCCAGACCGAGGCCGCCCAGCTGGCGCCGTTCGTCTACGGCGTCGTGCTGATCGTGGTGATGATCTTCGTCCCGGCGGGCTTCGTGGGCACCATCCGCCTCCGCTGGATGACCCGCAAGGCCAAGCGGGCCATGGCCCAGGCCGGCGCCGACGGCGCGAGCAGCAGGGGGTGAGGGCGACCCCCTCCATCCGCCGCACGCGACACCTGCACCCGCACCTCCACCCCACCCCGACTCCCGGGCACCGATGCCCGGGCCGCACCAGAGGAGCACTGTTGTCCAGATCCTCCCGACGTCTCATGACCACGATCGCCGCGGCGACCGTCCTGTCCACCGTCGCCGCGTGCGGCGGCAGCGACGACAGCGGCGGCGCCTCCGGCGGGGGCGGGGGCGAGAACGAGGCCTCCGACATCGGCGTCACCGAGACCTCGATCAAGCTCGGCGGCCACTACCCGCTGACCGGTGTGGCCGCCCCCGGCTACAGCGAGATCCCGACGGGCCTCGACGCCTACTTCACCTGCCTGAACCAGGAAGGCGGCGTCTACGACCGGGAGATCGAGTGGATCTTCCGCGACGACGCCTACAACCCCACCCAGACCAGCCAGGTCACCAACGAGCTCGTCCTGGAGGACGAGATCTTCGCGATGGTGAGCGGCCTGGGCACGCCCACGCACAGCGCGGTGGTCGACTTCCTCAACGACGAGGGCGTCCCCGACCTGTTCGTCTCCTCCGGCTCGCTCCTCTGGGGTGACAACCCCGAGGAGTACCCGATGTCGTTCGGCTGGCAGACCGACTACATGAGCGAGGGCAAGATCATCGGCGAGTACATCGCCGAGAACTTCCCGGACGCGCAGGTCGGCCTCTTCCTCCAGGACGACGACTTCGGCGAGGACGGCGAGGCCGGCATCCGCCAGTACATCGACGACCAGATCGTCGCGGCCGAGCGGTACACCCCGGGCAACACCAACGTCGGCCCGCAGATCGCGGCGCTGCAGGCGGCCGGGGCCGACTTCGTCGTCGGCTTCAACGTGCCCAGCTACACGGCGCTGTCGCAGCTGACCGCGCTGCAGCTCGGCTACGACCCGCAGTGGTTCTACTCCAACGTGGGTTCGGACCCGACGCTGGTCGGCGGCCTGCTCAACCGCTTCAGCGAGGGCCAGGTGTCCGACGCCGCGCTGCTCGACGGCGCGCTCACCACCGGCTACCTGCCGACGGTGGACATGACCGACAACCCGTGGATCCAGGAGTTCCAGCGGATCTGGGACGAGTGCGGCGGCGAGGGTGAGCTGACCAACTACCGCGTCTACGGCATGGCGCAGGCCTACACCGTGACGCAGGCGCTGCAGGCGGCCGGCCAGAACCCGACCCGCGAGGGCCTGGTCGAGGCCATCGAGCAGGTCGGCAGCGAGTGGGAGGGCCCGGTCTTCGCGCCCTTCCGCTACTCCGAGGACAGCCACATGGGCACGAGCGGCATGACCATCGAGCGCATCGTGGGCAACGGCTCCGAGGAGGTCCAGCCCGTCCGGGTGACCGACATCGGTGACGCGCCGATCGAGGAGTTCGACGGCGAGCCGGCCACCCCGCCGGCGAACGCCATCCCCGACGAGGAAGCCGTCAACTGAGGAGGGGCCACCCTTCGCCCTGACGGGTGGCCGTCGCAGCACCTGATCCGGCGGGCCGCCGGCCTCCTCCGGGAGGCCGGCGGCCCGTCCTCGTTCGAGAGGTGGGCCCCCCGCCGGGGCGGGGACGACACTTCGCTCTCGAAGTGTGTGCGGAGTTGATCTACGGGTAGGACGCCCGCCAGGTGCGTCCGCAGGAGTGCGCACCAGGCGGCGCGCAGGAGGGCAACGGGCATGGTCGACGGACCGGTAGGCCAGGAACGCACCATCCGGCGGGCGGTGGTCACCGGAGGGGCGGGCTTCCTCGGCTCCCACCTCTGCGAGCAGCTGCTGGAACGCGGTGTCGAGGTCGTCTGCCTGGACAACTTCCTCACCGGTGCCCCCGAGAACGTCTCGCACCTGATGGAGCACCCGGGCTTCCGGCTGGTCCGCTGCGACGTCACCGACTACGTGCACGTCCCCGGACCGGTGGACCTGGTGCTGCACTTCGCCTCGCCGGCCAGCCCGATCGACTACCTGAAGATGCCGATCGAGACGCTCAAGGTCGGCAGCCTGGGCACCCTGCACACGCTGGGCCTGGCCCACGACAAGGGCGCCCGGTACGTGCTGGCCTCCACCTCCGAGGTCTACGGCGACCCGCTCCAGCACCCGCAGACCGAGGAGTACTGGGGCAACGTCAACCCGGTCGGCCCGCGCGGCGTCTACGACGAGGCCAAGCGGTTCAGCGAGGCGATGACCACCGCCTACCGGACGTCGAAGGGCACCGACACCGGCATCGTCCGGATCTTCAACACCTACGGGCCCCGGATGCGTGCCGACGACGGCCGCGCGATCCCCGCGTTCGTCAACCAGGCGCTGGACGGCCGGCCGCTGACCGTCGCCGGGACGGGCTCCCAGACCCGCTCGATCTGCTACGTCGACGACACCGTCGCGGGCATCCTGGCGCTGGCCTTCTCCGACCACCCGGGCCCGGTCAACATCGGCAACCCCGACGAGCTGTCGATGCTGGCGCTGGCGCGCTGGATCGTGGAGCTCACCGGGTCGGACTCCCCCATCGAGCACATCCCCCTGCCCGTCGACGACCCCAAGGTGCGCCGCCCCGACACCACCCGCGCCGAGCGGCTGCTGGGCTGGCGCCCGCAGGTGACCTCCGAGGAGGGGCTGCGCCGCACCGTCGCGTGGTTCGCCTCCCAGCGGACGGCCGTGACCACCACCGCCTGACCGTCCGTCACGAATCGTGCGACCAGGGTCACCCCTTGGCGATGCGGGACACATCTAATCTGGAGCGGCGAGCTCTGGGGGAGCCGCACCCACCCCGAGTCGACCTCAGAGAGCGAGCATGGGCCGTCACGCAGATCCCGCAGCCACGCGCCGTTCGGTGCCCTTCGTGCTCGTCGCCGCCGGCCTGGCGATCGCCCTGGCCCTCGGCGGCCTGGTCTGGTGGGTGGCCGGCAGCGGCGGGTGCGACGAGGAGGTCACGGTGGACGTCACCGTGGCCCCCGAACTCGGCACGCTGACCGAGGAGCTGCTGAGCTCGGTCGAGTCCCCCGACGACGCCCTGTGCGTCAGCGCCGAGGTGACCGCCCAGCAGCCGCTCCAGACCGCGGGTGACCTGGGCGCGCTCGGCGAGGACGTGCTGCCGGACGTGTGGGTGCCCGACTCGTCGCTGTGGCCGGCCCGGGTCGCCGGCGGTGCCGAGCTGGAGCAGGTCGGCTCGATGGCGGTCTCCCCCGTCGTCCTGGCCACCAGCGAGTCCGTCGTCGACGACCTCGGGTGGGCCGACGGCGGGCCCGGCTGGGCCGAGGCGCTGGGCACCGAGCGGCCGCTGGCCGTGCCGGACCTCGCCGCGAGCGCGGAGGCGCTCTCCGCGCTGGCCGCGGTGCGCAGCGCCCTCGGCGCGGACGAGGACGCCGACAACGCCGTGGTGGCCGCCGTGCTCGCCGCCGCCCGGAGCACCGAGCTCTCCGCGAGCGAGGCCCTGACGGCCGGCAGCGAGGGCGGGGGCGACGCCCCGCTGGTGCCGGTGAGCGAGCAGGAGGTCTACGCCATCCACCAGGAGGCCGAGGACTCCGCGCTCCTCGCGGTCTACCCCGCCGAGGGCTCCCCGGTGCTGGACTACCCGGTGCTGCGCGTCGGCGTGCCCACGGACGCCGAGGCGCGCGCCGTCGAGGTCGTGACCGACCGCCTGCTGTCGCAGGACGCGCAGGACGCCGTCCGCGACGCCGGCTTCCGCGGGCCCGAGGGCGATGCCCCGCCCGGCGCCGGCGGGGACACCGGGATCGCCGAGGCGGCGCCGGAGGTGCTGGCCCTCGACGCCGCGCAGGTGCAGGGGCTGCTGACCCGGCTCTCCAGCCTGGCCGCCCCGTCGCGCGTCCTGACGGTGTTCGACGTCTCCACGTCGATGGAGGCCCCGGTCAACGGCGGCACGCGGGCCACCCTCGCCCGGGACGCCGCCAAGAGCACCCTCACCCTCGTCCCCGGCGACTACGCCCTGGGCCTCTGGGCGTTCGCCTACGAGCTGGAGGGCGACCAGGACTGGACGGAGCTGGTGCCCACCCGCGAGCTGGACGCCTCCGTCGACGGGCAGACCCAGCGCGAGGTGCTCGACGAGCAGCTGGACACCATCCCCGGCCGGCTGTCCCCCGGCGGGACCGGGCTGTACGACACCACGCTGGCCGCCGTGCGCGCCGCGCGGGAGGACTACTACGACCCGACGGCGGTGAACAGCGTCCTCGTCGTCACGGACGGGACCAACGAGGACGACGCCGAGGGGACGAGCCTCGACGCCCTGCTGAGCACCCTCGCCGCCGAGGCCGACCCGGACCGGCCGGTCAAGGTGATCGGCGTGGCCCTGGGGCCGGACGCCGACCTCAGCGCGCTCGAGCAGATCGCGGAGGCCACCGGCGGTGCCGCGTACTCGGCCGTCGAGGAGGAGGACCTGCAGCTGGTCCTCTTCGACGCCCTCCGCCAGCGCGGCTGAGCCCTGCGCTCGGCCGCGGCCGAGCACGTCCGGCTGCGGCCGGGCCTCCCGCCGCGGCCGGGACCGGGCAGCGGTGTCCTCCCTCACCGCACCGCGTCCTCCCGCACCGCCCACCGCGAGGCAGGACGCGCCATGATCAGGGGACCCGGAGTCAGGTGGTGGTCGCACCGCCTCCATCAGGGGTGGTGCGGCAGCGCGTCCAGGGCGACCAGCACCTCGTCCACGGTGATGCGGGCCAGCGCGGGGTCGAGGTCGGTGCCCCACGGGTCCCCGGTGCCGTCGCCGTGCCAGAGCACCACGTGCTGCGGGCGCGGCGGCGGCCCCCACAGCGCCGGCGACACCGGGCCGAAGAGCACCACCGACGGCCGCCGGTAGGCGGTCGCCAGGTGCGCCACGCCGGTGTCGCCGCACACGACCAGCCGTGCGGCGGCCACCACCGCGGCCAGCTCCAGCGACGTCGTCCGGCCGGCGATGACGGCCGAGCCCGGGAGCCCGGCCGCCGCGGCCACCGAGCGGGCGAGCTCCACCTCCGCGGGGCCGCCGGTGATCCGCACGTCGTGGCCGCGTCCCGTGAGGTGCCGGGCGACGGCGGCGAAGCGTTCCGCGGGCCAGCGCCGGCCGGGGAACGCCGCCCCGGGGTGCACGACGGTGGCGCCGCGGACCGGCGGGGGCACGGCCGGCGCCGCGACGTCCAGCGCGTCGGGGTCGGCCTCCACGCCCAGCCCCTCGGAGACCAGCCGGCACCAGCGCCGGACCTCGTGCTCGTCGGGGTACCAGGTGGGCCCGGGGTAGCCGGGGCTGGCGAAGGTGAGCAGCCGCCGCGGGTGCAGGTCGGCGACGACGACGTGCGAGGCCGGGCCCTTGCCGTGCAGGTCGACGGCGAGCTCGGGTGGTGGCCCCGGCCAGTCCAGCGGCTCCAGCTCGCGGGCGGGCAGCACCTCGTCGACGGCGTCGATCAGGCCGGCGAGCGGCTGCAGCGCCGTCGTCGTCGCCAGCACCAGCCGGTGACCGGGCACGGCGGCCCGCACCGCGCGGATCGCGGGCACCCCGGCCAGCAGGTCCCCCAGCCCCAGCGGCCGGAGGACGACCGCAGCCGGCCTGTCCACGCCCACCGGCCGTAGGCGCGCGGCGGGCGTCATACGCGGGAGCGCTCGACCAGGGCCGTGGTCGAGTGGCCGTCGAGGTAGGGCAGGACGACGGCCTGGCCGCCCCAGCTGCGCAGCACCTCGGCCTCGGGCAGGACCGCGCCGGCGTAGTCGCCGCCCTTGGCCCAGACGTCGGGGCGCAGCCGGTCGAGCACCTGCGTGGGGGTGTCCTCGTCGAAGACCACCACGGCGTCGACGAACTCCAGCGCCTCGAGCACCCGGGCGCGGTCGGCCGCGGTGACCAGCGGCCGGGTCGGACCCTTGAGCCGGCGCACGGAGTCGTCGGAGTTGATGCACACGACGAGGCAGTCGCCCAGCCCGCGGGCGGCGCGGAGGGTGGCGACGTGCCCGGCGTGCAGCAGGTCGAAGCAGCCCCCGGTGGCGACGACGGTGCCCCCGGCCGCGCGCACCCGCGCGATGACGCCGTCCGCCCCGGGCTCGGGAGCCGCCCCCTCGACCCGCTCGTCGGCGTCCCACGCGGCCGCCCCGCCGCGGGCGACGAACGCGGAGGCGAACGCCACCGCGGCGGCCACCGCCTCGCCGGTCACCGCGCCGTCGGCGAGGGCCAGCGCCGCGGCCGCCGCGAACGAGTCACCGGCGCCGCAGGGGTCGCCCCCGGTCACCGCCGCCGCGGGCACGACCATCGGTGCCCCGGTGCCGTAGGAGAGCAGCGCGCCGCGGGCACCCATCGTCACCGCGACCGCGCCGACGCCCCAGTGCCGGATGAGCGCCTCCGCGCGGGCGCCGGCAGCGGCGAGGCCCTCGCCGTCGACGGCCGGGACCACCCGGGCCGCCTCGGCGCCGTTGGGCGTGACCAGCCGCGCGCTGGGCACCGGGTCGGCACCGCGCGGGTGCGGGTCCCAGACCACGGGACCGCGGGCCCCGGCCAGCGCCGCGCGCACGGCGGCGTCGGCCGTCGTTCCCCGGCCGTAGTCGGCGACGAGGACGGCGGCGGCGTCGCGGATCGCCTCCGCGGCCGCGGCCGGGAGCTCGCCGAGCACGGCGACGGGCGCGCCGCTGTCCAGCCGGGCGACGGAGTGGTCGCCCACGCGCACCCGCTGCTTCACGGCGGTGCCGCCCGTGGCCGGGATCTCGACCAGCCGGACCCGCCCGGCGAGCAGGGCCCGCAGCCGGTCGGCGTCCTCGTCGGCGTCCATCGGTGTCACGAGCACCACCTCGCGCGAGCCCGCCGCGGCGGCGATGACCGCCGCCAGCGCCGCGCCCCCGGGGCGCTCCCGCCGCTCGACGTCCTCCACCACCGGCACCGGGGCGTCGGGGGTCAGCCGCGACGCGGTGCCGACCAGGTCGACGTCGAGCAGCGCGTCCCCCACGACGACCAGCGGCCGGCCGCTCACTTCGCCGCCTCGAACGCCGGCCCCGTGGGCACCCGGGGCGGTTCGGCCAGCACGGCCGCGTCGAAGGCGGCGCAGACCAGGTGCAGAGCGGCCAGGTGGCACTCCTGCACCGTGGCGGTCCACGGGGAGTCGATGCAGACCGCGTCGTCGGCCGCGGCGGCCAGCGGGTTGGGCGCCGGGCCGGTGATCGCGAGCGTGGTGATGCCGCACTCGCGGGCGCGCCGGGCCGCGGCGACCGCGTTGGGCGAGCGGCCCGACGTCGACAGCAGGACCAGCACGTCGCCGGCGCGGCCGTGCGCCTCCACCTGCCGGGCGAACAGCTCGTCGGCCGGGTAGTCGTTGGCGATCGCGGTCAGCGAGGAGGTCTCCGCGGTGAGGCAGATGGCGGAGAAGGGCGGGCGGTCGGCGCGGTAGCGGCCCACCAGCTCGGCGGTGAGGTGCTGGGCCTGGGCGGCGCTGCCGCCGTTGCCCGCGGCCAGCAGCCGGCCGCGGGACGGCCCGCAGAGGACGTCGGCCAGCAGCCGGCCCCAGCGGTCCAGCACCGGCAGCTGCTCCTCCAGCGAGCGCAGCGCGTTGCGCAGCGAGGCGACGTGGTCGGCCCCGGTCAGGTGCGTGCAGGTGTCCGGCGCCGGGACCTCGACGACGTTCTCGAAGAAGGAGTGCGGGCTGACGCTCATCGGGCGACCTCCACGGGGCTGCGCCGGGTGAGCACCTGGCGGTAGACGGTTTCGGTGTCGGCGACGACGCGCGCCCAGCGGTAGCGGGTGCGGGCCCGCTTCACGCCCGCGGCGCCGTAGGCGGCGCGCCGCTCGTCGTCGGCGAGCAGCGCGGCGAGCACCGCGCCGAGGCGCTCGGGGTCGCGCGGGGGCACCAGGTCGCCGGTGACCCCGTCGACGACGGTGTCCTGCAGCCCGCCGACGGCCGTGGCCACGACCGGCCGGGCGCAGGCCATGGCCTCCAGCGGGGTGATGCCGAAGGGCTCGTACCAGGGGACGGCGAGGACGACGTCGGCCGAGCGGATCCACGCCGGGACGTCGGCGCGGGCCACGGCGCCGGTGAACACCAGCCGGTCGGCGACCCCGGCCTCGCCGGCGAGGCCGCGCAGCCGCTGCACCTCGGGGTCGGCGTCGAGCTCCCCCGCCGGGGGGCCGCCGACGACGACGAGCTCGGCGTCGGGCACCGCGCACAGCGCCCGGACCGCGTCGTCCTGCCCCTTGCGCTCGACCAGCCGGCCCAGGACCAGGAGCCGCTTCCGGTCGCCCCGCGCGGCGACCGGGCCGCGGGGCGTGAACACCGAGGTGTCGACGCCGCAGGGCACGATCGAGACGCGGTCGCTGGTCAACCCCAGGCGGCGCAGCTCGAACACCTCGTCGGAGCAGGTGGCCACCACGTGCGCCACGTCGCGGCACAGCCCGCGTTCCAGGTCGATCCGCTCGGCGGGCGAGGTGTCGGCGTCGCCCTGGTGCCGGCGCTTGACCGAGCCGAGGGCGTGGAAGGTCTGCAGCACCGGCACCGGCGCGAGCAGGCTGGCCGAGGCCTCGACCGACGCCAGGCCGCTCATCCAGAAGTGCGCGTGCACGACGTCGGGGGGCTGCGCCGCCCAGCCGTGCCGCAGCACCCGCGCGAAGGCCGGCATGTGCTGGAGCAGCTCGTCCTTGGGCAGCGGCTCGGCCGGCCCGGCGGTGACGTGGACGACGTTGTACCCGTCCTGCACGACGACCCGCTCGGGCAGCGACGGGTCGTCCCGGCGGGTGTGCACGGTCACCTCGTGACCGCGCTTCGCCAGCCCGGCCGCCAGCGCCGCGACGTGCACGTTCTGCCCGCCGGCGTCGACGCCGCCGATCGCGGCGAGCGGGCTGGCGTGCTCGCTGACCAGATCGATCCTCACCGGGTCACCTCCTCGAGGAGCGCGTCCCAGTCGTGCAGGAAGCGCGCCAGGCCGTAGCGCTCCAGTGCGGCCGCGCGGGCGGCCTTGCCGGCCAGCCGGGCGGCGTCCGGGTCGTCGAGGAACCGGCGCACCCCCTGCCAGAGACGATCCGGGCGCGTGGAGATGACGCCGGCGTCGGCAGGCACCGCCTCGACCACCTCGGTGGTGGCCAGCGCGACCACGGGCATGCCCAGGTGCATGGCCTCCAGCAGGGAGAGCCCGAGCGACGTCCAGCGCACCGGGTGCACGTACACCCGGCGACGGGCGAGCTCGGCGTGCATGGCGTGCTGGGGCGGGTCGTCGAACAGGGTCACCCGCGCCGGGTCCAGCCCGTGCTGCTCGTGCAGGCCGGCGAGCCCCATGCCGAAGACGTCGACGGGTGCGACCGCGGCCAGCCCGGGCAGCAGGTCGGCGCCGACGGTGCGCCCGCGGCGGACCGGCTCGTTGGTGACGACGGCGGCGTGGCCCAGCTCGCCGGTCCACCGCTCCCCCGGGTCGACGATGCCGTGCTCGATCACCGTCGTCGGCGCCCGGCCGTTGTCGTAGAACAGCTCGTTGAAGTGGGTGACGTGCGCGATCGGGATGTCGTCGCGGTCGGCCAGCGGGTGCCGGGTGTGCGGGACCGGACCGTCCCCCGGCTCCAGACCGGGCGCGTTGTGCTCCAGGAACACCGCGGGCAGGTCGCGGCCCGGTTCGCGCCCCAGCCACTCGCGGCACAGCTCGAGGTCGCGCCGGCGCTGCAGCACCACGACGTCGGGCTGCTCCTCGTCCCGCAGCTGGGCGGGGGTGACCTCCCGTGCCGACGCCGGCCAGTCCCAGGTGCGGGCCCGGCCGAGCCCGTCGCCGTCGCGTCCCGGCGTCACCGGGAGCAGGTACTCGTGGCGGCCCTGGACGAACGCCGTCGTCCAGGAGCCGTGCACGTGCCAGATCAGGATCTTCACGCTCTCACCCAGGTGCTCGTCGCCACCTCGCGGGCTGCGCGAGGGGTGCGCTCGGCGGCCGGCTGCTGGACCGCGAGCAGTTTCTCCACCGCGGCGACCACGTCGGAGGCGGTCACCTCGGTGAGGCAGGGGTGGCCGGGCACGGGGCACTCGCGGGCCCGGGTGCCGGCGCAGGGGGCCGACTGGTCGCCCAGCAGCACGGTGGGCACGCCGTAGGGCGCCCAGCGGGCGGCGGGGACCACCGGCGAGAACAGCGAGACGACGGGCGTGCCGACGGCGGCCGCCAGGTGCGCGGGGCCGGTGTTGCCGACGACGACCGCCGCGGCCCCGTCGAGCAGCGCGGCCATCTCGGCCAGCGAGGTGGCCCCGCCGAGGTCCACGCCGCGGTGCCCTGCGACGGCGGCGGTGAGCTCCCGCTCCCCCGGCCCGCCGGTGACCAGCACCCGGTGGCCGGCGTCGGCGAGCGCCTCGACCGCCTCGGCGCAGCGGTGCGCCGGCCAGGCGCGGGCCGGCACCGAGGCGCCGGGGTGGACGACGACGTAGCCGGGTGGGTGCGCGACCGGGGGCAGGGGTCGTCGCACCGCCAGCCGGCCGTCGTCGCCGGCCGGCAGCTCGAACCCGGCGGCCCGGGCGAGCGAGAGCGCCCGCTCGGGCTCGGGCAGGTCGTCCTCGACGCGGTGGCGGACGTCGAGCAGCGTGCCGGGGTAGTCCACGCTGATCGCCGAGATGCGGGGCACGCCCGCCGCGCGCAGCACCAGCGCCAGGGGCAGGGGCGACTGGTGGAACGACGTCGAGATGACCGCCTCGTCGGGCGCGAGCGCCCGCACGCGCTCGGTGAGCGCGGCGAGGTCGTCGGCGGCGACGGGCGGGGGGTCGCCCAGGATCCAGGGGCAGGCCCAGGTCCAGACCTCGTCGACGCCGGGGAGCAGGCCGGCCGCCGCGGCGCCGGCCGGACCGGCGAGCAGCACGACACGGTCGGCGCCGTGGGCGACGGCCCGCACGAGGGGGCCCTGGAGGAGGACGTCGCCGGCGTTGTCCAGCCGGGCGACCAGGACGGTCCGCCGGGCGCTCACCACAGCCCGGCCAGGACGTCGTCGACCGCCTCGGGCAGGGTCGCGGCCCGCTGCGGTGCCGCCGCCACCTCCTCGCGGCGGGTGACCGGGGTGGGCACCAGGATGCTGCGGGCACCGGCGGCGGCCGCCGCCTCGACGTCGGCGCCGATGTCGCCGATGACGACGCAGCGGGCCGGGTCGACGCCGAGCTCCGCGCACGCGGCCAGCACCATGCCGGGCGCGGGTTTGCGGCAGTCGCAGCCGTCGTCCGGGCCGTGCGGGCACACCTGCACCGTCTCGAAGGGGCCGAGCAGCTCGTCGAGCCGCTTCATGCAGGCGTCCACCTGGTCGGAGGTGATGAGCCCGCGGGCGACGCCGGACTGGTTGCTGACCACGCCGACCCGCACCCCGCGGGCGCGCAGCCGGTCGAGGGCCTGCTGGGCCCCGTCGACCGGCCGCAGCCACTCGGGGTCGCCGTTGTAGGGGAAGTCGTGCACCAGCGTGCCGTCGCGGTCGAAGAGCACCAGGTCGGGCAGGCCGCGCCACCGCCGCACGCCCACGTGCTGGACCACCCCGCGCAGCCAGTGCCAGGTGGCCAGCGGCGGGATGAGCGCGCTGGTGGCGAGCATCGTCGTCACCTCGGCGCGGTCGCGCGGGCCGGGGGCGATCCGGCGCCAGGCGAACTCCGCGGTACCCGCGGCCCAGGCGGCCGCCGCGGCGAGCGCGGCCCGGGGGCGGCGGGCCGCGGCCAGGCCCACGGCGGCCAGGGCGGCGGCGGTGACCGCCGTGTGCTGGGGGCGGCGGCCGAGCGCGGCGTCGGCCCGGTCGCGCCAGTCCGGCCCGTGCAGCCGGCGCATGAGCACGTCGTCGGCGTTGCCCGCCTGCACCCGGACGCTGACCCAGCGGTCGGCGGGCCGGACCGGGTGGGTGATCCACCGCTCGCCGCGCACCAGCCGGGAGCCGGTGTCCATGACCCGCAGGGCGAGGTCGGAGTCCTCGCGGAAGGCCCGCGGGAAGCGCTCGTCGAAGCCGCCGACCGCGGCGAGCGCGCTGCGGCGGTAGGCCAGGTCGGCGGTGATCCAGCTGGAGGTGGCCAGGCCGGCCGTACCGCGCTCCCAGTCGGTGGGCCGGCGGTCCTCGGGCAGCGGCACGCGGACCCGGCCCTGGCTGCCGCCGATGTCCTCGGGCAGGTCCGCCAGGTCGGCGGCCAGCCGCTCGTACCAGTCGGGATCGGGGACGACGTCGTCGTCGAGGAAGGCGATCCACCCGGTGCGGGCGGTGCGCCACCCCAGGTTGCGGGCCCGGGCGGGACCGCCTCCCCCGGTGCGCACCACCCGGACCGGCGGCAGCCCGGGGCGGTCGGGTTCCAGCGGCTCGCCGGTGGGGCGGTCGTCGACCACGATCAGCTCGGCCGGGCGCGGGCCCGGGGCAGCGGCGAGCGCGTCGAGCAGGACGTCGAGGGAGGGACGTCCGATCGTCGGCACGACGACGGTGCACTGCGCGAGCATGATCGCGTCCTGCCCGTTCTCGTACGGGCGAAACACTACGGGCTTGAAGTGTTCCCGGCGGGCAGGCGAACGGGGGATGCCGGGCGCTGCACCGGCCCGGCGCGGGACGGGCTCGCGGCCCGGCCCGTCCGGGCGTGGACGTGGACCGGCGCTCCTGACGCCGTGGCCCTCTGCCCACGCAGGCGGGGCGGAGCGCTACTGCCCCCGGTACAGCTGGAGGGCAGGCACCAGCGGCCACCGCCCGGCGCGAGCGCGCCGCCCGGCGGGAGCGCGCCGCCCGGCGGGAACACCGGCCTGCGGGAGCGCCGGCTGCGGCCGGCACCCGTCCGTGGGCGGGCGCGGACCGCGGCACGCACCGTCCGGCCCGCGCGGACGGGTCACCGGACCGGCGGCGCCAGGACGGTCACCTCGTCCGCGTAGGCCAGCGGCGCGGCGGTGCGCCGCTCGAGCTCCTCCCGGGTGAGCCCCTCGACCATCTCCCGCACGAGGAACCCGGCCGGGGTCACGTCGATGACCGCGAGCTCGGTGTATATGCGGTCGACCACCTGCGCGGCGGTCAGCGGGTAGGTGCACTCCGGCAGCAGCTTGGGCCGGCCGTCGGGCGTGGTGTGCATCATCAGCACCAGCACCCGCTTGGCGCCGACCGCGAGGTCCATCGCGCCGCCGACCGCCGGGGGCAGGTGCGCGTCGTCGGTGGCCCAGTTCGCCAGATCGCCCTGCGCGGAGACCTGGAAGGCGCCGAGCACGGTGACGTCGATGTGGCCGCCGCGCATCATCATGAACGAGTCGGTGTGGTGGAAGTAGGAGCCACCGGGCACCAGCGTCACCGGCGCCTTGCCGGCGTTGATCAGCTCCCAGTCCTCCTCGCCGGCGGCCGGGGCCGGTCCCATGCCGAGGATGCCGTTCTCGCTGTGGAAGACGATCTCCTTGCCGGCGGAGACGACGTTCCCGACGAGCGTGGGCATGCCGATGCCGAGGTTCACGTAGGAGCCGTCGGGGATGTCCTGGGCCACCCGGGCGGCCATACCGGTGTGCGACAGCGGGGTGGCCGTCACGCCGCCACCTCCACGACCCGGTCGACGAAGATGCCCGGGGTCACGACGGCCTCGGGGTCCAGCTCACCGAGTTCGACGAACGCCCGCACCTGCACCACGGTGAGCTCGGCCGCGGTGGCCATCGTGGGGCCGAAGTTCCGCGCCGCCTTGTTGTAGACCAGGTTGCCCCAGCGGTCCGCCCGCAGCGCCTGCACGAGCGCGACGTCACCGCGCAGCGGCTCCTCGAAGACGTGCCGTCGTCCGCCGATCACGCGCACCTCCTTGCCGCGGGCCAGCAGCGAGTCCGCGCCCGCCGGGGTGAAGAAGCCACCCAGGCCCGCCCCGGCGGCGCGCATCCGCTCGCTGAGGGTGCCCTGCGGCACGAGCTCGAGCTCGATGTCCCCCGCCCGGTAGAACTCCTCGAACCAGATGGAGCCGGCCGACCGCGGGTACGAGCAGATGATCTTCCGCACCCGCCGCTCGCGGATGAGCGCGGCGACGTCGGTCTCCCCGCTCCCGGCGTTGTTGGTGACGATCGTCAGGTCCTTCGCGCCCTGCTCCAGCAGCGCGTGCACCAGTTCGACCGGCACCCCCGCGGCCCCGAACCCGCCCACGAGGACGGTCGCGCCGTCCTCGACGCCCTCGACCGCGGCGGCCAGCGAGCCGACCCTCTTGTCGATCACTGCGCCTCCGGTGGTGCGGCGTGACGAGGTGCCGGGCAGGAACGGTCAGCCGCGGTCAGGGCCCGGCCCCCCGTCCTGCGCCTTCGAGGCGGTCGAACCCGGCGCGCCGGTGGAGCCGGAGCCCTCCCGCGGCGCCCCGGCCGGGGCGCCCGCCGCGTCGTCGGTGTTCTCGTAGCCGGGCGTGCCCTCGGGCTCGGCGGTGGTGCCGGTCGCCGCGAGGTCCTCCTCGCCCGGCATCGACGGACGGCTGCGACGCCGCCGGCGGCGGATCCCCTGGACGGTGCTCCAGATGACCACCAGCGCCATCAGGGCGAACAGCGTGCCCGACATGGGCCGGGTGAAGAAGATCGACACCTCGCCGCCCGAGATCAGCATGGACCGGCGGAACGACTCCTCCAGGATCGAGCCGAGGACGAACGCCAGCACCAGCGGCCCCGGCTCGAAACCGGTCTTCTTCATCAGCCAGCCGATGATGCCGAACACCAGCACGACCCACATGTCGAAGACGTCGTTGTTCACCGAGAAGACGCCGGCCATCGTGACCAGCAGGGCGAACGCGGCGAGGATGCCGGCGCGCACCCGCAGCAGCTGGACGAAGAACCCGACGAGCGGGATGTTCAGGGCCAGCAGCATCAGGTTGCCGACCGCCATCGAGGCGATGACGCCCCAGAAGATCTCGGGCTGCTGGTCGATCAGCTGCGGGCCCGGCTGGACGCCGTTGAGCAGCAGCGCGCCGAAGATCAGCGCCAGCACGACGTTCGGCGGGATCCCGAGGGTGAGCAGCGGGATGAACGCCGAGGTGGACGAGGCGTTGTTCGCCGTCTCGGGGCCGGCGACGCCCTCGATGGCGCCCTTGCCGAAGCGGGTCGGATCCTTGGCGCGGCGCTTCTCCATCCCGTAGGAGGCGAGCGAGGAGATGACGCCACCACCGCCGGGGAGCACCCCGAGGAAGAAGCCGAGCACCGAGCCACGGGCGATCGCGCCGGAGGAGTCCTTGAAGTCCTTGCGGCTCGGCCAGATGTCCTTGATCTTGCTCTTGAGCGCCTGCGCCTTCTCGGTCTTCTCGACGTTGTAGAGGATCTCGCCGACGCCGAAGAGGCCCATCGCCACGGCGACGAAGTCGAAGCCGTCGAACAGCGAGATCGACCCGAAGGTGAAGCGGTTGGTGCCGGTGATCAGGTCCTGCCCGACCGTGGCCAGCAGCAGGCCGAGGGCGGCCATGGCCAGGCTCTTCACCGGGTGACGGGTGCCGAGGTAGGTGACCAGCAGGATGCCGAGCGCGGTGAGGGCCACGTACTCCGGGTCGCCGAACTCGACCGCCAGGTCGGCCAGCGGTGGCGCGAGCAGGACCAGCCCGACGATGGAGACCGTGCCGCCGATCCAGGAGCCCACCGCGGCGATGCCGAGCGCGGGGCCGGCCCGGCCCTGCTTGGCCATCTGGTAGCCGTCGAAGGTGGTGACCACCGAGGCGGCCTCGCCGGGCAGCTGCAGCAGCACCGAGGTGATCGTGCCGCCGTACATCGACCCGTAGTAGATGCCCGCCAGCATGATGACGGCGGTGACCGGCTCGATCTCGTAGGTGATCGGCAGCAGCAGCGCGATGGTCGCCGTCGGCCCGAGACCGGGCAGCACGCCGATGACCGTGCCGATGAGCACGCCGATGAAGACGTAGAGCAGGTTCGTCGGGTCGAGGGCGACCGAGAAGCCCTGGCCGAGACCATCGAGGATGTCCATGCCTCAGCTCCCCATCGGTGCGAAGACGACGCCGTCGGGGAACGGCACGGACAACAGCTCGACGAAGACGAAGTGGAACGCCAGCGCGCCGAGGACGGCGAGCGGGACGGCCCAGCGCCACGGCTCCCGGGCGAAGATCCGCAGCCAGAACAGCAGCATGAGCATCGCCGAGACCAGGAAGCCGATCGTCTCGAACAGGATGATGAACACCGCGAGGCTGGCCAGGCCCAGACCGATCCCGAGCGTGCCGCGGGTCCACGGCTCGTAGTCCTCGGGGTCGTCGATGAACAGCACCACCACCCCCGTGACGGTGAGCAGGGTGGCCACGATGAAGGGCCAGAGGCCGGGGCCGGGCGCGCTCAGCTCGCCGAGGCCGAGGTTGCGGGCGCCGAGCATCGCGGCGGCACCGAAGACCACGAGGATCAGCGGCGCGAGCCGGTGCAACTGCTTGGTCATCGATTCTCCGGGGGAAGGCACGTGCGCGAGCGGTCGGCGGCGGGGACCGGCCGGGGCCGGTCCCCGCCGCCGTGGGGGATCACTCCTGCAGGATCGGCCCGTAGGCCTCGACGATGTCGTCGATGCGAGCGGAGAACGCCTCGCTGTCGATGAACTCGTCGGGGACGTACTGCTCGCCGAGCTGCTCGCGGACCTCGTCCTTCTGGAGGCAGGTGTCCACCGTCTCCTCGAGCGTCGAGACGACGTCGTCCGGCACGCCGGCCGGGGCGGCGAGGCCGAAGACCGAGACGCTGCTGGTCAGCTCCTCGAAGCCCGACTCGGCCAGGGTCGGCGCGTCGATGTAATCCACCGGCTCGGCCGGGCTGACCGCCAGGGGCACGAAGCTGCCGGCGTCGATGTTCTCCAGCACGTCCTGCGAGCTGTTGATGAAGATGGCGTCGACGTTGCCACCGAGGATCGCCGTCGTCATCTCGGCGTTGCCGGTGAACGGCACGGGGGTGACCTCGACGCCGTACTCCTCGGCGAGCCGGCGCAGCTCCATCGCCTGCGAGGTCGTGGTGCCCGGGACGCCGACGTTGAGCTCGCCCGGGTTCTCCTCCGCGTAGGTGAAGAACTCCTCGGCGGTGGTGAACTGCGAGCCCTCGCCGACGATCAGGGCCGACGGGATCTCGGTGACCGCGGCGATCGGGACGTAGTCCTCGTTGGTGTAGCCGACGTCGTCCTGCAGCGGGTTGGTCGCCGACGCCGGCACCGCGATCAGCGACAGCGTGTAGCCGTCGTTCCCGCCGGCGATCATCGCCTGCATGCCGACCGAGCCGGACGCGCCCTCGCGGTTCTCCACGACGACGGTCTGGCCCAGCTCCTCCTCGAGGCAGCTGCCGATCGTGCGCGCGGCCAGGTCGGTCGGGCCACCGGCGGCGTAGGGGACGATGAGGTTGATCGTCTCGGTCGGGTAGTCCGACGCCGCGGCGTCGCCGCCGCCACCACCGCCGGTGGTGCTCTCCCCGTCGTCGCCACCGCAGGCGGCGAGGGTCAGCGTGGTCGCGGCGATCAGGACGGGCCAGGTGGAGCGGGAACGGCGCATGGGTTCCTCCGGTGGTCGGGGGCTGGTCGTACGGGCGTCTGGTGCGGGAGCGTCAGCCGAGGATCGGTTCGTAGACCTCCTGCGTGCGGTCGAGGACCTCGGCGAGCTCGTCGGCGCCGGCGAACTCCTCGAGGACGTACTCCTCGCCGAGCTGCTCCTGCACCTCCGGCTTCTCCAGGCAGGTCTGGAGGGTCTCCTCCAGCGTCGAGACGACGTCGTCGGGCAGGCCGGCCGGACCGGCCAGGCCGAACGTCGAGCCCGACAGCGTCAGGCCGTCGTAGCCCAGCTCCTCGAACGTCGGGGTGTCGGGCAGCCAGGACAGCCGCTCCTCCGGCGAGGCCACGAGCGGGACGAAGGCGCCGGACTCGATGTTCTGCACGACGTCGCTCGAGGCGTTGATCAGCACCGCGTCGACGTTCCCGCCGAGGAGGGCCGTGGTCATCTCGGCGTTGCCGTTGAACGGGACGGCGGTGACCTGCACGCCGTGCTCCTCGGCCAGCCGCTGCAGCTCGATGGCCTGGGGCGTGGAGGCGCCGGGCGTGCCCACCGTGATCGTGCCCGGCTGGGCCTCGACCGCGGCGAAGAAGTCCTCCGCGGAGGCGTAGGGGGAGTTCTCGCCCACCGCCAGCACCGACGGCACCTCGGTCATGACCCCGACGGGGGTGATGTCGTCCTTGGTGTAGCCCACCTCGTTGGCCAGCGGCGTCAGCACCATCGTGCCCGCGGTGACCAGGGAGAGGGTGTACCCGTCGGGCTCGGCGCCGACCAGCTCCGTCGTCGCCAGCGCACCGGAGCCGCCCGGCAGGTTCTCGACGACGACCGTCTGCCCCAGCTCCTCCTCGAGGCAGGCGCCGACGGTGCGCGTGGTCAGGTCGGTCGGGCCACCGGCGCCGTAGGGGACGAGCATCCGGATCGACTCCGTCGGGTAGGACGACGCCTCGCCGCCACCGCCGCCCTCGGCAGCGGTGCCGCCACCGCTGTCGTCACCGCCGCAGGCGGCCACCAGACCGATCAGGGCCACGCTCGCGAGGCCTGCCGAGATACGCATGCTTCTTCCCCCCAACGGTCACCGCTGACCGGTCTGCCCGAGCCGGGACGCACCCGGCTCGTGGTGTGGATCACCTGGATACAAGCACAGCGCCGGAACGCGCATCGCCCCGGGAGGCAACGATCCGGACTCGGTCAGCTGACGGACAGCACGGCGTCGATCACGTGCGGTCCGGGCTGCGAGACGGCCCGGCGGAACTGCTCGGCGAACTCCTCGGCCGTCGTCGCGCGGCTGCCCGGGACGCCCATCCCGGCGGCCAGCGCGACGAAGTCGAGGTCGGGCCGGTCGAGCTCCAGGAGGTCCCGCGAGCGCGGCCCGGAGGCCTGCGCCCCGACGTTGCGGAGCTCGCCCTCGAGGATGCGGTAGGAGCGGTTGCTGAACACGACCGTGGTCACGTCGAGCCGCTCCCGCGCCTGGGTCCACAGCGCCGAGATGGTGTACATCGCGCTGCCGTCGCCCTCGAGGCTGACGACCCGCCGCCCGGGGCAGGCGACGGCGGCCCCCGTGGCCACCGGGAGCCCCTGGCCGATCGCGCCGCCGGTGAGCGTGAGCCAGTCGTGCCGCGGCGCCCCCGCCGTCGGGAACGGCATCTGCCGGGTGGAGGTGACCCCCTCGTCCACGACGACCGCCCCCTCCGGCAGCAGGGCGCCCAGCGCCGCGCCGACGGCGTCCGCGGTGAGCGGGCCGGTGGGCAGCTCCGGCCGGTCGAGGGGCTGCAGGTCGGGCTCCACCCCCGGCGCCACGAGGTCGGCCAGCCGGTCGAGCGCGCCGACGACGTCGTCCGCCCCCTCGGCGAGCACGTGCACCTCGCACCCTTCGGGGACCAGGCTGCTGGGGCGGTCGGGGTAGGCGAAGAACTCGACCGGCGGGCGCGCCCCGACGCAGACGAGGTGCCGGACGCCGGCCAGCCGGGCGGCGACCTGCTGGCCGGCCCGGGGCAGCCGCTCGACGGGCGGCAGGCCGGCCCCGCGCTCGAGCCGGGCGGGGAAGGTCTCGCAGAAGAGCGCCGCCCCGGTCGCCCGCGCGATCCGGCCGGCGGCCCGCAGCCCCGGCTCCCTCGTCGCGGCCCCGCCCACCAGGACCGTGCAGGGCTCGCCGGAGCCCAGCAGCGCGGCGACGCGGGCGACGGCGTCCTCCGGCACGGGCCGGGGGCCGCCCGCGGGCTGCGGTGCCGCGGGCGCCGCGCCCTCGGACCACGAGACGTCGGCGGGCAGGATCAGCGTGGCGATCCCGCCGGGGGCGGTGCGGGCCGCGGCGATCGCCTCCGCCGCGTCGACCGCCACGTCCGCGGAGGTCTCCGAGCGGCGCACCCACCGGGACACCGTGCCGGCGAGGGCGTCGATGTCGGAGTCCAGCGGGGAGTCGTACTGCTTGTGGTACCCGGCGTGGTCACCCACGACGGGGACCATCGGCGTCGCGGCACGGCGGGCGTTGTGCAGGTTGGCCAGCCCGTTGGCCAGCCCCGGCCCCAGGTGGAGGAGGACGCCGGCGGGCCGGCCGGTCATCCGGCCGTAGCCGTCCGCGGCGCCGGTGGCCACGCCCTCGAACAGGCACAGCACCCCGCGCATCTCGGGGACGGCGTCGAGCGCGGCGACGAAGTGCATCTCCGAGGTGCCCGGGTTGCCGAAGCAGACGTCGACGCCGCCGTCGACCAGCGTGCGGATGAGGGCCTGCGCGCCGTTCACGCCGCACCCCCGGCCTGCTCGGAGCGTGCGTGGCGGAGGTCACCCGGAGCACCCATGGAGGGCACCGTACGGGTGCCGCGGGGCCGCCCCGCCCCCGGGGACCTCAGCGCCGGGTGCGCGTGGCGGCGGAGACCCGGGCGAGGGCGTCGGTGACGACGGCGGCGTCGTCGCCGAGCAGCGTGAGCAGGTGGGCGACGAGCTCGTCGTGCATCGTGCGGGCCGCGGTGACGCGGGCCCGGCCGGCATCGGTGAGCCGGGCGTGCAGCAGGCGCCGGTCGCCGTCCACCCGTTCCCGCACGACCAGCCCCTGGGCGACCAGGCGGTTGATCGTGCTCGTGACACCGGGCCGGGAGAGGCCGACGGCCTCGGCCACCTCGCCCATCGTGGCCCGTTCCCCCGGCGAGTCGGCGATGCGGCGCAGCGCCTCGAAGCCGGTGAGCGAGAGGTCGTGGTGGCGGTGGAGCGCCGAGTCGACCCGCCGGGTGACGCGGTCGTGCACCTGGACGATGCGCAACCACGTCTCGGCGGGACGGGGAGCGGCTCCGGGAAGAGCGGCGGCGTCCCGGGGGACCCCGCGCGCGAGCGCGTCCTCGGACAGTGGCACGCGGTCACAGGTCCCCTGATCGGGCGACCGCGAAACCGTCAGATCGCGGAGACCGGGCCGACCGCGCGCCGGCCCGCGTGCTGGCGGCCGGCGACCGAGACCAGGCCGGCGGTGGTGACCACGAGCACCACCGCCGCGATGGTGAGCGATGCGAGGGAGACGACCCCGCGGACGGGCGCCACCTCCTCAGCGGCCGCGACCTCCAGGGGCACGCTCGTGCTCACCGCGGACTCCGCGCCGACCAGGTCCAGCGTGGCGGGGCCCGCCGCCGCCGTGCCGGGGATGCGGACGTCGACGCGGATCTCCCCCGCCCGGTCCGCGGTGGTGCTGGCCAGCACGGTCTCACCGCCGTGGAGCAGGACGTCCACCCGCTCGCCGGGCATGAAGCCGGCGCCGCGCAGGAGGACCGTGCCGCCCGCCTGCACCTGGGCGCCACCGCCCACGGAGCCGGCCGGGAGGACCGCGCCCGCGGCATCGGAGGTGCGGGGCGCCCCACCGCCGGTCGTGGTGCCCGGGTCCGTTGGCGCCCCGGTGCGGCCGGTGGCCGGGGCGGGCGCGGTCGTCGTGCCCGCGTCCCGCGAGGTGCCGGTGCCCTCCTCGGCGGGGGGCGCGGGCGCCGGCTCGGCGGCCTCCACCCGGGCGGTGGGCGGCGCCGGCGGGGG
>NZ_SSXC01000005.1 GCF_021699055.1 Blastococcus sp. MG754426 | reverse complement strand
GTCAGGGCGGGCGGGGGTCCGGACCGCTCTGCGTCCACGGCGGCGCACCTCCCCCAGGGGGTGCGGCCGGCGGGCGCGCACCCGTCTCGTTGCCGGATGGCCCGGCAGGCTACGCCTTCCCGGCGTCTCAAAGTGAGACAGGCCACATCTACCGCGTGGGGCGCGACCTTCCTAGCGTCGTCGTCGAGCGGCGTGAGCGCCGTCACATCCCGAACCGCTGGGAGGCCGGCAGATGTACCGCAAGGACGGCGAGGACTACTTCATCGTGGACGCCCACATCGCGCTGTGGGACGCACGTCCGGAGAACCAGCGCAACGTCCACGGCAAGCAGTTCATCGACTGCTTCTACGACTACCACCGCAACCTCAGCCCCGAGTCCGAGCAGTGGGGGTACGAGGAGTACCTCTACCAGGGCGGCGAGCGGCTGATGCGCGACGTCTTCGTCGACGGCATCGTCGACCACGCCATCTTCCAGCCCGCCCGGCTCGCCGAGTTCTACCACCGGGGCTTCGGCCAGACCGAGGAGGCGTTCGCCCTTGCACAGGCCCACCCGGACAAGCTGACCTACAACCACTACTGGGACCCGCGCGACGGCGAGAACGGCCTCACCGCGCTGCGGGCCGCCGCCGAGCGGATGCACCTGAAGGGGGTGAAGCTCTACACCGCGGACTGGCACGGCGAGTCCCGCGGCTGGAAGCTCACCGACCCGATGGCCTACCGCTACCTCGAGCTCTCCCAGGAACTCGGCATCCGGAACATCCACATCCACAAGGGCCCCACCATCCGCCCGCTGGACCGCGACGCCTTCGACGTCGCCGACGTCGACCACGTGGCCACCGACTTCCCCGACCTGACCTTCGTGGTGGAGCACTGCGGGCTGCCCCGGCTGGAGGACTTCTGCTGGATCGCCACCCAGGAGCCGAACGTGCACGCTGGGCTGGCCGTGGCGATGCCGTTCATCCACACCCGGCCGCGCTACTTCGCCCAGATCATCGGCGAGCTCACCTACTGGCTCGGGGAGGACCGCATCCTCTTCTCCAGCGACTACGCGCTGTGGACCCCGAGGTGGCTGGTCGAGAAGTTCGTGGACTTCCAGATCCCGGAGGACATGAGCCCGGAGTACGCGCCGCTCACCACGGAGCTCAAGAAGAAGGTGCTGGGGTTGAACGCCGCGAAGCTCTACGACCTGCCGGTGCCCCCGGAGCTGCGGCTGCCCGACGCCGACGAGCCCGCCACCGGCCCGCGCCAGCCCGGGGCCGCGGACCTCGCGGGTGCGGGTGCCCGGTGACCGCCGTCCTCCCGGACCTGGCAGCGGACGTCCGGGCCGCCCTGGGGGCCGTCGTCGACCCCGAGCTCGACGAGCCGATCACCGACCTCGGCTTCGTCCGCTCGGTCTCGGTGACCGGCGGTGCCGTCGAGGTGCACCTGCGGCTGCCGACCTCGTTCTGCGCGCCCAACTTCGCCTGGCTCATGGCGTCCGACGCCCGGGACGCGGTGGCCGCCGTCCCGGGGGTGGCGTCCGTGCTCGTCGAGCTCGACGACCACCACGACTCCGACCTGATCAACCGCGGCCTGGCCGCCGGAGCCGGCTACCGCGGCACCTTCGGGCACGAGGCCGAGGAGTCGCTGGACGAGCTCCGCGCCACCTTCGCCCGCAAGGCGCACACCGCCGCGATGGAGCGGGCGGTCACCGCCCTGCTGCGCACCGACCCGGCGGCGGACGTGGCCGCGCTCGTCCTCGGGGACCTGCCGACGGGGGAGCGCACCACCGAGGCGCTGCTGCAGCGCCGGGCCGCGCTCGGCCTGCCGGTGGACGACGACGCACCCGTGCTCGTCGACGCCCACGGCACCCGCCCCGCCCCGGAGGCAGCCGCGCTGTTCCTGCGCCGGGCCCGCTCGGTGCGCATCTCGATCGACGGGAACGCGCACTTCTGCCGCGGGCTGCTCACCACCCGCTACCCGGGGTCGGAGGCCGACCAGGCGCCCCGCCCCGAGGACCGACCGCTCCTGTCGCTCACCGTCTCGAAGGAGAGCCGCCCGTGAAGGCCGTCCGCGTCCACGAGTACCACGCCGACCCGAGCGTCGACGACATCCCCGAGCCGCAGCTGCGGGGCCCGCTCGACGTCGTCGTCAAGATCGGCGGCGCCGGTGTCTGCCGCACCGACCTGCACATCCTCGAGGGCCAGTGGGCCGAGCTGCAGAACCCCGAGCTGCCCTACGTCATCGGGCACGAGAACGCCGGGTGGGTGCACGCGGTCGGCGAGGGCGTCACCAACGTGGCCGTCGGCGACACCGTGATCCTGCACCCGCAACCCAGCTGCGGTCTGTGCGCCGCCTGCCGGGCCGGCCGGGACATGCAGTGCGAGAACGCGTTCTTCCCCGGCTTGTCGAACGACGACGGCGGCATGGCCGAGTACCTGCGCACCACCGCCCGCGCCTGCGTGAAGCTCGACCCGTCGACCAACCCGGCGGACGTCGCGGCGCTGGCGGACGCCGGCATCACGGCCTACCACGCCGTGCGCAAGGCGCTGCCGCTGCTGCACCCGGGCACCACCGCCGTCGTGCAGGGTGCCGGCGGGCTCGGCCACATCGGCATCCAGTGCCTCGCGGCGCTCACCGGGACGCGGATCGTCGTGGTCGACCGGAACCCCGACGCCCTGGAGCTCGCCCGGCAGATCGGCGCCGACGAGACCGTGGTCGCCGACGGGGACCAGGTGCAGGCGGTGCAGGAGCTGACCGGCGGGGGAGCCGACGTCGTCTTCGACTTCGTCGCCGAGCAGGGCGCGGAGATGGACGGCTGGCGCATGACCGGACCGGCCGGCTCGCTGTACGTCATCGGGTACGGCGGTGAGCTGCGGATCCCGACGCTGGAGTTCGTCGCCGGGGAGAAGAACGTCGTCGGCAACATCGTCGGCACCTACACCGACCTGGCCGAGCTGATGGTGCTCGCGCAGGCGGGGAAGGTCACGCTGCACACCCAGCAGTACCCGCTCGACCGGGCCGTGGACGCGATCCGCGACCTCGACGCCGGGAAGGTCCGGGGCCGGGCGATCCTCGTGCCCTGACCCCCGACCGAGGAGGCCCCGTCGCCCACCGAGGCCCGCCCCGACCTGCTCGACGACGACGGGCTGCGGATCGACCGGCTCCGCCGCATCGCGTGACGGGCGGGTCACCGGCGGCTGACAGCATGGTGGCGTGCGCGCCCTCGTCGTCGATGCCGTCCGAGCCAGGCCCGAGGTGCGGGAGGTGCCGGCGCCCGCCGCCCCGGCGGGCGGCGTGGTGGTGCGGGTGATGGCCACCGGGCTGTGCCGCAGCGACTGGCACGCGTGGGCCGGCCACGACGAGATCGCCTTCCCGCACGTGCCCGGGCACGAACTCGCCGGGGTGGTGGCCGAGGTCGGGGCCGGTGTCACCCGCTGGCGGGTGGGCGACCGCGTCACCGTCCCGTTCGTCTGCGGCTGCGGCCGGTGCCGGTGGTGTCTCGCGGGGGAGGCGCAGGTCTGCCCCGACCAGCAGCAGCCCGGCTTCACGCACTGGGGGTCCTTCGCCGAGCAGGTCGTCCTGCACGCCGCCGACACCAACCTGGTGGCCATCCCCGAGCGGGTCGACTTCGCGACCGCCGCCGCGCTCGGCTGCCGGTTCGCCACGGCCTACCGCGCGCTGGTCGGCCGCGCGCGGGTGGCCGAGGGGGAGTGGGTGGTCGTCGTCGGCGCCGGCGGCGTCGGGCTGAGCACGGTGATGATCGCCCGCGCCCTGGGCTGCCGGGTGGTGGCGGTCGACCGCAACCCCGCGGCCCTCGCCGCCGCGGCCGCGCTCGGCGCTGCGCACACGGTGCTCGCCGACGGCGCCGACGTCCCGGACGCCGTCGCGGCGCTGACCGGGGGCGGCAGCGACGTCGCCGTCGACGCGGTGGGCAGCGAGCAGACCTGCGCTGACGCCATCCGTAGCCTCCGCCGGCGGGGACGGCACGTGCAGGTGGGGCTGCTGCCGCCGGTCGGGGGCCACCCGCGCGTCCCCATGGACCGGGTGATCGCCTGGGAGCTGGACCTGCTCGGCAGCCACGGGATGGCGGCGGCGGACTACCCGGGCATGCTGGCGCTCATCGAGCAGGGCGCGCTGCGGCCCGAGCTGCTGGTGGAGCGCACGATCGGCCTGGCGGAGGCGGCGGAGCTGCTGCCCGTCTTCGACCGGGCGGCCGTGGCCGGGCTGACGGTGGTCGATCCCGCGAGGTGACCGCGACCTGCTCTGCGGGGGCGCGGGTGCGCTGGCAGGTCCGGCCATGGCGCCCGGCCGCGCAGCCCACCCTTCCTCGACCGGTTCCTGGCCGCCGCGGACGCTGATCGACGACGGCCTCGTTCTCGACGGGCGGGACGGGCACGACGCCGGGGCCGTCGTCGGCGGGATCTGCCGCGACCTCGTCGTCGAGGACCCCGGCGCGGCGTTGCGCGCCCGTGTGCGCGGGCTGCCCTGCGCGAGCCCGGTGACCTGAAGGACCCGGACGGCGTGGCGGCGTACGCGGGGGCCGCGGCGGTCCGGCAGCTCTGAGCCACGGATGGCAGATCAGGCGGTCCGGCGCGGGCGCTGGCAGGGTGGGCGGCATGGCCCCTCCCTCTCCCGTCGTCGTGGTGACCGGTGCGAACGGCCTGGTGGGCACCGCGGTGTGCCGGGCGCTCGCCGCGCGGTCGGCACAGGTGCGCGCCGTCGTCCGGCGGGCCGGCAGCGCGCCCGCGCTGGACTGCGTCACCGAGCACGTGGGCGACTTCGCCGAGGAGGACCTCGCCCGTGCGGTGACCGAGGGCGCCGACGCGGTCGTCACCACCGTGCACCCCATGGGCTCGCCCCGGGAGGTGCAGCACCGGGTCGGGGTCGAGGGCACGTCGGTGATCGCCCGGGCGGCCCGGGACGCCGGTGTCGCCCGCCTGGTGCACGTCTCCACGGCGGGGGTCTACGACCGCTCGGCCGGGGTCGGGGACGTCGCCGAGGACGGTGCGCTCCTGCCCGAGGGCAGCGGCGACTACCCCGACACGAAGAACGCCACCGACGCCGCGCTGGCCGAGGTCGGCGGGCTGACGACGGTCCTGGTGCGCCCGCCGGCGATCCTGGGGCCGGGGGAGACCTCGGTGTGGAACACGCTGCGGCCGCAGGCCGTCCGCGGCGGTGAGAACCGGGCGAACCCGGCGCAGACCTGGGCGTGGGTGCACGTCGAGGACCTGGCGGCGCTGATCGCCGACGTCGCCACGGGGGCGATCGCGACCGCCGGCGACCCCGAGGAGGGACCGGTCGCCGGCGGGACGACGCCGGTCGTCGTGGCGGGGGAGCCGGCGACGTGGCGGGACTACCTCGAGACGGTGGCGGACGCCGTGGGGGTCGATCCCGAGTGGACCGACGAGCCGGTGTGGACCGGGCAGCTGCGCGCCGACCGCGCACGGCGCTGGGGCTGGGCACCGCGGGTGGACCTCGCGCACGCCCTCCACGAGCTGCGGAGCGGCCTGCTGCAGCGTCCCTGACGATCCCCGGGGACCGGGCGCGCCCGTGCGGCGGTGCGCGGGTGCATCCTGGGGCCGTGCCGCCCGCAGCCGCCTTCGCCCCCCGCCCCGTCTTCGCCCGGGTCTACGGCCGGCTGGCCGCGGTGGGCGAGCGGCACGGTCTGGCCGAGGTCCGGGCGGGGCTGCTGGCCGGAACCGCCGGCCGGGTGCTGGAGGTCGGGGCGGGCTCGGGCGCGAACTTCGCCCACTACCCGCCCGCGGTCGGCTCCGTGCTCGCCGTCGAGCCGGAGCCGCACCTCCGCCGGCTGGCCCAGCGGGCCGCCGCCCGCGCGCCCGTGCCGGTCGGCGTCGTCGACGCCGTGGCCGAGGCCCTGCCCGTCGCCGACGGCGCGGTCGACACCGTCGTCGTCACGCTGGTGCTGTGCAGCGTGGCCGACCAGCAGCGCGCGCTCCGGGAGCTGCACCGCGTGCTGCGGCCCGGTGGCCGACTGGTCTTCTGGGAGCACGTCCGGGCCGAGCGGCCGCCGCTGACGACCGTGCAGGACCTGCTCGACCGCACCGTGTGGCCGCTGGTCGGCGGCGGGTGCCACCTCGGGCGCGACACGGCCGCCGGGATAGCGGCGGCCGGCTTCACCCTGGAGTCGGTGGAGCGGCACCGCATGCCCGACACCCGCGTCCCGCTGCCCATGGCGCCGCACATCGCCGGCACCGCCCGGCGGGCATAGCCGACCCCGGTGCCGGCGCGCCGCGGGCCGGGTCGCGCGCGGTGCGGCGGGCACCGCAGGATGTCCGCGGAGGTGGGGCCGGTGGCAGAAGGAGCGGTCGGTCGCGGGCCAGGGGCGGACGATCCCGCCCTCGCCGACTTCCCCGACCGGGCCCCGGCGACCCGGCGCGGGTGCTTTGCCGACCAGCTCGGCCCGCACTTCCTCGACGCGCCGGGCCAGCCGGTGCTGCTGGTCGAGTCCCGGGCCGTCCTCGCCCGCCGGCGCTTCCACCGGCAGAAGGCCCACCTGGTGCTGTCGGCACCGGGCCGCCGAGCTGGGCGACCAGGCCGAGTTCCACCAGGTCGGCACCTACGCCGAGGCCCTCGACCGGGTCGGCGAGCCGCTGAGCGTGTGCGCGCCGACGTCGTGGAGCAGCCGCGACTACGTGCTCCGCCGACCCCACCTCCAGGTGCTCGCCGCCCGCGGGTTCGTCAGCACCCCGGCGGAGTTCGCCGCCTGGGCCGACGGGCGGGGGCGGCAGCGGCTGCTCATGGAGGACTTCTACCGCGACGCCCGGCGGCGGCACGACGTCCTGCTGGACGGCGCGGGCCCGGTCGGTGGCCGGTGGAACCTCGACGAGGAGAACCGGCAGCCGCCGCCCGCCGACGGCCGCTCCCCGGCGCCCGAGCCGTGGTGGCCGCAGGAGGACGAGATCGACGAGGAGGTGCGCGCCGACCTCGACCGGTGGGAGGCCGCCGGGGAGGTGTCCTTCGTGGGGGACGACGGGCCGCGGCTGTTCCCCGTCACCCGGCGGGACGCGCTGGACCGGCTGGCCGACTTCCTGGACCACCGCCTGGACGCCTTCGGCCCGCACGAGGACGCGATGCTGGCCGGCGAGCGGTGGCTGGCCCACTCGCTGCTCTCACCCGCGCTCAACCTGGGGCTGCTCGACCCCGTCGACGTCGTCGGGCAGGCCGAGCAGCGCTACCGCGACTCGGTCGCCGGCGGGGACCCGCTGCCGCTCAACAGCGTGGAGGGCTTCGTCCGGCAGGTCATGGGCTGGCGCGACTACATCTGGCACATGTACTGGCACCTGGGCCGTGACTTCCGGAGCCGGAACGTCCTCGGGGCGCACGCCGAGGTGCCCGGCTGGCTGGCCGACCTGGACGACGCCGCCGTCGACGCCGCCTGCCTCTCCGACGTGCTGGGCGACCTGCGCCGGGACGGCTGGGTGCACCACATCCCGCGGCTGATGGTGCTGGGCAACTACGCGCTGCAGCGCGGCATCGACCCGTCGGCGATGACCGACTGGTTCCACGAGAGTTTCGTCGACGGCTACGAGTGGGTGATGGTCGCCAACGTCGTCGGCATGAGCCAGCACGCCGACGGTGGTGTGCTGGCCACCAAGCCCTATGCCTCCGGCGGCGCCTACATCGACCGGATGAGCGACTACTGCGGCGGCTGCCGGTACGACCCGAGGCAGCGGCTCGGGGAGGACGCCTGCCCCTACACCGCCGGGTACTGGGCCTTCCTCGCGCGGACCCGGGACCGGCTGTCGGGCAACCACCGCATGCGCCGGCCGCTGCAGGGCCTGGACCGGCTGGCAGACCTGGAGGCCGTGGTGGAGCAGGAGCGGCGCCGCGGCACGACGCCGCCCTGACCGCGCGATGACCGCACCACCCGCCGCGCCGGGGTCACGAGCGGCCGGGCGGGAGGGGCAGGCGACGGAGGTGCCGCACCACGATCGCCGACGGGAAGCAGAGGAGGGCGGTCGCGCCGATCATCTTCGCCGTCTCCTCGGCCACGCGCCGGACCGTCGAGTCCCACCCGGTCACGTCCAGGCCGACGGAGGCCGCGAGCGCCCCCAACCCGAGGAGCAGGAGGACCACCTCCGGCTGCCCGGCGAGCTCCGACCGGAAGCCGGCGAGCAGGGCCAGGACGACGACCACGTAGAGCAGGTAGACCAGCACCTCGGGGACGCCCAGGTAGGGGAGCACGACCTCGTGCAGGAGGAAGCGGTCGTCCAGCGTGAGGACCGCCGTCAGCAGACCCCACCCGGCCAGCGCGGCGGACAGCCGCGCGTCGACGTGCCGCAGCCCCACGGCGGCGAGGAGGATCACCGCTGCGGCGGCCGCCCACACGAAGAGGTTCAGCGAGGCGACGCCACCCACGAACCACGGGATGCCCGTCACCTCCACGGGGTCGCTCATGAGGTCCATCGCGGCGATCGAGCCACCCGAGACGAGCGCGGCGAGCGGCGCCAGCGCGGCCGCCGCGAGGCCGGACGCGACGGCGGCGATCAGCCACCCCCGCTGCCGGCGGATGCGGGCAGCGGCGCCCGGTCCCCGGCCGCCGTCGGTGCCTCGGCGCTCCGGCCGCTCTCGCTGCGATCGCTCCGTCACCTGCTCGAGGCTAGCCAGTCTCGGAAGCGGGGCGCGACGGCGCCGCCGCTCCGCACGGCGCGCGTGCGCCTGTCTTGACCCGGCCGCGGCCCTACCGCTGTGGTGGAGCTGCCGCTACCCGGCCATGCGCTGCCCGATCGCGCGGAGGGGGAGACCTCCGGATGGACGCGTCGGACCGATCCCGCGCACCTGGCCCGCCCCACCGGCTGCGCCTGCTCCTCACCGTCTGCCTCCTGGTCGGGGCGTACCACCTGGTGCCGGTCCGGGAGCCCGCCGCGGAGACCGCCACGTTGCTCCGCGGGGGCGGGACGGCGGTCCTCCTCGCGGTCGCCGCCTGGCTGGTGGTCCGGGAGGTGGTCCGTGAGGCGGGGCACGTGGGTGCCGCCCGCCGCCTGGACCGCCTGCTCGTCGCCCTGGTCGGCGGCATCCTCGTCTTCGCGCTCGCCGACTTCGCCGTCGCGAGCGGGCAGGACGGGCAGTTCGTGGGGCTCGAGACGAGGACCGACGCGCTGTACTTCGCGCTGTCGACGCTCACGACGGTCGGGTACGGCGACATCCACGCGGCGGGGCAGCTCGCGCGGGTGCTGGTCAGCGTCCAGCTGGTGTTCAACGTGCTGGTGCTCGCCGCCGCCGCCCGGATCCTGTGGCAGGGACTGGGGGAGCGGAGGGATCGGGAGCGGCCGCATGCCAGCGGCCCGCCCTGACAGCGACCGCCGGCGTCGTGCGCGAAGCTGGGCGCGCCCGGGAGCGGTGGCAGGTCGTGCCCGCGCCGGCGCTCCGGGCCGGTCAGGACCGCGCGTCGCGGCGAACCTCCCAGCGGAAGTACCGGACCGCGACGGCGCCGGCCAGGACGCCCCAGCCCGCCAGCACCCCGAGGTGGCCCCAGGCGAGCTCCGCACCGGCGGGGTCCCACGCCTGCGCCAGGGCGTTCTGGAAGTGCAGGAGCGGGAAGAGCGCGCCGACGCCGCGCATCCACTCCGGCCCGTCGATGAAGAACACCTCGGAGAAGAAGGCCAGCGGCAGCAGCACCACCAGGCCCACCCCGCGCCCACCGCGCGGGCGTCGGGCACGAGCGCCGCCACGACGTAGCCGCACGCGGCCAGCGTCAGCGTGCCGGCGACGAGCACCAGGAGCCCCAGCAGCAGGCCGGGCAGCGTCACCCGGACGTCGAAGAAGGCCGTCCCGACGGCCAGGACCAGGGCGGCGACGACCACGGCGAGCCACAGCGCGGCCGTGGTCCGCCCGGCCAGGTACTGCCACGGCGCGAGCGGTGTGCCGCGCAACCGCTTGAGCACGCCGCGGTCGCGTGCCGTGGCCACGGCCTCGGGCAGGTTGACGAAGGCGGTGACGCCGGCACCCCAGGCGGCCATGCTGGCGGCGAACAGCGTGGGGAACGGCATGCCGTCGACCACCTCCCCGCTGCCGGCCATCGCGACGAGGAGCGCGTACAGCCCGACGGGCATGGCCAGCGCGAAGAAGACCGAGCCGCCGTCGCGCCACGTGGAGCGGGTCGCGGCGACCGCCTGCCCGAGCACCAGCGCGGTGGACCCCGGCCGGTGCCCCACGACCTCGGTCCGGGGCCGGGCGACCCCCGCCCGGCTCGCCGTCCGGGACGGTCCGGCAGGTTCGCCGCTCGCCCGGCTGCCCGGGTCACGGCCCAGGTACCGCGCCGAGACCAGCGCGCCCGCCAGCCCCCAGGCGAGCAGGACGGCCAGCGCGGCGGGGTTCCAGCCGGCGCCGGGCGAGAACGGGTCGAACTGGTCGCGCAGCGCCTCGGCGAAGGGGCGCACGGGGAAGATGCCACCCACGGCGGCCATCCAGGGCAGCTCGCCGCCGATGGTGAAGACCCCGGACACGAAGGCGAGCACGACGGCGGTGCTCACCGAGGCCGCCTGGGCGACGGCCGAGGTCGGGGAGACCGCCGCCACGGCGAGGCCGAGGGCGGCGAAGCAGGCGGTGCCGAGCACCAGGGTGACCACGGTCGCTGGCAGCGTGCGGCCGATGATCTGGACACCGAAGCCGACGACGCCGACCGCGACGGCCGCGACGACCGCGGCGAACGCGTACACCACCGCGCCACCGATCCGGCCGGCGACGTACGACCACGACGGCAGCGGGGTGCCGCGGAACCGCTTGACCACCCCCCGCTCGCGGGCCTCGGCCAGCCCGATCGCGACCGGCGGGTACGCGGAGTACAGCACCCCCAGGGCGACCGCGGTGGGGGTGGCGAACTGCATCACCCGCAGGCCGGTGGCCTCGTCCAGGACGTCGTTCCCGGCCGCGGCACCGATGACGAGCAGCCAGACGAGCGGCAGCGCGATGCTGAAGACGAGCACCACGCGCGAGCGCCACATGTCGGTGAGGACGTAGCGCAGCTGGGCGGCCAGGAGCGCCCCCGTCCCGGGTCGACCGCCCCGCCGGCTGCCGGGAGGAGCGGCGGTGCGGGTCACGGCCGGCCCGCGGGGGCGGTGGCCGCCCCGCCGTCGTCCGCCGGTTCACCGGTCAGCCGCAGGTAGACGTCCTCGAGGGAGGGGCGGCGCACGGAGAGCGCCGGGACCTGCAGCCCGCGCTCCAGCGCCCAGCCGGTGAGCGCGTGCAGGGTGGCCGTGGGCCGGGGGGTGGTGAGCTCCCAGCCGAGCCCGTCGGCGACCGGGACGCCGTCCAGCGGCGGCAGGTCGGCGGCGGCGACGCCCGCCGGGAGCCGGAAGCTGACCACCGCGTCCTGCTGCCCGGCGGCCAGCTCCGCCGGGGTGCCGAGCGCGACCAGCCGGCCGCGCACCACGATGCCGACCCGGTCGGCCAGGTGCTCGGCCTCGTCCATGTAGTGGGTGGTCAGCAGCACGGTCGTGCCCAGGGCGCGCAGCCCCTCCACCAGCTCCCAGGCGCGGCGGCGGGCGGAGGGGTCGAAGCCGGTGGTGGGCTCGTCGAGGAAGAGCAGCTCGGGGTCGCCCACCAGACCGAGGGCCAGGTCGAGCCGGCGGCGCTGGCCACCCGACAGCGTCTTGACCCGGGCGTCGCGCTTGTCGGTGAGGCCGACCTGGTCGATGACCTCGTCCACGCCCAGCCGGCGGGGGTAGAGCCCGCGGTGCAGCCGCACCAGCTCCCGGACGGAGAAGTCCTCGTCGAAGCCGGCCTCCTGCAGCACGATGCCGATCCGCTCGCGGAACTCCCGCCCGCCGGTCTGCGGGTCGTAGCCCAGCACGCGGACGTCTCCGGCGTCGCGCCGGCGGTGGCCCTCCAGGATCTCCACGGTCGTGGTCTTGCCCGCGCCGTTGGGGCCCAGCAGCGCGAAGACCTCGCCCTGCTCGATCCGGAACGACAGGTCGTCCACCGCGACGAGGTCGCCGTACCGCTTGCGCAGCCCCGCCACCTCGACGGCGGTCACCGGGCTCCAACCGGCAGGCCGGCACCGGTCGTGCGGGCCGCGTCGCCCGGCAGTCGTGGATCGGGCACGAAGGTCCTCCGTCCGTCGGCTCCCTCGACCGTCGGCCACACGCCCCGGCGTGGGCAGTGGCCAGGGGCCCGGGCGACCGGTGACCTTCGGCCGCGCGGGGGAGAGGGAGGGCTTCCGGCACGTCCGGAGGTCCCTGCGTGCAGGATCCGTTGGCCCGTGTCCGGCGTCCGGGGGACGGCGGAGCGTCGGAGGCGCCGACGAGACCGAGGAGTTGCGGTGACCGAGACGTTCGTGCCCTACCCGGTTCGCGTGGACGCGGCGCTGGAGCCGGGCCTGTCCCGATGGCTGTGGCTGGTGAAGTGGCTGCTGCTGATCCCGCACTACGTCGTGCTGGCGTTCCTGTGGGTCGCCTTCACCGTGCTGGGCGTCGTGGCGTTCTTCGCCATCCTGTTCACCGCCCGCTACCCGCGGGCGATCTTCGACTTCAACGTCGGCGTGCTGCGCTGGACCTGGCGGGTGCACTACTACGGGTACGCGGCGCTGGGCACCGACCGGTACCCGCCGTTCACCCTGGCCGACGTGCCGGACTACCCGGCGCGCCTGGACGTCGCCTACCCGGAGCGGCTGTCGCGGGGGCTGGTGCTGGTGAAGTGGTGGTTGCTGGCCATCCCGCACTACCTGGTGCTGGCCGTCTTCATCGGCGGCGGGCTGTGGCTGGGCACCCGCACGGGTCCGGACGACGGCTGGGACTCCGGCTGGGGCGCCGGTGGGCTGGTCGGGCTCCTGGTGTTCATCGCGGCGGTCGTCCTGCTGTTCACCGGCCGCTACCCGCGTCCGCTCTACGACTTCGTCCTGGGCATGGACCGGTGGGCCCTGCGCGTCGCCGCCTACGTCGGTCTGATGACCGACCGCTACCCGCCGTTCCGGCTGGACATGGGCGGGACCGACCCGGGGTCCGCGCCCCGTGGTCCGCAGCCCGCGGCACCGGGGGGAGCCGGGGCCGCGCCGGTGCCCGCACCGGCCGCCGACCCGGGAACCGCCGCGCCGGCGACGCCGCCGCGCAGCACCTGGACGGCCGGCCGCGTCACCTCGGTCGTGGTCGGTTCCGTGCTCCTGTTCACCGCGACCGGTCTGCTCGGCAGCGGCGGAGCCCTGCTCTGGGCCGACCAGGCCCAGCGGGACGACGGCTACCTCTGGACGCCGACCGTGGACCTGGCCACCGAGGAGCACGCCCTGGTCTCCGACAGCATCCGGCTGGACACCGCCGGCGAGCAGTGGGTGCTCGACGAGTTCCTCGGCACGGCCAGGCTGGACGTGACCGCTGCCGAGCCCGGCACCGAGATCTTCGTCGGGGTGGCCCGCACGGCCGCGGTCGACCGCTACCTGTCCGGCGTCGCGCACCGGGTGGTGGAGGACCTCGGGGGGACGTGGCCCGGCGACGGACCGCGGGTGGACCGCGCCACCGACGTGCCCGGCGGGCCACCGGAGCAGCCGCCCGGCGAGCTGGGCATCTGGGCGGCGCAGACCAGCGGCCCCGGCACGCAGACGCTCACCTGGCGCCCGGCCGACGGCGCCTGGACGGTCGTGGTCATGCAGGCCGACGGCGGGCCCGGGCTGGCGGTGCAGGCGCGGGCCGGGGCCACGGCGCCCGAGCTGACCTGGATCGCCGTCGGGCTGCTGGTCACCGGCGGGCTGCTGCTGGCCGCTGGGGTGCTGCTGGTCGCGCTCGCGGTGCACCGGGCCCACCGGCGCCCGCCCTCGGGCGCCGTCCCGGCGCAGCCCGGCCCGCCGGCGCCACCGCCCGCGCCGTCGCCGGCGACCCAGGGCACCGGGAGCACCGCCGGCACCCGCACCTGACGCACCCGCCCGGGCCGCGCGGGGTGGTCCCGGGCCGGTCCCCGTGCCGGCCGGGTCGCGCCGGGCGTCCGGCCGGGTGAGGCTGGGCCGGTGAGGATCCTGGTCACCGGCGCGTCCGGGTTCGTCGGCAGCCGGCTGGCCACCGCCCTGGCGGGGGCGGGCCACGACGTCCGGGCGATGACCCGGCGTCCGGAGCGGTACACGGGGTCGGGTACCCCGGTGGCCGGCGACGTCGGCGACGAGCCTTCGCTGCGGGCGGCGCTCGAGGGCTGCGAGGCCGCCTACTACCTCGTCCACTCCCTGGGCGACCCCGACTTCGAGCGCAAGGACGCCGACGCGGCACGCGCCTTCGCCCGGGCCGCCGCCGCGGCCGGCGTCGGCCGGATCGTCTACCTCGGCGGCCTCGGCAAGGACGGTGACCGGCTGTCCCGGCACCTGCGCAGCCGCCGCGAGGTCGAGGAGCTGCTGGGCAGCACCGGTGTGCCGGTGACCGTGCTGCGGGCCGGGATCGTGGTCGGCCACGGCGGGGTCTCCTGGGAGATGACCCGCCAGCTCGTGGCCCACTTGCCGGCCATGGTCACGCCCCGGTGGGTCAGCACCCGGACGCAGCCGATCGCGGTCGCCGACGTCGTCCGGTACCTGGTCGGGGTCCTCGACGCCCCGGAGGCGGCGGGGCGGGTGTTCGAGGTGGGCGGCCCCGAGGTGCTCACCTACCTGCAGATGCTGACGCGCGTCGCCGACATCCAGAACCGGCACCTGTTCGTCGTCCCCGTGCCGCTGCTCAGCCCGCAGCTGTCCTCGCGCTGGCTGGCCCTGGTCACCGACGTCGACGTCGCCACCGGCCGGTCGCTCATCGACTCGATGACCATCGAGGTGGTCGTCACCGATGACGCGATCCGCTCGGTGGTCCCGTTCGAGCCGGTGGACTACGACGAGATGGTCATGACCGCGCTCGTCGAGCGGGCGCGGGAGCGCCGGCGGAAGGTGGGGGAGCGGCGCCGCGGGTGGCTGAGCCGGGGGGCGCGCCGGTGACCCGCGGGCGGGTGTCCCGGGCGCTGCGGGCACGGGCCCGCCGGGCCGTCCTGCCGCTGCTGCGCCGCGTGCCGCGGGACCACTGGGAGAGCGACGAGGCCTTCCGGCGGCGACGGCGGGTCACCGGCGCGGTCGCGGTGGCCGGCGCGTCGCTGCTGGGCGTCTCGCTGTCGACGCCCCCGGGGTCGCCGCGGTTCTACGGGCTGACCCTCGGCGTCGCCGGTACCTGGGTGGTCGGTGGGCTCGCGTCGGGACCGCTGCACCTCGGGCGGATGTTCGGGCCCGGGGACCTGCTGAAGCGGCCGGTGCTGACGCCGATCGCCTCCGGGGTCGGGGCCTTCGGCGTCTTCTACGCCGCGGCGCTGGTCGCCCGCCGGATCCCGGTCCTGGCCCGGGCGATCGGGTCGGTGCTCCGGTACGCCGACCAGGGCTCGGCCCCGCTGGTCGCGACCACCACGCTGGCCAACGGCGTCGCGGAGGAGGTCTTCTTCCGCGGTGCGCTGTACGCGGCCGCGGGGGCCCGGCGGCCGGTGCTCGTCTCGACGGCGGTCTACGGACTGGCCACCACCGCCACGCGCAACCCCGCACTGGTGCTGGCGAGCGTGCCGATGGGCCTGATCTTCGCGCAGCAGCGCCGGATCACCGGGGGCATCCAGGCGCCGGTGCTCACCCACGTGGTGTGGTCGGCGCTGATGCTGCGCTACCTGCCGCCGCTGTTCGCCGACCGGCTCGCCGAGGAGCGCTCGCCGTCGTCCGGGGACGACGGCGACCGCTGAGGGCCGGCGGCCGGTGCGGTGAGCGGCCGCAGCGACCCGGCTCGTGTCCGCCGCCGCCGGGTCACGGCTTGCGGGCCAGCACCGAGACGCTGCGGACGCCGTACTGCTCGCTGGCGTTGCGTGCCTGCTCGGACAGGAACTCGTAGCGGTTGGGCCGCACGTGCTCCACCCGCAGGCCGGCCGCGGTGATGGCCCGCTCGTACACCTCCCGGCGCGGCGCACCGCCGATGCAGGACGCCCACAGGTCGACGTTCGACACGATCGCCTCGGTCAAGGCCTCCTCGGTGACGATGTCGGCGATGGCGAGCCGGCCGCCGGGCCGCAGGACGCGGGCCGCCTCGGCGAACACGGCCTCCTTGTCCGGGGTCAGGTTGATCACCCCGTTGGAGATCACCGCGTCGAAGACCGCGTCCGGGAAGGGCAGCTGCTCGATCCGCCCCGCCCGGAAGGCGACGTGGTCGATGCCGTGCTCCTCCCGGAGCCGTTCGGCCTTCTCCAGCTGCGCGTCGGTCATGTCGATCCCCGCCACCCGGCCCGTGGGGCCGACGCGGAGGGCGGCGAAGAAGGCGTCCATGCCCGACCCCGAGCCGAGGTCGAGCACGGCTTCACCCGCCTGCAGGTCGGCGAGGTCGAAGAACCAGCCGACCCCGGCGAAGGACTCGATGGCCCCCGGGGGGATGCGGTCGAGGTCCTCCGGCGGGTAGCCGAGGCGCTCGGCCAGCGCACGGCCGGTCTCGAAGTGGAACTCCTGGGCCGGTGTCCTGGCCACCGCCCGGTACATGTCCTGCACCTTGCCGGTGAGCACGTCCTGGTCGATGGCTGCCGAGGTGGTGCCTGCCATGGTGATCTCCTCCTCGAAGGGGTCGTCGGTCAGGTCGCCTCTGGGACGACCTCGAGCGTGGTCTCGACGGGCACCGGGTTCACCAGCGAGTCGCGGACCGGGGACGTCTCCTGCACGTACCGGCACAGCTCCTGCAGCTGCTCGGGGGTCGCGTTCGGGCTGGAGACGCGGGCTCGCGCGCGGATGGCCGTGAAGCCGGGGCGCGGCCCGTCCAGACCGAGGAACGGGCGGACGTCGAAGTCGCCCTCGATGTCGTACTCCATGCCCGTGACCTCGATGCCCCGGGCCGCGGCGTTGGCCACGTAGCCGACCGCGTAGCAGAACGCCAGCGACTGGAGCAGCAGCTCGACGGCGTTGGGCCCGCGGTTGGCGCCGAGGAGCACGGGCGGTTCGTCGCCGTGCAGGGTGAACGCGGCGGCCCTGCTCTCGTCCTGGCTGCCGGCGTGCGTGAACGCCCGGATCTCCCCGGTGTTGTAGGTGCCCTCCTGCCACCTGCTGCGGGCGCGGAAGGTGAAGGAGGCCAGGTTCGGGTCCTCCTTGATGGCGTCGATGGTCTCGGCGAGCGCTCGGACGTCGATGCCGTTGGCCGTCGCGGTGGTGGTCATGGCCGTCTCCTGGGTCGGTCGGACGGGTCTCGCGGCCGGGTGGGCCGCCACCTCCGACGCTAGGGACGGCAGGGGCCCCGGGCATCGGTGCTCGCACGCGTATCCCGGGGCAGCGACGCGCGCCGATGCCTTCGGCGGCACCTACGGAAGGGTGCCCAACCGGGTGGACCTGGCGACCGCCTCGGCGCGCGAGGCCGCACCGAGCTTGGCGAGGATCCCCGCCACGTGGTGCTCCACGGTCCGCGGTGAGATGTGCAGGCGCGCCGCGATGCCGGCGTTGCCGAGACCTTCCCGCAGCAGCGCCAGGACCTCCAGCTGCCGGTCGGTCAGGCCCGCGGGGTTCGCCAGCGTCGAGGGTGACGGCCCGCGGGGGACGGTGATGCCGCGCTCCCGCATGCGGCGGCTGATCCGCTGCTCCAGCGGCCGCGCACCGCACCCGCGGGCCAGGTCCAGCCCTTCCGCCAGCGCCGTGGCCGAGTGGGAGAGGGACAGCAGCAACGCCCGGTCGTGCACCCAGCCGGCGCGGCCGAACGCGTCGGCCGCGGCCACCCAGTCCCGCTGGATCATCGCCGCGTGGGGCTCCGGGACGGGCCCGTCGACGGGGAGGTGCCGCCCGCAGACGGCGGCCCACGCGGCGATCCGGGCACCGGCGCCGCCACGCCTCAGCGGCTGGTCGCCGACGATGCGGGAGATCTCGGCCAGCCGTCGCACCGGCAGGGGGTCGCCGCAGGTGAGTGCCCGCTCGACCTGCAGCTCGAAGACGGGCGCGATGCGCTTGAGCTCACCGGTGCGGTCGGCGTCGGCCGCGAGCTCGGCCAGCAGCGCGTCGGCGTCGTCGTCGCCGGACCGGACCGCCCGCTCCGCGAGCACCGTGCGCGCGACCAGGCCGGCCACGGCGACGCCGCGCGCGGCGGACCGGTCGAGGGCCGCCCCGGCCAGCCGCACGGCCTCCTCGGCCCGGCCGCGGCGCAGCAGGAGCCACGCGCGGACGGCGTCGAGGTAGCCGGCCATGGTGTCCACCTCGTGCTCGGCCGCGTACCGGCGACCGCGCTCGACGTGCGCCAGCGCCGCCTCAGGAAGCACCCACTGCAGGCTGATGAAGGCCAGCGAGGTGTGGATCAGGACGACGTGGTGGTGCTCCTCCGCCGCGAGGGCGGTGTCCATGGCCTCGCGCAGCGTCCCGGTGTCGGTCGCGTCCAGCTGCATGCGGGTCGCACCGAGGACGGCGAGCGCGCGGCTCCGGACACCGGCGTCCTCCCAGGCCAGCTCCAGCGCCCGCACCCCCCAGTGCAGGGCGTCGTCGGCCCGGCTGGCCAGCATGGCGAGCTCGGCGACGGCCACGTACGCCTGCGCGAGCCCGGCGGGACATCCGGCGCGGGAGAGCCGGCGGACCGCCGAGCAGGCGTCCGCCCAGGCCGCCGCGCCCTCACCGGCGAACCAGTGCAGGTGCGACCGCAGGGCGGTGCACCTCCCGGCCCCCAGGTGATCGCCCAGGTCGTCGTGGAGCTCGATCGCCCGGGTGGCGGCGGCGACGGCCTCGTCGCCACGGCCGACGACGCACGCCGTACCCGCGAGCTCCTCCCACGACCGCGCCTGCTCGGCCGGTGCGAGCCGGTCGGCGAAGCGGACGGCACGGCGCAGGTGGGCCAGCGCCTCGCGGTGCGCACCCATCGCCCCGGCCTGCCGGGCTGCGGGGAGCGCGTGCTCGGCGACGACCTCCGTCACGCCGGCCGCCTCCGCGTGGTGCACCAGGTCGGCGGGTTCTCCGCCGACCTCCTGGAGGCCCTGCAGGATCCGCCGGTGCAGCAGCCGCCGCCGGACGGGTGGGACGCTCGACCGCACGGCCGCGCGGGTGAGCTCGTGGCAGAAGCGGACGTGCCGCGGTCGCTCGTCAGCAGCTGCCGGCGTTCCGCCTGCTCTGCCTGCTCCGGCCACCCGGGCTCGACGGTGTCGAGGAGGGCCGTCCGCACCCGGCCGGGCACCATCGCGACGAGCTCGAGGAGGGCGCGTGGCCGCTCGTCCAGACGGGCCACCCGGGCCAGCACCGCGTGCGCGAGCGAGGGCGGTGGCGGCCCCTCGCGCGAGGCGATCAGCTCGGTCACGAAGAACGGGTTGCCCCCGGTGAGCGCGAGGACGCGGTCGGCGTCCTCGCCCGCCAGCGCGACCACGGCGGCCCGCGAGAGCGGCGGGAGCTCCAGGGTGACCGAGGTCGCGTGCTGCACCGCGTCCAGCGCTCCCCACAGGTGATGGCCGGGCTCGACCTCGCCGGTGCGCAGCGTGAGCACCAGCAGCACCGGCAGCGACGCCACCCGGCGGCCGAGCACGGTGATGGCATCCACGGTGGCCTGGTCGGCCCAGTGCACGTCCTCGAGGACGAGCACGGTCGGCGCGCGACCTCGGCGGAGCTCCTCGACCAGCTGGGCGGGGAACGCTCCGGGTGCCGTCGCCTCGCGCAGCGACTCCGCCACCGCGGCGGGGAGGGCCTGGGCGATGTCCCGGAAGGGGGCCAGCGGGCGGGGCGTGGCCAGGTCGTCGCACAGCCCGACCAGCACCCGCGCGTCGTCCCGGTGCTGCTCGGCGAACCGCGTCACGAGAGCCGACTTGCCGATACCGGGCTCCCCGCTCACCAGTGCCACCGAGCCACGACCACGCGCCGCGCCGAGCAGCGCCCGATCCAGCGCCGCCAGCGACTCCGCCCGTTCCATCAGTTCGCGCATCCGCGATCCTCCGCGATGGGCGCCGGCTCACCGGCTGCGGCTCCTCCTCGTCACGTGACCACCTGTCCCACCGACGGTACGCCGCCCACCTGACGGGTTCGTGACGTTCGGGTGACGAACCCGGCGGGCGCACCGGGCCCGGCGCCCGGGTGCCCTGACCGCCGCTACCGGGACGTCCGCACGGTCACGAGGAACTCCGCGTGGCCCGGGGGCAGGACGGCGCCGGTCCACGGGTCCTCCAGGTGGCCGTCGTCCTGCTCGTCGAAGCCGCGCAGCGCCGCCCCGCCGGGTACGCGGAGGACGTCCTGCGCGACCCCTCCGTCGCGGACCACGTGGAGCTCGGTCACCCGTCCCCGGACGCGCTCGTCGGCCGGGACGTCGAGGCCGCCGTGGTGGCTCTCCGCGAGCCGCACCCGGCCGTCGGGCCCCTGGTAGCGGATGCACCGGAAGTCCACGAGCTGGTTCCGCTCGATCGCCTCCCCGCAGCACTCGTGCTCCCAGCCACCCACCTCCACGACGACGTCCACGCCGGGAACCTATGCCGTTCGCGGCCGCGGCGACGCCGGCTCAGGAGACCGGTTCCCCACGCGTGACCCCTCCGGGACGACCCCGTCACCGGGCCAGGAGGTGCACCCCGAGCCACAGCCAGGTGAGCAGGACGACCGCGCGGCCCGGCGCCGTCCGCATCGCGGCGCCGAGCGCCTGCCCCGCGCCGGCCGGACCCAGCCCGAGCCGGGCGCAGACCTCGGTCGCCAGGGCGGCGGCGAGCAGCCCCGCGAAGACGGCGGCGCTCACGAGCTCGCCGCCCGTCATCGCCGTGGCCGGGCGAGCAGCCAGGCGCCGACCGCCAGCCAGCCCACGGTGGCGGCGCCGCGCAGCAGCGGCGGGGCGAGGAGGGGGTCGGCGAGATCGCTCGCCGTCGGCAGCGCGTCGCGCGCGAGCGCCACCAGCTCCCAGAGGACGGCGGCGGTGACGAGCGCGAGCCACGGCAGGCCGCGCCGGCCCACCGGTGGAGCGGCCGCGCCCGCCTCCCGGAGCAGGCCCGCGACGACCACGACGGTGCCGGCGGTGCCGACCGCGAGGAGCGCACCGGCCGACAGCTCACCGCAGGCCGTCACGACGGCGGCGCACGGCAGCGCCACGGCGGCGAAGGTGAGCCGGCGCGCGAGCGGGGGAGAACGCACGGGTGCATGCTCGCGCAGCAGGCCGCCGGGGCGGGCTCGTGTTCGCCGCCTCCGTCGCCGTGCTCCTCGGTGCCTGGAACAACGTCGTCATCACCCGGCTGCCGGGCTACCCGCAGTCCTACGTCCCGGTGAACCTGGCCGCGACGGGCCTGATCCTCGCGGGAGCGCGGTTCGCCGGCACCACCTGGCAGGAGCTGGGTCTCGAGCGGCGTCGCACGCGGGCGGGGATCCGCTGGGGTGGGGGGTGCGCCGCCGTGGTCGCCGCCGGCTACGCGGTCGCACTCGCCGTCCCGGCGGTCCGCCCCCTGCTGGCCGACGCGCGGCTCGCCGGTGCGGGCTCCGGGGAGATCGCCCACCAGGCGCTGGTCCGGATCCCGCTGGGCACCGTGGTGTGGGAGGAGGTCGCCTTCCGCGGCGTCCTGCTGGCGGCGCTGCTGCGGCTGCTCCCGCCGCGCACGGCCGTCGCGGTGTCCGCGGCGCTCTTCGGGATCTGGCACATCCGCCCCACACTGAGCGCCGCCAGGGCCAACACGCTGGCGGACGGGGGCGCAGGCCTGTTCGCCGTCGTCCTCCTGGGCTGCGCCCTCACGGCAGCGGCCGGGGTCCTCTTCGCCTGGCTGCGGCTCCGCAGCGGCAGCCTGCTGGCCCCTGTCCTGCTCCACCTGGCGACCAACAGCCTGGGTGCGCTGGCCGCGGCCGCCGCCCACCGTCCCGGGTGAGGCCGGCGGGGGAGCGCCGCAAGGGAGGCGACGACCGCGTTCGAGGACCGGGTCCGCCGTTACGGTGGGCCGGTGTCCACGTCGGTCGTGCTGAGCGTGGCGCCCGCCGAGCCGGTCGACCCGGAGCGCCGCACGGTCGGCGTCCCGGACGACGTCGCCGCCGCGCTCGCGGCCGAGGGGCAGGCCGTCGGCCCCGGGCTGTGGGTGCCGCACCGCGGCCCGGTGCGGCTGCTGTTCCGGCTCAGCGGCCCGGACCGGGTCGCGGCCGGTCAGCGGCTGCTGGCCGAGGTGCGGCGCCTGGGATACGCGGCCGACCTGTCGATCTCCCGCTAGCGACCCGCGGCGGGCGGTTCGTCGGTCGGAGGTGCGGCGGGGCGGTCAGCCCGGCCCCACGTGGAAGACCGGCCAGCCGATCTCGGTCCGCCACGCCGACGGGTCGGCCGTGTCGCGCGGGCCCACGGGGTAGCGCTCCCGCACCGGCCCGGCCACCGCCAGCGCGTTGGCCACCACCCAGGCGCCCAGCTCGCCGTAGGTGACGTCGATGTCGTCGTGCGGGCCGACGTGGGTGGTCACGGCGAGCTCCACGGCCGGCGGGGTCACCGGGTGCACCCGTCCGCGGCGCGGCGGGTGGGCGGTCGGCCGGTACACGAGCAGGTGGCCGCGGCCGTGCTCGAACAGGGCGTTGTCGCAGAGCGTCCCGGGGGCGCCGGCCGGCTCCCGGACCACGGCGTCGAGCTCGGCCATGGCGCCGGCGTACCAGGTGAGGACCTCGTCGTGCGCCACCTCGTCCTCCACGGCGGCCACCGTCGCCTGCGGCACGGTGCGCAGCTCGACCCGCAGCGGGGCAGGCTCGGGCTGCAGCAGCCGGCGCAGCGAGGCGACAGCGGCCCGCGTCCGCTCGAGCTCCGACTCCAGCCGCTGCAGGTGGTCGGCCACCAGCGCGGCACGGGTACCGGGGTCGGGGGAGCGGAGGATGCGCCGCACATCGGGCAGGGGGACGTCGAGCTCGCGGAGCCGGTGGATGACCTGGGCGGCCGGGATCTGCCCGGCGGTGTAGTGGCGGTAGCCGGTGGTGTGGTCGACGGTCGCCGGCTCGAGCAGGCCCGCGTCGTGGTACCGCCGCAGCGTGCGCACGCTGAGGTGGGTCAGCCGGGAGAACTCACCGATCGACAGCACGGGAGCACTCTGCACCCTCTCCCCGGGGGAGGGTCCAGTGCTTGACCCTCCCGCGCCGGGAAGCCGCAGGGTCGGGCCATGAGCACCCAGGCCAGCATCCGACCCGACCAGCTCCCGGCCCCGATCCGGAGCTACCTCGCCGCGCACGCGGCCCGCGACGCGGACACCGCGCTGCGGGCCTTCGCGCCCGGCGCCGTCGTCGTCGACGAGGGGACGACCTACCGGGGGACCGAGGAGATCCGCGGCTTCCTCTCCCACGCCGGCGCCGCGTTCAGCTACACCACCGAGCTCGTCGGGGCCGAACGGGCCGGCGACGGCCGCTGGGTCGCGGTCAACCACCTGGAAGGCGACTTCCCCGGGGGCGTCGCCGACCTCCGGTACCGGTTCGTGATGGACGGCGACCGCATCGCGGAGCTCGTCATCGCGCCGTGACGACGACGCGCCCCCGGCGGTCAGCCCTCGTCGCTCGGCAGGCTGTGCCAGGTGTCGTAGGCGACGGCGGCTGCGCCGTCGACGTCGCCGGCGGCGCACAGCCGGATGAGCTCCTCGTGCCGGGTGGCGGAGGCCCGGCCGCGGAGGGAGCCGAACCGCAGCCGCTCCGCGCGGCGCACCGTCGGCGTGAACTGCTCGAGCACCGTCTCCAGCGCGCGGTTGCCCGCGATGCGCACGGGGACGCCGTGCAGCTCGTCGTCGGCCAGCAGCGCCTGCTCGACGTCCCCGGCGTCGACGGCCGCGGCGAACCGGCGGTTGGCCTCCCGCATGGCGGTGAGGTCCGCCTCCACCAGCGCGGGGACGGCCTCGCGGACCGCGAGCTCGTGCATCGCGGCGACGACGTCCCGGGCATCGCGGACACCGCGGGCGTCGAGGGTGGTCACGACCGTCGAGCGCCCGGGCTGGGTGTGGACGAGGCCGGAGTGCGCGAGCCGGAGGAGCGCCTCGCGGACCGGGGTCCGGCTGACGCCCAGCCACGTCGCGAGCTCCAGGTCCCGTAGCTGCTCGCCGGGGGCGAACGTGCCGTCGACGATGGCGTCGCGCAGGCGGCGGTGGACGTCGTCGCGCAGCAGGCCGCGGTCGACGCCGGGGCCGGTCGAGGGGATCGGCACGGGGGGTCCTCCTGCGGGTGTCCGGGCGGAACGGGAAAGTGCGCGGCGGTGCCTTCCCGGCACGGCTGGCGGCATGCGATATATCGCATACCGGAGGCGTTGGCGGGGGAGCGCACGCGGTGGTGCGACCGCACGGGCGACGAGGCGTCGTCCACCGACCGAGAGGGAGAGATCGATGACCAGCAGCACGTCCGGGAGCCGCACCGCCACGCCCACGGTGGTGCTCGTCCACGGGGCCTTCGCCGACTCGTCGAGCTGGAACGGCGTGGTGGCCCGGCTCCGGCGGGACGGCTATCCCGTGGTCGGGGTCGCCAACCCCCTCCGCTCGCTGCACGGCGACGCCGCGCTGCTGCGCGACGTCCTGGACAGCATCGACGGCCCGGTCGTGGTGGCCGGCCACTCCTACGGGGGCAGCGTGATGAGCGAGGCCGCCGAGGGGCACCCGCGGGTGACGGCGCTGGTGTTCGTCGCCAGCTTCCTGCTCGACGAGGGCGAGAGCACCGGCGAGCTGGCCGGGAGGTACCCGGGCAACGAGCTCGGCGCGGCGCTGCGCCCGGTGGCCGTGCGGGGGCCCGAGGGGGAGACCGCGGAGGACCTGTACATCGAGCAGGAGAAGTTCCACGCGATCTTCGCCGCCGACGTGCCGGCGGACGTCGCCGAGCTCATGGCCGTCACGCAGCGGCCGATCATCGCCGACGCGCTGGCGGGCAAGGCGACGAAGGCGGCCTGGAAGACCATCCCGTCCTGGACCCTCCTCACGCTCCAGGACCTGGCCGTCCCGGCCGAGGCGCAGCGCTTCATGGCCGAGCGCGCCTCGTCGTCCGTCGTCGAGGTGGACGCCTCGCACGCCGTCACGGTCTCCCGGCCCGACGTCGTCGCCCGGCTGATCGACGAGGCCGCCCGCGCGACGGCCGCCTGACGTCAGGGCGCCCCGCGACGGCGGAGGTCCCCGGCCGGCGACCGGGGACCTCCGCCGTACCAGGCGGCCAGCCGCGCGAAGCCCTCGTCGAGGCCGACCTCCGGCCGCCAGCCGAGTGCCGTGCGGGTCCGCCGCTGGTCGAACCAGTGCGCGGTGGTCAGCTGCTCGGTGAGGAAGCGGGTCAGGGGAGGGGTCGACCTGCGGCCGCTCGCCGCCCAGACGCCGTCCACGGCGGCGCCGGCCAGCCACGCCGCATGCGTCGGCACCCGTCCCCGTGGCCCGGGAGCACCCGCGGCAGCGCACAGCCGGCGGAGGATCTCGTCGACCGTCCGGGGCTCGCCGTTGGAGACGACCAGCGCCTCCCCGTGGACGGGCCCGCAGGCGTCGACAGCGGCCACGAGGGCGGCAGCGGCGTTGTCGATGTACGTGGTGTCGATGAGCGCGGCGCCCGTGCCGATGACCGGGAGCCGGCGGGCCCTCGCCCGGGCGACGATCCGCGCCACCAGCTGCTCGTCGCCGGGGCCCCACACCAGGTGGGGGCGCACGACGAGCACCGCGAGCCCCGCCGAGTCCGCAGCCAGCGCCTCCAGCTCGGCCACGGCCTTGGACCGCGAGTAGGACCCCCGCGCCCGCGCCGGGTCGGCGACGCCGGCCGCCGCCCCGGACAGCGGGGCCCCGGCGTGCGCGACGGAGGGGGAGGACACGTGCACGAGCCGCTCGACGCCGCCCGCGGTGCAGGCGGCGAGGACGTTCCTGGTCCCCTCGATGTTGGCCCGCGCGTACTCCTCCCACCGGCCGGTGACGTCGACCTTCGCGGCGAGGTGGACCACGGCGTCCTGCCCGGCGGTCGCCCGCGCCACCGCGGCCGGGTCGGCGACGTCCCCGAGCACCTCGGCGCAGGGCAGGCCGGCAGGGCGGCGCTGCAGCACCGTCACCTCGTCGCCGCGGGCCAGGAGGCGCTGGGCGGTGACCCGGCCGAGCAGCCCGCTGGCGCCGGTGACCAGGACCCTCACGCCGTGCCGCGGCGGGCGGCCCACCGGACCGGCGTCCCGGAGAGCAGCCGGCTCGCGCGCCGGGCGAGCGCCGCCCGGTCCACCTTCGACTGGTGCCTGATGTCCACGGGGAGGGCGTCGGTCACGAGGACGGCGGCGACGTCGACCCCGGCCGAGCGGCGCACCTCGTCCGCGAGCCCGGGAGGTGCCACGGTCAGCCGTCCCCGCCGGGCCGGCACGGGAGGGCGCCGCTTCCCGGCGGCGGTGGAAGGCACGACGACGGCCACGGCGACCTGGACACCCACCGGGCCGACGCCGATGACCGCGGCGGCGGAGACGGCGGCCAGGCCCTCGATCCGCTGCTCCGGTCCCACGGGTGTCACCGGGCCGTCCGCGGCGGTGACCACGTGCGCCAACCGGCCCTCGACCCACAGCCGTCCGTCGCCGTCGAGGTGCCCGACGTCCCCGGTGCGGTGCCATCCCGGGTCACGGCCGGCGGCCCGCTCGGTGGCCCACAGCGCGTCGTAGCGGTCCTTAACGTGCGGGGCGCGGACGCAGATCTCGCCGGTCACGCCGGGGGAGCCGGTGAGGGCCCCGTCCGCGGCGCCGAGCGGGGAGAGCGGGCTGATCCGGACCTCCACCCCGGGCACCGGGCGGCCGACGCAGACGCCGTTCCCGGGGCCCGCGGCCTCGACCTCGTCGAAGGAGACGTCGGTGACCGGGAGCGCCTCGGTCATGCCGTAGGGCGTGTGCGGCTCCGCCGCCGGGAAGGTCTCGCGCAGGGCGCGGAGCAGCGGCGGCGGCACGGGCGCCCCGGCCGACATGAGCAGCCGGATCCGGCGCAGCGCGGTCCGCTGCTCGCCGGTCAGCTCGCCGGCGGTCGCGGCCACCCGGCGCAGGGCGGCCGGGGCCGCGAACACCACGGTGGCATCGACCGCGGCCGCCGCGTCCGCCAGCTTGCCCGCGGTGAGCGTGCCCGGCGCCGTGACGTCGACGTCGGGCACCGACGAGGCGATCCCGAGGCCGGGGCCGAGGATGGAGAAGGGGGCGAACGCGGCCACCAGCGAGTCGTCCGGTGCGAGCCGGTAGGCAGCCCGGACGAGCTCCAGCTGGGCGCCGACCTGGCGCTGGGTGTAGACCACGCCCTTGGCCGGGCCGGTGGCCCCGGAGGTGAAGACGACGGCGCAGTCGGCATCCGGCGGGCACTCCGGCGGCGCGGGCGACGACCGGCCCAGCGCCTCCAGCGACGCCAGGTCGTGCTCCACCGCGAGGGCACGGCGGACCGGGGCCGTGGCCCGGCCGGCCAGGATGCGCGTCCCCGGCAGACCCATCGCCCGCGCGGCGGCCAGGCCCGCGGCGCTGCCGAGGACGTGGTCCGGTGCGGCGCCGCGCAGTGCCCGCCGCATCCCCCGCAGGCCGAGGCCCTTGTCGGCGACGACGATGACGGCGCCTGCGCGCCACGTGGCGTAGACCGCGGCCGTCAGGTCGGCCGAGGGCTCCAGCAGCAGCGCCACCCGGTTCCCCGGACCGACCCCGGACGCGGCCAGGCCGGCGGCGATGTCCGCGACCCGGCGGGACAGCCGGGCCCAGGAGACCGAACCGCCCCCGGTCTCCACGATCGCCGGGGAGTCGTCGTCCGAGCGGGCGGTCAGCGCCGACCAGGGCCGCGCCGGCGGCTCCGCCGGGGTGGCACGCCCGGCCGCGGCCGGGGCGTCCGGCGCGGAGAACGTGTCGGACACCCAGGTGGCGACCGCCTCGGCGTACTGGGGGGCGTCCTCGGGGAGGAGGTGGGAGGCGCCCTCGTAGCGGTGCACCGCCGCCCGGGGCAGCCGCTCGCGCAGGTCGGCCAGGTACCGCTCGCCGAAGACCGGGTCCCTCGGGCCCCACAGGAGCAGCGCGGGGACGTCGAGCGTGCGGATGCCCTCGGCGATCGCCTCCTGCGCCGTGCGGGAGGGGTGGCCGGGCCGGAAGGGGATGTCGGCGACGAACTCGCCGACGGCCCGGCGCTGCGCGGCCGAGGGGTAGGGCTGCGCGTAGGCCCGGCGGACCTCCCGGGGCAGCGGCGGCCACGACAGCGCCGTCGCGCCGCGGACGAACACCGAGCTGCCCACGGTGACGGCGGCGCGCAGGCCGGGTGCGTGCGCCAGCCGGATCAGCGCCGGTCCCAGGTCGCCCTCGGGCATGGCGACGGCGGTGTTGGTGAGGACGACGCCCCGCACGTCGGACCGGTGCTCCAGGGCCCACCCGAGCGAGATGATGCCGCCCCAGTCGTGGGCGACCGTCACGACCGGTCCGCTGATCGCCATCGCCGCGGTGAGGTCCCCGAGATCGGCCACCCGCCGGGTCAGCGTGCGCGGTCCGGCCGGCCGTGCGGACCAGCCCATCCCGAGCTGGTCGGGCGCGACGACGCGCCACCCGGGCGGGGCGGTCGCGAGGAGACGGCGCCACAGGTAGGACCAGGTCGGGTTGCCGTGGACGCAGAGCAGGGTGCCCACCGGATCGGCGACGCCGTTGTCGAGCACGTGCCAGCGGTGCTTCTCGCCGTCCGCACCGGGGACGGTGACCCACCGCGACCAGGACGGGTCCAGACCGGGCAGCCCGGCCGGCGCTGCGGGTGTCACCAGGCGATCTCCAGGCAGCAGGCGTTCAGGCCCGAGCCGATCCCCATGAGCAGCACGCGCTCCCCGTCGGTGAGCGAGTCCGCCTCGCCCGCCAATGTGAACGGCACCGACGCCGGGCCCAGGTTGCCGCGGGTCGGGAAGGTGGTGGGCACCCGCGCCCGGTCGATGCCGAACCGGTCGCAGAGCGCGCCGGTGTGCACCTTGGAGACCTGGTGGATGACGTACCGGTCCATGCCCTGCGCCCAGTCGAACTCCTCGGCCGCGTCCGCCCAGAGCTCGCCGGACAGGGTGAGGCCGGCGGCGAGGAGCCCCTTGAGGTCGGTCTGCATGCCGTCGTTGTCGCCGGTGCAGAGCTGGTGGTGCTCGGTGCCCGCCCGGCTCACCGACCCGACCATCCGGTGGCCCTCGGGGTGCCGGTCGGCCCGGCCGAGGACCATGGCGACGGCGCCCGAGCCGAGGGTGAGGGTGGCGAAGTGGCCCATCACGTCCTTGGCCACGGTGTCCGGCCGGTTGAGCAGGTCGATGGTGCGCTCCTGGACGGGACGGGAGTCCTCCCCGTTCACCACGAGCGCGTAGTCGACCATCCCGACGTCGATCATCGCCGCGGCCAGCTCCATGCCGTTGACGAAGCCCAGGCAGGCGTTGGTCACGTCGAAGTTCTGGCAGGAGCTGGGCAGCCCGAGGGCGTCGTGGACCGCGACGGCCGTGGACGGCTCGAGGTGCTTGCGGCTGACCGACGTGTTGACCATCAGGCCGATGTGCGCCGGGTCCACGCCGCTCTCGCTGATCGCCTTGGCGCCGGCGGTGGCGGCGCCGTCGACGAACGAGACGCCGTCGGCCCACCAGCGACGCTCCTCGATGCCCGCGAGGCGCTGCAGCAGACCGGGGCGGAGCCCGACGCGCTGGTAGGTGTCACCCAGCTGCTCGTCGAAGGCGGCCGAGGTGACGATCTGCGATGCGTCGACCGCCTGAACGGTGAGGATCGCGGTGTTGCTGTAGCGGTGTGTGGCGTTGCCGGTCATCAGGTCCACTCGTGAGGTGCGGGGCGGGCGGGCGCAGTCCGCGCGCACCACCCTCGTCCGGCGCGCTTACCCGCCGACGCGACAGGTATACCGGCCGGCCGGCCGGAACGGCCCGGTCGGCCCCGCGGCGACCGGGGAGAACGCCCGGGGACGCGCATCGGCGCCCGGCACCGCGGGTAGCGGGGAGGGCATCGAGAACAGCAGCCGACCGAAGAGGGATGAGCGATGACGACCAAGGCCGAGAAGTCGATCCAGGTGGACGTGCCCGTGACCACCGCCTACAACCAGTGGACCCAGTTCGAGGACTTCCCCCACTTCATGGGCGGGGTGAAGGAGGTGCGTCAGCACAGCGACCAGCGGCTGCACTGGGTGGCGGAGATCGCCGGGGTGCGGCGGGAGTGGGACGCCACCATCCTCGAGCAGGTCCCGGACCAGAAGATCGCCTGGGCCGCGACCGAGGGGGCGACGAACGCCGGGGCCGTCCGCTTCCAGCCGGTCGGCACGGGTTCCACCCTCGTGCACCTGACGCTGGAGTACGAGCCGGAGGGGCTCGTGGAGCAGGTCGGGGACAAGCTGAACCTCGTGCAGCGGCAGGTGGAGTCCGACCTGCAGCGCTTCAAGGCCCTCGTGGAGAGCGAGGGGTACGCCACGGGCGGCTGGCGAGGATCGATCAACCCCGGCGAGGACGTCGGCACCCCCGGTGCGAACGCCGCCTTCCCGTCCCGGGGGGACAGCGGCAAGGCCGGCGTGTCGGGCAAGGCGGTCGCCGCGGGCGCAGCCGCCGTGGCCGGGGTCGCGGCTGCCGCGGCCGGTGCCGCCGCGGCCGGGTCGTCGGGCAAGCACGAGGCGACGGAGCAGCCGCCGCGCACGGGCGGGACCGAGGACGTCGCCGTCGTCCCGCAGCCTCCGGTGATCGAGGTGCGGGACGAGGTGGTGGTCGACGAGTCCGACGCCGGTCGCTACGCCACGAGGACGTCGACGGAGGGTGCCGAGCGGGGCGCGGTGGACGCCGACGACGACCCCATGATCGGTGGCGGCAGCCGCTGATGCGCCCGGTCGGTCGGGGCTGCCCTCCGCAGACCCGACCGACCGTCACCGGGCCGGGCCGACACCGATCGCGTCGGCCCCCGTGCCGGCCACGACGTCCTCCTCCGGCAGCCGTGGGATCAACGCCCGCGCCGCGGCGGGGACGGGTCAAGGGGAAGGCCGGCCACCACCGGCGAGGGGCCCGGTCACGGAGGTGACCGGGCCCCTCGTGGTGGGCCCTGGGGCGTCCGGCGGCCGTCCGCCCGATCAGGGACCGGCGAAGACGCCCTCGCCGCGCGCCGCGGAGCGACCGGGGGCCGGCTCGGTGTAGCGGCCGGCCTCGTTGCGGGCGACGACGAAGTGGTGCACCTCGTCGGGCCCGTCGGCCAGGCGGAGGGTGCGCTGGCTGGTGTACATGTCGGCCAGCGGCGTCCACTGCGAGACCCCGGCGGCACCGTGGATCTGGATGGCCTGGTCGATGATCTGGCAGACCTTCTCCGGCACCATCGCCTTCACCGCCGAGACGTAGACGCGGGCCTGGGAGTTGCCGAGCACGTCCATCGCCTTGGCGGCCTTGAGCACCATCAGCCGGCAGGCGTCGAGCTCGATCCGCGCCCGCGACACCGTCTCCATGTTCTTGCCCAGGTCCAGGATGGGCTTGCCGAACGCCTCCCGGAACTTGCCCCGGCGGATCATCAGCTCGAGGGCCTTCTCGCCCTGGCCGATGGCACGCATGCAGTGGTGGATGCGCCCGGGCCCGAGGCGCACCTGGCTGATCTCGAAACCACGGCCCTCGCCGAGGAGCATGTTCGAGACAGGCACCCGGACGTCGGTGAACCGGATGTGCATGTGGCCGTGCGGGGCGTCGTCGCGGCCGAACACCCGCATCGGGCCGAGCACCTCGACGCCGGGCGTGTCCATCGGCACGAGGATCTGGGACTGCTGCATGTGCGCCGGCGCGTCGGGGTTCGTCTGGCACATCACGATCATGATCTTGCAGCGGGGGTCCCCGGCGCCGGAGATGTAGAACTTCTCGCCGTCGAGGACGTACTCGTCGCCGTCGCGCACCGCCCGGAGCCGTACGTTCTTGGCATCGGAGCTCGCGACGTCGGGCTCGGTCATGGCGTAGGCCGACCGGATCTCTCCGTTGAGGAGCGGCTCGAGCCACCGGGCCTTCTGCTCGGGGGTGCCGACGCGCTCGAGCACCTCCATGTTGCCGGTGTCGGGAGCCGAGCAGTTCAGCGACTCGGAGCCGAGCGGGTACTTGCCGAGCTCGACGGCGATGTAGGCGTAGTCGAGGTTGGTCAGGCCGCCGACCTCGGAGTTGGGCAGGAAGAAGTTCCACAGCCCGGCCGCCTTGGCCTTGTCCTTGGCCGCCTCGAGGGCCTCGAGCTGACCCGGTGCGTACGACCACGGGTCGGGGCGCCCCTCGCCGAGGCGGAAGAACTCCTCCTGCATCGGGGCGACCACGTCCTCGAGGAATCGGACGACGCGGTCGAACAGCGGCCGGGCCTCCTCGCTCATGCGCAGGTCGAACAGCTCCGTCGGTTCAGCGGTCTGCATCCGGTGTCCCTCTCTGCTGGTCCGCGCGGCGGCAGGGCCGTCCCCACCGGCGTGCGGCGAGGAGCGCGATGACGTGGCCCCGGGTAGGGCGGGACCTGGAGCGTGGCACAGCGGTGGTCGGCCGCTCGAACCGGATCGGACGTGTCGCCGTCCGCCGACCCCTGCACCGCCTACTCCCGGCCGTCGGTGCTGCGCCGATCCGGGACGGGCGAGTCCACGTCGTCGAGCGTCCGGCCCGCTGTTCCCGACCGGTGCTCGGCCGTTCGCGTCGGTGCGGACCCGGCCACCGGGCCGCGGTCACCTCCGTCACCGGCCTCGTCCGCGTGCTCCACCGACAGCACGAAGTCGTCACCGTGCCGGGTCAGGCCGTCGATGACGGCCTGCCGCACCGCCTCGAGGGCGACCGTCCGGCGCATCATCGCCGGATCGCTGCGCAGGTCCTTGGCCAGGGACACCATCAGCACGGCGATGACGACGGCGAACGGCACCGCTCCGATGATCGTCAGGTTCTGCAGGCCCTGGAGCGCCTCGTCGCCGCCGGCGAGCATCATCACGGCCGCGACGGAACCGGTCAGCACGCCCCAGAAGATGACCACCCGCGAGCGGGGCTCTCGGGTGCCGCGCTCGGACAGCGACGCCATCACCACGGACGCCGAGTCGGCCCCGGTGATGAAGAAGATCGAGATCAGCAGCATGACGAGGACCGTGGCGATGGCGGACAGCGGCAACCCCTCGAGCAGCCCGAAGAGCTGCGCCTCCGTGGAGGACTGCCCGGCGAGCTCACCCCCGGTCCGCTGCACGTCGATCGCCGCGCCGCCGAAGATCGCGAACCAGAGGACGCTGACCGCGCTCGGCACGAGCAGTACCCCGGTGACGAACTGGCGGATCGTGCGTCCGCGGCTGATGCGGGCGATGAAGATGCCGACGAAGGGTGTCCAGGAGATCCACCACGCCCAGTAGAAGACCGTCCACCCGGACAACCAGGTCGCCATGGCGTCTCCGCCGACGGCTTCCGTGCGCGCCGCCATGTCGGCGAGCTGGTCGAAGTAGGCGCCGAGCGCCGTCGGGATCGCGTTGAGGATGAAGACGGTCGGGCCGAGCACGAACACGAACAGGGCCAGGGTGAAGGCCAGGACCACGTTGATGTTCGACAGGTACTGGATGCCCTTCGCGATGCCCGAGAACGCCGAGACCACGAACGCCGCGGTCAGGATCGCGAGGATCGCCAGGATGATCGCGTTCCCGGCCTCGCCGACCCAGCCGACGATCTCCACCCCGCTGCCGATCTGCAGGGCACCGAAGCCCAGCGACGCCGCGGTGCCGAAGAGGGTGGCGATGACGGCGAGCGTGTCGATCACCTTCCCGGCCGGCCGGTCGGACACGTCGCGCCCGAACAGCGGGACGAACGCCGACGACAGCAGCTGCCTGCGGCCTCGCCGGTACACCCCGTAGCCGACGGCCAGGCCCATGAACGCGTAGATCGCCCACGGGTGCAGCGTCCAGTGGAACAGCGTGGTCGCCAGCGCGGTGCGCACGGCGTCGTCCGACCCGCCCTCGACGGTGCCCGGTGGGGGTTGCACGAAGTGCGCCAGGGGCTCGGCGACCCCGAAGAACATGAGGCCGATGCCCATCCCGGCGCTGAACATCATGGCGATCCAGCTGATGGTCCGGAACTCCGGCGCTTCGTCGTCCCGGCCCAGCGGGATGCGGCCGTACTTGCTCGCCCCCAGCCACAGGACGAAGACCACGATCGCCGTGGCGAGCAGGACGAAGAACCAGCCGATGTTGTGCACCACCCAGCTGAGGCCGGCGGTGGACGTGCTGCCGAGGCTGCTGGGGGACAGGAAACCCCAGCCGACCAGGACGAGGGCCACGACCGCGGCGACGCCGAAGACGCCCTTGTCCAGCCCGCGGGTGTCCTCCGCGACGTCCGCCGGGGGCTGGACGAGCGCGGGGTGCCGGCGAGGCGCTCCTCTCAGGCGCCGGGCGGTCGACCCGGCCGGGGATGGCCGGCTCCCGGGAGGTCCGTCGTTCTCGCTCATGGATGCGCGGCGCCGCCCTCGCGGCGCCCCTCCTCTCGCCGTCGACTCTCCCGCGGGCGACCTCCGCGGACGCGGGAGAAGGTGCGCTGCGACGCCGTCTCGCCGCCGCCGGACCGGGGGTGCTGCGGACCGACCCGACCGGGGTGCCCGCGCCGTGCCGGGAGCACACCTCGCCGCGTCGGCCATGGATCGAGCGAGCGACCTGATGGAGGTGCTCGATCCGGCAGAGCGAGTCGCCAGCACAGGCCGGGGGAGAGGCCGGGCTGACCGCTGGTCCGGCAACCGGTCCTGGCCTCGGGGCGGGGAACGCCCGGGGCTGCGAGGTCAGACCCGTTCGTGGCCCTCCAGCGGCGCGAGTGAGCTCCATCGTTCGGGGAGCCGCACGACCGCCTCCTCGGACAGCCGGAGGACCTGGTCCGGGTCGAGCAGCGCCACCTCGGCGCCGTCGAGCTGCAGGCGGCGGAGCATCTCCGTGAGCATCCGTCGAGCGACGTCGTTGACCGACGCCACCCGCCGGAGATCCAGGACGAACACCGCGGCGGGACTGCCGTCGGTCACCGTGCGCAGCACGCGTTCCGCGCTGCTGAACTGCAACGTGCCCTGCAGGCTGCACACGCGTGCGAGGCGGCCGTCCGGCCCGCGAAGCGTCCGGTCCCGTCGAACCGTCGACCGTGCCGGCTCCGGGGCCTGCATGATGTGCATCCCCATGTCGGCGGACATCCGGGTGCAGATCCGGACTCCCCGCGTGCTGTTGCCGTGGGAGTCCAGCCTCGGTGAGAAGGTGGCCAGACCGAGCTGCCCCGGCATCGCCCCCAGGATGCCTCCGGAGACGCCGCTCTTCGCCGGGAACCCGACCGTGGTCATCCAGTCCCCGGCGGCGTCGTACATGCCGCAGGTCATCATCACGCTCAGCACCTGCCGGGCCACCTCGGCCGGCACGACCTGCTTGCCGGTGGTCGGCTGCACACCACCCGCTGCGAGCGTGGCAGCCATGGACGCCAGGTCGGTCGCGGTCACCGAGATCGCGCACTGCTGGGTGTACCCGCGGACGACGTCCTGCGGCTCCTGGCGGATCACCCCGTAGGTGCGCAGCATGTTGGCGATGGCCAGGTTGCGGTAGGCCTGCGACATCTCCGACTCGTAGATGCTCCGGTCCACGTGCAGGTCACGGCCGGCGAAGTCCGACATCAGTCGCCGGACCCGCTCCACCCGGGTGCCGACGTCGTCCTCCGGGTCGCCCACCAGGGCGTGTGCCGTGAGCGCCCCGGCGTTGATCATGGGGTTCCGGGGGCGCCTGGACTCCCGTTCCAGCGAGAGCTCGTTGAACGCCTCCCCGCTGGGCTCCACGCCGATCCACCCCAGGACGTCGTCCAGCCCGCGCTCGGCCAGGGCCAGGGCGTAGACGAACGGCTTCGAGATCGACTGGATGGAGAACTCGGTGTCGGTGTCGCCCGCGCGGTAGAGCGTCCCGTCGATCGTCGACAGGCACACGGCGAGCCGGTCCGGGTCGGCTGACGCCAGCTCGGGGATGTAGCCCGCCAGGGCCCCCGCGTCGTCGCCGCAGGCGTCCAGGATCTCCCTCAGGTAGTCGGGCACCGGTGATCTCACTGGGTCCACCTCTCCTCGTCAGCGCAGTCGAGGACCATTCCACGTGGCGCGCCGCCGACACGTGCCTGGTGTCGCACGCCGGCTGCATGGCCGTGCGTGAGCGGCGGGCACGCCGGTTCGCCGGAGATGAGCGGAACTCCCACGGGCAGTGACCGTGACCGGCGGGTCACGCCCATCGCCGTCAGGAGCCCACCCCGGCGACCTCCGGACGGCTCCCGACGGTGACGCGCGCTCCAGAGCCGTGTCAGAGCGGTGTCAGAACCGGGAGACACGGTGGGGCTGCACCGACGAGAAGCCCCCCGGAGGTCCCGATGTCCGCACTGTCCACCGGTCGCATCCCCCGCGACGACCGTCCCGCTGCTCGGTCGCCGCGCCGCAGGTCCTGGCGGCGCCGGCTGCTGCGCGCAACCGCAGGCCTGGTGCTTGTCATCTGCGTGCTGGCCGCGTTCGGCGCCGGCGCGCAGGCCCTGGTGCAGCACCGCAACGCGTCCGAGCACCCGGCGCCGGGCCGGCTGGTCGACGTCGGCGACCACCGGCTGCACCTGCACGCCGAGGGGCCGCGCGGCACCGGCCCGACCGTCGTGCTGGAGGCGGGCATGGGCACGCCGTCGACGTCCTGGGCATGGGTGCAGCAGATGCTCACCTCCGACGTCCGCGTCGTGTCCTACGACCGGGCGGGGATCGGCTGGAGCGACGACCGCGACGGCCCGGTGGATCCGGCCGGCCAGGTCCGGGACCTGCGGACCGCACTGGACGCCGCGGGCGAGGAGGGTCCGTACGTGCTGGTCGGGCACTCGCTGGGCGGCCTGTTCGCCCGCACCTTCGCCGCGAGCTACCCGGAGGTGACGGCCGGGGTCGTGCTGGTGGACCCCTCGCACGAGGACCAGTACACCGACCTGCCGCCGGAGCTGCAGGCGACGGTGGACAGCGCGTCGACGGGCGCGCTCCTGATGAAGATCGCCTCGCGGGTGGGCATCACCCTGCTGTACAACCCGGCCGAGGCGTTGACCGCCGGGATGCCCGAGGAGGCCGCCGCGTCCTACGCCGCGTGGAGCGCCTCGCCGCGCGCCGCATCGGCGACGGCGGCCGAGTTCGCGGCCTTCGACGCGGTCGCCGACGGCGCCCGCGACCGGGACCTGGGCGACCTGCCGGTGCGGATCCTCAGCGGCGCCGACACCTCCGATGCCTCCGGCGACCCGTCGCAGGCCGCGCTGCTGGAGCGGCAGCTGAGCCTGCACGAGCAGCTCACCGAGCTGTCGTCCGACGCCCGCCGCACCGTGGTGCCCGGCGCCACGCACTTCACGGTGCTGACCGACCGGGGCCACGCAGCGACGGTGGCCGCCACGGTCCTCGACCTGGTGAACGAGGTCCGCGCGGGCTGAAGCCGGAGTCGACCCGGGGAGCCGGGCCGGTCAATGGGACCGGCCCGGTTCTGCGGTGTCCGCGTCCTGGCCGGGCCCGTGGTCGGTTGCCGCGGTGAGCTCGTCGAGCAGCCGCTCCACGGCGGGGGCCTCCGGTGCGGCGGGCTCACCGGTCGGGTTCCCGAGCATGATCCGGGCGCGGGCGGTTGCGTCCTCGACGTCGGCTGGGTCGTCCGGGGGGCCGCCGCCGCGGAGTGCGCGCGCGGCGGCCAGGACCCGCAGCACCTGCCGGGCGGCGGAGGTGTGCTCACCGGTCCCCTCGCCGTCCGTCCCGGTGGCCGGCAGGCCGGCGGCGGCGCCGACGGCGATCGCCTCGAGGACCGAGGCGACCAGCCGGGGGTCGCCGCCCGCCCGCGCGTGCTGCAGCGCCCCCCGGTGGAGCCGGCGCGCCCGCTCGACGTCACCGGTCAACCGCGCCACGGTGCCCAGTTCCCGCAGAGTGGCTGCGGCCCCGGTCGCTACACCGGCCCGGCGGTAGACGGCGAGGGCGGCCTCCTGCGCCGTGGCGGCCGCGGACAGCCGGCCGAGCCCGCGGGCAGCCAGCCCGGCGGTGTGCTCGGCCATCGCGGTCACCAGGGCGGAACCGACCTCGGCCGCGGTCGACCGTGCCTGTTCCGCGGCTGCGGCGGCCTCGGCGGCGTCGCCCCGGCGCAGGGCCAGCGAGGCGGCACGGGTGAGCAGCACCGCCTGCATCTCCCGGACGCCCAGCTCACCGGCCAGCGGCAGCGCCCGTTCCAGGATCCCGCCGGCCCGCTCGAGATCCCCGGCCGCCTCGGCCACGGTGTACAGGCCGTTGAGGCTCTGCACCTGTCCCCAGCGGTCACCGGCCTCGGCGAAGCGGTCCAGCGCTTCTGCGAGCAGGTCCCCGGCGGTGGCCAGGTCGCCGCGCTGGGCCGGCGGCAACGCGTCCAGGTAGTCCAACGTGGCCAGGCCGTGCCGGTCGTCTGCGGCGACGGCCACCCACCGGGTGGCAGTGCTGATCCGCTCGGCGGCCTCGGCGTCACCCGCGCCGCGGGCCAGCACCACGGCCAGGCAGCCACCGATCACCCGCTGCTCGGCGGTGCCCCCGTCCAGTGGGGGAAGCAGGTCGGCGATCCGGGGCCAGGACGCGGCCGGTCCCTCCGCGGCCGCGCCGAGGAAGGCGGCCCACAGCGTGGCGAGGGCGTTCTCGGGACCGGGGTCGGACCGTGCTGCCGCGGCGGCGGGCCGCAGCCAGCGCAGCGCCTCCTCGGGCTGTCCGGTGAGGTACCAGTACCAGCACAGGTCGGTGACCAGCCGGATGAACGGTGCTCGGTCGCCGGCGTCTGCCGACCAGGTCAGGGCGGCCCGGATGTTGGCCCGCTCCTCATCCAGCCGGCGGGCGGTCTCCAGCTGGTCGGCGCCGCGCAGCGCCGTCGTCGCCGGCGCGGCCAGCTCACCGACGTAGGAGACGAGGGCTGCGCGGGCCTCGTCCTGCTCGCCGCGTTCGGCCAGCCGGTCGGCGGCGAAGCGCCGGACGGTCTCCAGCAGCCGGTAGCGGGGAGCCCCGTCGGTCGACGCCTCGACGACGACGAGCGACTTGTCGACCAGCCGCGCCAGCAGGTCGGCGACCGGCTCTCCGGCCACCTCGTCGGTCCGCCCGAGGTCCGGGCGCGCGTCCGCGCCCACCCGCTCGGCGGCGGCCAGCCGCCAGCGGCCGCCGAGCACCGACAGCCGGGCCAGCAGGGTCCGCTCGGCGTCCTCGAGGAGGTCCCAGCTCCACCGCACGACGGCCAGCAGGGTCTGCCGCCGGCGGGGGACCCCTGTGCGAGAGGCCAGCAGCCGGAACCGGTCGTCGAGCCGCCGGGCCAGCTCGGTCACCCCGAGGGTGCGCACCTTCGCGGCGGCCAGCTCCAGGGCCAGCGGTAGCCCGTCGAGCTCCCGGCACACGGTGGCGACCGCGGGGGCGGTCGCCTCGTCCAGCGCGAAACCGGGTGCGGCTGCGGTGACGCGGTCGAGGAAGAGCTCCACCGCGGGGGAGCGGCGCAGGGCGTCTGCGTCGCCGGCGCCGTCCGGCGGACAGCCCAGCGGTGCGACGGAACGCATCTGTTCACCGGGCAGGCCCAGTGGCTCCCGGCTGGTGACCAGCAGCCGCAGTCCGGGGGCCGCCGCGAGCAGCTCCCCGGCCAGCTCGGCGACCGCCGCGACGAGGTGCTCGGCGTCGTCCCAGACGAGCAGCACCGGCCGCTCGGCGAGGGCGGAGACCAGCCGCGCCCGCGGGTCCGCGGTCCCGCCACCGACCGCCCGCTCGTCGGCCAGGCCCAGGGCGGCGGCGATCTCGCGCACCAGCTCGGCAGGGGAGCCGACGACGGAGAGGTCCACCCACCACGGGCCGTCACCGTCCCCACCGATCCGGTGGGCGACCTCCAGAGCCAGCCGGGACTTGCCGACGCCGCCCGGCCCGGTCAGCGTGACCAGCCGGCTGCCGGCCAGCAGGGCGCCCACCGCGTCGACCTCCTCGGCCCGGCCGACGATCGTCGTCAGCGGTGCCGGCAACCGTGCCGCGGGCGGCACCCGCGGGGCCGCGGGTCTCGGGCGCGCCGATGAGGTGCTCGTCAGCGCCGGGTCGTGGTGCAGGACCGCCTCGAAGGCGGCCCGCAGCTGCGGGCCGGGTGACACGCCGAGCTCCTCGTCGAGGAACCGGCGGGCGTGGTGGAAGGCGGCCAGCGCGTCGGCCTGCCGCCCGGCGGCGTACAGCGCCCGCACCAGCAGCGCCCGCAGCCGTTCCCGGGTCGGGTGCGCGGCGACCAGCGCCTGCAGCTCGGGCACCAGCCCGGTCGCGCCGTCGAGCGCCAGGTCGGCCTCGATCCGGTCCTCCAGGACGACGGCGCGCTCCTCTTCCCACCGGGCGACGGCGGCCGCGGCGAACTCCTCCCCGGCGAACTCCGCCAGCGGCGGACCGCGCCACAGGGACAGCGCGGCGCGGAACCGGTCGGCAGCGGCCGCGGGGTCGCCCGCGGCGAGGGCTTCCCGGCCCTGGCCGGCGAGGCGCGCGAACACTGTCGCGTCGACGTCGTCCGCGGCCAGGTCGAGCAGGTACCCGGGCGCGCGCCGGACCAGCACCCGCGCCGTCGCGCCGGCGGGCCGGGGCTCGAGGAGCCGCCGCAGCTGGGCGATCTTGGCCTGCACGGCGTTCGCCGGATCGCGGGGGGACTTCTCGCCCCACAGCACGTCGACGATCCGGTCGGCCGAGACGACCTCCCCGGCGTGCACGGCGAGCAGCGCCAGCAGGCGGCGCTGCTTGGCCCCGGGCACGGTCACCGGGGCGCCCGCGTCGTCGAGCACCTCCAGCGGTCCGAGCAGCAGCGCCCGCACCGGATCACGGTAGGCAGGGAACCGGTGGACCGGTCAAGGGGCATCGGGCCTGGAAGGTCCGACTGCCCGCAGCGCGAGACAAGATCGCCCCAGGTGTCCCGTCCGTCGAGCAGCGGAGCCGGGAGACCGACCACCAGGGCTGTGCAGCTGCCCAGGCACCATGCGGTGACCTGCGGAAACAGCGGAGCCTGGACAGGCCGCAGGGGGCGGTCGGGCGGCAACCACTCCGTGGTCACCGCGTACGTCGTCCCCCATGACGCGGGCGCCAGCGCGGTGACCGTGGTGAGCGCCCACACCCGGCGACCCCGGTCGTCCGGCGCTGCGCCCCCGACAGGGCCGGACCGGGTCGCGGAGGGCCGGACGGCCTCGGTCGGATGCGCGGACGTCGACATGCGGCACGCTCCCGTCATTCATCTCGCCATCAAGTATCTTGCTAGCAAGATACACGAGGAAATGTATCTTGGTTGCACGGGAGCTGCCGGGGTGTTGCCAGGGCATGAGGAAGAGGGGTCACACATGCCGGACAGGGACGGCGTCGACGAGATCGTCGAGCAGTGGCGGCGGGAGCGGCCGGAGCTCGACACCACCGCCATGGCGGTCTTCGGCCGGATCTACCGGGCGGCCAAGCGGGTCGGGGACGCGCAGGAGCAGGCCTACGCGGAGTTCGGGATCACCCGCGCAGACTTCGACGTGCTGGCGACGTTGCGCCGCGCCGGCACCCCCGACGGCATGTCACCGGGGCGGCTCACCAGTGCCCTGATGCTCACCAGCGGTGGGATGACCAGCCGGCTGGACCGGCTGGAGCGCGCCGGCCTGGTCGCCCGCCGACCGGATCCCGAGGACCGCCGCGCCCTGCTGGTGACGCTCACCCCGGCCGGGCGCGAGCTCATCGACCGGGCCGTCGTCGCCGGGCTGGAGGTCCAGCAGCGACTGCTCGGCGACCTCTCCGCCGACAAGCAGCGGCGGGTCGACGACCTGCTGCGCGAGCTGCTGTCCTCCGTGGAACGCCACGCCTGACGATCGGGCAGCGCCCGGCGTGCTGATGCCTGCGCAGCCACGCTGGGCCGGGGGAGAGGATGCGCTGGCGGCATCAGTGACAGGGAAGCTCCGGCTGCGCGCGAGCGGGAGGACGCCACGGCGCTGAACCTTTCCCCGCCCGGAGGAACGCGTGCGTCCGGCGATGTGGTCACGGTCCGGCCGGCATGTCCAGGACCGGCTGGTCGCAACGAAGCGGGTGCAGGTCCCGACAGTGGGCGATCGCTCACTTCGTGGTGTTCGAGGGGCGACACGCTACATGCGCACACGGCTGGGACCGCTGTGCCTCAGCCGGGTCGCCGATCTAGGACTCGTCGCAGAATGCCAGCGTTAGCCAGGCGTTTCTCGAGCAGTACGGCTGGGGGCTGGCGCAGGTCGTGGAACATCGCCCTGCCGGGACCGCATACCCCTGGTTCTGTCGTTCGCGCGGAGTCTCCAGTGGATCTCGTCGCAGTCGAGTGGCACGAGGCGAGCCCTTCACAGACCTCCTCTGGGAACGGCGGACCGGCCGGTGAGTCAATCTCGCGGGTCACCATATTGGTGCACGGGTACAGGTCGCCGGCCAAGGCGGTTGAAATGGCGATCGGAAGTCCCCAGAGGCACTCGTCGATGAATCGACCCGGCGTTCCGCAGCATCGAACGGTCACCGACCTAACCGTATGGCTAGTCGCAGGTCACCGTTCGGATCAGGCAACCCTGTCCGCGTGGCCTCTTCGGTTGCGGCTTGAGTGGGTGTGGTCGGACGACGCGACGGCAGTCGGTAGCCGGCTCGCAGCGGCCTGACCTCGGCGACGTAACCCCAACGAGGGAGTTGAGCAACCATTTCTCTTCGGGAACACAACCTCGACAAGCGCACCTTCGTCCTGCCGGGCTTGACGGAGCCGGCGCAGATCATCATCGATCGGTGGGGCGTCCCCCACATCTATGCAGCCACCACTTACGACGCGTTCAGGGTCCAGGGCTTCAACGCCGCGCGGGACCGCCTTTGGCAGATCGACTTCTGGCGGCGACGGGGCCTGGGGCGGCTGTCCGAGGTGTTCGGCGAAGACCACGTCGAGCGTGACCGGGCAGCGCGCCTGTTCCTATTTCGCGGGGACGCCCACGCCGACTGGTTGTCTTATGGCTCGGACACCAAGCGCGCCAGCACCGCGTTCGTGGAGGGCATCAATGCCTTCGTCCAGCTAACCCGCGACGACCCGGATCTGCTGCCCATCGAGTTCCGTGAACTGGGTTACGAGCCCTCCTTCTGGGCTCCCACAGACGTCACCCGCATTCGTAGCCACGGGCTGTTCTACAACCTGCGCGAGGAGGTGGCGCGAGCCTTCACGGTCCGGGACCACGGCGTCGCCGTCGAGGAGCTCCGGCGACGTCGCGAGCCGCACCGAGACCTGGTCGTGCCGGAGGGGCTCGACCTGGCGAAGATCCCTGACGACGTCCTGGCGGTGTACGAGCTGGCCACCACTCCGCCTGTCTTCACCGCACGTCAACCTGATGAAGCACAGGGCGCGGTCCTGCCCGAGGGCAGCAACAACTGGGTCCTCTCCGGAGACCGGACCGCCACCGGGCGCCCGCTGCTCGCCAACGACCCGCACCGGGCGGCCGCGGCGCTTCCCGGCCTGCGCTACCTGGCTCACCTGAGCGCTCCCGGCTTCGACGTCATCGGCGGTGGTGAACCCGGACTGCCGGGCATCAGCATCGGCCACAACGGCCAGATCGCGTTCGGTTTGACGATCTTCGCGATCGACCAGGAGGACTTGTACGTCTACGAGCTCAACCCCGACGACCCCTTGGAATATCGGTACCAGGGTCGGTGGGAACGGATGCGGGTCGAGCACGACACGATCGACGTGGCCGACGGCCAGCAGATCGAGGTTGAGCTCGTCTTCACCCGGCATGGTCCTGTCATCCACAGCGATCCCGCCGCCGGCACGGCCTTCGCCGTGCGAGCCGCCTGGCTGGAACCTGGCATGGCGCCGTACCTCGGCAGCATGGACTACATGCGGGCACGCAACTGGGACGAGTTCCTGGGCGCGATGAACCGGTGGGGAGCGCCTCCCGAGAACCAGGTCTACGCCGACATCGGCGGGAACATCGGCTGGAAGACCGGCGGCCTCACCCCGATCCGTCCCAACTGGGACGGCACGCTGCCGGTCCCCGGCGATGGCAGGTACGAGTGGGCCGGCTTCTACGACATGGACGAGCTGCCCGGTGCGTACAACCCCGACAAGGGATGGCTGGCCACCGCGAACGAGATGAACCTGCCCGAGGACTTCCCTGCGGATCGGCACATCACCTACGACTGGTACGCCCCGTACCGCCGACACCGCATCGATGACGTGCTCGAGGGCATGAGCGCGGCCACCGTCCAGGACATGGTGGACCTGCAGGGCGACTACGTCAGCATCCCCGCCCGGCGGATCCTCGCAGTGGTCAGAGAACTGGATCTCCCGGACCGCGACGAGCTCGACGGGCTCGGCCTGCTGCTGGACTGGGACGGTGACCTCCGTGCGGACTCACCGGCGGCAGCACTGTTCGAGGTGTGGTACCGGCGGCATCTGCGGCCGGCGGTGCTCGGCCGAGCAGTCGCCCAGGTGACCGGCCGCGACGACAACGCCGACGTGCTGGCCGCCATCGCCAACAAGGAGGACCTGCTCGCCGACGCCCGCATCGACATCGAGCTCCTGGAGTCACCGGGGAATCGGCTCGGGTCCGACCCAGCCGGCTTCCTGGCCGCCGCCGTGCCACGGACGCTGGCGTCGGCGGTGGCCGACCTCGAGCAGCTGCTCGGATCGGACCGCGGTGAGTGGGCCTGGGGCCGGCTGCACGTCACCCGCGCCACCCACCCGCTCAGGGCGCTGTTGACCGGTGTCCCGGAGGACCGGCTCTCCGTGGGCCCGTTGCCGCGCGGAGGCAGCGGCGACACGGTAGGCAACATAGCCTACGGACCGAACTTCGTCCAGACCGCCGGATCGACGTTCCGCATCGCGATCGACGTGGGGGAGTGGGACTCCTCGACGGCGATGAACGCGCCCGGACAGTCCGGGAACCACGACAGCCCGCACTACGCCGACCTGTTCGAGCCCTGGGCGCAGAACACCGCCTTCCCGCTCCTGTACAGCCGCGACCGGATCGAGGCAGCGGCCGAGCGGGTGGTCGAACTCCTGCCGTCGGACGACTGACGGTCACGTCCACCGGATCCCTCCAACAACAGAGAGAAGGTCACGCACGTGGGACACCTGCAGCTGCCAGAAGGAAAGAAGATCGCCGTCAACCTGGGCACGGACTTCGACGCCCAAGCCCTCTGGCTGGGAGCGTTCAACCGGCCGAGCCCGGCCTTCATGTCACGCGGCGAATTCGGTGCCGAGGTGGGAGTGCCGCGGCTGCTCGAGCTGTACAAGCGCTACGACATCAAGTCGACCTGGTTCACTCCCGGCCATTCCGTGGACACGTTCCCCCAGTGGTGCCGGAAGATCCTCGAGGACGGGCACGAGTTCGGGCACCACGGCTATTACCACGAGATCCCGCCGGGAATCACCCGCGACACCGAGCGGCGACTGGTCGACCTCGCCTTCGACAGCTTCAAGAACCAACTGGGCATCCGCCCGACCGGCTACCGATCCCCGTACTGGGACTACAGCGACAACACCCTCGACATCATCGAGGAGTCCGGGTTCACCTACGACACGAGCCTCATGGCCCGCGACCTCGTGCCCTACCACCCCCAGCGGTGGCAGGTGAACTGGGAGAAGGGCAATGTCGCCGGCAAGGCCAGTGAGGTGCTGGAGATCCCGGTGAACTGGTACCTCGACGACTTCCCGCCACTGGCCTACACCGGCGTGTCGACGGGCATGCAGGACACCGAGACCATCTTCCGGCGCTGGCGGGACATCTTCGACTACGCCTACGAGAACGTCGACAACGCCGTGTACGCCACGTGCGTGCACCCGCAGATCATCGGGCAGGCGCACCACATTATGTGGTACGAGCGCCTCATCCAGCACCTCGTGGAGAAGGACGGCGTCTGGTTCGCCACCATGGACGAGATCGCGCGGTGCTGGGTGCCCGATGACGAGGACCGCCGCAAGATGGCACTGCCCGACGCCCGCGGAGTGGAGCCGGCGCCCGCCGACTCCAGCTTCGCGCGGCAGTAGGGTGACGCTCCCCCCGAGCCGATCACTTATGCTCGGGGGGAGCCCCCCAGCTCCGGCCACAGGAGGGCCGTCCCCTGGTACACCCCGCACCCGTGCCGCTGGAACCCGGTGGTCCCTCGGTCCTCCGTCGCTGGCGTGCGGCATGATCCCGGAGGCAGCGCAGGTCTACTGGGCGGACGGCGGCGGCTCTCGGGCGGTGTTCGACTCGCTTCGGGACATCCTCGTCGAGCTACGGGAAGCGGTCCTCAGCGAGCGGGCCACCGCCCTGTACCAGCCGACAGGCACTCGGCGCAGTGACTTCTTCGTCCTTTCCGACAGTTGTTCGGCAGGACTCGAACCGGCGATCGCGAACGAGCCGCTGCGCCTGAACCAGCCGCTGGACTCGCTGGTGCCGGAAACCCTGTCCGGAGTGGCGGCCCAGTCCAGGCTGCGCCCGTTCGGCCTGCACCTGGCGTCGGCCCTGGCCATGCCGTGGCGCGATCCGTTCGGTCGAGGGGTCGTGCTCGTCGGCATCGAGGTCGAGGGCGGTGACTGCCATTCACTCGAGCGGCTCAGCGCGGTCGCCGACGTGGCCCGGCTGACGCGAACGCTGCGGGAGTCACGCCTGAGCGGCACCCTGCAGATCCAACGTCAGCTCAGCTCGGCCCTCCGGTCGGTCCTGGCTGCCGACACCAGCGGCGCGGGACCCATGGGACGACTGCGCTCCCTGGTCGACACCGCGCGGGTGCTGCTCCGCTCGGACGCCGCCTATCTGGCGCTGCCCGAGCAGGAGCCGAGCGGCACGCATTACTACTTCGCGTCGTTCTCCAAGGTCTACACCCCTGATTTCCGGCACCTTCGGATGGAGTTCGGCCAAGGCCTGGGCGGTTTGGCCCGTAGGACGGGAAGGGTAGTCAGCTCCATCGACTACGCCCATGACGAGCGGCTACTTGAGGCGCCGGTGAGCGAGACGCTCGACGAGGGAATCCTCTCCGCTGTCGCGGCCCCCCTGGCCCGGAGCGGGAGCGACGTCCACGGCGTCCTTTACGTGGGCAACCGGACTCCACGGCCGTACAGCGAGACGGACGAGCGCCTGCTCAGTGAGTTCGCCGAGTACGTGTCCCTGCTCATGGACACCTCCGAGTTCAAGGAATCCGCCCAGAGCGCCCGGCTGGGCCGACTGCGCGAGGACTTCGCGCACGCCATCCACGACTCCGTAGTGCGCTCGCTGGTCGAGATCGGGTTCACCGCTGAGCAGGCTGCGGCATCGGCCGAAGGCGGGGTGGCTGCGGCTTCGGTCGAGGCCATCCGCCAGTCAGCGGCGGACGCACTGCAGACCCTGCGGGCGGAGCTCAGCGAGTTGGTGCCGCGCGGGCCTGCCCAGATGACCGTCAGCCAGGTGCTCGACAGCATCACCTCCATCAAGGCGCGGCCCGGCGTCTCCCGGACGGTCCTCGTCCTCGGCCCCAATACGGAGACCCCGCTGCCGTCCCACGTCGCCGAGGCCATCATTCAGGTGGGCGCCGAGGCCCTGACCAATTCCCTCAAGCACTCCGGTTGCACCGCGCAGACCATCAGCATCGACAGCTCACCGACCAGCGTCACGCTGCGCGTCACGGACGATGGCCGAGGTTCTCCCATCGTGAATCTGGACCCGGCCCAGCTGTCGAGCATGGGGCATCTCGGTCTCACGTCCATGCGCAGGAGAGCGGCCAGGATCGGGGCCTCGCTGACGATCGCCTCAAGTGTGGACGACGGCACCCAGCTGTGCCTCGATGTGCCCCGGACCTGGTGACGTGATGGACGAGCTCGTGCGCTTCAGCGCGATCGACGACCACGACATCATCCTGTTCGCAGTCGAAGCCATGGCCGCCAGGGAACCGGACCTGGAGTACTGCGGCGGCGCGACCGATGCCCGCCGGGGTCTCGAACTGGTCGAGGAGACGAAGCCTGACCTCGTCCTGCTCGATCTGCGCCTCGGCGCCGGCAACAGTTTCCCCCTGTGCGAGGAGTTGTCCGAGCGCGCACCTGGAACAGGGATCCTCATGTTCACCGCGTTCGCCAACGAAGACCTCCTGCAGGGCGCCATCCACGCCGGCGCGGTCGGCTACCTGCTGAAGGACACGTCGACGAGCGCGCTCCCGCACGCGCTGCGCAGCGCGAAAGCCGAGGGGGCCTACTTCGATCCGCGGGTGGTCAACGCGTCGCTCATCGGATCCAAGCACGGCAAGGACTCCGCGCTCACCGAGCGAGAGCTGGCCATCCTGCGCCTGGTGGCGGACGGCAAGGACAACCACCAGATCGCCGAAGCGCTGCAGTTCAGCGTGCACACGATCAAGCTCAACATCGCCCAGATGTTGAAGCGCTTCGGCGTGCGACGGCGAGCGGAGCTGGTGAAGGTCCTCATGGAGAGGCAGTTGCTGACCTGAGGGCTGGTGCCGATCGCGGGTTCCGAGAGCCCCGTGTGCTCGTCGGACGACGTGGAGTTCGGCTGGCCGGTCACGTGGGTTCTGTCACATCTGTCGACACAAGGCTCGCGAATGGGTTGTCGGCACAGGCGGGGAAGGAGCTGGCGGTCGAGACAGCCATGGCGCCTGCATCGTGAGGGCCAGAGGCCTCTCAGCCCTGCGTACCAGGTCGCGGCCAGCACGGTGACGCGGCTGGCGGCGGTGATCTCGCCGCGGCTTCGGTGGCGGCGCGGTTGCGCAGGGCGACCCTAAGCGCCCGCCTCGGACATCGATCGTGCTCGGCGCGCGGCTTGGGGGGCGCTGAGGTCCCCGTCGTAGTTCCGGGCGAGCGCCCGGGCGCGACTGGTGAGCCGCGGCCCGCCCGCCTGCGGGCGGGGCCGGCCAACGGAGGCGGCGCAGACTCCGCGGCGCTTGTCGATGGCGCTCGAAGACTGACTCCCTGGCGGCAGGCCACGCAAGTGTCGACGACGCCTGAAAACTGACCCCCTCGCGACGCTCGAAATCTGACCCCCTCCCGAGACCCTGGCTCGAGCCGAGCCGGGGAGGGACGAGGTGTTGTCCGTGGAGGATTGGGGCGGAGATCCGCCGGCTGCATCGGGCCGAAGGCATCCCGATCAAGCAGATCGCGCGGGTGCTGGGCGTCTCGCGACACACGGTGCGGTCGGCGCTGCGGGCCGACGGGCCACCGAAGTACGAGCGAGCCGAACGGGCGTCGATCGTTGATGAGGTCGAGCCACGGGTCCGGGAACTGCTGCAGGCGTTCCCGACGATGCCGGCCACGGTGATCGCCGAGCGGATCGGCTGGACCCGGTCGATGACCGTGCTCAAGAAGCGGGTGGCCGAGCTGCGGCCGGTCTATCTGCCTCCGGATCCGGCGTCGCGAACGGCCTATGTGGCCGGCGAGATCGCCCAGTTCGATCTGTGGTTCCCGCCGATCACGTTGCCCGTCGGCCACGGTCAGAGCCGGACCGCGAAGCAGCTGCCGGTGCTGACGATGGTCTGCGGCTACTCCCGCTGGGCCGCCGGGGTGCTGATCCCCTCCCGCACCGGGGAGGACCTGTTCGCCGGCTGGTGGCAGCTGCTCGCCTCGCTGGGGGCGGTGCCGCGGGTGCTGGTCTGGGACGGCGAGGGCGCGGTCGGTCGCTGGCGCGGCGGCCGCTCGGAGCTCACCACCGAGTGCCAGGGCTTCCGCGGCACGCTGGCTACGAAGGTGCTGATCTGCCGGCCGGCCGACCCGGAAGCCAAGGGCCTGGTGGAGCGGCTGCACGACTACATCGAGCGATCCTTTCTCCCCGGCCGGACCTTCACCGGGCCGGCCGACTTCAACGCCCAGCTCAGCGCCTGGCTGCAGCTGGTGAACACCCGTCCCCGCAGGGCACTGGGGTGCGCACCGACCGAGCGGATCGCCGCGGATCTGGAGCGGATGCTGCCGCTGCCGCCCGTCGCTCCGGCCACCGGCTGGCGGGCCTCGACCCGGTTGGCGCGGGACCACTACGTGCGCCTGGACGGCAACGACTACTCGGTCCATCCGGCGGTGATCGGCCGGCGAGTCGAGGTGCTCGCCGACCTGCACCGGGTGCGGGTGCTCTGCGACGGCCGGATGGTGGCCGACCACGAGCGGATCTGGGCCAAGCATCAGACGGTCTCGGCCGATGAGCACGTCACCGCGGCGAAGGCGTTGCGCGCCGCCCGGATAGGGCTGCTGCGCCCGGCCCCGAACACAGAAGAGGTCGAGGTCCGGCCGCTGAGCGACTACGACACCGCGCTCGGCCTCAGCGACGGAGGCGTGGCATGAGCCGGGACCTGGGCGCGGAGGTGGCGTTCCTGACCCGCGCGCTGAAAGCACCGACCCTGCGGGAGGCGGTGCCACGGCTGGCCGAGCGGGCCCGCGAGCAATCCTGGTCGCACGAGGAGTTCCTCATCGCCTGCCTGCAGCGGGAGGTCTCCGCGCGGGAGTCCCACGGCGGCGAGGGCCGGATCCGCGCCGCCCGGTTCCCGGCCCGCAAAAGCCTGGAGGAGTTCGACTTCGACCACGCCCGCGGCCTCAAGCGGGACCTGATCGCGCACCTGGGCACGCTGGACTTCGTCACCGCCAAGGAGAACGTGCTGCTGCTCGGCCCGCCCGGCACCGGCAAGACCCACCTGGCCACCGGCCTGGCCATCCGCGCCTGCCAGGCCGGCCACCGGGTCCTGTTCGCCACCGCCACCGAGTGGGTCACCCGGCTGGCCGAGGCCCACCACGCCGGCCGACTGCAAGACGAACTACGGCGCCTGGGCCGCTATCCGCTGCTGGTGGTCGACGAAGTCGGCTACGTGCCCTTCGAGCCCGAGGCCGCCAACTTGTTCTTCCAGCTCGTCTCCAGCCGCTACGAGCGGGACTCGCTGATCGTGACCAGCAACAAACCCTTCGGCCGCTGGGGTGAGGTCTTCGGTGACGAGGTCGTCGCCGCCGCGATGATCGACCGGCTGGTTCACCACGCCGAAGTCATCTCCCTCAAGGGCGACAGCTACCGGCTCAAAGACCGAGACCTCGGCCGCTCCGCGGCCGCCACCGAAGACGCATGACCACGAGGGGGTCAATTTTCGGCCGTCGCTAGGGGGTCAACTTTGGGCCGTCGTTGACAGCAAGCGCCACGATCACGCTCACCGTCTACCAGCACGTCCACCCGGCGTAGGGCGGCAAGCGGCCGACCGGTTCGCGGCGCTGCCCGAGGGCTGATCGGGGCCGCTAAGGATCACGCGGGTATCACGATGGCTCAGAGGCCCTGGCATGGAAGCGCCCCGGGCTCCTTGCCTGCAGGGGCACCAGGGCAATGCTGTGTCCGAGGGGCGACACGCTACATACGCACACGGCTGCCGGTAGGCGGTTGAAGAGCGTCAAAGCGTCGACCACATACTCCGTTGGCGTCCTCGTGGTCACCCTCTTCGCGGTCCGCTCCCCGAGCCGACGCTCGCGTCCTCCGGAGCGGTGACGGCGTCGCGCGGCCTCGACCTGTGGCAGCGAGGTGCCCAGGAGTTGGAGGTCGCCGCGGGGCGGCTGGCACAGGTTGAGCCGCGCATCGCGCAGCTCCTCCGGCCATAGTGCCAGGGCGACGGCGCCGATCGCCGGCGGCGCGTCGAGCAGCCGCCCGTTCTGCCCGGCGGTGGAGTCGGCGTAGGGCGCCAGCAGCGCAGCGAGCCGCTGCGTTGGCCGCGCTGGCGTGCTCTGTGCCGCTGCGCGTGCGGCCACCGGTGGACCGCGCCAGCGCCCCGCTCGTCAACCGTCCACCATGTTCGGACATCCGGCGATCTTGACGCGACCAACGTGGCGTGACTGGATGTCGATGACCTGCGACCGGTGGTCGAAGACCCCGCTCGCCACCCGCAGACGGGAGACCGCGCCGATGACCACGAGACCTGATGCAGCCCCCGCGGGCACTCCGCTGTGGAAGCGCGGAGCCGGCGAGCTCGCCGGGCTGATCGCCACGGGAGCGGTGACCTCCTCGGAGGTGGTGGATGCCCACCTGGACCGAATCGACGAGGTCAACGGGCACGTCAACGCCGTCGTCCGGGTCTTGCGAGACGAGGCCAGGGCGGCGGCGCGGGAGGCTGACCGGGCCGTGGCCGAAGGCCGTCCCCTCGGCCCGCTGCACGGCGTCCCCTGCACGGTCAAGGAGAACGTCGACGTCGCCGGCACGCCGACGACGGAGGGGATCCCCGCCCTTGCCGAGGCGGTTGCCGCGCAGGACGCCCCGCTGGTGGAGCGGCTCCGGGCGGCGGGCGCGATTCCGATCGGCCGGACCAACATGCCCGACTTCGCACTGCGCATCCACACCGACTCCAGCCTGCACGGGCTGACCCGCAACCCATGGGACCCGACGGTCACTGCGGGTGGTTCCAGCGGTGGCGATGCGGCGGCGCTGGCGGCCGGGATGACGCCGCTCGGCATCGGCAACGACATCGGCGGCTCGTTGCGTAACCCGGCGCACGCCTGCGGCATCGCTTCCATCAAGCCGACCACCGGACGCGTGCCAGAGGCGCACGCCAACGAACCCTTCGACGCGGGCCTGAGCGTGCAACTGATGCAGGTCAACGGCGTCATGGCGCGCACGGTGGCCGACGTCCGGTTGGGCCTGTCGGTCATCGCCGGCCCGCACGTCCGGGACGCGACCACGGTCCCCGTGCCGCTGGAGCTGCCGCGCCCGCAGGGGCCGCTGCGGGTCGCGCTCATCGCGGCGCCGCCCGGCGGGGAGACCGACCCCGGCGTCGAGGACGTCGTGCGGCGGGCCGGGGACACCCTGCAGGCAGCCGGCTACGAGGTCGAGGAGGTCCTGCCGCCGATGTACGAGCAGGCCCTCGACGTCTGGGGCCGGTGGCTGCTCGCGGACGTGCGCGCGATGCGCCCGCTGCTCCAGCAGCTCATGGGCGCCGACGGCATGCGGTTCCTCGACTTCGTCGATCCGCTCTACGCGGAGCTGACCGTCGAGACGCTGGTCCAGACGTTCGTCGAGCGACGCACGATCGCGCGGCAGTGGGCCGAGTTCATGGCCCGGTATCCGCTGATGCTCTCGCCGATCTGGACCCAGCCGGCGTTCAAGGCCGGCTTCGACATCGACAGCGCGGAGAGCGCGGCGGCGACGATACGGCTGCTGCGCCCGGTCATGCCGGCCAATGTCCTCGGGCTACCCGCCGCCGCCGTCGCCGGGGGGACGACGGGTGGGCTCCCGGTCGGGGTGCAGGTCATCGGCGACCGCTTCCAGGAGCTGCTGTGCCTGGAGGCCGCCGAGGAGATCGAGCGCGCGGTGGGGGTGCTCACGCCGATCGACCCGGTGCGCTGACGCCGGCTCAGCGCTCCTGGAACTGCTGCATCGGCTCGATGGGCAGAGTCGGTGCAGCAGGGGACAACGCCGCCATGGAGTCGCTCTTCGCCCTGTTGCAGAAGAACGTGCTCGACCGCCGGCAGTGGCGCACTCGACAAGAGCTACGGATCGCGATCGTCACCTGGATCGAACGGACCTACCACCGACGGCGCCGCCAGGACGCCCTCGGTCGACTCACGCCCATCGAGTACGAGAGCATCACACCCACACTGGCCGCTCAGGCTGCTTGATCCAACCTGTCACCGATCCGTGCAGCAGTCCCTGGAGACCCCCGCGGCCCGGTGGGTGCTGCTGGCGACCGTGCTCGGGTCGAGCATGGCCATGCTCGACGCGACGGTCGTCAACGTGGCCCTGGAACGCATCGGCACCGACCTGGACGCCGGATTCGCCGGCCTCCAGTGGACGGTCAACGCCTACATGCTGACGCTGGCCTCGCTGATCCCGCTCGGGGGGTCGCTGAGCGACCGGTTCGGCCGCCGGCGGATCTTCGTCGTCGGCGTCTGCTGGTTCGCGGCCGCCTCGCTGCTGTGCGGACTGGCGTGGGACATCGAGACGCTGATCGCCGCACGGGCCCTGCAGGGGGTGGGCGGCGAGCTTCTGACCCCGGGAAGTCTCGCGATCATCTCGGCCTCCTTCGCCGGCGCGGACCGGTCGGCCGCGGTCGGGGCATGGTCCGGGGTCGGCGATGTGGCGGGCGCGGTCGGCCCCTTCCTCGGCGGCTGGCTGGTCGAGTGGAACTGGCGGGCGGTGTTCCTGCTCAACCTGCCGCTGGCACTGCTCGTGCTCCTGGTCGTGGTCCGGCACGTCCCCGAGACCCGGGATCCCCGGGCCGCGCCGCACCTCGGCGTGGCCGGCACAGTCCTCGTCACGGCGGGTCTGGGTGGGCTCACCTACGCGCTGACGGCCGCCGGCGGGCAGACCTCCTCGGCCGTGGTCTGACGGCGCACCCGACGGGGGAATGCGGACGGCGCCAGGCGGCCGAACACTGGTGGCCAACCACGGCCGCCCTCGGGTCATCTCTGCCATCGGCCGGGCCGTGGCGCTCGTCGGCCCGGGCAGTCGCGCGCGGCTACCGCGTCGTTGACCTACCCCCGGCGGCCGCGTCGCCGGGCGCCGGGGGCAGCCACGCGGCGGGGTCCTTCTCCAACGCGGTCCAGAACCGCAGCGCCGCGTGCTCCATCTCCAGGCCGAGCCGGAGCGTGACCATGCGCGGGGCGACGCCGCGAACGTCGCCGTACCGCCGCTGCATGTCTTCGTAGACCGCGATCCGCTCGGTGTGTGCGGCGATCTGCTCGCGCGCCAGCCGCGCCACGTTCCCGGGCTCCCCGAGCTCGTTGAAGAAGAGCTTCAGCTCAGCGACGTCGCGCATCTGGAAGTGTTCGTTGGTCGGCGCGGCCAGCCAGGCGCGCAGCTCCCGCAGCCCCTCCTCGGTGAGCGAGTAGGTCCGCCGCCGGCGGCCTTCCTGCTCGCTGGAGGCGGTCAACAGCCCCATCTGCTCGAGCCGCTGCGGCTCCGAGTACAGGGCAGCGTGGGGGAACGTCCAGAAGTAGCCGATCGACCGGTTGACCGCCCGCTTGAGGTCGTAGGACGTGGACGGCCCGCGCAACCCGATCGTCCCGAGCACCACGTAGGAGGTCGGGGAGAGCCGTTCGGACGCCACGTTGCCAGCTTAATCTTCCGGTCTGTATGGTCCAATACAGATCATCGGCGATCGGCTTTCGGAGGGTCACGCATGGACCTCGCCACCGCCCTGTCGTGGACCGCGGAGCGCCATCCGGACCGCCGGGCGGTCGGTGGCCCCCGGCCCATGTCGTACCGCCAATGGGACGCGCGCACCAACCAGCTCGCCCGTGCCCTGGCCGATCTCGGGGTCCGGCGTGGCGACCGGGTCGGGCTCTTCCTGGCCGGCGGCGAGCCCCTGGCCAGCCTGCACCTGGCTGCCCAGAAGCTCGGGGCCGTCAGCGTCCCGCTGTCGACGCGCCTCGGTCCCGAGGAACTCGGCTACTGCCTCGGTGACGCCGAGGCAGCACTGCTGGTCACCGACGAGACCACGGCTCCGACGGCGGAGAAGGCCGGGATCTCGACGCAGCACCGCGACGTGGGGAAGCTGGCCGTGGACGGGCAGCCGGACGGTGCCCTCGGCGACCCGCCCGACGAGTCCGACATCAGCGTCATGCTCTACACCTCCGGCACGACCGGCCGGCCCAAGGGCGTGCCACGGTCGCACCGCGCCGAGCACACCGCTGCGGTCGCCCACCTGGTGCAGACCCAGCTGCGGCACGGCGAGGTCGTCCTCGGAGTCATGCCGATGTTCCACACGATGGGGTTGCGTACGCTGCTGGCCAGCATCGTCTGCGGTGGCACCTGGGTGCCCCAGGTGCGGTTCGACGCGGCCGAGTCCGTGCAGCTGATCCGGGAAGAGCAGGTCAGCTCGCTGTACCTGGTGCCCACCATCTACTGGTCGCTGCTGCGCGAGGACGGCTTCGCCGCCACCGGGGTCGACCGCCTGGCCTACGCCGGCGCGGCGATGACCCCGGCCCTCGCCGAGCAGCTCGCCGAGGCGCTCAATCCGCAGGTGCTGGTCAACCACTACGGCAGCACCGAGATCTACACCTTCACCATCGGCCCCGACGGGCTGCGCAAGCCCGGCTGCGCCGGCCGCGCCGGGCTGTTCTCCCGCGTCCGGCTGGTCGAGCCCGTCGTCGGCGCCGCGCCCGAGGCGCTGGTCGGTCCGGGGGAGCAGGGCCAGGTCATCGCCAGCATGGCCAGCCCCGAGGCGTTCGGCGGCTACTGGCACCGCCCGGACGCCGACGAGAAGTCGATCCGCCAGGGCTGGTACTACACCGGCGACCTCGCCACCGCCGACGAGGACGGCGACCTGTGGGTCTCCGGCCGGGTCGACGACATGATCAACTCAGGCGGCGAGAACATCTACCCCGACGAGATCGAGGCCGCCCTCGTGCGCTGCCCGGCCGTCGCGGACGTCTGCGTCGTCGGGATGCCGGACGAGCGCTGGGGCAGCGTGGTCACCGCGTTCGTCGTCCCCGCCGACGGCCGCGCCCCCGACCACGTCGTGCGCGAGCTGCAGGACTACGCGACGACCCACCTCCCGTCGCTGAAGCGGCCCAAGCGCGTCGTGGCGATCAGCGCCATTCCCCGCTCCGCCGTCGGCAAGACCCTCCGTCGCGCACTGACCGCCGGGGAGTACGAGTCCCTGGCCGCAGCCGATCCCGGGAGCTCCCGTGCCTGACGTCGACACCGACACCGTCCCGCGCTGGACCCCCACCCGCATCGAGGACGCCCCGCTGGTCACCGGGCAGGGGAGGTTCCTCGACGACCTGGACCCGCTGCCGGGCACGTTGACCGCGGCGATCGTCCGCAGCCCCCACCCGCACGCCCGGATCCGCAGGGTGGACCTGTCCCGTGCCCGCCGGCATCCCGGCGTCGCCGCCGTCATCGGGCCGGAGGAGGTGGCCGCCGAGCTCAGGCCCTTCCCGCTGTCGGTGACCACCCGGATGCCGTACTTCCCGACCGGCACCGACAAGGTCCGCTACGTGGGCGAGCCGGTGGCGGTCGTCGTCGCCGGCGACCGGTTCATCGCCGAGGACGCCGCCGAGCTCGTCGACGTCGAGTACGAGCTGCTCGACCCCGTCGTCGGCGTCCGCGCCGCCCTGGCCCAGGACGCCCCCCTGCTGCACGACGACCAGGGCTCGAACGTCGCCACCGATCGCACCTTCACCTTCGGCGAGGTGGACCGCGCCTTCGCCGAGGCCGCCCAGGTCGTCACGGGCACCTACGACTTCCCGCGCTACTCCTCGGTGCCGATGGAGTGCTACTCCGTCGTCGCGAACTGGACCGACGACCCGGCCGGTCCCGCGGTCGAGGCCTGGGCCAACTTCCACGGCCCGTTCACGATGGTCCCGGTCATGGCGGGGGCACTGGGCATCCCGACCTCCCGGGTGCGGCTGCACGTGCCGGCCGACATCGGTGGCAGCTTCGGCATCAAGGCGGGCATCTATCCCTACGTCGTCCTGCTGGCGCTGGCCTCCAAGTACGCCCGGACACCGGTGCCTCGTCGACAACGTCGGCGCCTACATGCGCCCGCCGGAGCCCAGCACGCTCTACCGCTGCTACGGCAACATCACCGGCGCCTACCGGATCCCGGCCGTGCAGATCCGCGCCCGCGCCGTCGTCACCAGCACCATGCCCACCGGGCTCAACCGCGGCTTCGGCGGCCAGCAGCTGTACTTCGGACTGGAACGGCTGATGGACGACGTCGCCAGGGCGACCGGGCTCGACGTCGTCGAGGCACGCTGCCGCAACCTGGTGCCTGCCGACGCCTTCCCGTACGAGACACCGACCGGCGGCGTCTACGACTCCGGCAACTACGAGGAGGCCATCCGCCTCGCGGTGCGCAACGCCGACCTCGACGAGCTGCGACGCCGGCAGGCGGAGGCCCGGGAGCGCGGCGAGCTCTACGGCATCGGCCTGGCCGCGGTCGTCGACCCCTCCGGCACCAACATCGGCTACGTCGGGCTGGCCACGCCCGCCGCCGACCGCAAGCCCGGCCGCGACAAGTCCGGATCCACCGAGCACGTCCGGGTCAGCGTCGACCTCCAGGGCATCGTCACCGTGCTGCTCGGCAGCGTCCCGCAGGGCCAGGGGCACGCCACCACCGCGCGGCAGGTCGCCGCCCGGCGGCTCGGGCTGCCCGAGGAGCAGGTCCGCGTCGTCATCGAGATGGACACCGCGACCACCCCGTGGACGGTCACCTCGGGCAGCTACTCCTCCCGCTTCGCGCCGCTGGTCACCAGCGCCGTCGTCGCGGCCTGCGACCGGATCGCCGGCACGGTGAAGGCCGCCGGCAGCGTGCTGCTCGAGACCCCACCCGAGCAGCTCGAGCTCGCCGACGGCGCGGTCCGGGTGGCCGGTGACCCCGGCCGGTCCGTGCTCTTCCGGCACGCCGCCGGCGTCGTGCACTGGGATCCCGGCGCGCTGCCCGAGGGCACCCCGGCCCGGCTCTACGAGGAGGCAGCCTTCGCCCCGCGCGAGGTGCGTGCGGCCACCCGCGACGAGCGGATCAACTCCAGCCTCTGCTACGGCTTCGTCGCCGAGCTCGTCGCCGTGCGGATCGACCCCGACACCCTCGAGATCACCATCGAGCGGGTCTCCTCGGTGCACGACGCCGGCACCGTGCTCAACCAGACACTGTTCGACGGCCAGGTCCACGGCGCGCTCACCCAGGCCCTCGGCGGGGCGATGTACGAGGAGTTCACCTACTCGGCGGGCGGCCAGCCGACGGCGGCGACCTTCCTGGACTACCTCTGCCCGACCACCGCGGAGGCCGGGTTCCCCCTGGTGACCGACCACGTGGTGACGCCGTCGCCGCTGACCCCGCTCGGGGCGAAGGGCAGCGGCGAGGGCAGCTCGATGAGTTTCCCGGTGGCCGTGGCCAACGCGGTCACCGACGCGCTGTCCCCGCACGGCCTGGCCATCGACCGGCTGCCGGTGCACGGCAACGTCCTGTTCGACCTGCTCGACGGCGCCCGCCGTCCGGCCTGACACCCACTCCCTTCAACCGAGGAGCTCCCGCATGCCCACGACCGGTGGCGACGTCCTGCTCGACCACGGCCACGACGGCCAGGTCGCCTACCTGACCCTCTCCCACGGCGGCTACACCGTCGTCACGATGGAGATGCGGGCCAGGATGGCCGAGCGCTTCGCCGAGATCGACCGGGACGAGCGGGTGCGCGCCGTCGTCATCCGGTCCGATGGCAAGCACTTCACCTCCGGCGGTGACATCGCCGGGTTCATGGAGGTCGACCCGATCGACCTCTCGCACCTGGGCCAGGACATCACCGCCCCGGCGCGCAGCGGCAAGCCGGTCATCGCGGCCATCGACGGCTACTGTTTCGGTGTCGGCCTCGAGCTCGCGCTCTCCTGCGACATCCGGCTGGCCACCGACCGCAGCCAGTTCGCGCTGCCGGAGATGAACCTCGGGATGATCCCCGGCAGCGGCGGCACCCAGCGGCTGTCCCGGCTCATCGGTCTCTCCCGGGCGAAATACCACATCCTGACCGCCACCCGGATCCAGGCGCAGGACGCGCTCGACTGGGGCCTGGTCTCCGAGGAGCTCTTCGCCGACCGCGACGCTCTCAACGAGGGCGTGGAGAAGCTGGTGACCAAGCTGCTCGGCTTCTCGCCGATCGCGCTGCAGACCGGCAAGGAGGTGCTCGACCGGGGCATCGACGGCCCGCTGTACACCGGCATCGAGCTGGAGCGGAAGGCCTACGCGATGCTGCGGGCGACGCAGGATTTCGCCGAGGGCGTGAAGGCGTTCGGCGAGAAGCGCAAGCCCGAGTTCGTCGGGCGGTGAGCTGAGTGAAGCCGGCCCCGTTCGCCTACGTGCGCCCGGCCACGCTGGACGACGCCGTCGCCGAGCTGGCCGCGACCGACGGTGACGGCAAGGTGCTGGCCGGGGGCAATCCCTGGTGCCGGTCCTGGCGATGCGCCTGGGCCGGCCGGGCACCCTCGTCGACATCAACGCCGTCGTCGGCCTCGACGGGTTCGAGCGCCGCAAGGGCGCCCTGCGGATCGGTGCCACGGTCCGGCAGCGGCACGTGGAGCGCAGTTCCGCGGCAGCCGCCGTGCCGCTGCTCGGGCTGGCGCTGCCCTTCGTGGGGCACCGCGAGCTGCGCAGCCGCGGCACGGTCTGCGGCAGCCTGGCGCACGCCGACCCGGGCGCCGAGTTGCCCGCCGTCGCTCTCTGCCTGGGTGCGACCCTGGAGATCACCGGACCCAGCGGCCGGCGCACCGTGCGCGCGGCCGACTTCTTCCAGGGCGCGATGACCACCGCGGTCGGCACGGACGAGATTCTCTCGGCCGTGGAGTTCCCGGCGGCCGGGCCGGGGGAGGGGTTCGGCTTCGCCGAGCTGGCCCGCCGGCACGGCGACTTCGCGCTGGCCGGCGTCGTCACCCGGGTCCGTTCCCGGGACGGCTCCGTCGCCGACGCGGTGCTCTCCGGCTTCGGCGTCTCCGACCGCCCGGTCACCCGCGACGTCACCGAGCTGGTCCGGGCCGCGGCCGGGGAGGCCGACGTCGAGACCGCGCTGCGCCCGGGCACCGAGGAGCTGGCCCGGGTGATGGTCGACACGGCGGGGGACGCCCACGGCTCGCAGGGCTACCGGCGGCGGCTGTTCGCCGTCCTCGCGGCCCGGGAGCTGGCCCGCGCCAACCGCCGAGCAACGGAGAGCACCTCATGACCACCACCGAGCACCAGCGCGCGGTGAAGGCCGCCGCGGACGAGCTGATCGACGTCTCGTTCACGGTGAACGGAACGCCCGTGACCATCCGGGTTCCGGCCCGCATGCACCTGGCCGACGCGCTGCGCCAGCACCTCGGCCTGACCGGCACGCACCTGGGCTGCGAGCACGGCGTGTGCGGCATGTGCACGGTGCTCGTCGACGGCGACGCCGCCCGCGCCTGCCTGGTCTTCGCCGTGCAGGCCGAGGGCACCGACGTGGTCACGGTCGAGGGGCTGGGCACCCAGGACGACCAGCACCCGCTGCAGCAGGCCTTCAGCCACCACCACGCGCTGCAGTGCGGCTTCTGCACGCCGGGCTTCCTGATGAGCTCCTATGACTTGCTCACGCACGAGCCGGGCGTCGACGACGAGCGCTTGCCGGAGGAGCTGTCCGGGGTGATCTGCCGGTGCACCGGCTACCGCGGCATCCTCGCGGCGGTCGCCGACGTCGCCGAGGCGCACCCCGAGGGTGTGCCGGCACCTCGCAACTGCGCGCCGCGCACCCTCGTCGGCCGCGGCGGCGCCGCCACCGCGGCAGCTCCGGAAGCGGCGCCGGTGGGGGACGCCGAGGAGGCGGTGCCCACCGACATCACCCGGCCGACCGGCACCCCCACCATCACCGTCGAGGTCACCCGGCTGCTGACCAGCCCGCTCGACGACATCTGGGCGGTCATGACCGACGTGCACCGGCTGGCCCGCTGCCTGCCGGGTGCGGAGATGACCGAGGACCTCGGCGACGATCGCTACCGGGGCCGGGCCACGGTGGCTCTCGGCCCGGTGCGGCTGGCGTTCCGGGGGCTAGCGCGCATCACCGAGCGCGACGAGAGCTTGCACCGACTGGCACTGCTGGCCCAGGGTGCGGACACCGGCGGCAACCGCACCGCCGCCGACATCGGGCTGCGCGCGACGGCCACCCCCGACGGCGGCACCGAACTACGCGCCGACGCCGCGGTGTTCCTCTCCGGCCGGATCGCCCAGTTCGGCCGCGCGCTGGCCGGTGACGTGAGCCAGAGGATGTTCGAGCAGTTCGCGCACGCCCTCGACGAGACTGCGCGGACGGGTCAGCCGCCGGATGTCGGCGCCGGCCCGGGCGCGCTGTCGATCGGTGTCGCCGCGGTCCGGGACGCCGTCCGGCGGCGGTTGGCGGCCGTCAGGACGACGCTGCAGGAGCGGAGGGCCCGCCGGCGTGGATGCTGAGCCCTGCGAGCCGGTGCGACCAGCCCGACACAGCGGAGCCCACTGGTCAGCCGATCGGTGCGTTCCCGGACGTCGCCGAAGCACATCGTGCTCGCGTCGGTGATCAGGCGGGGGGCTCCGGGCGGCGCGGCACGCCACACCTCCTCGGGATCCGTGAGCTCGACTGCTCACCGTCCCCGCTCCTGAGCGCCCTGCCCGACTACTGGCAGCCCGATCCGGGCACCGTCACCCGGCACTCGGCGAGGTCGGTGTGAGGGCACGGAGGGCTGTCGGTCGTCGGCCGCACCCGGCACCCACCGAATGCGGCCGGCCGCCGTCTGGACATCCCAAGGCGTGAGGGGTCGGGCCGCGGCAGGGGTGGAGGTTGTCCAGGCGGCGTCCTCGTCGTAGGGGGGTCGGGTTTCAGGCAACCCGAGTCTGCCCGGCGATGCCCTCGGGCAGCCGGCCTCGTGCCAGCCGGCGCCCTGTTCGTCTTGCACCTCGACGTCGTGGTGGTCTTCGGCCCAGTCGTCACCCACGAACAACATCCGCGCCCCCTCTGGCCTCGGCTCCGCGTTCGGCAGCGCGGAGGGAGACAGCCAGCGGACTCATGGTCAAGTGCTCACCGGCGAACTCCGGGACACCTCATTCCAGCAGCGATCAGGCCCCGTCACGACCGGTGGGCGCACGATCTGAGCACGGGAATCCACCGGTTCCCGTCGTCGAGAGTGCTGACCCACCGGCCGCTACCGGCGCCGAGCCTGCCAGACACCAGCGGGCTCGATAGGCCCCCTTAGTCGTCAAAGACGACGACGCCTCGGATGTTCTTGCCTGCGTGCATGTCTTCGTAGCCCTGCGCCACCTGGTCGAGCGTGTACCGGTGCGTGATCAGCTCGTCGAGCTTCAGCTGGCCCCGCATGTAGAGGTCGACGAGCCACGGGATGTCCGCAGTGGGGTTCGAGCCGCCGAACAACGACCCCTGCAGGCGCTTCTGGAAGATGGTCAGCTCACCGATGGACAGCGACAGGTCGGTCCGAGTGATGTCGCCGACCCCGGTCACGACCACCGTGCCTGCCTTGCGGATGGAGGCGAACGCCTGCGAGACGTGCTCGGGGGTGGTCACCCCGACGGTGACGATCGTGGCGTCGGCTCCCTGACCGTTGGTGAACGTGCTGGCCAGTTCGGCCGCATCCTCGATGTTCTCGGCCACATGGGTGGCGCCGAACTCCACCGCCTTCTCGCGCTTGAACGCCACCGGGTCGACCGCGATGACCTGACCCGCGCCGGAGTGCGCGGCGCCCTGGACGGCGTTGATGCCGATCCCGCCGATCCCCATCACGATCACGGTGTCCCCGGGGTAGATGTCGGCGAGGTTCACTGCGGACCCCCACCCCGTGCCGACTCCGCATCCGAGCAGGCAGAGGCTCTCCAGCGGCGCGTCGACCGGCACCTTGACGGCGTTGTCCGCGTCGACGGTCGTGAACTGGCTGAAGGTCGAGATACCGAACATCTGCCCGACCGGCTGCCCGTCCAGGCGCATCCGGAAGCTCGCCGGGTCGTCCAGCCGTGAGCCGTTCAACAGCCCGGCACCACGGTCACAGAGGTTCTGCATGCCCCGCGCGCACCAGCGGCACTTCCCGCAGGACGGCAGGAAGGAGAAGACGACGTGATCACCCTCGGACCAGCCACGGACGCCCTCGCCGACCTGGACGACGACGCCGGCACCCTCGTGACCGCCGCAGACCGGGTAGATCCCGTACTCCATGTCGCCGGTGGCGATGTGATCGTCGGTGTGGCACAACCCCGAGGCCACCATCTTCACGGTGAGCTCGCCCGGACCCGCCTCCTCCAGCTCGAGTTCCGCCGTCTCGTAGCGCCCCGGTACCTGTCGGATGATTGCGCCCTGCGTCTTCACTCCTGCGGCCTCCAGTTCGAATCGCCCGCTCGCGATCACGAACGGGTTCAGCATGGTCTAGAACAGATCGTGCGGAGTGGAGTGTGACACGTCGCGGTGTGATCTGGAACACCTGGAGAGGGCGGCGCGGCCCGACTGCTCGACGTGCTCGGTCTACACGTCACCTGGAGTTTTGCGGCACCGCCCCTGGGGAGCGCTGTGTGCTCGGGGTGGGGCGAGGACGCCGAGGACGAGGTAGCGGCGGCCTGCGGCCATTCGTCGTGCTGCTGTTGGTGACGTGGGTGACGACCGGAAGAATCCGTTCGGGGCTACTGCGTCGTTCGACTTCACCGGCTCGGTCGTCCTGCTCACCGGGGGCGGCAGTGGCATCGGTCGACCAGCACACCGCCGTCACGTTCGGCCGGCAGCTGCGCGTCGAGTACCGGGCACAGGGGCAGCGGGAGTCGGTCCTTGGCGTCCAGCTTGGTGAAGGTCAGCTCCGTGCGGGCCGGCGCCGGCTCGGCGGCGTGGGCGTGCAGCGGGCTGAAGTCGGCGGCGCCCGGCGGACGTTGGTTGCGCTCCCGAAGCAGGTCGGTGTTCAGCCAGAGCTCGTTGAGCTCCGCGGTGGACGGTGCGCTGCCGCCGAACGCCCAGCCGTCGGGCAGGGACGGGCCGACTGCCGGGGCGGCGACGGCGGGCACGGTGGCCGCATGAAGCGAGGAGCGGCGCGTGCGCGCGGACTGGCCGGCGGCGTCGGGCGTGTGGCGGGGCCGGTGGTGCGGGTCGTGGCATGGCCGCAGCTGTGCCGGGCGTTTCGCCAGCGGCGCTCGGATTCGGCCGATCTGCGGGATTCTCACCCGAAGGAGGGTGGGACGCGTCCCACTTCGTTGTGTCCGAGGGGCGACACGCTACATACGCACACACTTCGCTCAGGCGACCGCGAGCCGCCGTGCGGGGTAGGGCGCGGTGGCGCTCCCCGGAGCCGTGGCGATGTGGTCTCTCGGCGGCGCAGGATCGACCGGCTGCGGCGCCAGGTGGCAGGGTGTACGCGTGCCCCAGCGACGGGTTCCACGGTGGTCGGAGTTCTCCGAGCTGATCCGGCTGCGCCGATTGCCGGGCGACGCGCTCGATCGGCGGCTGGCCCGGGCGGCGACGGTCGGCGACCTCCGGAAGATCGGCCGCCAACGCGTGCCGCAGGCGGTGTTCGACTACACCGACGGAGCCGCGGGCGCGGAGATCTCGCTGCGCCGGTCCCGCGAGGCGTTCGAGCGGGTCGAGTTCCTGCCCAACGTGCTGCGCGACGTCAGCGTGGTCGACCCGACGACGACGCTGCTCGGCGCACCGTCGGCCCTGCCGCTGGCCTTTGCCCCCACCGGCTTCACCCGGCTCATGCACGCCGAGGGAGAGGGCGCGGTCGCCCGCGTCGCGGAGCGCAGCGGCATCCCGATGGCGCTGTCGACCATGGGCACGACGTCGGTGGAGGTGCTGGCCGAGACCGCACCCAGCGCCCGGAAGTGGTTCCAGCTCTACCTGTGGCGCGACCGCGACGCCAGCCGCGCCCTGGTCGAGCGGGCGAAGGCGGCCGGCTTCGAGGCGCTGGTGCTGACCGTCGACACCCCGGTTGCCGGGCCGCGGCTGCGCGACGTCCGCAACGGCTTCTCCATCCCGCCCGCGCTGACCCTGCGCACGTTCGCGAACGCCGCCGTCCACCCGCGCTGGTGGATCGACCTGCTCACGACCCCGCCCCTGGAGTTCGCCTCGTTGCAGACGTGGGGCGGCACGGTCGCCGAGCTGGTCGACCGGGTCTTCGAGCCGGCCGCCACGATCGCCGACATCGGTGAGCTGAAGGCGTCGTGGCCGGGTGCCCTGATCGTCAAGGGCGTCCAGAGCGTGGACGACGCCCGCGCCGTCGTGGACGCCGGCGCCGACGCCGTCGTCGTCAGCAACCACGGCGGTCGGCAGCTCGACCGGGCGCCGGTGCCGCTCGAGCTGCTGCCCGCCGTGGTGGAGGCCGTCGGGAACCGCGCGGAGGTGTACGTCGACGGCGGGATCCTCGACGGCGCCGACGTCGTCGCCGCGGTCGCGATGGGGGCGCGGGGCTGCCTCGTCGGTCGGGCGTTCCTCTACGGGCTCATGGCCGGCGGCGAGCGCGGCGTGCAGCGCGTCGCCGATATCCTGACCAAGGACATCACCCGCACCATGCAGCTGCTCGGCGCGACGACCGTCGCCGAGCTCGCGGGCAAGGCCCGGCTGCGGCCCTGAGTATTGCCGCGCGGACCTGCGTCTTCCTAGGGTGGCGTATGGACGTCGTCGAAATCGTGCCCACGTTCGAGCAGTACGCGTTCACCTTCGGCGGGGTCGCCCCGCTGCGCCGCATCCAGCCCGGGACGGCGCTGCGGCTGTGGTCCGACGACGCGTTCTGCGGCGCGCTGCGGTCGGTCAAGGACCTCTCCAGCGAGAAGGTCGACCTCCGCTACGTCAACCCGCAGACCGGTCCGTTCTACGTGGAGGGTGCCGAACCCGGCGACACCCTCGCGCTGCACCTCGTCGCCCTCGAGCCGGCGCGCGACTTCGGCGCCTCCGCGGCGATCCCGTTCTTCGGCGGCCTGACCAGCACCGACCGCACCGCCACCCTGCAGGACCCGCTTCCGGACACCACCTGGATCTACGAGCTGGACCGCGCGAGGAACACCGTCACCTTCGTGGCCCAGCACACCGAGCTGGCCGTGGAGCTGCCGGTCGAGCCGATGCTGGGCACGGTCGGCGTCGCGCCGCCCGGGGGAGAGGTGCGCAGCTCGCTGGTGCCCGAGCGGTTCGGCGGCAACATGGACACCCCGCAGATGCGCGCCGGAACGACGTGCTTCCTCGGCGTCAACGTCGAGGGCGCGCTGTTCTCGATCGGCGACGGCCACTACCGCCAGGGCGAGGGCGAGGCCTGCGGCACCGCCGTCGAGGGCGCCATGACGACGACGCTGATCGTCGAGCTGATCAAGGGGGGCGCACCAGCCTGGCCGCGCCTCGAGGACGACACCCACTGGATGACGGTCGGCTCGAGCCGGCCGCTGGAAGACGCCTGGCGGATCGGCCAGGCCGAGCTCGTGCACTGGTTCGGCGAGCTCTACGGCCTGCACCGGATGGACGCCTACCAGCTGCTCTCGCAGATCACCGAGGTGCCGATCGCCAACGTCGTCGACGCGAGCTACAGCGCCGTCGTCAAGGCCCGCAAGTCCCTGCTGCCGTCGGCCTCGGCCTACGGCGGCCTGCACGCCGAGCTCCGTTCCCGCGCTCAGCAGCTTCACTGACCAAGGAGGTACGAACCGGATGGATCTCCACCTCAACGGCTCCCGGGTGCTCGTCACGGGAGGCACCAAGGGCATCGGGCGAGCGATCGTCGAGGCGTTCGCCGACGAGGGCGCCGTCGTCGAGTTCTGCGCGCGGGACGCCGCCGAGATCGAGATGACCGAGACGGCGCTGGCCGGCCGCGGCTCCGGGGTCCGCGGGGTGCAGCTCGACGTCCGCAACGCGCCTGCGCTCATCGCGTGGGTGGACGCAGCCGCGGACCGGCTCGGCGGGATCGACGCCGTCGTCGCCAACGTCAGCGCGCTGGCCGTGCCCGACACCGAGGAGAACTGGTACACCTCCTTCGAGGTCGACCTGATGCACACGGTCCGGCTGGCCAAGGCGGCGCTGCCGCACCTGGAAGCCAGCGACAACGGGTCGATCGTCGCCATCTCCAGCGTCTCGGGCCGGGAAGCCGACTTCGCCGCCGGCCCGTACGGGACGATGAAGACGGCGCTGGTCGGCTACATCTCGGGACTGGCCTTCCAACTGGCCGGCCGCGGGGTGCGCGCCAACGTCGTCTCGCCCGGCAACACCTACTTCGAGAACGGCTTCTGGCAGAGCGCCGAGAACGACCTGCCCGACCTCTACGGCATGGCCCTCGGGCTCAACCCGACCGGCCGGATGGGCCGGCCGGACGAGATGGCGAAGGCCGCCGTCTTCCTGTCCAGCCCGGTCTCCAGCTTCACGACCGGGACCCATCTCGTCGTCGACGGCGCGCTGACCCGCGGCATCCAGCTGTAGCGCACCGGCGCGACGGCGAAGTTGGGCCGCGGGCCCTCGGCGGCGCCGGGCAGGAAGACGGTGAGCATCGCGCCGCCGCGCTCTGTGGGCACCCGCGCCGCAGCGCCGGCCTCGAGCGGCAGCATCAGGCGGCCCTTGCCGTCCAGGGCGCGCAGCACGGTGTTGCTGCGCGCGGCCGCCATCGCGGCGTCCAGCGTCCAGATGCCGGAGAGGTCCACGCCTCCGCCGGACCCGGCCGCGGCGGTGAGGGTGGGCGCGTCGGCGGGCACCCGCTCGCCGGCGTCGGCGAGAAGCGCCCCGATCCCGGCGAAGGAGGCGGGCAGCCCGGCCAGTGCCGGGGAGGTCGACGCGGATGCGGTCCGGGCCGGCGCGGCCGGCGTGGAGGCAGTCGGGGTGGGTCGTGGGGTGCGGCGGCCCGGCGGCGCGCGGCCGCAGGCTTCGGGGGAGCAGCGTTGGGCATTGCCCGGACCGTCCGTGCCGCCGCCGGCTCGGCAGTCGCTCCCAGCACGCGGCGCAGCGCTGCCTCGTCGGAGACGGCCGCAGATGCGGTGGGAGGGATGGTTGCCGAACCGGGGTCGGCGGGGACCGTGGCGGTCGTGGACGCAGAGCGTGGTTCTGCGTCGATGAGGTGGGTCGAATCCCACTTCGCTGTGTCCGAGGGGCGACACGCTACATACGCACACGCCTTCCGGCCTTGTCCTCGTAGCCATGGCGGGCGAGTCGAGAACCGGAGACCCCGATCCCTCCACGTTGGATGTATATGGTCTTCGCACAGATCGCATATACCGGCGAGGAAGGGGCCCACCGTGACGAAGCGCTTGATCGACCTCGATGACGAGTTGCTGGCTCGGGCGCAGCGCGAGTTGAACACGACGGGGGTGTCGGACACGGTCCGGGCTGCGCTGGCGCAGGCGGCGAGTGCAGCTGCGCGCGCCCGACAGGTGACATGGCTTCGCGAAGGCGGACTCGAGGCGATGGCGGAGCCGGCCGAGCGGGCTGACGTGTGGCGGTGATCGCCCGGTTCCTCATCGACACCAGCGCGGCGGCTCGGATGCGGCTGACCGAAGTCGCGGACCGGTTGGAGCCGCTCATCACCGGCGGCTTGGCCGCCACCTGCGCCACTCTCGATGCCGAGGCCTTCTACAGCGCTCGCAGCCCGGCGGAGTACGAGCAGGTGCGGGCTGACCGCCGAGAGGCATACGAGTACCTGCCTACCGACGACGGTCATTGGCAGGGCGCGTTCGACGCGCAGCGCGCCTTGGCTCTCACCGGGCGGCACCGAGCGGTAGGCATCGCTGATCTGCTGACCGCTGTGCTGGCGGCTGAGCACGGACTGACGGTCCTGCACTACGACAGCGACTTCGAGATTGCTGCCGAGGTACTCGACTTCGAGCACAGATGGGTCCTGCCACGCGGAACCGTGTAGAGCGATACCCGATCGGTGTGCATCAGCTGGTGTCCGAGGGGGGACTTGGGCACCGTGAAGTGGGAGCCGTCCCACCGGCTTCTCCCGCTGGGGGAGTGGAGCGCGGTGTGCGCGGCTTCGTGGTCACTGTCGGAACGTAGCGCGCCGGTCGGACAGTGACGATCGCCCGGCTCTGGTCACCATTCTCACGGCGTCCGCTGGCACACTGCCTTCCGTGTGGTCAGGCACAATCAGCGAGAGCGAAGGAGGGGACTCCGCGCGGCGGCGGCGGGGCAACATCCCGGTTCGGAAGCTCGCGGTGGTCGGCGACGACGGCGAGCTGCTCAAGGTGGTCCACGCGCCGCGGGAAGGATCGACCGACCACCGGTTCCACATCGTCCGCGAGATCGAGGCGCACTACTTCGACCGGTGCCCGATCTGCCTCGGCCCCGAGCCCACCAGCGCCGAACACCTCCCGCCCGCCGCCCTGGGTGGACGGCCGATGACCCGCATCTGCACCCCGTGCAACAACGACCTCGGACGGGTCGAAGCCGAGCTGACCGACTGGCGCGACGACGCCTTCCGGCACACGACGACTACCTCGGACGCGATCGTCGGTGCGCGCAAGCTGCCGCGGCTGCTCCACCGTCGGACTGCCGACGGCAAGTTCGCGCTCATCATCGACGGTCCGATGCACCCTGACGCCGAACCGATGCTCAAGGGGCCGGAGTTCTCGCTGCAGTTCACGCCGCCGAACCCTCGCCTCTACAAGCTGGCAGCCCTCAAGCACGCCTACCTCGCCGCCTGCCTGGACCTGCGAGCCATCCCGGAGACACCGCGCGCGGACGTCATCCGGCGAGATCTGCTCGCTGCCCGCGACGCCCCATCGCGGAAGGAGATCCCCGCCAGCGAGTACGCCCTGTCGATGCCGCTCATGCGCACGCACGAGCAGCCGCGGGGGCCGTCGGTGGAGCTGGGCTACATCCAGCGGTCGGGCGGACTTGCCGAGTGGTGGATCTCGCTGGCAGGGACGATCGCGGTCCCGTGGCCCCTGCCCGACTCGCCTCCCGCCGCCTGACGAGCGGGGCAGTGCTAACACGCGGGCCGCAGCGTCTGAGCGGTCAGCCGCTCAGGTGGCCGGCTTGGCGAAGGTCGGCGATCAACTGTTGCACGGCTCGCACCAGCAGGATTCGGTGACCGACCCAGACGGAAGCGCTGATCAGGCACTCGTCCTCGGAGATGTGCTTCAGCGCCCACTGCTTGTCCATGTCGTTGTGCCAGACGTGCGCGTCGAACCACAGCTCGGCGATCTCGACGTCAGTCAGCCGGGTCGGCTCGGGAGCCCCGGGGCCACCGACCATCACCACCCACCGTTCCGCCTTCAGCAGCTTGTTCACCTGGCGCTGGACATCACGGAGGTAGTCGCGAACCGGCTGCGGGGCGTCCAGCAGGAGCAGGCCCACGGCATTGAGCACCTTCCCGATCTGGACAGGATCCTTCTGAAGGAAGACCACGGGACGGAGCATCACGGCGGCCTGGATGAGCTCGGGTTCCGGCAGGTGGGTCCGCTCGATGCGGTGCTCGCGCTGGCCGACGCGGACCAAGATGTTCATGGTGGAACCGACGGTCGCGAGATCCTCGCGCTGCGCCGCGGCGGTGCGCATGATCGCCGCGGCTCGGTCGGCGAACGCGGCGAGGGTGCGCCGCGCGCCGTCCGGATCCCCCGCCACGACCTCACCGTAGAGGTGACTGCCGACGCGCTCCGCCGACTACTCCCAAGGGCGGACGAGCTCCCGGACGATCTGGCTGTTCACGTCGAAGACGCCGTCGTCGACGAGCTCCTCCCCGTTCCACCAGAGGCGGGGCACGGCGTCGCAGCTGGTGGCGAACTGCATCGACGCGGTCGTGGTGCTCGTGATCGAGCCGTTGGGCGTCGTCGTGACCGATTCCTCGGCGATGGTGATGGAGGGCGGTGTCCAGCCGCGGCGGCCGACGATGACGCCGGTGAGCAAGCCGGTCAACTTCAGCGCCGGGACTCGGCCGTCCTCGAGGGGAGTGTCCCCCCAGCACAGGCGCCACTCGCGCTCGGCGAGCCAGTCCGCTTCGCCCGGCTGATACCTAACCCGGAGGTCCCGGAAGAGGGCCGGGAGGTGGTTCGTGACCTGGAGTGACTGTTCCGACATGTGCCAGACCGGCCGGAACCCGCGCTCGATCAGCGCGTCTCGGTCGAGCAGCAGCGCCCACGGCTCGTAGGGCCCACGGGTGGTCACGCCGGTGCTGAGCATCACCTTGATGGCATTCTCGGTGGACTCGGAGACGCAGACCACCGGCCCAGTGGTTCCCCACGTTGACGCGGCCCGCAAGAGTCCCTGCTGGAGGATCTGCAGCAGTCGGCCCTCGGCCCCGTCCGCGGCGAACGGTGGCGGCCTGTCGCCGGCGCCTCGGGGCCGTCCGGTGAAGTGGACGAAGCTGGTTGGCAGGTCCGGGTGCACCCCGGCACCGAACAGCGACGACTGCGACATGACCTCGATCATGCATCCCGGACAACCGGCACGTCAGGCGTCTGTGTCGCCCGCCCGCGGGTCGGGGCCGCGCACCCGCGGCGACGGATAGGTCATCGGTCGCGCCAGCGGGATCGCGGCACGTGCCCCGGGCGGGCGTCTCGCTCAGCGTTGCACCGCCGCCGACCGTCCACGGCGTCATCGAAAGCGGCGATTAGTCGACCCGTCGGGCGTGTCGGGCCATCGCGGCGCGTCACCAGCGCTGGAGCTTGGCCAGCACCTCCCGCAGCCCGTCGAGCACCTGCTGGTGGCCCTCACGTCCGCCGACGACTCCCCACCATGGCCAGTTGTCGTCGGCTCGGTCGAGGGTCGCAAGGAAGTCATGTTCCGAGCCGGGCTTGCCGTCGGTCCAGGTCCACTCGCCGATGTACTCGCCCGGAGCGGCCTTGTAGGCCCCAGGCACGTGCTGGGTGGTCTGAACGACGAGCGCAGCGCGGTACTCGTAGGAGTCGAAGGTGCGGGTGTAGTCGTCGTCGTAGGGGATCCAGTCACGCAGTGGCTCGCGGAGGTCTCCACGGATGAGGTGGCTCATCGGGTAGAGCCAGCGCTGCCCGTTCCACCGCGGGAAGAGGTTGACGAGGTCGGTGTTGAACAGCTTCATGTCGTGGAGGGCGTGAACGGCGGGGATGCGTGTGTTGCTCGAGTACTTGTCTCGGTACGCCGGCTCGGTGAAGAGGCGCAGCAGCACGTCGTCATGGCCGACGTGCAGGGCTACGAGGCCCATGGCCCGCAGCGCGAGCAGTGCGGGGTAGTGGCGGATCCGGTCGAGGTGGTCGTTAAAGGGACCCGCCGGTGCGGTCCGGGCCTGGATCAGCCGTTGCAGGACGGCGAGCCACAGGTCGGTGTGGTCGCCCTGCCGGTCGTGCGCGACGCCGGTAGTCAGTAGTCGGAGCAGCGGCTCGGTGTTGGTGCGGTGCTCTTCGAGGAGTTCGTCCATCCGCGTGGGACCGAACCCCTGCACCTGGAGCGGCTGTACGGCGACACGCTCGACGACATGCTCGACCTGGCTCATGACCAGGTCGTGTAGGTCGATCCGCCGCACCGGGTCGGGCAGGTACCGCTTCAGGCGTGCGACGGCCATTGCTGTAGTCAGCGTCGGCTCGGTGAGCTGCTCGAGCGCCTCCACGCTGGCGACCAGCCGACCGAACAGGTCGTCGGCGGAATCGGCGGTGATGACCTGCCCGCGGTGCTGGGCCAGCAGCCTCTGGGCCGCCTCGCCCTTGCTGCTCCGTGCATCCCAGTACAGCGGGTAGCGCCGCGACGGCACCGCCTCGAGCGCGCGTACGAGGGCCACGTCCCAGTCCGCCGACCACCCGCTGATCACGAGCCCGTACTCGTCGGTGACACGGGCGAGGAGCGCGTTCCACTCCGGCGGGTAGTCGCTGAGTTCCTCGACGGTGTTGCGCGACTGCAGGTCGGCGTAGTCCCCGTGCAGTTTCACCACTGTCGCGCGGGCGTGCGGCAGCGGTGTTATGCCAGCGACGGCGTCGGATCGGGAGACCACCTGGGGCGGCACTCCGGCGTCCTCGAGTGCCCGCTCGATCAACCGATCGAAGTTTGTCGTCAGGACCACCCGGATGAGTCCGCGTTTGACCAGCTCGGCAATCGCCCGGTGGGCCGGGCCAGGAACCTTCAGCCCCTGCTCGGCGTCGTCGTCGGTGGGCTCGAAGAAGCCGGCGAGCAGGTCGCGCCGGGCGGCCTGCGTCGGCGCTAGGGCGGCGAGCAGGTTGGAGTACCCCAGCTCCTGCCCGTCGCCATGCTCCGCCCACCAGGCCTCGGGGTCCGCAGCGGCGCGACCCGGGGCCTCCGGGTCGCCCGGTGCGGCGGCCGCGGCCGCTCGGCGGACCAGCTCGGTGACTACACCCCAGCCGGTAGGGATGCCGGCGCCGGTGGAGACGCCTGAGCCGAGCAGCAGCGCGTAGACCCCCGGTTGACCGTGCATGCCGGTCGAGAGCATGACCAGGGGGTCGAGTGCCGTCATCGGTTGTCGCCGAGCGGGCCACGGGTGGCAGGCGGGCAGAGCGCGACCCGGCGCTCGAGGGCGGCCGCATCCCTCCGCCCTTGGTGCTGGCTCAGGCGCCGGGCTGTCACGCCGCGGATGCTGCCATGGCTCACCGACCATCGTGCCGAGTGCCGTTGGGCGGGAGTGTCGTTCGGCTGCCCAGATAACGACCTCAAGGGGGTCGTTATCTGGGCAGCCGGCACTTCCACCGGCATTCAGGGGCGGCTACTGCGCATCGCTCGGTGGCTCGGACAGATTTCGTCGTGGCCTGCGGCAGTCGCCCAGTCCGGTTCGTCTGAGGAGGTCCCGTGGAAACCAATGCTTTTCGGTGGATTTGCCCGTCTTGTGGGCTCAAGAGGGGGGTGACAGGGGTGTTCGTGTGCGAGCCGTGCCTGGATACGGCGGCTGATCGGGCACGGGTCGCCTTGATCGCTGGCGGACACCTCGATGGCGATGAGGGGGCGGCCGAGCCTGCGATGGACAGGTGGTTGTTGGCGGATGCCGGGCTTCCCGTTCAGCCGGCAGTGCCGCTGTCGGCGGTGGGGGCCGAAGGCGACGAGACAGTGGCGATCCACCGGGCCCGACTCATCTGGCTGCTCGCCGAGGAGATCGCGGACTGGCGCGCGCAGTGGGACGAGATCTACGACATCTTGGACAGTCGCGGGCTTCTGAATGAGGACGTGTCCCGCCATGACGGAGGAGTACCGCCGGACGTACCGCAGCGGGCTGAGCCGCTTCGACCAGAAGCGCGACCCCGTCGACCACCAGATCGACCCGGCGCTGCCGGCCGAGTTCGCCCCGGTACACGCGGTGCAGGTGACCCGGGCGGACCGCGGGCTGTCTCGCCCGCAGTTCCTCACCTCCCCGCTGGTCTACAAGACGGCGCTCTGCGGCGCCGCGGTCAAGGTCGAGTTGCCGATGGAGTTCGACACCGGCGACGAGGACAGCTGCCCTCGGTGCGTCGGCCCCGCGCTCCGCAACGAGCGCACGCCTGCCTGCGGCTGGGACGAGGTCCCGCCCTCGGTCCTCGACGACCAACCAGTAGACGAACCGTGAGCGGCGAGCGGTTCGTCGACGTCACTGGCGTCCGCGTGCTGCACGGCTACGTGCTCGAGCTGACATGGGCCGACGGGCTGGTCACAACGATCGACGCCGAGCCGTACCTGTGGGGACCGGTGTTCGAGCCGCTGCGGGATCCGACGGTGTTCGCCACGGTGGCCGTCGACTCCGAGGCGGGCACCGTGGTCTGGCCGAACGGCGGGGACATCTCACCGGCGGAGCTACGGCTGAAGTCGCGCCCGGAGGAAGACCCCCGATGACGCAGGACGACCGGCTGACCCGCGACCAGGTCCGCTCGCTCCTGCGCGCCGGTCAACGTCTTGGCGGACGGCGCCCCGGCGGCCTCGACAGTCACCACGCCACTGTGGGAACAGGGAGCCTGCCCCGATGAGCACCGTGACCCGGCTGCACCGCGCCGCCGGCCCGATGACGCTGGCCGAGGCGTCCCGCCGGTTCCTGCGCCGGGACGCCTTCGAGCCGACCACCCGCAACGCCTACGGCCGCACCCTGGCCGCGCTGGCCAACGTCGTCGGCGCCGACACCGACGTCGCCGCGGTGACCACCGAGCAGCTGGAGGACGAGCTGCTCGAGCGCTGGGCCGACGCGGCGGCGACCACCTACAACCGGCACCGGGCGGCGCTGCTGAGCTTCTCGGCTGGTGCCTCGAGCGCAGCTACACCGCCGCCAACCCGGCCGGGACGAACCCGGGGGCCGCGACCAGCGCCCGCACCACATCCGGTCGCCCGGCGACCGCCGCGGTCAGGGGCCCGTAGTCGTGGCGCAGCGGCCAGCCCGCGGCGAGGTCGGCGAGCACCCAGCCCAACGCCTCCGCATGCCCGCCGGCACGGTTCACCTCATCCGCGACGACGGCGGCAACGAAGGGCCCACGCCCGGCCGCAGCACCTCCCCGCCACGCCTCCGGCACGGACTTCTCTTACCGCACGAGTCGACACGACCCGCGGCGGGGGCGGCGCGCTTCACCCGCCACACCCGCCGCTGCGGTGCCGCGGCCACCCCATTTCGTCGGCGCCGTGTGCTTTCGTGTACGGACAGTTCCGCTCGGTGCCGGGATCGGCCCCGGTCGGCGGCCGTCGTGGCCAAGCCGTGCGAAGCGGACCGCAACGGGGATCGTCGGGAGTACTCATGGCACGCAGGCGCGGCTTCTTCGCCGAAATGGCACATCAGGCTGCTGTGGCGGAGAAGAACAGGCAGCGCGCTCAGGCCGCCGCGGTGCGCGACCAGGCCCGCCGGCAGCGCGAGGCGGAGCGGCTTCGGCAGCAGCTCGCGCGAGCCGAGAAGCTGGTCGAGAAGGAGCAGAAGCAGCTCTACATCGCCGCCATGGAGGCCGAGGTTGAACGGCTCAACGGCGAACTCGCGCTGCAGCTGGCCGACATCGACAACGTTCTGTCCGCCACCCTCGAGGTCGACGACTACGTCGACCTCGAGAAGCTCCGCAAGGTCGCCGAGCACCCGCCGTTCCAGTCCCAACACAGCACCCCGATCCCGCCGCCGGCGCCGATCCAGGTCCCGCCGGAGCCGGTGTACGTCGAGCCCGAGCCGCCCCGCGGCGTCGGCGCCGTCTTCGGCGGCAAGAAGAAGCACGCCGAGGCGGTTGCCGCCGCGCAGGCGGCACACGCCCAGGCGTACCAGCAGTGGCAGCAGGCGGCGGCCGCGGTCCCGATGCAGCAGCTCGCCCAGCTGTCGGAGCACAAGCAGGCGGAGGACGCCCGCCAGGCGAACCTGGCCGCCGACCAGGCCCGGTACGACGACGAGTGCGCGCAGCGTCAGCGTGAGGTCGACGAGTCCAACGCCTCCCTCGACGAGCTGATCCGCGACCTCGCGCAGGGCACGCCGGAGGCGGTCGAGGAGTACCTGGGCATCGTGTTCGGCAACTCCGTCTACCCGGCCGAGTGGCCGTGGCCGCCGGCCTACATCTACGACGCCGGCACCAAGGAGCTGTCGATCGAGCTGGAGTTCCCCGCGCCGGCCGACCTGCCCACCGAGCGGCAGTACAAGTACGTCCGCGCCAGCGACGAGATCACCTCCAGCACGCAGACACAGAAGGAGCAGAAGGAGCGGTACGCCGGCCTGGTCAACAACATGACGTTGCGGACCCTGCACGAGGTCTGGGAGGCCGACCGGGGCGACAAGGTCGGCAGCATCTCGCTGGTCGGCTCGGTCGCTCACGTCGACCCGGCCACCGGCAAGGACACGACCACCCCGCTGATCGCCGTCGCCGTCGACCGTTCAACGTTCGCCGAGATCGACCTGCGCCGCGTCGCGCCGGCCGAGACGCTGCGGCACCTCGGCGCGGTCGTCTCGAAGAACCCGCACGCGCTCACCCCGATCAAGCTCACCGCCGGCGTGCGCGCCCACTGACCGGCCCGCACGACAAGGCGACGCAGATGCACGGCTTCCGCTTCAACAGCCCACCAGGCTGGCCGCCCCCGCCGCCCGGCTGGGTTCCGCCGGAGGGCTGGGTGCCCGACCCCACATGGCCGCCGGCCCCTCCCGGATGGGAGTTCTGGGTGCCCGACGAGGCGCCGGTGCCGCCGCAGCCGACCGCGCCGACACCGCCCCCGGTCGCTGAGGCGCCCACGCCGTCCGCGCCGCCGTCCCCGGCACCGGCACCCACACCCGCGCCGGAACCGCCACGGCCCTCACGGCACGCGGCCCCCGACGAGCCCGACGACACCGTCCTCGTCGGCGCATCCGCGGCCCCGCCACCCCCCGCAGCGACCGCCCGCGTCCGGGAGCTCGAGGCCGAGGTCGACGCGCTGCGCCGCCAGCTTGCCGAGGCCGAGCGCCGGGCCACGGAGCAGCGCCCCACTGGCGACGACGACTTCGTCGAGCTCGACGACGCCCGGCTCCTGCAGCAGGTGGGCATCTACCACTACCACCACCCGCTGGAGAACGCCGAGCTGTACCGCGAACGGCTGGCCGAACTGCGCGAGCAGATCAAGGAGATGGTCAAGGCGGGCAAGGCCATCGAGGCCTCCGACCGGTTCTCCTTCAACAACTCCCTCGCCGCCGGCCGCCGCATGACCGCCGACTTCTCCAAGCTCATGCTGCGCGCGTACAACGCCGAGGCCGACAACTGCGTCCGCGCGCTCCGGGCCGGCGCCCTGGCCGCCGCGACGAAGCGGCTGGAGACCGCGGCGGGCACCATCGCCCGGCTGGGCCAGATGATGGAGATGCGGGTCTCCCCGGAGTACCACGCGCTGCGGATCACCGAGCTGGAGTTGACCGCCGACTACCTGTTCAAGCAGCAGGAGGAGCGCGAGGCCGCCCGTGAGGAACGCGAGCGGCTCCGCGAGGAGCGCAAGGCCGAGCAGGAACTGGCCGCCCAGCGGGAGAAGCTGGACAAGGAGCGCGCCCACTACCTGAACACCCTCGCCGCCCTCCGCGCGCAGGGCGCCGTGGACGACGTCGCCGACATCGAGAACCGGCTGGCCGCCATCGACGCCGCCATCGAGGAGAACGACTACCGCGCGGCCAACATCCGCGCCGGCTACGTCTACGTCGTCAGCAACATCGGCGCGTTCGGCAAGTCGGTGGTGAAGATCGGCATGACCCGGCGCCTGGAGCCGATGGACCGCATCCGCGAACTCGGCGACGCGTCGGTGCCGTTCCCGTTCGACGTACACGCCCTCTACTTCTCCGACGACGCGGTGACGCTGGAGAACGAGCTGCACGCCGCGTTCGCCGCCCGCCGGCTCAACCACGCCAACCCGCGCCGGGAGTTCTTCTTCGCCACTCCCGAGGAGGTCCGGGACGTCCTGGCCGAGAAGGTCGGCAACCTGCTGGAGTACGCCGCGACGCCGGAGGCCGAGCAGTTCCACCAGAGCCTGTCGAGCTGGCCCGCCGGCGTGCGCGGCGAACCCGCCGCATAGCGCCACCGGTCATGGCGAGGACAGCGGAAGACCCGGCGGCCGCTCCGCCCTCACAGGCACCGGCGCACCCCCTGCCGTTCCCCGGCGCCCCACCGGACCGCTCCACGTGGGTCCTGGGGCAGGCGACCGCGTTCAACCCGGAGCATTGGCGCGAGCACCTCGGTGACGACGCGTTCCTGCCTCCGGAGTTCGCGTCTCTCCGGATCGACGACCGGGGGATACCGGCTCATCACCCGGCAGGACGTGCACCAGATCGGCAAGCGGACGACCGAGCCGCTCGGCGCGCTGCACACGTACGTGGCCGCCGCCGCGTGGGGCAGCGGTAAGCGGCCGGCCCGCCCGCGGAAGATCTTCACCGGCGACCGAGAGCGGGCGTGGACCGTAGCCGGGAAGCTGAAGGCGGCGGCCGACGAACTGGCCTCGGCCGGCGCCGTGGCGGCCTACCGGGCGCTGGACGTCGGCGGCCCGGCGTACACCCCCGGCCTGCGCGCGGCGTACGGGACGAAGTTCCTGTACTCGCCGGCTGGGCCCGCACACCGGCCGGGAAGCGGCGTCCGCTGATCCTCGACAGCAACGTCGCGATCGCGCTGAACCGACTGCTGGACCTGAGCTGGGGGAAGTTCGGGTGGACCAGCGACCAGTACGCCCGGTATCTCGACCTGGCGCACGACTGGGCCACGCAGTGGGACCGCTGCCCCCCGGACGTCGTCGAACGGGTGCTGTTCAGCATCGGGCAGAGCAGGTCGCTGGCTGTCGCTTCGCTGGCCGGCCTGCCGGCCCGCTGATCCGCGGCGGGACCGGGGGACCGCGGGGGAACCCAGTCACTCAGCCAGGCGCAGCCGCTCCGGCGGCACGGTCGTCACGTACCGGCCCACCTTCCTGAGCGTGCTTGTGCATGTCCTCGATCCAGCCCGCCGTGATGTCGCGGAGCAGCCCTCGGGCGACGACGACGTCGTCGGGAACGAAGTGGGGTGGGGCGGTGGTGCCGATGCGGGAGGGATGCGCGGCACGCTTCTGTCGCAGCGCGGCCACGGTCTGGAACCACGGGAACAGCTGGAGGCGCTGCTGCTGGGTGACCAGGGCACCGGCCTCGGGGCGGTTCGCCGTGTTGGAGCGCAGGGCGTCGACCTGGGCTGTCTTGAGCGCGACTGGCTGCCCGGCGTCGTGCGCGGCGATGACGGCGAGGTCGACCATCTGGTCGGCGACGTTGATGGCCGCCTCGATGAAAGCCCCTGGGTCATGGCTGTTGGCTGAGCGTGCCCGCGCCATGTCGACCCACTTCGCGAACCGGTCCCGGTGCGTCGGGTCGGGGATCAGCACGTCCGGGTCGAGACCAGTGGTTGGCAGGTCGAGCAGCTCGGCGAGGTTGCGGAGGGCCTCGCCGGCGTCGCCCGAGGCGAGCCGGTGCAGCGCCGCCTGAAGCAGCTCGGCGACCTCGGCGTGGTCCTCGGCCGCCACGAGGTCGGCCAGCGTCCCGTGCTCGTCAGGGGAGCCGGCGGTCTCGGCGAGGACGCCGGCCGCCGCCAGCCGGATCTCCGTGGTTGGGGACGACGCCAGGAGCACGGCGGCCGCACGGGCGCTGGCCGCATCGAGATCGGCCGCGGTGCGCAGGTACGCGATCCGCTGTTCCGTGTCGAGCGCCAGGTTCTGTGCCAGCTGCGCGTGCCGCTCCGCAAGCTCCATGCGCAGGGCGCGGAGGTCGGGATCACGGTCTCCACGGCTGATGTCGGCGGCGAGGACCAGCTGCGCCCGACCGAGGTCTGCACCGTCGGCGTCCAGGTCCAGCCGGCGGATCCACCGGTAGGTGGCGCGCAGCACCTCGGGGTCGCGCTGCTTGGTGAGCAGTCGTCGGATGTGTCCGGTCGTGTCCTGGCCCAGGTGGTCGGCAAGCGCGTGCGCCTCCGCGTGCGCGAGGAGCGCTCGGAGGACCTCGGCGGTGGGGTGTCTCGCCTCCGGCTCGTCGAGCGCCGCCAGCGCCCGCGACAGGACGCCGAACACAGCCTCGGGCCAGGCGTTGGCTACCTCCAGGATTTGCAGGTACGTCTCACGGTCCGAAGTGGTCCAGTCGACGCCCGCCGGGGGCGTCTCCGTCTGCGGGTCCGATGGGCGCCGCCGCTCTTGCCGGCCGGTGTGGATGCCGAGCAGTGCGTTGGCGTCCTCAGCGCTGAGGTGTGCCCGCGCGGCGAGCAACACCGCCGCGGCATGGTCGGGGGTACGCGCCGCGTGAGCGGTGAGCACCGTCAACCCGCCCTCAGCGGCGAAGGCGGCGATGGTGTCGCCGTCCTCGAGCACCGCGTCCAGCAGGTCGCCGTGCAGCATGGTCATCGCTGGCGTGCCCGTGGCGGCCCGCACCAGTCCGGCGAAGTAGTGCGGGGCGAGGTGGGGGCTCAGCGCTCGGGCGGCACGCGCCGTGTCCGCGACGAGCTGACCGACGCGCGCTTCGTCGGCCGTGCGGGGATCGACCGCGAGCATCCCGGCGGCGACGGCGCCGAGCTGCCGCGCGGCACGGTCCGAGTCCACGTCAACGGCGCGCTCCACGAGGTCAGCCGTTCCGCTGGCAGCGACGAGTTCGTCAGCGATGGCGTCGGCGTCGTGGCCCGCGAGCGCGCTCGCCCACAGCCCGTCCAGCGCCTGGCGGCGGCGCTCCTCGCCGCGGAGGTGGGCGCTCTGCAGGCCGCGGGCGAGCCGCACCCGAAAGCCGGCGCACGCCGCGGCCGGGTAGCGGTCGTGGGCCCACGCCGAGAAGGCGGCGACATCGTCCTGCGGCAACTCGCTCGCGGCGCGCTGAAGGAGTTCCTCGGCCACGGCCGGCTCAGTGAGTCCCGTCAGCACCTCGCGCAGCCGCTCGGCGCCGAGGCTGGTCACCAGTCCGGCCTCGAGCAGCGTCTGGCGGCCGGTCCCATGCCGGAAGGGTTCGGCGAGGAACTCCGTCGCGACCTCCGCCGGGATCCGGCGCAGCAGCCTCGCGACCGGCTCCCAGTCCGTGCGTTCGGCACCCCGTCCCCGCATGTCGGCGATGGCCTCGACGATCCTGCGGGCCTCCTCGGCCTCGATTGGGTCGCTGAGCCGGGCGAGGACTCCGCCTCGCTTCGAGTAGTTCTGCTGGTTCGCGAGGTCGAAGACCGCCGCACGGTCCTCCGGGCGCCGTGACGCGCCGAGGATGTCGAGGGCGGCCTCGACCACCGCCGCCGTGCGCTCCGCCGGATCTCGCACCACCTCGCGCGCGAGGGACACCACCCACGGCACGCTCGGGTCGAGGCGGCGCAGGATCTCCGCTCGGCTGCCGGCGGCAGCCGAGCGGTACTGGCGCTCGTGCTGCGTCAGCTTCTCGAGGACGTGCGCGGTGACCGCCTCGGTGAGGGTGTCCGGCACGGCCACCCTGCGGGCCAGCTGGTTCGCAGTGCTGAACCGGTCCGCGCTCTGGCGCACCAGGGCCCACCACCAGGTGAAGGCCGTCGCATCGTCGCACCGTCCCGCGAGCAGCTGCAGTGCACGGTCGCCCTCCCGGCGGGACGCCACGGCGGCCAAGGCGGTGTACTCGCCGGCGGCAGCAAGGCTGTCCTCGCGGAGCCGGCCGACTTCCCCCGGCTGGATCGGGGTGCTCATACGCGATCCTCCCCGTCAGCCGATGCCACAGCCGCCTCCACCTCGAGGTTGCGGAGGCGGCACTCCCCAGCGATCTCATCGGGTGGCTCGCCGTTGGGGCCGAGGCGCTGGGCTGTCACGCCGCGGATGTTGCCACGGGCTACCGACGCTGGCCGATGCGAGTGTCGTTCAGCGGATGGCCAGTGTCGTTCGGGGGACGGGCGGTCCCGATGGTGTCGTTCCCCGGACAGCCGACACTCCGGCCGGATTTCACGCGCCAAGGTGGGGCGGCGTCGAATCGACCTGCTGATCGCGCTCAACGGCGGCCCGCCCGACACGTGGTGCCGGGGGCTATCGCGTGCCGCAGACCCGCCGAGGACAACCGCAGGCCCACCGGGGGGGTCCCCGGTGGGCCTGCGACGGAGGTGCACTACTGCTCGTCGTGCAGCGGGCGCTCGAAGAGCTGCTGCTTGAGCTTGGCCAGTTCGTCGAGGCGCTCCTTGAGGTAGTGGTCGGTGGAACTGCCCCCGTCGTGCGCCAAGTGCAGCTTGGCGGCCTGCTGGTCGGCGGCCTTGAACACCATGCGTCCGCTGGTGTGGCGGATGTCGTGGCAGCGGAGCTCGACGCGCTCCGTCCACGGCAGGTGACGACGGACCCGGGCGAACAGGCTTTCGATGCGCTTGCGCGAGATGGGCCGAACCGTGCGCGAGACGAAGTAGCCGTGCTGGTCGAAGGTGTCGACGGGCCGGCCGTAAAACACGGGGGAGGACCCCGTCAGTGCGGGGATGCCGTGCCGGCGGTCCTCCTCGGAGGCATCCGGCGGCGCGGCGACCCGGGGTCCGCGGGTGAGGGCGTGGATGACGAGGTCGGCCATGTGCGTGCCGGTGGTGGGCCGGTACCGCCAGGTCTTCTTCTTCTTGTCCCAGTAGCGGATGCGGCAGCCCTCGACGTCGAGGCCGCCGCAGGTGGTGTCCAGCAGCGCCCCGCGGCGGACGGCCTGGATGAGCAGGTGCCGCAGGATGAGCCCGTCGAGGGCAGGGTCCTGGCCGGTGCTGACGGCGGTGCCGTAGACCTCGATGAACTCCTGGTCGGTCAGCGAGCGCGCGCCCGCCTCCTGCCGCGGCGGCAGCTTGACCTTCTGGGCCGGGTTGGTGGCGGCCTTGTCCTCGTCGACCAGCCACGTGAACATCCACCGGGTCGCCTGGATGAACTGCTCGCGCGCCCCGCGACCGTCGCTGTGCAGGAGGTTGCGGCCGGCCGCCTCGCGCTTGACGTTGCGGGCGACGGTGCGCTTCAGTCCGCGGCGCTGGGCCCACCAGGCGGCCTCGGCGATGACGCCGCGGGTCATCTCCTTCACCGCCAAGTCGGCCACGCCCAGGTAGCGCTCGGCGCAGTCGGTGTGCAGCTCGCCTTCGGGCATCGTGCACCCCCCGGCGTGCCCGTCGGCACCGCCGGGGCAGGGGCAGGGGCCGGTGGCGCAGGCCGGGCAGGGGCAGGGGCACACGTCGGGCAGCCCGTCGACGAGCAGCCGAAGGTAGGGCGCCCAGGTCTTCTCGCTGTCGGGCAGGTCCTGGCGCAGGGCGGTGGTCGCCTCGGCGACCGCCTTCCGCACTCGATAGAGCTGGACCTGGGCCGGGAGCATCGTCTCGACGACGGACGCGTCGAAGCCCTGCGCGAGCAGGGTGGCGCGCATGGCTTCACGGGTGGCCTCGTGCACGGCGTCGTCCGAGCGCGTCGCGGGGGTGGGGATGGTGGTCATGCGGAGTTCTCCGGTCGTGGCGGCGGCACCGGTCGTGCCGCGGACGTGAAGGGACGGTGCGGGTCAGCGGACGATGCGCAGTCGCCCGCCGGCGTCGCCGGCAGCAGCCGGGACCGAGGCGGCCGGCGCGACGCCCTCAGCACCGACCGGCTCGTCCCCGTGGGAGGCGGACGCGGTGGCCGCGGGGCGACGAAGCCCGTCGAGCAGGTCGCCGATGCCGGCCGACAGCCGGCTGGCGGCGGTCACGGTGATGACGCCGCGGTCGGTATCGAGGACGGCCAGGACGTCGGCGCCGTCGGGGATGCCGGCCTCGCGCCGGACCGCGGCGGTCAAGGTCAGCCGGCCGCGGGCATCCAGCGGAAGGGCGGCGACGACGAAGCCCGGCCGCGGGCGCTCGGCGCTACCGGGCAGGAACACGGTGAGCACCGCCCCGTCGCGCTCGGCTGGCGCGGGAGCCGCCGCGGCCAGCGTGAGCGGCAGCATGAGTCGGCCCTTAGCGTCGAGCGTGCGGATGAGCGTGTTGCTGCGGGGCGCGGCCGGGTCGGCGGGTCGCACCCTCATCCCGGAGAGGTCCACCGCGGGGCCGGTGCCGGCATCGCCGCTGGTACCGGTGGCCAGCCGCAGCGCGTCGGCCGGCGCCCGCTCGCCAACAGCGGCCAGGAGCGGGCCGACCCCGGCCCACGAGGCGGGCACCCCGGGTAGCGCGGAAGCGGCCGCGGGTGTGGCTACGGCGGTGACGGGCGACGTGGCACGCGCGGCCGGAATCGGAGTCGGCGCCGCCGCAGTGCGGACGCGCGCCATCCGCGGGAGCGGGGGAGCTGCGTTGGGCATGCGCAGACCGGTGCTGAGGTCCCGACGATCGGCAGTCGCCAGCACGGCGCGCAGGGCAGCGGCGTCAGATTCACCCATTCCGGGTGTCGCCCCGGGGGAGATGGTGGCCGCATCGGTCCGAGAGGGGACCGTGCGTTCTGGCCGGGGAGAGCCCCGCTCTGGGCTTGGAAGGTGGGAGAACTCCCACTCCATGGTGTCCGAGGGGGTGTCCGAGGGGGGACTTGAACTCCTGTCCGCGGCTAAGCATCTGGATGCCTTGAGGTGCCTTGACCTGCGCCTTTGCAGACCATCAGAGACGCCGACTGGCCTCCAATCACCCCCAGATACCCCCGAATGCGCCGGCGGCAGTATCACGCGGAGTATCACGAGCCGACTCTGGACGAGAGGGGCACTTGGGCGGGGGCACTCGGTTCAGGGCCTCCGGGCCGCCCAGGGGTCACGCGACCACGACGAGACCTGACTGACGTGCTCGCCGTTGCCGCCGACGCTCACCGGACTCGGCCGATCAGTCCCTTTGCGAGTCGCGCGGCTACCGGTCGTCCCGGTCGCCGGAGCCGGCGTCGTGAGCTTCGGTCAGGGTGTCGTCGGCCCTGACACTCAGGGCAGCAAGCAGCGGTAGCCGGGGAATCAACACCCGTCGGCCGAGACGGAGGGCCGGCAACTCGCCGTTATCGATGGCGCGGGTAACCGTGCGCACGTCGACACCGAAGACTGAGGCGGCCTGGGCGACCGTCACGACGGCGGCGCGGCTGATTCGCAGCTCGTCGAGATCCACGCGAACTCCTGAGGTCTAGCGGCGAACTCGCCAGTAGGCGGCACGCTGTCTCCGCCGACGATGGGGGATAGGTCTCCAGGGCTCCTCCAGTCTGGCTGTGATCGACGGCCGACCCCCGGGCACGGCGGGGAAGGTCAACCTCCAGTGATCCTTCAGTCCTCATCCGAAGTGCGGGGGAAAGGTGGAAGTAGAGGACGACGAAACGCCCCGCTCTCGCCGGCCGGCGGTTGCATCGCCCGGTCCAGCTCCTAGCCCATTTCCGGTGGGAGCGGTTGGGTCGTGACGATGGTGAGCCCGGACACGGCGCGAGTGAGCGCGACGTAGAGACGCCGCAGCCCGGTTCGGATGTCCGGTTCTGCGTCCGCAGGAGTGGTCGACGTGAAGAGCGCCGGTTCCACGACGACCACGTGGTCGAACTCGAGGCCCTTGGCGAGGCCGCCGGGGACGAGTTCGACGCGCTCGTCGACCGGTAGCGCGCGGCGGAGCTCGTCGAGAAGCGCGTCGGGGGCGATCACGCCGACCATTCCCTCGGCGACGAGCGCCTTCTCGACGGCGTCGGCGGTCCCGGCGATGACGTCGTGGACGGTCATCACTTCGACCGAGCCGTCCGTGCGCAGGGAGCGCGCCGGCGCGACCGGAACGCCGAGGTGGGGGAGTACGCGGTTGGCCAGGTCGATGATGACGCCCGGGACGCGGTAGCCGATGGTGAGTTCGGTGTACTCGGCGTCGGGCCTTCCCAGGTGGCCCATCTGCGTCGGCCAGTCCGCCGCGGCCCACGGTGTCGTCCCCTGGGCGAGGTCGCCGAGCACGGTCAGCGAGCCGTTCGCGCTGTGGCGCGAGATCGCCCGGCACTGCATCGGGGAGAGGTCTTGGGCCTCGTCGACGACGATGTGCGCGACGGACTGCGTCGGCTCCAGTGGCCGGAGTACGGCCTGCACCTCGTCGAGCAGGACCATGTCGGCCGCCGTCGGCTTCAGCGGTCCGGATCCACGGGAGATCAGGTTCGACTCCTCGTCGGTCAGCAGTCCGGCGCACACCGACGCGCGGAAGTCGGCGTCGGCGTACAGCCGCCGCAGCACCTGCTTGGCGGTGAGCCGCGGCCAGAGCGCATCGAGTGCCTGCTTGAAGCTGGGTCGGCGCTTCAGCTCCGTCTGCCACCGGTCCTCGACGGCGCGCAGCCAGCGCTGCTCGTACTGGCGGGTGAGTGCGTCGACGAGCGCGTGCTCGACGGACACACGCCCGCCCTCCCAGCTGTGTGAGCGGTGGCGTGCGGCCCGGACGACGTCGAGCACCTGATCGGCGGGCAGGGTGAACCTGCTGCCGCCGTGTTCGACCGTTACCGCGTCGCGGGGGCGCTGTAAGTGGCGCCAGACGGCACGCTTGCAGACCTCCGCCATCCGCGCGTCGTGCTTGAGGATCGCCACGCGGTCGGGCTCGGAGGCGCGGGCGTCGACCGCGCCGATCAGCTGGTCGACCGTCGTCTGCCGCACCGACGCCTCACCGAGGGTAGGCAGGACACCGGCGATGTACCGGAGGAAGCTGTCGTTGGGGCCCACGACGAGCATGCCGTGGCCGGCGAAGCGACGTGGATACGTGTAGAGCAGCCAGGCGGCGCGGTGCAGGCCGACCGCGGTCTTGCCGGTGCCCGGCGCCCCTTGCACGCACAGGGTCGTGTCGGCGTCGCGACGGATGAGCTCGTCCTGCTCGGGCTGGATGGTGGCGACGATGTCGCGCATCGGCCCGGTGCGCGGCCGTTCGACCTCGGCCGTCAGGAGGTCGGAGGTGGGCTCCTGACCCGAACGGAGGTCCTCGTCCTCGAGGCTGGTCAGCGTGCTGCCAGCGAAGCCGAAGCGGCGCCGTTTCGCGACCTCGATGCGGTCGTGCACCGACGCCTGGTAGTAGCGCCGGGCGATCTCCGCCCGCCAGTCGACGACCAGTGGCACGGACCCGTAGTCCTCGTCGCGGACGTGGTGCCGCCCCAAGTGGTAGTCCTCGCCGGAGTCGAGCCACATCCGACCGAAGAACTGCGGCAGGCCGCGATCGGCCAGGTTCTCGAGCCGGTGGACGCGGTAGTCGGCCATCGCCCGGCCGAGGTTGTGGTCGGGGCCGCCGTCGTGTGCGAAGCGGTTCTGCTTGCCCTCGAGGAAGTCGGCGTGGAAGTCGTCGACCAGGTCGACCGCGCTGCGCCGCATCGCCGCGATCGCGGCGCGGATCCGGTCGTGGTAGGTCGACTCGGCGCGCAGTTCGGCCTCGGACACGCAGGAACTCCCGACGATCGACATCAACTGACGACGGCAACGCGGCGCTCGCACCGCCCGGCGTTGAACCCTCGCACCCAATCTACCCTCACGTAAGGGTCAGTAACTCGTACGGCTTGCTGAGCCATCGGCTGCTCCGTGCCGAGCGTCAGGAGGCCGCCGTCGCGAGGTAGACCGTGTTGGTCGCCGTGCGGTCCTGGAGGGGGTTGGGGAAGGTGATGACCTCTGCGGCGACGTCCACGAAGACCTGCCGGAGAACGGCCAGGTAGTCGTCGTCGGGCGGATCGTTGGACCAGAGCGCGAAGACGCCGCCCGGCCGGATGTGTTCGGCCAGGCGCCGGCTCCCGTCCACGTCGTAGAAGTCGGCGTCGCCCTCGGCCAGCCGGTGCCGAGGCGAATGGTCGATGTCGACGAGCACCGCGTCGAACACCCGGTCCGGTGCCTCCGGGTCGAATCCGGCGCCGTCGGTCATCGCGAAGAAGTCGCCGTGCACCAACCGGCAGCGGTCGTCACCGGTGAGCTCCGGGCCGACCGGGACCAGACCGCGCTCATGCCAGCGGATCACCGGCTCGAGCGCGTCTACGACCAGCAGGTCGCGCACGCGCTCGTCGGCCAGCACAGCCTGGGCGGTGAAGCCGAGCCCCAGTCCACCGACGACGACGTCGAGGTCCGCGCCGGGCAGGCGGGCGAGGGCCAGCCGGGCCAGCTCGATCTCGGCCACGGTGAACACCGAGGACATCAGGAACTCGTCGCCGAGCTTGACCTCGAAGATGTCCGCGTCGCCGCCGGTGCGGCGGCGCAGACTCACCTCGCCGATCGGGGTGGAACTCCAGTCGAGCTCTTCGAACCACAGGCCCACTGGTGCTCAGCGCCGGGCGCGGAGGTGCTTGGCCAGGTCACCGGCGAAGCTCTCCGCCACGGAGAGCTGGTCGCGCAGCGCCGTCACCCGCGCGGTGGCGGCCTCGTGGAACATCCGCAACCGGTCGAGCAGCTCCGAGCGGTCTGCCGACGCGTGCTCGAGGTCATGGAGCAGCGCGAGCAGCTCCTGCATCTCCTCCAGCGAGAAGCCCAGCGGCTTCATCCGCTTGACCACCTCGAGCCGGGCGATGTCGGCCTCGCTGTAGAGCCGGAATCCGCCCTCGGAGCGGGCCGTGGGGACGACCAGACCGTTCTCCTCGTAGAAGCGGATGGTCCGCAGGCTCAGGCCGGTGCGTTCGGCGACCTGCCCGATCTGCATCAGGTCGCCTCGGGGAGTTGCCCTCACGCCCTCTTCATAGAGCATGCCGCCGGAGCCGGCTCCGCCGGAGGGTCGCCGAACGGCCGATCCGGCCGACGCCGGCATCAGTGGGCCCCAGCGAGCTGGCCGGTGTGCCGGTCGAACCGGTCGGCGGAGTGTCCGGTGAGGCCGACGATCTCGACGTTCTTGCCGCGGGTCTCGTACTTGTGCGTGATGGCGTCGAGCGCGGCGACGGTGGAGGCGTCCCAGACGTGGGCGTTGGACAGGTCGATCACGACGTTCTCGGGGTCGTCCGCGTAGTCGAACTGGGTGTAGAGGTCGTTGCTGGAGGCGAAGAACAGCGCGCCGTGCACCGAGTAGACCCGGGTGCCGCCGTCGGGGTCGGTGACGCTGGTGACCTCGGCGAGGTGGGCGACGCGGCGGGCGAACAGCACGCAGGCGGCGAGCACGCCGGCGCCGACCCCGATGGCCAGGTTGTGCGTCAGGAGCGTGCCGGCGACGGTCGTGACCATCACGGTGGTCTCGCTCTTGGGCATCTTGTGGATGGTCTGCAGGCTGTGCCAGTCGAAGGTCGCGATCGACACGAAGATCATCACCGCGACCAGAGCGGCCATCGGGATGACGGCGACGATGTCGCCCAGGGCGACCACCAGGACCAGCAGGAAAGCACCGGCGAGGAAGGTCGACAACCGGGTGCGGGCGCCGGACTTCACGTTGATCATGGTCTGGCCGATCATGGCGCAGCCGCCCATGCCGCCGAAGAATCCGGAGGCGATGTTGGCGATGCCCTGTCCCCAGGACTCGCGGGTCTTGTTGGAGTGGGTGTCGGTGAGGTCGTCGACGAGCTTGGCCGTCATCAGCGACTCCATCAGCCCGACGAAGGCCACGCCCAGGGCGTACGGGGCGATGATGCCGAGCGTCTCCATGGTGAAGGGCACGTCGGGCAGGAGGAAGAACGGCAGGCTGTCGGGCAGGTCGCCCTCGCCGCCGACGTCGGGCAGGTCCCAACCGGCAGCCACCGCGAGCGTCGTGAGCACGACGATCGCGACCAGGGGCGCGGGGATCGCCCGGGTCAGCCGCGGCAGCAGGAAGATGATCGCCAGACCGGCCGCGACCATCGGGTAGACCAGCCACGGGACGCCGATCAGCTGGGGGAACTGCGCGGTGAAGATCATGATCGCCAGTGCGTTGACGAAGCCGACCATGACGCTGCGCGGGATGAAGCGCATCAGCCGCGCAACGCCCGACGCGGCCAGCAGGATCTGGAAGACGCCGCCGAGGACGACGGCGGCGAACAGGTACTGGACCCCGTACTCCAGTGCCAGTGGCGCGACGACCAGGGCGATCGCCCCCGTGGCGGCGGTGATCATCGCCGGCCGGCCGCCGGTGAAGGCGATGACCACGGCCATCACGAAGGAGGAGAACAGGCCTACCCGCGGGTCGACACCGGCGAGGATGGAGAAGCTGATCGCCTCGGGGATCAGCGCGAGGGCGACCACGATGCCGGCCAGGATCTCGGTGCGGGCGACCTTCGGCGAGAGCCACGAGGGTCGGGTCAGGCGTGGCTTGGGCAGGGCAGGCAGGACTGAGGACATGGATCCGTCTCGTTCGGTGCGCCGTCGTCGGCGCAGGCGGGAAGCACCGGAGGGCGGTGCCGAGTCAGGGTGGGTGCGGCGGTGCACCCGGAAGATCGACGCTCGCTCCGCTGACCACGATGTCCGTCGGGATCGCCGGCGGGATCATCGGTGCGCTCGGGCGGCGTCGATGGCGTCAGGGACAGTCTGCCGGTAACTCGCCCTTCACGTCAGTGTTGAGTGGTGAGCCGTTGGTCACGTTCCCATCACTCGACGCGACGACGGCCACCACGACGGAGGCGTCAGTGACGTCGGACCACACCGAGACGGAGGCACCATGGACATCACCGCGACAGCAGAGTGGCGCGCTCTCACCGATCACCACAGAGCCCTCGAAGCCATCCATCTCCGCGCCCTGTTCGCCGACGACCCCGGCCGCGGCCGGCGGCTGACCGGCCGGGTCGGGGACCTGCACGTCGACTACTCCAAGCACCGCGTCACCGACGAGACGCTGCGCCTGCTGATCGCCCTCGCCGAATGTGCGGGGCTACGCGAGCGCATCGCGGCGATGTTCCGCGGCGAGCACATCAACACCACCGAGGACCGCGCCGTGCTCCACGTCGCGCTCCGCATGCCGGCGGACGAGGACCTGGTGGTCGACGGCCAGCAGGTCGTCCGGGACGTGTACGAGGTGCTGGGCCGGATGCGGACCTTCGCCGACCGGGTGCGCTCGGGGGAGTGGCGCGGGCACACCGGGCGGCCGATCCGCGCCGTGGTCAACATCGGGATCGGCGGCTCGGACCTCGGCCCGGCGATGGCCTACACCGCGCTGCGGCACCACGCCGACCGCGACCTGACCGCCCGGTTCGTCTCCAACATCGACCCGACCGATGTCGCCGAGGCCACGCGCGACCTCGACCCGGCCGAGACGCTGTTCGTCGTGAGCTCCAAGACCTTCACCACACTGGAGACGCTGACCAACGCCACGGTCGCCCGCGACTGGCTGCTCCGCGGGCTCGGCGGGGACGAGTCCGCGGTGGCCAAGCACTTCGTGGCGGTGTCGACCAACACCGAGGCCGTGCGCGCGTTCGGCATCGACCCACAGAACATGTTCGAGTTCTGGGACTGGGTCGGGGGCCGATACTCCATGACCTCGGCCATCGGCCTGTCGCTGATGGTGGCGATCGGGCCGCAGGCCTACGACGAGATGCTCGCCGGCTTCCACGCCGTCGACGAGCACTTCCGCACCGCTCCGCTCGAGGCCAACGTCCCGGCGCTGCTGGGCCTGCTGAACATCTGGTACCGCGACTTCTTCGGGGCCCAGACCCACGCCGTGCTGCCCTACAGCCAGTACCTGTCCCGGCTGCCGGCCTACCTGCAGCAGCTGACCATGGAGAGCAACGGCAAGTCCGTCCGCGCCGACGGGCAGCCGGTCACGACCGCCACCGGCGAGGTCTACTGGGGCGAGCCCGGCACGAACGGCCAGCACGCCTTCCACCAGCTGCTGCACCAGGGGACGACGCTGATCCCCGCCGACTTCATCGGTTTCGGGGAGCCCGCCCACGACATCGGCGAGATGCACGACCTGCTGATGGCGAACATGCTCGCGCAGGCAGCAGTCCTCGCCTTCGGCCGCACGGCCGATGAAGTGGCCGCCGACGGCACGCCAGCGTCCCTGGTACCGCACAAGGTCATGCCCGGCAACCGGCCCAGCACGGTGATCCTCGCCCCGCGGCTGACCCCGGCGACCCTGGGCCAGCTCGTGGCGCTGTACGAGCACGTCGTCTTCACCCAGGGCGTGATCTGGCAGATCGACTCCTTCGACCAGTGGGGGGTCGAGCTGGGCAAGGTGATGGCCCGCGAGCTGGCCCCCGCGCTGACCAGCCGGGAACCGATCGCGCTGGAGCAGGACGCGTCCACGGCCGCGCTGGTGGCCGAGTACCGGCGGATGCGGGGCCGGACGGCCTGACGGCTGCTCGCGGTGGCGACCGACGTGGGTGGTGACCGGGAGCGGCCGCGCGTCGAGCAGCGACCGCCCCGGGAGCTCGAGGGTCGGCTCCGTCAGGGGAGAGGACTCGCGGCCGGCCGGCGTTCGTCGACGGCGTGTCCGGTGGCGGTAGGCGCCGGAGCGTCGACCGGTGGTGGCGCCGCCTCTGCACCCGGCGGCGCGTCGCCGCTCTGGGGTCCCCGGTCGGTGGACGTGCCGTCCAGCGGGCGGGGGACCGGCAGGAACAGCGCCGCGGCGGCGACGAGCAACGGGAGGGCGGCGGAGCCGAGCAGCGCCGCGGTGTAACCGCCGGTCGCCTCGTGCACCAGCGCGAACGCCACGGGACCGAAGGCGGTCGAGCCGACGCTGACCGCCGCGACGACACCGCGGATCGACCCCAGGTGCGTGGTGCCGAAGTAGCGGGGGAAGGCTGCCGCCTCCAGGGTGCGGATGGCGCCGGCGGAGCCCCCCAGGAGCAGGCCGAATCCGATCGCCGACCAGCCCGGGTCCACGGCCACGCCCCAGACCAGGCCTCCCGCCAGAGCGAGCATGCACGCCGCGGTCAGCCAGCGGGGGCTGACCCGGTCGATCAGGGCTCCGACGGCGAGGGTGGCCAGCAGGGACGCGGCGGTCTGCGGGAGGAAGTTGGCCGCGGCCTCGGTGGCCGACAGGCCGCGCTCGCCGAGCAGATCGATCTGGTGGAAGGCGACCGCGGTGCCGAGCATGCCGGCGACGGCGACGCCGGCCACGACGACCCAGAAGAACGCCGTGTGGGCGGCGTCGCCGAGGGTCGCGCCGACCGGCGGGGTGATCTGTCGGTGATCGGTGGGTGTGTCGCCGTCGGTGCGCTGACCGAGGTCGGCGGGGGAGTTGCGGACACCGAACAGCGCGAGGGGGATCACGATCGCCCAGACGGCCAGTCCCTCGATCGCCCAGGCGGTGCGCCAGTCGGTGGCCGAGATGAGCGCCTCCAGGCCGATGGGGGCCAGGGAGATGCCGGCGGCGCCGACGGCGGACACGAGGCCGACGGCCACGCCGCGGCGGCGGGAGAACCAGACGGCGACGGCGGTGGTGGCGGTCAGCCCGAGGGCACCCTGGCCGGCCATGCGCACGCCGACGAACCCGGCGGTCAGCCCGACCAGGTTCGACACCGCCGACAGCGCGAGCAGGATGGCGCCGAAGGCGGCGCCGATGGCGGCCATGGTGGCGCGGGTGCCGTAGCGGTCCAGCGCCCGGCCGACGACGGGCATGGCTGCGGCGCCGAGGAGCGTGCCGATGAGGTAGGCGGTGGAGATCGCCGAGCGGCTGATCCCCAGGCCCTGGGTCATCGGGTCGATGAAGGCGGAGATGGCCGCGGTCTGCCCGGGGGCGGTCATCGCCAGGGCGAGGGCGGAGACGCCGACCATGTGCCAGCCGTAGAAGCCGCCGGGACTGCGCGCGCCGGAGCGTGGCGTGGCGGCGGGAGCGGGGGAGGGGGGCGATGCCGGCGTGGAGCGGTACGTGGGAGGTCCTTCCGAGGTCGTGCCGGCGTCGCTGGCGGCGGTGCGGGGACGGGAGCGGCAGGTGGGGGGTCTGGCCCGTCAGGCGAGCTGGGCGGCCACCAACGGCTCGAGGGTCAGGTCGGGTTTGCCCTCGCGCACCACACCGGCGACCCATTTGGTGGTGAACAGCGCGAGGAGTTCGCCGTCGGATCGTCGCATGACCTCGGTGCCGCTGCTGGCGGTGATCCCGGCGACGGAGGCCTCGTCGGTGCGCATGGCGAGGCTGTACGGGAGCGGCTCGAGCTGCACGGGCGCGCCGAACTCGTGCTGCATGCGGTGGGCGGCGACCTCGAACTGCATCGGGCCGACGACGGCGAACACCGGGGCGGCGTCGCCGCGCCGATCCGACCGCAGCACCTGGACCACGCCCTCGGACTCCAGCTGGGCGATGCCGCGGCGGAACTGCTTGTGCTTGGCGGTCTCGAGGCTGCGGGCGACGGCGAAGTGCTCGGGGGCGAAGGTGGTCAGCGGCGGGAAGGTGACCGGCCGCTCGGCGTAGAGGGTGTCGCCGACTCCCAGCGCCGAGGCGTTGACCAGACCGACGACGTCGCCGGGGTAGGCGGTGTCGATGCTCTCCCGCTCCCGGCCGAACACGTGCTGGGCGTACTTGGTGGTGAACGGGCGGCCGGTGGCGGCGTGGGTGACGACCGCGCCGCGCTCGAAGACGCCGGAGCAGACGCGGATGTAGGCCAGCCGGTCGCGGTGGGCGGCGTCCATGCCCGACTGCACCTTGAACACGAAGGCGCTGAACGGTGCGTCGACCGGTCGCACCGTGCCGTCGGCGTCGGGACGGCCGGTCGGGGCCGGTGCCAGGTCGACGAGGACGTCGAGGAGCGCGCCGACGCCGAAGTTGGAGATCGCGGAGGCGAAGAGCACCGGGGTGGTGACGCCGGAGAGGAACAGCTCCTCATCGTGCTCGCCGGCGGTGGCGGCCAGAAGGTCGGCCTCCTCGTGCGCCTGCTGCCACGCCTCGGGCTCGCGGGCGGCCGCCGTGTCGGCGGAGAGGTGCTCCTCGGGAGCGACGGTGGCCCCGCCGGCGGTGCGGGTGTAGCGCCGGTAGGTGCCGTCGCGCCGGTCGAGCACGCCACGGAAGTCGCCGGCGATGCCGACCGGCCAGGTGAGCGGTGTGGGGGTGAGCCCGGTGCGTTCGGTGATCTCGTCCATCAGCTCGAGGGCGTCCTTGCCCGGGCGGTCCCACTTGTTCACCACGGTGATCACCGGGATGCCGCGGTGCTTGCAGACGGCGAACAGCTTCATCGTCTGCGCCTCGAGGCCCTTGGCGGCGTCGATCAGCATCACCGCGGCGTCGACGGCGGTGAGCACCCGGTAGGTGTCCTCGGAGAAGTCGGCGTGGCCGGGGGTGTCCAGGAGGTTGATCACGGCGTCGCGGTACTCGAACTGCAGGGCTGCCGAGGTGATGGAGATGCCGCGGGCCTTCTCCATGTCCATCCAGTCCGACACGGTGCCGCGGCGGCCGGCTTTGCCGTGCACCGCGCCGGCCTGGCCGATCACGCGGGCGTGCAGGGCCAGGGCCTCGGTGAGGGTGGACTTGCCGGCGTCGGGGTGGCTGATCACGGCGAACGTCCGCCGACGCGCCGCCTCGCCGACCACGTCGGCGGCGGCGTCCGCGCCGGGGCGAGTCGGGGCGACGGTCATGAGCGAATCCTCCCGGGGTGGCGCAGTCTCTCCTCCTGCCCGCGCAGGTGAGCGGCGAACTCGGCGGCGTTCGACCAGCGCGCGTGCAGAGCGGCCACCCGTTGATCGGCCAGCTCCCGGTACATCGCCAGCCGCTCCAGCAGCTCCGGCCGGGGCTCTCCCGCGGAGTGCAACCGGTCCACCAGTTCGTCCAGCAGGAGCAGCACCTCTCGCATTTCCTCGATCGTGAAGTCCAACGGCTTCAGCCGGCGGATGAGCTCCAGCCGGGCGACGTCGTCGTCGGAGTACAGCCGGAACCCGCCCGGGCTGCGGGTCGACGGCGCCACCAGGCCGCTCTCCTCGTAGAAGCGGATCGTGCGCACGCTCAGGCCGGTGCGCTCGGCCACCTCGCCGATCTGCATCCGTCCCTCGGTCATCGCTGCCCTCCTGTGGGGATGTCCCCGGGTCGTTCACTCGACTCTAACGTAAGGTTAGAGTAATTGCCGCGCGACTGACTCGGTCGTGGACCCCGGCACCTCGGACCCTGACGGAGAAGCCCATGGACGACCCCGCCTTCCCACGACGGGCGGCCAGTCGCTACGAGGACATGCGCCGGGAGGCGGAGGGGCTCGTGCACTGGTGGCGCAAGCGCCTGGCCGACGAGATGGCAGGGGCCGACCCGGTGGGCGGCGCTGCCGGCGAGGCCCGGATCGATCCGCGCGCCGAGGAAGCGCTGGTGCGGATCCTCGGCGACCTGGAGATCGTGGCCGAGGTCTGGACGCGCCCCTCGGCGGACCATTCCGAGCGCCCCGAGGATGGGGGTGGCGCGATTGTGGGCGGTGTGCGGTCGTGGGCCCCGGCGGGCCTGCTGCCCGACGACCCCGACCTCTATGCCCTCCTGGACCGGGTGGAGCACCGTCTTCTCCAGCCGCTCGCGCTCGCCACCTCCGATTCCATGATGGCCCGGTCTTTGCCCGCTCCGCTTTCCGATGGTCGGGCCGTTCTGGCGGCCTACCGCTCGGCGCGGCGGGCGATCCCGGTACCCGGTTCCTCACGGGCCATCACGGCCGCGAACGGTCGATGGAGACTGGTCGGCCTGCACGTCGTCGATCCACCTGAGGACGCGCTGGGCGTCCTGCAGGCCGCCCTGATGGAACTGTCGGCCGCGTTGGCCTGGCCGTCCATGGACGAGGCCGGCGACGCCGCCAGGCGCATCCTGCTGCGCTCGGCCGCCCGCGCCGCGACCACCCCGGACGCGCTCGTCGGCGATCTCGCCCGCGTGCTGGCCCTGCTGGACATGCCGGCGGACCGGGCAACGCTGGAGTTGAGGTCCCTGCTGGCCGCGGATCGCTGCGGTGAGGTTCGGCTCGACCTCCGGCAGGCGGAGCTCTATCGGTGCTTCGCCCAGCGCACCATCCCGCTCGTCCTGGACTTCCATCGGGTGACGCCGTCCCTGTTCGACGACCCGGGTCCCGGCTGCTGAGCCCGCGGCTCCAACCCGACGTGAAATCAACCCTTACGTCAATGTAGAGTTATCGGGGATGAGGATCGCTGCCCGACGGAGCGCGGCTCACCTGCACGAAGGAGGACCGGCCATGCCCATGCACATCGAGTGCCCGCGCTGCGGGGAGACCGAGGACTTGATCGGCGCCCGCGGAGTCGACGGCATCCGCATCGCCTGCGGATCATGCGGAGCGTCCTTCCTCCGGGACCAGCGGCTGCGCTGTGCCAGCTGCCACGGCACCGACCTGGTCCTCCGACCACAGGTGCTCACGCAGTACTCCCGCGGAACACAGCTGTCGGTGGTCGGCTGGACGCAGACCCACTGCTGCACCGCCTGTGACGCCGACGCACTGCTGCGCTCCGAGCGGGCCAACGCGCCGATCCCCGCCGAGTACCGCCCCCGTGCGGTGACCGCACGGACTGCTCACTGAACGACCAGCCAATCGGAGGAAGCCATGGCACTGACCCGGATGCAGATCCTCGACTTCGTCGGGGACGCCTTCGACCGCGGCCCGATCACCACCGAGGAAATGCGGAAGGTCGCCTCTCGCAACGGCGCGGACCCCGACATCTTGATCCTGCTCGAAGAATTGCCGGCGCGGAGCTTCACCAGCCCGCGGGAGATCTGGCCGTACCTGCCCGATCTACCGGTCGGGGCCTGAGGGACGTCCTGCCGCCCACCTGTCCATTCACGTCATCCGACAAGACCGGAGCCGACCCATTCCACTCGATCCGACCACGCGAATCATCCGAACGGCCGGCGGAAACGCCTCCCGGCGTGCCGGCGTGAAGCTACCCGGCGACGCCTCGGCTCTGGCAACGGAGGACATCCAAGCCCTCCACGACCTGGCCGATCAGGCGGTCGAACAGCTCACCGCGCTGGACGTCCGGCCCGACAAGGCAGTCATCGGGATCTATCGCCAGTTCAACCGCTCCAGCCGGATCGCCGCGCGCATCCTCCGCACCCTGCTGGGCCCCGCGACCTGCCACACCCTGACCGTCGCCTCCTCCTCGACCGGAACCGCCGAGGCCGGTGGCGCGGCACCGGGTGGGGTCCGTCCCGAACGGCTGGACCTGGTCGTCGACGTGAGCCGCCTGCCCCACCCGCAGGCACGCACCATCGCCGACGCCGCCGGGGCACCCCTGATCACTCGGGCCTTCCCCGGGATGCGGCAGGAGAGGCCCGACCGGCCGCAGCGCACGGCGCTCGAACACGGCACGGCAACGGGAAGAGCCATCGCCCTCAACCGCAGTGGCCTCACGGCCCGCGTGACCTCGGTCATCGCGCGCGGTGCCGTCGCCCCCCAGGGCCGGTGAACCGCACCGCGACCGCGCGGCTGGTCGGTGGGCGATGGCCCATGGCGGCGCTCGCCATCGGCCAGCTCGTGGTGGCCGCCGCCCGTCCCGGTGGGGGCCCGGGGGCCCGCACCGGTCGTGGTGACCGCCCCCGGCAGCGGCAGGTCCCTCTCCGCCTGTCGCTGCCGGCCACCGTCGCACTGGTGAGCCTGGTGCTGGAGGTCCGCCACGGCCGCGCCGTGCAGCGCGTCATCGCGGAGCTCGAGCACCGCGGGCACACCGATGCCCTGACCGGTCTGGGAAACCGCTGGGCGTTCGACGACGACCTCGCCGGCCGCCTGTCCAGCACGGCGACCAGCCGGCGCCGCCGCTGCGATCCGGAGCCCGCCACTCTGCTGCTGGTCGACATCGACCACTTCAAGCGCTACAACGACCGGCACGGCCACCCCGCCGGTGACCAGGCTCTCGTCCGCGTCGCAGCCGCCATCCGCGGCGTCTGCCGCCGCGGCGACGGCATCTACCGACTCGGCGGCGAGGAGTTCGCCGTCCTGCTCACCGCGGATCACCGGGAAGCCGTCGTCGTCGCCGACCGGATCCGGCAGGCGGTCACCTCAGCCACGGGCGGAGCCCTCACGGTCTCCCTCGGCGTGGCCGGCGCGGAAACGGACGGGCCGCAGGCGCTGATCGCCCGGGCCGACCGGGGCCTGTACGAGGCCAAGAGCCGTGGCCGGAACCGCATCAGCGTCCAAGTGCCGGAAGCGACCGGCCCAGGGCCGGCCCTCGAGACGTCGTCCCCTTCCCACGCCTGAACCACCATCCCCGCAAGGCGGCGTCCGATGTGCCCCCTTCCGCAGAAACCGCTCGTCGGCGGCCGCGGCGTGCTGCTCCCCGACCTGCACGGTCAACGGTCACAGCCCCTGGAGGTCCTGGTCGACCTGCTCACCGACGTCCGGACCTGGAGCGACGAGCAGCGAGGCGTGCCGACCACGGTCGTGCTGCCCGGGATGCCCATCGCCCACAGCACGCTGCAGTCCCCCGAGGAGGCGGCATACCGGGCGGCGCTGGACCACAGCAACCTGCTGGGGACCGCGAGCAGTTCCAGCCACCGCCCGCTTCGGTGAGCGATGCAGGCTCGGGTGATCGCCTGGCTCGCCCCGTCCCGCGTTCGGTCGTGGGCCAGGGGGCACTGCTGGGGCTCGCGGCCGCCGGTGCCGCGCTCGTTTTCTGGCTCGCGACTGCTCCGGCGGCAAGTGTGATGGTGCAGCGGTCCGTGGTCAGCCACACCTCCGGCTGGCCGGCTGCGGGGCGGACGACGGTGCAGCTGGTGAGTGAGCTGGGCGTGCCCGCGCTGCTGGTGCTGCTGATCGCCGGCGGAGCGACCCGGCGCACCGGATCAGGTGCGTGGGTTCGTGTCGCCGCAGGGGTCGCCGCCACGCTGTCGGCCTACCTCGTCAGTGAGCTGCTGAAGACCGTCGTCGACCAGCCCCGCCCGTGCCACCGGGCGATGGCGCTGCGGAGCCTGGTCACCTGCCCTCCCGACGGTGACTGGTCCTTTCCCAGCAACCACGCCACGCTGGCGGCGGGCCTGGCCGTCGCAGCCGTGGCGGTGGCTCCCCGGCTGTGGGTCCTCGCCCTACCGGTGGCGGCCATGGTGGCCCTCAGCCGCGTGGCCCTGGGCGTCCACTACCCGCACGACGTCCTTGCGGGCGCCATGATCGGCACGGTCACGGTGGCGGCCACGTACCTGATCCTTGGACGGTTCCCAGCCGGTGGGCTGCGGCGGACATTTCCGGCGCGTCCATCAGGAAGGGGCAGTCCGCAGTGACCGGACCTCGGCGCCGGCGATCCATCCGCCCTCGCCACGATGGTGTCGGTGTCCCGCCCATCTGCACGGCGAAGGCCACGACAGCCATCGGGCCCCGCAGGTGGGGGAGCACCCCGGGGGACGCGCTGCTCGACCCTCACGTGAGGGTAGATTATGGGACTCGTCGCGAGGGTCGCTGCCAGCGCGGCGTTCGCTCATCCTCGAAGGAGGTTGATCCCATGCCCTTGCACTTCGAGTGCCCCCGCTGCGGCGAGACCGAGGAACTGGTCGGCCGACGCGGCGCCGGCGGCATCGAGCTGCACTGCGAGCGCTGCGGGCGCACCTTCCCGCGCGACGAACGGGTGCGCTGTGCCACCTGCGGGGGCGACGACCTCGTGGTGCGCCCCCAGGTGCTGACCCAGTACTCGCGGGGCACCCAGCTGTCGGTCGTCGGGTGGACCGACACGCACTGCTGCACGGTTTGCGACGCCGATGCACTTGCCCGATCCGAGCGCGCCAACGGACCGATCCCGGCCGACTACCGGCCCCGCGCCGTCACCGCGCAGCCCACGACCTGACCGCAATCGCCACCCCTGGAACGGGCGAGCTCGCCGCCCGGCTGCTGATCGTGCAGCGGTGTGGACGGCCCGCCCGTCCTCACCGCGGAGGAGGGAGCCCGCTATCCCGAATCGCAACCGTCGGGAGGAACAGCTGACCGAGCAGCCCAACGAAGAAGCCTGGTTGGACCGGATCCGCGGACTGCTCCTCGGCGGCGCCCTCGGCGACGCCCTCGGAGCCCCGTTCGAGGGCTCCACCGACATCGACCCGCGCCGGCTCCACGGGTTCCTGGAGTCGGACGAGGTGCTGTGCTGGACCGACGACACCGCCATGCAGCTGGCGTTCGCCGAGCACCTGGCCGACTCGGCGGGCAGCAACCACGTCGACGACGACCGACTCGCAGGAGCGTTCGCGCAGGCATGGCAGGCGGAGCCGTGGCGCGGCTACGGGGCCAACCCGCCGCGGATCTTCGCCACCGTGCTCTCCGGTGCCGACTGGCGCACCGAGGCGGGACGGTCCTTCGGCGGGCAGGGGTCGCTGGGCAACGGTGGTGCGATGCGGGCCGCGCCGGCCGGCGCCCTTCCCGGCGGCCTGCCCCGTGTGGCCGAGGTCGCCCGCCGCGGCGCGGCCATCACCCACGCCCACCCGGTCGGCCAGGACGGAGCCGCGGTGGTCGCCGTGGCGGTGCACAGCGGCCTGCACGACACAAACCGGGGGGAAGTGACCCCCGAGATCGTGCTGCAGGACTGCGGCCGGGCGGCGACCACCGCGGAGCTGCGCGCCGCCGTCGCCGCGGCCGGCGCCCTCCTGGACACCTCCGACCCGGCCGAGGCCGCACGCCGGACCGGCAACGGGATTGCCGCGCACGAGGCGGTCGGTGCCGCTCTGTGCGCCGCCGCGCGCCACCCCGACGACCCACTGACCGCCGTCCTGTTCGCGATCCGCATGGGCGGCGACACCGACACCATCGCGGCCATCGCCGGCTCCATCGTCGGCGCGTGGGCGGGCGCCACGGCGATCCCGGAGCGACTGGTCGCCCGGATCGAGCAGCACTCCCGCATCGAAGCGGTGGCCGCACGCCTGGCCGACGCCACACTCAGCGCACGCCGCTGAGCGGACCGCGACGGCGCACAAGAGCCGGTGGCCGCGGTCGGCACCTGGTCACCGTTTTGGCCCTCTTTAGAGACGCCGAGACGACCTAGAATTGCATCCAGATACCCCCGAATGCGCGGGCGGCAGTATCACGCGGAGTATCACGCGGCGATCCTTCGCAGACCCGACTGCCGACCGGTCGGCCAGCTCAGTCACGGGTATGCCAACCCTACCCAGACGACGCGTTGTCGGCTGGGCGGCGACTTGTCGGTACGGGGCCGCTGGGCGTCCTCGTAGCGATCAGCTGGGTCGTTGTGGAGTGCGTGGCTAACGGCTACCAGCAGAGGTGTCGTTCAAGCCTCCGACAGCGTCGTCGACTGCCACGCCCAGGACGGCCAACAGGGGCAGGCGTGGGATCAGTACTCGTCGACCCAACCGGATCACCGGCAGCTCGCCGTTCTCGATGGCCCGGGTCACCGTGCGGACGTCGACACCGAATACCGAGGCCGCCTGCGCGATGGTCACAACGGCGGAGCCGCTGGCCCTGAGGTCCTCAAGGTTCACCGCAATCCCTCCCAACCAGCGATGACGTCGGGCTGGAACGGAAGCGCCTTAGCACCGGCATCCGCCCGTGCCGGAGGCCTTTGACGGATGGTCGTCCCACAGCCGCCCTGGAGCAGGCGCACCGCCTCCTCCGGCGTCAGCAGCAGGGAATCGGCGCCCAGCAAGTCGTGGAGCAGCTGCGCATCGCCCATGTCGCTATCCTCCGGAACTGTCCCGCTCCGCAGCCACGGGCTCGAACCGTGCTGGAGCGGTTGCTGCCTGCCGTCCAACGGTCGCGAACGAGGCTCCAGAAGTTCTCTCGTTCCAGTGAACGGGAGCACCGCCCGGCCCGCTGTCATCAGATGGGCCGGCGCCTCGGATGGGTCTTCGGCTACTGGGGAATCCCTGGAGAAGTACCGGAGCTCAGCCTCGTGTACGGGGCCAGTAGCTACTGCCCGGGTGCTCCTCAAATGGTGGGGCGCCCTCACGGACAGCGCAGCGAGCTCGGCCGCGCAGTCCCGCCCGCATGACCTCGACCCGCTCCGCTCCGAGCGCGTTCTCCGGTAGTGCTCCTGTAGTTCTCCGGTCAACGAAAGTGGCCTCGTGCCACGACGAGGCCCGTCTGACGGAGTCGAGGTTGCGGCTAGGGTTCAGCGCCACCGGCGGGGTCCACCGAACGGGTGATGTGGGGGAGAGCTGCCATGGCGCGGCCACTGCTTCGAGGTGACCGCTTGCAGGCTGCCCGTGAGGCCGTGGGGCTGACCAGAGAAGAACTGGCCATGAAGCTTGAGCTCTCCGGCCCGGCGCGCATCCGGGTCTGGGAAACCGGGCTTGAGCGCCCGCGACCCCGCTTCGTGCCGCGGCTGGCGGCTGCGCTGGGCGTCGACCCGTTGTACCTGCTCGACGTCGATGCGGATGACCCGCCCTTGGCCGCCCTCCGCCTGGCGGCCGGATTCGCCACGAACCAGGTGACTGCGCCCGGCCTGTCAGTCATGACCTACGTGCGCCTGGAGGACGGTCGCCCCGGTGTGGATCACTCAGCCAAGGTGATCGCAGCCGTCGCCAAAGTCCTCGGTGTGGACGTCGCTCGTGTGGAGGCGGCCGTCCGTCGTTCGCGCAGCGACCACGCGGCCTTGGCGTCTCCTGGCGGCTGAACAGGAGACTTACGGGAGGAAAGGCTTGTCTCCTCGGGCGATCTCGGTGGTAATTTCCCCCACCACCGCCCGGGAGGTGCCCATGGCCCGCACGACAGAGTCGAGCGTGACAGCGGCCAGCGTGCCTGCAGCCCGCCCGCTTCCGGGTCATGCTCATGCCGAAGCGTGGCCTGCGGCCCCGGCGAGGGCAGTCGCGATGACCACACGGCGGTGGACGGTCGCCGTACTCCTGTCGCTGCTGCCCCTCGCCGGCTGCGCGGCAAGTGACGCCAGTCCGGACTCCTCGCCGAGTACGACGACGTCCTCGTCTTCGCAGACTCCGTCGCCCTCTCCGCTGACGAGCGACGCGCCGACCGCCGAAGACGAGGCGGCAGAGGCCGCGACCACGGTGGTCAACGAGATGCTGCGCGTGACAGACGCGGCCAAGCAGGACCCCGGTGCCCGGGACTGGGAACCGGAGATCCGGCGGTTCTCGGGCGACCCCGCCGCGCTGCTCGCGGTCACGGCAGTACGGGACTACGCGACGATCGGCCTCCGCCAGGAAGGCGACACCGTAGTCGAGCTGGAGGTGACCGACGTCGATCTGGCGGCTCCCGGCGGGCCGACCGTGAGGATCACGGGCTGCTACGACAGCCAGAGCACGCGCGTGGTGAGGGTGGAGACCGGCGAGGTCGTGCCACCCGGGACTCCGTCTCGCTACGTCTGGGACATCACCGTGACCCGCTACGAGGCCGAGCCCGGATCCCCGTGGCTGGTCAACCAGTTGGATCCGCTGACGGACCGAGCATGCTGAGGACGGTCGGCGTGGTCCTGCTGGTGGCCGCGATGCTCGCGGCCCCTGGCGGGGTGGGCAACGCTGTGGCAGCACCCGCCGCGTGCGCCAAGCAGGATGCGCAGACCGGCGTCTGCCTGGTCGAGGCGACTTCTCCCGGTCAAGCTTCGGACGCAGCTCCCGTAGTCGACGGCGTCAGCTCCGGTGGAGTACAGGAGACCGGCGGAGAGGCCTCACCTCAGAACCCGTGCACGTACACGGTGGCGCAGCCGCAGCCGGCACCGACGAGCCATCTGTGGCAGGGACGATCTCCGGCCGACGGAGCGATGTACGTGCAGGTCTGTCCACGGGTGGACGGCTCGGGCCTCACCACGATGCTCGTGTTCGTACCGAACGGCTCGGCTCCGCCCGCTGGCCCGCCGGTGGACCCGCGCGTTTTGGCTGAGCAGGCGATCGCATTGCTCGTCATGCGTGCACCAGAGATCCGGATGGCGCCGCCACCCGGGTCTACCAGTGGTCTGGTGGGTCTGCCGGTGTGGATGTGGACCGAGCGCGGAGAGCAGTTCCTCGGACCGACCCGGCAGTCGGTGTCGGCCGGTGGCGTCACGGTTGCGGCCGTGGGCCAAGTCAGCCACGTCACCTGGGACATGGGGGACGGCACCACGGTTGTCTGCGGCGCCGGGACGCCGTACGCGCCCGGGGTTCAGGGTGAGTCGCCGGACTGCGGCCATGTCTACGCGCAGACGTCGAGCCGACACGTGGCGGGCGGTGGCCCGTGGCCGATCACCGCGACGAGCACGTGGACGGTCACCTGGTCCGGCGGGGGGCTGTCAGGAACCGAGACGCTGGAGCTGTCCTCGTCGTCGGAATTGTTCGTCGGTGAGCTGCACGTCCTCAACCAGGACCGGAGTAGCTGATGACTCGCACCCAGCCGCCGGGGACCAGCGCGGCGCCCCCCTTCGGGGCGGGCACCGGGCTTTCCCGGGCACCGGTGCTGCCGCCGCCGCGTCGCCGGCGCCGTCCGGCGCTGCTGGCGCTGGCGGTGACCATGGTGGTCCTCGGAGCGCTGGGGGCTACCTACCTCGCGACGTCGTTGGGTCAGACGTCCCCGGTCATCGCGCTCGCCCGGGAGGTGCCCTGGGGTCAGGCCATCACCGCTGCCGACCTGGTGGAAGCGAGGATCTCGCCCGATCCGGCGTTGCAGCCCATTCCGTACGGCGACCGCGACCAGGTGATCGGCATGGTGGCGGCGACCACCCTGACGTCGGGTTCCCTCCTCACCCGCGACGCGCTGACCGATCAGCGCCTCCCGGCCCCTGACCAGCATCTGGTCGGGGTCGGCGTGTCGACGGTGCAGCTGCCGACGACCGCGCTGCGGCCCGGGGATGACGTTCTCCTGGTGCCCGTGGCCGCCGGCAGCGCTCCAGTCGCGCCCGAGGCAGGGGCTCCAGGCGGGGTGGAGGCGACCGTGGTGCAGACCGGTCCGCCGGGAACCGACGGTCTGCGAGTGGTCGACGTGCTCGTCGCCGCGGCCGACGGGCCGGACGTCGCCGCCCGCGCCGCTGCAGGACTGGTCGCCATCGTCGTGGTCGCCGGCGAGTAGGCGGCTGCCGTGTTGATCGCGCTGTGCTCGACCAAGGGCGCGCCCGGGGTGACCACCAGCGGCTTGGCGCTGGCGCTGTCCTGGCCGCGGCCGGTGGTACTGGCCGAACTGGACCCGGCGGGCGGGGACGTGCTGGCGGGATACGGCCGAGGTGAGTTGTCCGCTGGCGGGCTGGCCGACGTGGAGCTCGCGGCGCGGCGGGGCGGGCTGGCACGACACCTGGACAGCCAACTGCTGCGGCTCGACTCCGAGGGGCGGGCGCGGCTCCTACCCGGCCTGGCCGATCCTGCCGGCGCCCGACACGTGGACTGGGATCGACTGGGCGCCACGTTGGCGTCGGTGGAGGACGGCGCGGTTGACGTGATCGCCGACTGCGGTCGGTTGCGCGCCGAGCACTTCCCGGCCGCCGTCGTGCGGCGGGCTGCCGCCGTGGTCTTGGTGACCGGCTCGACGCTGCGTTCCGTACGTGCCGCGACGCAGGCGATAGCCGAGCTCCGCGGAGGGGACGGCCACGTCGGCAGGGTGGCCACGCTGGTAGTCGGGCCGGGTGAGCCGTACGGCGAGCGGGAGATCGGCGAGGCGCTCGGCGTTCAGGTCATCGGGTCGCTGCCGCGCGATGCCAAGGCGGCGTCGGTACTCAGTGATGGTGCGCCGGCCGGTCGGCTGTTCGCTCAGTCAGCGCTGCTGCGGGCTGCGCGGACGGTCGCGACCTGCTTGGTCGAGTTCGCCGCGGCGCACGAATCCCGGTTGGCACCACCGCCGGCGCCCGTTCCTTCGACAGCGACCACTATCGGGGGCGGCCGTGTCCGCTGACCTCGCCACCGACCACTTCGGCGCCGGGGCCGTGCCTCGCCGACGTGACGCGTCACCGGCCTCGGTGGACTGGGCGCTGGTGCGCCGACTGCACGAAGCGACGGCGACGGCGCTGGCCGCAGAGCTCAAGCGCCGCCCGACACTCAGTGCGGTGGCGCAGCAGGAGCTGGCTCGCACCCTCGTCCAGGACGGCGTCGATGAGCTGGTGCGCGAGCGGATGCGCGCGGGGCAAGCGGTGCCCACCCCGGAGGACGAACGGGCGATCGCCGAGGCGGTCTTCGCTGCACAGTTCGGGCTCGGCCGGCTGCAGCCCTACGTCGACGACCCGCTGGTGGAGAACATCGAGGCGCACGGGCACGACAACGTGTGGATCGGCTACGCCGACGGCCGCGACATCCGGGTCGACCCGATCGCGGACTCGGACGAGGACCTCGTGCGACAGCTGCAGCACATCGCCGCCCGGCTGGGCCGCGCCGAGCGGACACTCACCACAGCGAGTCCGCTGCTGACCATGCGGCTGCCGGACGGGTCGCGGTTGGCGGCGGTGATCGAGACCGTTCCGCGTCCGCAGTTGGTGATCCGCCGCCACCGGATCCGCAACGTCGACCTCAACGACCTGGTCGGCCTGCGCGCGATCGACCGGCCGCTGGCGGAGTTCCTCCGGGCGGCGGTGCGAGCGCGGAAGAACATCGTGGTCACCGGCGCGCAGGGCGCCGGCAAGACGCTGATGCTGCGGGCGCTCGCCAACGAGCTCCCGATCGAGGAGAACCTGGCCACGATCGAGAAGCACTTCGAGCTGCTGCTGCACGAGCTCCCCGACCGGCACCCCCGGGTGGTGCCGTTCGAGGCCCGGGAGGGCACCGGCGAACGGGGCCCGGACGGCCGCCGCCTCGGCGAGGTGACGCTGACCGAGCTGGTCGAGCAGGCGCTGGTGATGAACGTGTCCCGGGTGTGGCTGGGAGAGGTCCGCGGTGAGGAGGCCTGGCCCCTCATCGAGGTGATGGAGGCCGGCGAGGGCGGGTCGTGCTGCACGCTGCATGCCCGCTCGGCACACCACGCGTTCGAGCGGCTGGCCAACTTGTGCATGCGCGGGCGCGTTGCGGTCACCCCGGAACACGCCTACCGGTCGTGCGCGTCAGCGATCGACCTGGTCGTGCACATCACCACCGTCGACGAACGGTGGATCGGGGGTGAGCGGCAGCGGTTCGTCAGCCAGGTCGTCGAGTGCAACGGCATCGGCGAGGGCGGTCGCCCGGCGGTAACCGAGGTTTTCGCTCCGGGACCCGACGGTCGGGCGGTTCCCGAGCACGATCCGGTCGACCTCCCCGACTACGTCCGGGTCGGCTTCGACCCCGGCTGGTTGCGCGTCGACCAGGGGCCTTGGGCCGGCACGATCGGGGGACGACGATGAGCGGCGCAGGTCTGCTGGCCGGCGTGTGCGGAGCGCTCTTGGTCGCCGGCCTGCTGCTGTCGGCGTACGCGCTCACCGCCCCGGAACCGCCGGCTCGGCCGCGGCGCAAGCCGCCTCCGATGGCGCAGGGCGACCGGCCGGCGGCACGGCGACAGCGGGCGCTGTGGGCGGCCGCCGCCGTGGCAGCGGCCGCCGTGTGGCTGGCCTCGGGCTGGCCGGTGGGCGGGGTGCTGGTCGGCCTGGCGGTGGTCGGCGTGCCGTGGCTGTTGGCGCAGTTCGCCGCCGGCAACGCCGCGGTGGAGCGGCTGGAGGCGTTGCAGGAGTGGGTGCGTCGCACCTCCGACGTACTGGCCGCGGGTGGGGGCCTGGAGCAGACGCTGATCCGCTCAGCCCGTACCGCACCCGCGCCGATCCAGGTGGAGGTGGACACGCTGGCGGCGCGGCTGCAGGCGCGCTGGCCGACGTCGCGGGCGCTGCTGGCCTTTGCCGACGATCTCGACGACGCCGCCGGGGACCTGGTCGTCGGCGCCCTGCTGCTCGGTGCGGAACTGCGCGGGCCAGGCCTGGCGCGGGTGCTGACCGAGCTGGCGGGAAGCCTGAGCGAAGAGGTCACCATGCGCCGCAAGGTCGAGGCCGACCGCGCCAAACCTCGCGCGAATGCCCGCTGGCTGCTGCTGATCACCGTTGCGGCGGCCGGCCTGGCGGCGCTGAACGGCGACTACCTGGCGCCCTACGGCACCGGGTTGGGGCAGCTGGTGCTGGCGGCCATCGCCGGGTTGATGGTCGCCTGCCTGCTGTGGATGCGCCGGCTCACCGTGGCCGTGCCGTCGACCCGATTCCTGGTCGATCGCGACGGCGGCCGGCGGAACAGTCTCGAGCCGGAGGAGGTGCCTGCCCGGTGAGCGGCACCCAGGCGTTGCTGATCGGCTCCGGCGCGATCGTCGGGCTCGGGGTGTTCCTGCTGCTACGCGCCGCATTCGTGGTCGAACAGCCGCAGCTGGCCGATGCGTTGGTCCGCCTGGACGGGCGCGCGGTACCCACACTGGTCGGACCGGTTCCGGCGGCGAGTGACCGGTGGGCACGGGCGGCCGGCCGCGCCGGCACCTGGGCCGCTGACCGGTTGCCGGCGACGGGGCGGCGGGCGCCGTCCCAGGCGTTGCGCTTGATCGGCTGGACGCCGGAGGGCTACGCCGCACGAAAGGTGGGCCTGGCCGCATTCGGCGCGGGCTTCGTGCCGCTGCTCACCGCCGTGCTCGGGACGGTCGGCGTCCGCATGCCAGTGGTCATACCGGTGGTCGGATCGCTGGCGCTGGCCGTCGTCCTCTTCTTCGTCGTCGACCTCGTCGTGCGCGATCAGGCCGCCGAGGCTCGCTCACAGGTGCGCCGGGCGCTGTGCTCCTATCTGGACCTGGTCAGCCTGCGCCGCGACGCCAGCGAGGGTCCCACCATCGCCCTGGAACGAGCCGCCGCGCTCGGCGACGGGTGGGTGTTTCAGCGGATCACCGACGCGCTGGTCGCCGCCCGGCTGGCCGGGGAGCCGCCGTGGGATGGGCTGCGCCGGTTGGCCGCCGACACCGGGGTCGGCGAGCTGGCCGACGTCGCCGACATCGCCGCGGTCGCCGCCGTCGAGGGCGCCTCGATCGCCCCGACGCTCCGGGCCCGCGCCCAGTCGCTGCGGGTGCAGCTGCTGGCCGAGGAGGAGGCGGCAGCCAACACCGCCAGCGAGAAGCTCACCGCTCCCGTCGCCCTGCTGTCGATCGCCTTCCTGCTGCTGTTTCTCTACCCGGCCCTGGCCCGACTCATGGCCACCTGACCTGACCCAGAACACCGACCTCTGAGGAAGTCCCATGATGCCCCTGATCACCACCCTGATGGCCCTGGGCTCAGACCTGCGCGAGCGGCTCCGCGATCTCCGCGACGAGCCGGAGCGGGGCTCGCTGTCGGTGGAGCAGGTGATCATCACGGTGGCGCTGATCGGCATCGCCGTCGCGCTGGTCGCGATCATCGCCAACGCTGTCACCTCCCGCTCGGCCCAGATCCAGTAGCCACCCCGTGGCCCGCTCCGCCAGCCCCCACGGCCCCACACCGCTGTCCCGGCTGTGTCATGCCTCTGGCCGCCGGACCAGCGGCGTGGTGGGTCGACGGCTGTCGGGGGAGCGCGGCGCGGCGTCGGTTGAGCTGGCAGTCACGTTCCCCGTCGTGCTCCTGCTGGTCATGACGCTGATCCAGGCGGCCCTGTGGTTCCACGCCCGCTCGGTCGCCCTCGGCGCTGCTCAGGAAGGCGCCCGCGAGGGCCGGGTGCAGCCTGCCTCGACCGCGCGCGCCGAATCGGCGGCCGAGGGCTTCCTCGACCAGACCGCCTCCGACCTGCTCACCGGCCGGACCGTCACCGTGGCCGGCTCACCGACCAGCATCGAGGTGACCGTGACCGGCACCTCCATCAGTCTCTTCCCCGGCCTGTCCGGCTGGTCGGTCACCCAGAGCGCCGTCGGCCCCGTGGAACGGCCCACCCCATGAACCGCCGGGCAGTGGAGCGGGGTTCGGTGTCGGTCGAACTAACACTGCTGGCCCCGGCGCTGCTCCTGCTGCTGTCCTTCGCCGTCGTCGCCGGACGCACCCAGATCGCCGAGGGCGCCGTCGCCGAGGCCGCTCGCGCGGCCGCCCGGGAAGCCTCCCTCGCCCGCGATCCCGCCACCGCCACGATGCTGGCCAGCGCGCAGGCGCAGCGGACCCTGACCGCCCAGGACCTGCGGTGTCAGAGCACCACGATCGACGTCGACACCGGCGGCTTCCAGGCGCCACCCGGCCAGCCCGGCGACGTCACCGTGTCGATCACGTGCGTCGTCGGCATGGCCGACCTTCTGGCACCCGGCCTACCGGGTTCTGTGACCGTTGATGCGACCTTCACCAGCCCCGTCGACGCCTACCGCGAACGATGACCCACGGACAGCGCCTTCGAGACCAGGATGCCGAGCGCGGGGCGCTTGGTGTCTTCCTCGCCGTCCTTGTCCCCGGCCTGCTGCTCATCATCGGCCTGGCCGTCGACGGCGGCGCCAAGGTGGCCGCCACCCAGCGCGCCAACGCCGTCGCCGACGAAGCCGCCCGCGCGGGTGGCCAAGCCCTCGACGTCTCCGCCGCTCTCGCCGGGCAGGTGCGGGTGGACCCGGCGGCCGCGGTCGCCGCCGCCCAGGACTATCTCGACCGCAACGGCGTGCAGGGCGCGGTGACGGTTGTGGACGGCGACACCCTGACGGTGACCACGACGATCACCGAGCCCACCGCCTTCCTCGGCCTCATTGGCATCCAGACCATGACCGTGGAGGGCTCCGGGACCGCCGACCTCATTACCGACCAGGACGCGGGAGCGGAGCCATGACCACTACGCCGCGGGCGCTGGACGTGCTACGTCGACTGCTCGCATTGCTCGCCTTGGTTGCTGCGGTCGCCGGCGTTCCGATCGGGCTGTGGCGGCTCGGCAGCGCCTACCTACCCGATGAGCTGCCCTCCGGGGCGCAGGTCACGGGCGCGTTAAGTGGGCCGGACAGCGGTGCAGTCTTCCTTGGCCTGCTCGTGGTGATCGGCTGGGCCGCGTGGGCGGTGTTCGCCTTGTCGGTGGCCGTCGAGCTCGCCGCCCAGTTGCGCGGTCTCCCACCGCTGCGGCTGCCCGGCTTGGCGGCACCGCAGCAGCTGGCCGGGCTGCTCGTTGCCGCCGTCGTCGGCGTCGGGGGCGCGCCCCTGTTCGCCGCCCCGGCGCTCGCCGGACCGCCCGTGGTCGCGGAGCAGCCGACCGACGAGCCGCCACCGATACCTTCCACCGCACCGGATGCCGAGCCTGCCGCGCCGGCCGAGCCTGCCGCGAACGGCCCCACCTACACGGTGCAGCCGCGCGACACCCTCGGCCGTATCGCCGCCCGCTTCCTTGGGGACTGGACGCGGTTCGAGGAGATCCTCGAGCTCAACCGCGGCCGGCCCCAGCCCGACGGCGCCGTCCTCACCGACCCGGGAATGATCCGCCCCGGCTGGGTCCTGGTCCTCCCATCCGACGCGACGCTTCCGGAGCAGGGAGTGGCCGCCGGCGAGGTGACGGTGCGGTCCGGCGACACCCTCGCCGACATCGCCGCGCTGCATGGCCTGGAGCACTGGCAGCCGATCTTCGACCTGAACGCCGGCGAACCGCTTCCCGGCGGCGGCCGGTTCACCGACCCCGACTTGATCCGACCCGGGCAGGTCCTCGACCTCCCGTCCGCCGGCCCGGAAAACTCCGGCCCGACGCCTCCGCCGGCCGCTTCGGAATCACCGGCCGAGGACGCGCCGCCGTCGCCGCTCCCGCCGCATGAGGCTGAGGCACCCCCGCCGACTGGGCCCCCGCCGACACCACCGGCCTCGACATCGGAGAGTCCGTCCGACGAGCAGGAGCAAACGGCAGTCGACACCGACAGCCGTGATGCCGATTCCGATGCCGACCAGTTCCCGTCGGAGCTGGCGGTTGTCCTCGCCGGCAGCGGCGCGCTGCTGGCCGCTGGCGTGGGCGCGACGTGGCTCGCCCATCGCCGGCAGCGACAGCGCCGCCGGCGCCCCGGCCGACGGCTGGCCCCGGTGCCGCATGCGCTGTCGGCCACGCAGACGGCCGTGACTGCGGCAGCTGACGCGGGCACGGCTGACTACGCCGCGCTTGACCGCGCCCTTCGCAGCTTGGCTGTGCGGCTATCGGAGTACCCCGACGGACGTTTACCGGACGTCGTCGCCGCCCGGCTGGATGGCGGCCGCCTGAAGCTTCTTTTGGACGCCCCTGCCGACCGTCCCCCGCCCGAACCATGGACCGCCGACGACACCGGCCTGTGGTGGTCGGTGCAGCTCGATCAGGACATCAGCGTCGCTCCCGAGGTGGCCCGGGCACGTCTGGCCCCCTATCCGACCCTGGTCACTATCGGCACCGACGGCACAGATCGATGGCTGCTGGATCTGGAACGCATCGGCACGCTCCACGTCAGTGGGCCGGCCGAGCGATGTGAGGACTTCGTCCGGCACCTGGCTGCGGAACTGGCCGTCAACAGCTGGTCGGACTTGCTCACCGTCACCACCGTCGGCTTTGGCGAGGAGCTGGTCGACCTGGCGCCGCACCGCATCCATCCCGTGGGCACTGCCGCCGACCCCGCGCTGCACACCGCCCTGCGGGAAGCCATCGACCGGGACACCGATGACGTGCTGGACGGGCGACTGCGCGCCGGAGCCGGCGACGGCTGGATGCCTCAGATCGTCCTCACTACTCATCAGCCGCAGGACGGCGGTGAGCTGGCCGAGACCGCCGCCGTCCTGCGAGCCCGCGAGCGGCGTGCGGCGGTCGCCTTGGTGCTTGGTGTTGAGTCGCCCCAGGTCAGTGACGAGTGGCTGCTCACGCTGACCGACGACGGTTCGCTGCTCGTCCCGGCACTCGGACTGTCACTCCCGGCCCCAGCGCTGAGCGCCCAGCAGGGTTACGACATCGCCACCCTGCTGGCCTTCGAGCGCGATGCGATGGACGACGCCATCCCCGCATCCGACGGAAACCGGCCGTGGCAGATCCACACCGACGCCGCCGGCGCGCTGCTCGATGACGCGGCGGGGAAGGAGCCCGGCGACGCTCCGGACCGCGTGCCTCCGGCACGGCGAGCCCGCCGGCCTTCTGCTGTTGGCGCTGCACTCGGGCCGGTGCCGCCGGAGGACCGTCTCAAGGCTGCGGATGGCAACAACGGTCAGAAGACGCCAGGCGAGTCGCGCCCGACCGAGCTGCGTCAGCGGATCGAGGACGACCTCGAGCAACTTGACCGTGACGTGGCGGATTGGTGGTCACCGGATTGCGCCCGGCCACGGCTGAGCCTGCTTGGACCGGTCACCCTGCGCGCGCACGGCGACGAGCACGCCGTCGCCAGGTCCGGGCGGCGGCGGCGCTACGAAGAGGTGGTCGCCTATCTGGCCACCCGCTCCCACGGCGCCACCGCCGACGAGGCCGCCACCGCTTTGCAACCGGCCCGCGGCGGCAAGACCGACCCGGTCAGTGTCCGCGCCTACGTGCACCGGATGACCGCCGGTGCCCGAGCCTGGCTCGGCGACGACCCGGCGACCGGGGAGAAGCATCTGAGCTCCGGCTATCGCGGCCGGTACACGTTGACCGGCGTGCTCGTCGATGCCGACCTGTTCCGCCAGCTGCGGGCCCGTGCCGCCGTCCGCGGCGACGACGGCTTGCCCGATCTGCTGGCCGCACTCGAGCTGGTGTCCGGGCCGCCGTTCGCCCAGCGCCCAGCTGGCTACGAGTGGCTGGACGGACTGGATCTCACGCTCACCGCGGCCATCTGCGACGTCGCCCACCAGGTCGTCACCGCCGCCCTCGCCGACGACGACCTGACTTCGGCCCGCACCGCCGCGGCCACCGCCCTGCTCGTCGCGCCGGACGACGAGCAGGTGCTTCTCGACGCGATGTGGGTCGCCTACCTCGAGGGCAGCCGCGCCGAAGCCGAGACCTACGTCGCGCGCATCGTGGCAATCCACGACGGCGAGGACGAGATGGACCTGCCCATGAGCACCGCGGAGACCATCAACCGCGCCCGCCGGCATTTCCTCGACCGGGCCTCGTGAGGACAGGCCGCAAGAGGCGCACACAACGAGGGAGGTGTCCCACCAGCCATGCCGTACCCGCCCCGGCCGCAGCTGCGCCCGCTGCCCGCGTTCGCCGGGACCGCCCGCACCGGCACCGTGCCCGGCCAGCGGCTGCAGGCACAGCTGGAGGCGTTCGTCGTCGCGGAGTATTCCGCCGGCCGCTCGCTGCGGCAGATCGCCGAGCTGATCGACCGTTCCCCGACGGCGGTCCGCCGTGTACTCGACAAGCACGGAATTCCGCGCCGCGCTGTCGGCGCTCCCCGGCAGACCGGTCACACATGACTGCGTCCGCCGACTTCGGAACGGCACGCTCCGCTCCCGAGCAGAACAAAACCCCGGCGATGTGGCCGAGGCCAGGGATCGTTCCGGGGTCTTCGCCGTCGAGTCTACGGGGACGGGTCTGACATGTCCACGCCTCCACCCGGAGATGGGCAATCGTCGGATGCGACCGACCAGCCCTCAGCGACCGCGCTGCTCGTCGAACGCCACCTGTCCGCGCCCCGTCTGGCCACCTACGTGCGCGCCACCGGTGGGGACCTGGACCGTGCGGTCAAGCTCTACCTGTGGAACGCGGCGGTCGCCGGTGCGCTGTGGGAGGTCCTCGGCCACGTCGAGGTCGTGCTGCGCAACGCCCTGCACGACGCTCTGACCGCTCGTCATCAGCGGCTGGACAGGGCCGGGCAGTGGTACGACGACCCCGCCCGAGAGCTCTCCCAGCACGCCCGCGACGACATCAGCCGAGCCAGGCAGCGGCTGCAGCGGGCCGACGCCCCGCTGCTGCCCGGCAAGGTCGTCGCCGAACTGGGGTTCGGATTTTGGCGGTTCCTGCTCGCCCGCCGCTACACCGCCTCCCTCTGGCCGGCGCTGCGACCCGCCTTCCCTTACCTGCCCGGATCCGATCGGCGCCTGCTGGAGGCTCCGGTCGCCCGGTTGCACGTCCTGCGCAACCGCGTGGCCCACCACGAGTCCCTGCTGACCGAGCCGCTGGGCGACCGCTACACCGACATTCTCGACGTCGTCGGATTCGTCCACCCGCAGCTGCGCAATTGGCTTGACACCCACAATCGCCTGCTGGCCACGCTCGCCCAGCGGCCCTGACCGGAACCGGAGCGCGCAGTTCGGACGGTACGCGGCGTCGGTTCTCCCGTAATCCTCCAGTAGTTCGCCAGCGGTCAGCCCACCGTCACCACCGCTGCGCGCCGCATGCCTGCCCTCGCCAGGAGACCTTTGTGCTGTAGCTGACTGGAGAACTACAGGAGGTTGGAGCGCAACGGTCGGCGCATGCAGACCGCAGCCCCGCGTCGGGGATCGAGGAGCGGCCGAACGAGCCGTGACCTGTCGTCGACGTCGTTGGCGATCGCCAACGACGTGCGTCCTTCTGAGGACCGACCGATGACGGTCGAGGCGCTGCGCGCGGCCGTGATCGCGATCCGCGCGGGGATCTTCGACGAGGTCAGCGGTGACGATGTCGCCTGCACAGGCCAGGCGTCCGGCGCTGCGGTCGCCGGCCGCACCTACCGGTCAGCTGCCGGTCCGCGTCCTTGGGTGGCAGCAGATGCCGGCGGTCCCGTCGTCCTGGTCGTGGCCGGTCACGCCGGGGCCGGCGCTTCGACGGTCGCGTTGGCGGTCGCCGAAGTGCTGGCGGAGAGCCGGCAGGTCCAGCTGATCGACTACGCCGAACCGGTCCGGTCGGGGCTGACGACGGCCTCGACCATCGAACTGGGCACGGACGGCGTCGGCTGGCGACGCGGCCGGCGCGGCCGACTCGACGTGGTCCGCCTCGCCCGCCCAGGCGACGGCGAGCTCCCGCCGCCACCGGAGACCGACGACACCCATCGGCTGCTGGTGGTCGATGCGGGCTGGTCGCTGACCACCGCGCTGCTCGACACACCCGGATACCTCACCCAGGGCGCGAACGTCGTCGTCACCCGGGTGACGGTTCCCGCGGTCCGTCAGACCGAGCACGTGCTGGCCGCCGCCGACGGCGAGCCGGTGGTCGCCGCGGTCGGCCCGGCGCGATGGCCGCGGGCGGTTGAGGCCAGCTGCGGACCACGACTGCGTGAGCTGCGGTCGCGGGGGCGAGTGGTCCAGGTTCCGCTCGACCGCCGACTGGAGACCGCCGGTCTCACCGGCGACCAGCTGCCGAAGCCGGTGGCGGCCGCTGGCCGCGCCATGGCCGCGCTCCTGGTGCCGGCCGCGGAACCGCAGCCTCGCCATTGGCGCCGAGCAGCCCAGTCCCGGAACGGCCCGAAGGGAAGCCGATGAGGAGCGGACGCGGGACCGCGCCTGCGGCGGTGCGGGCAGCGTTTGCCGTCGTGCTCATGCTCGCCGGGATGCTGGTGCTGGGCGCCGGGCCGGCGACGGCGGCGCCGGTGGAGATCACCGCGGCGGTCTGCCCGGAGGCGCCGCCGGGGATGCAGGCCTTCGCCGACGACGTGACCGCCTGGGTGAAGTGGGGCGTGCTGGCGCTGATCGGCATCGGCGCGGTGATGTCGCTCGGCTCGATCCTGGTGGGGCGGATCTTCTCCCATCCGCACGCCTCCCGGTACGGGGCGATGGGTGTCGCGGTGGTGGTGATGGTGGCCATTACCTACACGGTGATCCTGACGATCCTCGGCTCGATCACCGGCAGCGGGTGCACCTGATGGGCCGCCGTCAGAGGCACCAGGCGAGCGGTGCGGCGGAGTGGGGTCCGGCTCGGCTGCTGACGCTTCTCGTGGTCAGCGCCCTGGTGGCGCTGGCGGTGCTGGCCGGACTGGTCCTCGCCGTCATCACAACGTTCGCCGACGACGACCCTGCCCCTGCCGGGGCCGGACCACGGGTCGCCGCTCCGGCAACGGACATGTCTCGGCAGGATGCGCTGGCCGCCGCTCCCATGCCGCCCGCCGAGCCGGAGGCCGCGCTGCCCGGCCCGCTGGCGACCGAGGCAGCCGGCGTGATCGAGCTGCCACGGCCCACCGGCATCGGTCCGGCAGAGGTGCCCACCGGCTTTCCCCGCACTCCCGAGGGAGCGATGGCCCAGCTGGCGGCGATCGATGTGACCGCGATGGAGAGCGGATCGGTCGACGGCGTGCGTCAGGTCATCGCAGAGTGGGCCGCACCGGGCGGCCCCACCCCCGAGACGTGGTCCGGGGTGGACGGGATGGCGCGGCTGTTATCGGCCGCCGGTCTGTCGAGCGCCGGGTCGCCGCAGCTGGCCATCGTCGTCCGCCCGCTGATGGGGCTGGTCAAGGGCACGGTGGGACCGGACTTCGCGGTGGTGTGCGTGGACTTCGAGTTCACGGTCACCGTGGAGCAGACCTCTCGGATCGCGATCGCCGACTGCCAGCGCATGCAGTGGACCGGCGACCGCTGGCTGATCGGACCCGGGCCGGAACCAGCCCCGGCGCCCTCGGTCTGGCCGGGAACCGAGGCCGCGGTCGCGGCCGGCTACCGGGAGCTGCGCTATGTCTAGGCCCTCGCTCGGAGGGCGCGGCGGGCCGATGCCGCCGCGTGTGCTGGTCGTTGTCTTCATCCTGAGTGCGCTGGCTTGGGTGGCGATGGCCTCTTCGGCGTCTGCCGACTCGACGGTGCTGGCGTTCCCGGCCGAGCCGGCCGGTGACGACGGGGTGCTGTCGTGTCTGCCGCTCAATCCGTTCTGCGTGCTCGGCGAGGCCGCCGGTGCCGTGGTCGCCGACGTGTGGGTCAACGCCATGCTCTCGCTATGGGGCGCCGGCCTGTGGCTACTGGGCCTGGCCTTCTCGGTGATCGACGCCCTGGCCACACCGGACCTGTCCGCCGACGGACCGCTGGCAGCGGTGTATCCGGTGACCTTCGGCATCGGCGCCACCGTGGCCGCGCTGATGGCGCTGGTGCAGCTGGGCGTCGCGGTGGTGCGCCGGGACGGGCAGACCCTGGGGCGGCTGTTGGTCGGTCTGCTGCAGTTCGGGCTGGTATGGGCTGGCTACGTCAGCGTGGCCGCACTGCTGGTCACCGGCGTCTCCGGACTCACCACCGCCCTGCTGCGCAGCCTGCTGGGCATCGATGACATGGCTTCATTCGACCTGTCGATCAGCGTGGGCCGTGACCTGGTCGACGGCGCGGTCGCCACCGTCCTGGGCGTCTGCTCGATCTTCCTGCTGGTGCCGGCCAGCGTCGGCTTCCTGCTGCTGATGCTGGTCCGCGAGGCGGCGTTGATCGTGCTGGCGGCAACGTCGGCGATCTCGGCCGGCGGGCTGCTGGCGCAGACGTCGAGCTCTTGGTTCTGGCGCAGCCTGCGCTGGTTCCTGGCCGCGCTGCTGGTCGCTCCGGTGGCCGTGCTCGTCCTCGGGGTCGGAGTCACCATCACCGAGGGCATCGTCACCGGAGCCGAGGAGACGAGCACCGAGCAAGCGGTCGGCATGGCGGTGGTCGGCTGTCTGCTGATCCTGCTCGCCGCGATCTGTCCGCTGGCGTTGTTCCGGCTGCTGGCCTTCGTAGACCCGGGAACATCCAGCGGCGCGTCGCTTCGTTCCTCGCTGGCCGCCTCCGGCGGCGTGATGGGCGCGCTGGGCAATCTCGGTGGCCGGGGTGGTGGACGGGCCGCGGGGGCCGCGGCCGTCGCGGCCTCCGGTGGGGTGGCCGCCTCGGGTGCCGCAGCCCAGCTGGCCGGGGACCGAGCGCAGGGTGAGTCGACCGCGGACTCCGCTACGCAAGGCCGGTTCGCCGGCGTGCTGCACGGACTCACGGTTGGCACCGCCCAGGCGGGCCGGCTGGCCGCGGGGGTTGCCGCCTCGGCAGCTGACGTGCTCTCCGGCGCCGGGATCGGGCACTCCGCGCACTACTACGGATCGCCGGTACCCGGCCCGGCTGCTACCGGTTTCAACGGACACGGCGGAGCAGTGCCCGGCTCGGTGGGAACGGGTCGCTCAGCGCGAACGGAGGACGGCGACCTGCCGCCGGGTGCCGCAGGTCGGGCCGCCTACGGGTCGACGGGCATCGAACGAAACGACAGCCCGGCCGACCGGGGTGATGCTGCCCCTCCGGCTCCCCGGCCACCTCGTCGAGACGACGGGCCTGCCGATGGAGGTGCGCGGTGAGCGTCCACCGCTACGGCGACTACTCCCGCGACGTCTCGGGCTGGTTCCTCGGGATGACCGGCGCCCAACTGGCCCTGGTGGCGCTCTCCGGAATGCCGGCGCTGCTGGCGCTGAACGCCCAGGCCTGGGGGCTCTTCTTCGGCTGGCTGCCGGTGTGGGCGCTGCTGGCCGCGGTGCTGCTGGTGCCCGTCCGGGGCCGCGCGGCCGGCCGCTGGTTCACCGACCTGCTTCTGCACGCGATCGGAGTCCTCATGGGATGGACGGCATTCGGCTCACGCGCTGCCGCGGGAACCGCCGACGACGTGGCCGAGGCGGATCTGCCCGGGGTACTGGCCGGCATCCGTACCCATGACGGGCCGCCCTTCGGGCAGTCGTTCGACCGCCCGGTGATCGTGCAGGACTGCACGGCACGCACCTGGGCCGCGGTCGCCCGAATCACTCATCCGGGCATCGGGCTGGCCGAGCCGGGTGAGCGGGACCGGATGGGCGCCGGGCTGGCCGAGCTTTGCGAGCTGACCGCCCGCACCGAACTCGTCGACCTCCTCGCCGTGCACGTGCGGAGCGTGCCCGACGACGGCGCTGAGCGCGCTGCCTGGGAACGCGCGCACACCCGCGGCGAGGCGCCGACATTGGCCACACGTGTGAACGCGCTGCTGGGCGCGATGCTGACCCCGGCGGCAGTGCGCACCGAGGCCTTCGTCACCGTTGTCGCCGGCGAAAGCCGGATCGCTCGCGCCGCGAAAGAAGCCGGCGGCGGCGTGGACGGCCGCGCCCGAGTGCTGCACGGAGTGATGGCCGAGGTCGAGGCCGCACTGCGCGGCCCGGTCGGCTGCACCGCGGTGTCCTGGCTGGACTCCTCTGCACTGGCCGCCGCTGTGCGTACCGGCTTCGCTCCCGGCGACCGCGGCCAGCTGGTCGCTGCTGGCCTGGCCGCCGCGTCCGGGCAGCGGTTGGCCGCCGGGGTGCCGATGGCCGCCGCAGGCCCCACCCAGGCCCGAGCCGAGGTACGGCACTACGTGCACGACGCCTGGGCGTCGGTCACCGACACGATCCTGCTGCCCGACCAGGGGGCGGTGCTCGGCGCGCTGGCGCCGGTTCTGGTGCCGACCACGGCGGGAGAGCGCCGCTGCCTGACGGTGTTCCTCGCCCCGCTGCCGCTGGAGCGGGCCACCCGGATGGTGGGCCGGGAGGAGATGAGCGCCACCACCGGCAATGAACTGCGCGCCCGGATGGGCTTCCGGCAGCGGGCCCGCCAGCGCCGGCAGACCGAGCGAATCGGTGCCGCCGACGAGAAATTGGCCACCGGCCGGGCACTGGTTCGCCTTGCCGCCGCCGCCTGCGTCACCGTGCCGGCGTCCTGGCCGGTGGCCGAGCACGGCCGCAGGTTGTCCGCCTCCATTCGCGCCGCCGGATTCGTGCCGCTGCGGCTGGACCTGGCGCAGGATGCTGGTTTCGCTGCCGCCGCCATTCCCCTCGGCGTGGGCCTGCCGAACCGGCGGGGACGACGATGACTCGCCGCCATTCCCGCCGCGGGCGCGATGTCGCCGTCCTGCTCGATGACTTCGGCCACCGCCTGCCCACCGCTCTCCCCGCACCGGCGGCGCCCCGCGAGCGGGGGCCGTTTCCCGTCCTGGTGCCCCGCCGCGGCCCCCGCGGCCGCGGCCGGGGCCGGGCCGCGACACCGGCGCCGCTGTCGGTGTGGCGGATGACGTCGGAGCAGACTCCGGTGGCGTGGCCGCTGATCCCCACGCCCGGCTTGCCACCCACCGGCGCACAGATGGGCATCGATCTGCTGTCCGGAGGGACGTTCTACTGCGACCCGGTCGGCTGGGTCACCGACGACGCCATCCCGGTCACCAATCCCAACGTCGTCGTCTTCGGCAAGCCCGGCCGCGGCAAGTCCGCCACCGTCAAAGCGTTCGCGCTGCGGATGCTCGGCTACGGCTACCGCACCCTGATCCTGGGCGACACCAAGGACGAGTACGAACCGCTGTGCCGCGAGCTGGGGGTGGAGCCGTTCGTCATCGGCTCGGGCCTACCCGCCCGGGTCAACCCATTGGCCTTCGGCCCCCTCGGCTACCGCTGGGAGCACCTGGACGCCGCCGAGGCGCGCCGCCGTGAGGCGATCATCTTCGCCCGCTGGCTCGTGCTGCTGCGCGGCCTGGTCGGCTCCCAGAACGTGCCGTTCGGCCCGGTGGAGGAGACCGCCGTCGGGGAGGCGCTGCGCCTGCTCACCGGCTACCGCAGCGCAGCAACCCGGCTGACCGAACCCACGATCCCGCAGTTGTGGCGGGCGCTCGACGAGCCTCCCGACGAGTTGGTCGCCGGCTGCCGGTACGCCGACCGGCGGCACTTCCTCGACGCCACCCGAATCCTGCGTGACGCCCTCGGCGCTCTGGTCAAGGGTTCCCTGGCCGGGTTGTTCGATGACCACACCAGCATCGACGTCGACTGGCGCGCGCCGATCCAGTCGCTGTCGCTGTCTCGGCTGGAGCCGCTCGGTGATCAGGCCGTCGGCATCGCACTGACCTGCCTCAACTCCTGGGGTCAGGCGATGCGCGAGATCGCCGACCCCGGCGACCTGCGCATTGTCGTCCGCGACGAGACGTGGCGGCAGATGCGCCTAGGCGTGGAGGCGATGAAGAGCCTGGACGCCAACCTGCGGCTGTCCCGCCGCGACGCCGACGTGCAGATCCTGCTCGCCCACAAGCCCTCGGACATGCTCACCGCCGGCGACGCATCCTCCCAGGCGGTCGCCATCGCCCGCGACCTGCTGCACCTGTGCGACACCCGGGTCTTGCACGGTCAGGACCAGGCCGTCGGGGACGAACTCGGCACCCTGCTCGGCCTCACGCCAGTGGCGCAGCGGGTGGTCACCGACTGGGCTCTCGCCGGCAAGGGCCGGGCGCTGTGGCTGGTCGGCGACCGCGCGTTCAAGGTGCAGACAGTCCTCACCCAGCCCGAGCTGCGCCTGACCTACACCAACGACGCCCTCACCGCTGGAGGACCGGCGTGAGCGGGACTGCAGAAGGACTGGCGCAGGCGTACGCGACACGATGGCTGTGGAAGGCTGCCGCTCCCGTCGCCGTCCCATTGGTCGGCGCACTGACCCTGCTGCTGATCCCCCTCGCGGTTCTCGCCGCTCCGGAGGCATCGACGCAGACGGCGTCGTCGTCCTGCTCGACCGGTGGTACCGGCGCCACCGTCGCCGGCATCGCGCTGGACGCCGTCCAGATGGGGCAGGCGCAGACCATCGTGAACGTCGCCGCGGCACGCGGACTCGGGCCGTACGCGGCCACCGTGGCGCTGGCCACCGCCTACCAGGAGTCGCGGATCCGGATGCTGGCCAACGACGGCAGCAGCCCGGAACTGACCGCGGAGCAGGCCGCGGTGACCGCCACCAGCCTGACCTACGCGCACGACGGGCTGGGCTCCGATCACGACAGCGTCAACACCTTTCAACAGCGCTGGATCGCCGGCTGGGGCACCGTCGCCCAGCTGATGGACCCCGTCTACGCCGCCGAGGCCTTCTACGCCCGGCTGCTCGAGGTGCCCAACTGGCGGACGATGCCGCTCACCCGGGCAGCGCAGGCCGTGCAGGTCTCAGCCCACGGGGGCGCCTACGCCCGCTGGGAGCCGCTGGCCCGGGAGCTGACCGCCATGCTGTGGCCGGCCGCCCAAGCCAGGGCCGCCAACCCCGGCGGTGCGGCGGCCGGTGTTTGCCCCGGCCTGGCGGTCCCAGCTGGATCGTGGGTCCGACCCAGCACCGGCGCCCTCACCTCCGGCTATGGACCCCGCTGGGGCAGCCTGCACGCCGGCGTCGACATCGCCGGCCCCCGCGGCACCGCCGTCTACGCGGCCGCAGGCGGCACCGTGATCACCGCCGCGTGCAGCAGCGCCTACTGCGACCGCGACGGCAGCCTGAACCTGGCCGGTTACGGCAACCTCGTCGAACTCGACCACGGCGCCGGCGTGACCACCCGGTACGCGCACCTGTCCGGCTACACCGTCACGCCCGGCCAGCGGGTACCCGCCGGGGCACTGCTCGGCTACCAGGGCTCCACCGGCAACAGCACCGGCGTCCACCTGCACTTCGAGGTCCGCATCGACGGAGCGCCGATTGACCCCGTCCCGTGGCTGGCCGACCGCGACGTCGACCTGCATGCCCCCAGTCCCGCATGAGCCCGCCACCGATGCCGCGAGACCGAGGGGAAGCCATGAACGCTGCATGTCCTAGAGGCCGGCGGTGAGTGCCGGCCGCCCGCGGCCCGACGTCGGCCCGGCCAGCTGGGAGGTTCCCGCGGCCGCCGTCGTGGTCTGGCTGACCGCGGGCGCACTGATGCTGCCCGTCGCCCGAGCGGCCGCGGCGCTGGCGACCGGTGGCGGCTGGGTGTGGCCGACCGGGTCGTCCGCCCTGCTCGCCTCCGTCGGCGGGCTGCTCACCGGCGACCCGGCCGCCGGTCTTGGCCACGCACAAGCCGCAGCGCTGCCTGGAACGGGCGCCGTGTACGCCGCCGTCATCACCGTCCTGGTGCTGTTCCTGACCGGCAGTGGGGGAGCGGCGTGGGCCGTGCATCGATTCCTCGGCGGGGGAGCGGGCATGGCCAGCCGCGGCCAGGTCGCCGAGGTCCTCGGCCGCGCCCGGCTGCGCCAGGTCGCTGCCGTCGTCCGCCCGGACCTGCCGGGCGGCCGCCGACGCCGAGTCCGTCCGCCGGTCGAGCGTGAGGTCGGGTGGCGGCTGGGTTCCGGCGCCGTTCCCGCCGCCGGTGAACTGTGGGTGCCCTTCGACCGGACCACCGGCGTCTACGGGCCCCAGGGGTCCGGCAAGACCCTCGACCTGCTCGCCCCCGCGCTGCTCGGTGCGCCCGGCGCGGCGCTGGTGACCCTGACCAAGGCCGAGGATCTGCTGCTCACCCTCGACGCCCGTGCCGACGGCGAGCGTCCGGTCGCCGTGCTCGATCCCTTCGGCACGGTGCCCGGCCTGTCGGAGCTGGTGTGGGATCCGGTCGCCGGCTGTGTCGATCCGATGGTCGCCGAGCGCCGCGCCAAGGCATTCACCGCCGGCACCGTGACGGGCGCGGTCACCGGCGGTGCCAGCGACGGCGCGGCGCGGTTCTACGCGTTCGAGGCGGCCAAGGTGCTGCAGGCCTACCTGCACGCCGCCGCGCTGACCGGGCGCACGATCGAGCACGTCCTGGAGTGGGCCGCCCAGCCGCAGGCCGCCAGCCAGCCGGCCGACATCCTGCGCGCCCACCCGCACGCCGCACCGTTCTGGGACGGGCTGCTGCACGGCGCCCTGCAGGGTGATCCGCGAACCGCCGGCAACACCGCCACCACGGTGCAGCAGGCCCTGGCCTTGTTCTTCCAGGCAGACATCCGCCGCCGTTGCGTCCCCGGACCCGGCCGGGCGGCCACCGATGTCGCCGGCCTGCTCGCCGCCGGCGGCACCGTCTACCTGCTCGGACGCGAGGATCCCTACGCCTCGGCGTCGCCGCTGATGACCGCGCTGGCCGAGCACGTTCTCGACACCGCTCTGCAGCTGGCTGCCGCCGCGCCCACCGGGCGGCTGTGCCCGCCGCTGCTGGCCTGCCTGGACGAGCTGCCCTCCACCGCGCCGTTGCCTACCCTGCGCACCCGGATGGCCAACGACCGGGCTCTCGGGGTCAGCTTCCTCTACGCCGCCCAGACCTGGCGGCAGCTGGTGCTCATCTACGGCGAGGACGAAGCCCGCGCCCTGTTCGGGCTCACCAACGTGATCGTCGCCTTCGGCGGCGGCAAGGACGGCGGCTTCTACCGCGAACTCTCCGAGCTGCTCGGCACCACCCGGGTGCGGCGCACCTCCTACACCTACCGCGGAACCGGGTGGAGCCGATCCACCCACGGCGAGACCGTGCCGGTGCTGCGACCGGAGGAGATCCGCCAGCTGCCGCCCGGTCGCGCCCTGGTCGTCGCCGAGAATGCTCCGCCGCTGATCGCCCGGCTCACCCGCTGCCTCACCGGCCGCCGCGGCGCGGCGCTGCTCGCGGCCCAGTCCGCGGCCCGCGACCGCGTCGCCGCCGCCCGCACGAAGGCCTTTCCGCTGGCCGAGCGCGCCGCCCTTGCCCACGAGGCGGCCGCCAACGCCGGCCTGGCCCCGACCGGACAGGACCCGCGATGACCGACACCCAGCTCGCCGTCCCGTTTCCCAAGCCGCCGCACGAGGTGCGCCGCGCCCTCGAACAGCTCCGGCTGGCCGAGGACGCCGGCCTCGAACCCACCGGCCTGCCGCTGCTCGACCGCCCCTGGGACCCGGCCACCTGCTCGCCGTCCGTACGGCAGCAGCTGTGGCCGTGGCTGGACGACGTCGCCGCCTGGCTCAACCACACCTACGCCTGGCAGACCAGCCATGCCATCCCGTCCTGCTGGCCCACCCACCCCCACCTCGTCCAGGAGCTCGCCGTGCTCGCCTGCCTGCGCATCACCGCCGCCGCCGCCCTGACCCCGCACGGGCTGGAGGAGTGGCACCGCTACGCACTACCGACCTTCCACGCCCGGATGAGCGAACGACTCGGTACGGGCTGCCCGCCCGGCCGGCACACCGACTGGCCCGCCCGATCCCGGGCCGCCGACTACAACAGCCCGAAGGCCACCGAAGCACGGCGGGCACTGTTCGCCCGCGACCTCGGCACCACCCCGCCCGCCGGGAGCAAGCCAGGACCGGCCGGCAACGAGGCGGGCAGGCCATGAGCCGCCTGGCCGCGCACGGCCGCGGGGACTGGATGTCGCTACTCGACGGCGTGCGAATCAGCCGCTGCTGGATGACCCACCACACCCCACAGCTGCTCGCCGCGTGGTGCGACGCCCCCACCGCCGAACACCGGCGGGAGATCGCCGCCCGCATCCTGCAGATCGCAGCAGACCTGGAAAGCGAACCGGACGACCCCGACGACATGCCGACCGAGTCGGCCTGGCGGGCGTTCGCCGTCCAGATCGACCCGCGCCTGGTGGACGGCCCGGACTGGCTCCCGCTGGCCGCCGCGCTGACCCGGGCCGCGGCCGCCGGCTACGACGTCGCCGCCCGGCTGCCCGCGCTGGCCGCCGCCGCGCCACTGCCCGCCCGTCACCCGGCCCGGGAGCTGCACTGGCGACTGCTCGACGACTGCCCGGACGCCCTGCCCGCACTCAGCCCCACCGGTGACCCCACGGCGACCGCCGAGAAGACCCCGACCGTCCACACCGGCCCAGGCCGTCCACAGGTCTTCCGCGGCAAGCCGCCCGGTCGGCCGCACCCACTCACCCTCGACACAGCCCACCCTCAGGACAGGAGACCGTCATGACCGTCGACGTGGCCAGCGACCCGCTCAGCTATGCCGCCTCCCTCCTCGACGCCGTCGGCGCCGACCGAGAACAGGTGCCCGCCGACATCGCGCTGGAGTGCCTCTACGCCGCCGAACTGCTCGAACGCGCCGGCGCCCGCACCGAACCGACACCGCTTATCGACGGCGACCCGCGGGCCAGCGTCCGTGCCGCCATGGGAGCACTCGGCCTGCTGGACGAGGCGGCCTTCGCGAACCCCCCGGTGCTCGACGCCGCCCGGGCCGCCCGGCACGCCCTGCGACGACTGGGCTGAGCAGTGGCCACCACCCTGCAGCAGCTCCTCGACGGCCTCACCGGGCGGGCCACCGAGCCGGAGCCCTCGGCAACGATCGAGGACATCACCGGCGCCTTGTCCCACCTCGGCCGGGCGCTCACCGGCCTGGCCCACGACGGGCTCACCCCCGGCAACAGCACGCGGCAGCGCACCGCCACCGAACTCGCCGCAGCCTGCGCCACCGCCGGTCGGCTGTGGCCGCACACCGGCGGACCGCTCACCGACCTCGCCGGCACAGCCGCCGACCTCATCGGCCGCGACCGCGGCATCATGGGCCGCTCACACCGGTGGGCGGTCACCGTGGAAGTGGCCGAGGTGGCCGACCACTGCGCGCAGCTCGGCCGCCGCCTGCTACCACAAGCGGCGGCCCCGGAGTTGGCCATGGTCGGCAAGCTGGCCGTCGCCGTCGAACGGGACGCGCAGACCGATCCTCCGACGGCGATCGGTGCGGTGATGCTCGACCGCCTGGTACCCATGCCAAGCGATCCGCGGGCGGCCGCGCAGCTGACCGCCTTGGATGCTTCCGGGGCGCTGGCGGCAGCAATCGACCGAGCGCAGGGACGCAACGAGTTGACCCTGCGTGACTTCCGCGCCGCCGTCGCCGCCGCCGAGATCACCAGCCGAAGCGCGGCCACCGTCACCGCAGGCGCCACCGGCAACGATGCGGGACCGCTGCTGGTCACCGGACTCGCCTGGCAGCTGGTCGGCCGCGCCAGCACGGTCTTCGACGATGGCCGAGGAGCTCGGTCCACCGATCCCCACGGAGTCGTCCCGTGGGCGCTGACGTTCGTGGGCCATCTGCGCGCACAGGTCGCCTTCGACACCGACATCGCGGCCCTCCGCGACCGCGACGATCTGGCGGCCGTCGCCGGCAGCATGCAGCAGGTCACCAGCCAGCTGCCGCTCCTCGCCGACCAGCTCACCGCGGCAGTCGACCGCTGGTCCCGCACCGGACAGCTGTACGCCAACGCGCGGGACCTGCCACCCATGGAAAACATGCCGGACGACCGGGTGGCCGCGGTGATCGCCGGACGACACGTGCAGGCCCGCGGCGCCGATCTCGACCGCCTCCGGCAGGTCGTCGGTAGGGCGGCGGAGCTGTCGACCGGACTGGCCGACGCGCTACACCGCGCCGCCGCTGCAGGCCCGCCCGTTCATCGACACCAGGCCCGCCTCTACGCGCAGACAACGCGTACGCCCGGTGCGGCCGAACGGCTGCTCGACCACGCCCAGGCTGTCCATCGCGACAGCACCACGATCCGATCCCCGCATCAGGTCGCGCGCGAAGCTCCACCATCCCGATAGCCGATCGACATGCGGAACAGCTCGCAGTCTCGACCGTCGCGTCGGTTCAGAAGTGACTGCGGCGCTGTCATCGAGTTCAGAACCTGAGCAGAACTGATTGCCGTCAGATTACTTCGGACCCGCCTTGAATGCGTTTGTGAACTTGTCGTGCAAGGCGACCAGGGCACGCTTACCGGACTGCGTGAGCCGGACGTCCGCGCGGACGAGCGCATAGGCCATCTCGACTTTGCTCGGGGTGCGAACCTTGTTCCGCGTCGCCCAGTCAGCGAACGCCTTGGCGATGGGTACCCCGTCGGGGACGTCGGCTGCTGTAAATCGCTTGACCTGCCCCATCAGGTCGAGGAACCCATTGACCACCGTCACGTAGTCATCGCGGTTGATGAGATCTTCGACCGCGTGTGCCGTGGGAAGGCTGAAGATGCGGCTGCCGTCCACGCCTGCGGCCTTGAGAGCGGCCTTGTGATCGTCGCCGCCCCTGTCGCCGTCGGTGAGGTAAACAACCTTGGCCGCGACTTCCTCGACGCGGATCCCTGAGCCGTGTGCGTTAGCAAGGCCCGGCGCTACCTGGTAGTCGAGGTCGTCAAGCCTGGTGGCCTTACGGACGAGAGTGGGCAGGAGCACCATGTCGGATGCTCCTTCGGCCAGTACGGCGTTCCGACACATGGAGAACGCTGCGGCTCCTGCTCCCATGGCGAATAGGAGCGGAGAGAATCCCGGACCTTCACCTTCCCAGAAATTGTTTTTGATGACGCTGGCATCCGCGTACTCGGGGTCACGGGCGAGGACGCGAATTCCGGTGCCGAGATCGCTGGGAAGGCACCCCGGCGAATGGGTGGAGTAGAACACCTGGGCCGCGTCAACGCTCTTAAGCAGTACACTTACGAGGTCGGCCTGAGCGTCGTAGTGGAGGTGAGTCTCGGCCTCGTCGATAAGCAGCACAGGCGGCACCTTGTGACCGCCGGATGCGAGGAACGCGACGAGGGCGACGAACGTCTTGAGCCCATCGCTTCGCTCGGCGATGTTCGTGACGTCGCCGTTGCCGTGGAGTTCCTTCAGCAGGACTTCCATCAGAGTGCCGTTGATGTTGAACCGGACGGTGACCTTGCTCTGATTCCATGATTGGTCGAAAAGCTCCCGCAACCGGTCGTTGCCTCTTTCAAGGGTAGTCTCCCGCTTGGTGGAGTCGCCGGTCTGGATATGACTCCACATCTCGTCGAGGTCGATGCCCGCGAGGGTCAGCAGCCGCTTGACGGCCGGTGAGATAGCCCGGTTCTCCGGCTGGAGGTTGTAGGACGTTTCGAGGGCACGATCCTCATCTTCGAACAACACGAAGTCAGGGACGCGGTCCGCGATCGCGTTCCAAACGGCCTCCGACGGATGCTCCTCGGTGAGGCATTCATAGAGGTCGTCGAGCATTTGCGCAAGTCGCACGTCGCGTGGCTGCTTGCGACCAGCCGGGGTTTCCTTCAACCAGGCAGCGAGAGACTGGACCGCGCCGAACCATTGAGAGGACCATTCTCCGTCTGAGCTCGAGAGTGCCTCGCTCACGGTCGCGGCCCAGTCGTTCGGATCCTGCTCGTCTTCGTCGGCGGCTGCCGCGAACTGAGCCGCCAGCTTGGTGGTGACTTTCGGCAGTCGTTCACGGACCAGTTCGAACGGCTTCGCCGGGCGGGTGGGATGCGGGGACAGCGAGCGGATGCGGTTGCCGTCCCGCTTCCTGTACAGCGTCAACGTCGTGGGCTGGTTGTCCATCGCAATGTCGGCGAAGGCGTCTTTATCATCGTCATCGAGTTCGTAGAACACCTTCACGACGGCGGAGTGGTCCGACGCGGGCGGACGGCTGCGGTTGTGGTCGATGGGCGAAATCTGCCCGCCTTGGGTGAACCACCGCAGCCCACGCAGCACGGTCGTCTTGCCCGCTTCGTTGAACCCGACAAACGCAGTCAACGGGCCGTCGATGCCGGTGGCCGTCCTCGCGAGGCGGCGATACCCGTTGTACTCAATCCTGCTAACTCGCACGGAGGCTCCTCTTGCGGTTACCCACGCTCGATGGGCGATGCCCTAGGAGGGTCGCCACCCCCGTCGTGTTCCCAGAGCCGATCATCTGATGCGCGGCCGTCGAACTGACCCTCCAGTCGAGGAGGTCACCCCAGCTCGGCATCGATCAGGAACCAAACTCGGTATCGGATCGGAGTTTGCATCAGGACCCCAAGTTTGTGATCAGCCTCTGCCGCCCGACGTGACGACGTTCATGCACCGTATCGGCGCACACGGCGCTCGTCGGCACGCCACCGGTGGCAGCCGTCCGCTCATCGGCATGTGCAGATGTCCCGCAGGCCGAACTCCTAACGGGAAGGGTGCACGTCCGGCTGGGAGCCAAGTGAAGGCCTTCCCGTATGACCTGCCCGGTGAAGATCTCCGTATGGGGGCGTCAACCGGGACGCCTGCTGGGTGCCGGGCGTGGACGAGCGGTGGGGCGCGGTGCTCGGTTCGGTGTCGAGCACGGCCTGGTGGACAACCCCGGGCGGCACGCCGAGGACCTCGGTGACTCGGTCAATGTGGCCCAGCCAGCGGCCCGGTGGCAGAGCGACGATGACGGCGGCCACGTCGTGAAGTCTGGCGGGGAGGTCCGAGACGCTCCGGTCGTACGCGGAAGGGCGAAGGCGCGCGTCGAGCAGGGCGTCGGCGAGGCTGGCCGAGGTGTCGATGGCCGTCCGGAGTCCGGCGGCGCCGTCACGGTGGAGGAGGTCGGCGGGATCGAGCCCGTCGGGGAGGGCGAGGCGGCGCGGGTCGTCGCCGCGGGTGGTGAGCTGCCAGTAGATGCGCTCGGCGGCCTGCTGCCCGGCGGGGTCGTTGTCGGTGGCCACCAGGATGCCGGGGCCGTCGACGCTGATGTATGGGTCCAGCAGGTCGGCCTGCCGGTCGGTGAGGGCGGTGCCGAGGGTGGCGACGCCGACGGTCTGCTCGGCGCCGGCCAGGGTGAGGGCGATGGCGTCCAGTGGGCCTTCGACGAGGGCCGGGGTGGCTCCGGCGGCCAGGTCGGCCCGGCCCTCGTGGAGCCCGAACAGGTGCTCGCCCTTGCGGTACAGGTCGGTGCCCGGGGTGTTGAGGTATTTGGGCCCGGCGCGTCCGTCGTCGGGTGCGGTGGGGTTGCGGCGGGCGATGAAGCCGACGACGACGTCGTCCCGGTCGTGGATGGGGAAGGTGAGGCGGTCGCGGAACCGGTCGATCAGCGTGCCGGTGCGGGCGCGCTGGGCGAGGCCGGCGGCGAGCAGTTCGGTGTCGGTGGCGCCGTGGCCGCGCAGGTGGTCGACGAGGGCGGTCCAGCCGGCGGGGGCGTAGCCGGGCGCGAACCGTGGATCGCCGGCGAGGTCGGAGCCCAGCCGCTCGCGCAGGTAGCCCGGCGCCCAGGAGCCGGGGTAGTGGCCGGTGTAGAAGGTGGCGGCCTGGGTGTTGAGCTCGATGAGCCGGTCGCGGCTGACGGCGGCGGTGGCCCAGAAGTGTTGCTCGAGCAGGTAGTCGGCGTCGTCGGTGGGCGGTTCGTCGAGGGTGAAGGGGTCGGGGGTGAGGTACCGCGGGCCGGCCGGCGGCGACTCGCCGTCGTGGGGGACGGGGGGCACTTGGTCCGCGCCGGTCAGGTCCGGATGGTCGGTGACCGCGGACGCCGTGTCGTCCTCGGCCGGGGGGAGCTGGTGGGCGTCGTCGGGTGGTTGCAGGTCGGCCGGCAGCGGCTCGGGGGCGTCGATGGGTGCGGGGTCGGTGAGCGCGGCGACGCGGAACACCAGGGCCTCGGCGATCTCGTCGCCGGCCTGCGCGGTGACCGCCGCGGGGAGGCCAGCGACGGCGGCGCCGAGCAGATCGGTCGGCGTCCAGCCGGCGCGGATGCCGGTGGTGACTGCGGCGACCAGGGCCGGCCAGGCCGGGGCGCCGAGCAGGCGGTGGCGGTGCTCGGCGGGCAGCAGCTCGAGGAGGGTGGTGCACCACAGGGGGTGCAGCGCTCCGGCGTCGGGACCGGTGCCGGGCACGGTCGCGGGGGACAGGTGCGGTGCGAGCCGCCACCACAGGGCGGCGGCGGGCAGGTCGTCGGGCAGCGGTCGCTGGGCGGCGACGGCAGCCAGCAGGCCGGCGGCATCGAGGCCGGCGCGGTCGGCGGCGGCTAGCCGCTCGGCCAGGACCGGCCAGTGGGTGTCGCGGCGGATGCGCGGGTCGAGGCTGTCGGCCAGCGCCGCCCACACCGACCGGCCCGGGGACGGGGTGACGGCGACGGCCTGGTCCAGCTGGGTCTGGTGGTGGCGTTCGGCGGCGGGGAATCGCGGCGGGCCGGTGGGGCGGCGGTCCTGATCCGGGATGTCCAGGGCGGCCCGCCAGACGGCGAGGTCCGCGCGCAGTGCGGCCTGCTCGGGGGCCAGCAGGGAGCGGGCCCAGCCGGGTGCGGTGGTCGGGGTCATGGTCGCGGCCGTGGCGGCGACCCGGGCCGCGCAACCGGCGAGGTGGCCGGCGCGGGCGGCCAGGTAGGGGCCCCAGTGCGGATCGTCGGCCAGCGCGGGAGGGACGGCGGGCAGCCACGGCAGCGGACCGGACGGGCCGACGGCGGGCAGTCGCCAGTCCAGGACGGCGGCGGGGTCGGCGGCGCTGCCCAGTTCGCGCATCCCGGCGGCGTGGGTGAGCGCGGCGAGAGGGTCGGTGCCGGAGAGGGCCAGCAGCGCCAGGTGCCCGCGCAGGGTCGGCCAGGCCGGTGCCGCGGTCAGCCCGGGTCGGAGATTGTCGGCGGCGTTCTCCAGTTGTTCTCCGGTTCCCGGTTCGAGGCGGTGCTCGGCGGCGAAGCGCAGCGTGTCGGCGTAGCGGACGGCGGCGGTGTGCAGCTGCCCGGCCGGATCGGCCAGCGCCCGGCGGATGGCGGTGGCCGAGGTCTGGGCGTCGTTGCGGGCCAGCATGGCCACCAGCAGGTCGGTCGCCGTCGGCGGGGAGACGGCGGCGGGGGTGATGATGCTGTGCGGGTCGCCGTCGGCCACGGTGGAGAGGTAGAGGTGGTTGGCGGAGCGGCCTCGGGAGAGCGCGACGTAGAGCAGCTGCCGGCTCTCGGTCCCGGTCAGGACGGTGTGGCAGGTGTCTGCGGTGACGCCCTGGGCGCCGTGCACGGTGGCGGCGTAGCCCAGCTGCACGTGCTCGCGGACATAGGCCGCCGGCAGGGTGAGGCGCCGGCCGGTGCCGGTGTGGGTGACGGCGAGGGCGCCGTCGTCGCCGACGGCCCGCACGGTGAAGCGGTCGCCGTTCTTCACCCAGTCGGTGGCGCCCAGCGGCAGGGTCCGGTCGTTGCGTCGGGTGAGAACCGGATCGCCGGCGCCGGCCCGGGTGCCGTCGGCCAGCACCACCTCGGGGCCAGTCGGGCCGGGGGAGGAGGCCAGCCGGTCGGCGCGGGCCCGCTCATTCAGGCGCGCCACGACCTCGCGGGTGGCGGCCAGCAGCAGCGCGTCGACGCCGGCGGCGCGGTCGGCCGCCCAGGTGGCGTAGGCCTGTTTGGCGCAGGTGGCCAGGTCGCCGACGTGCACCCGGCCGGCGTCGAGGTAGAAGCCCAGCCCGGTGGTGTCGCCGTCGCGGATGGCGACGGTGGCCGCGGCCTCGGCGGGGTCGGTGAAGCGCACCAGCTGGGTGAGCGTCACCGCCCCGTGCGTGGCGGCGATCTCGCTGAGCACCCCGCCGGCGGCCACCGCGGTCAGCTGCCGCGGGTCGCCGACCAGCCGGAGGCTGCCGCCCCGGCCCAGGACGTAGTCGGTGGCGCGGGCCAGCTCCACGGTGCCGGCCATCCCGGCCTCGTCGACGATGACCAGCGTGCCTGGCCCGATGCCGGCCACCCAGTCGGGCAGCTGTGCTTCGTCGAGGGACCAGACCAGCTTGGCCAGGGTGTCGCAGCGGCCGGGCAGGGAGGAGCGCAGCGTCGCCGCGGCGACCGCGGAGGGGGCCAGCCCGAGCACGCTGCCCCCGCTGGCGGTCCACGCGCGGGCCAGGGTCGCCAGCGCGGTGGTCTTCCCGGCCCCGGCCGGGGCGACGGCCAGCTGCAGCCGGGCGCCGCTGCCGGCCAGCTGGCGGACCAGCTGCGCCTGCCCGGGGTTGAGCTCGGTGCCGTTGGCGGTGGCCTCCAGCAGCGCCAGCTCGACGACGGCCGCGTCGGCGCGGCGGCCGCCGCCGTGGCCGGCGGCCGCCACCAGCCGGGTCTCAGCATCCAGCACCGCCTGGCTGGTGAACAGCTGGGCGCCGGCGACGGTGTAGACGCTGGCGCCGTCTGAGCGGCGTAGCTCGGCGGGCTCGGCCACCGGATCCGGTGCGCCCAGCGGAACGGACATCGCGGGGGACAGGGCCGTCTCGGTCACCCGGGACACTGCGACATCGACGTCGTCGGGGGCCAGGTCGGCGGCGCGGACCAGCCGCTCAGCCTCGGCGCGCACGTGCCAGAACTGCCAGCTCGCCCGCTGCCCGCTCACCGTCTCCAGCACCCGGGTCGCCGCCGAGTGGACCCAGGCCTCGGTGATCCCCGGTGGGCGCGGCGGCGGCCGGCCGCCCAACACGCGGTCGAGCATGCCGGCGAGCGCCGCGGGGCCGCCGAGCACGTCGAGGGCCTGCCGCCGCCAGGTCGCCCGCTGCTCGGCCAGCGAGCGCGGCTCGTGCTTGGCCTCCCGGGTCTCCAGCGTCGCCTGCTGGGCCAGCGCGATCGCCTCGGCTGCCGTGGGCGGCCGGCCGTGCTCGGCCTGAAAAGCAGTCGCCAGCTCGCCGCGGCGGACGTCGATCACCCGTCGCCGGGAGGACCAGGCGGCCAGCAGCCCGGCGTCCAGGCCGGCGATCTCGCGCACCGGCCGCTTGTCGGCCTCCCGGCCGGGACGCTCGGCGAAGCGCACCCCGAGCCCGCTGGTCAGGTGGGCCTCCAGCCGGGTGTTGTAGTGCTCCGAGGCCGCGACGTTGGCCTTGTACAGCACCCGCCCGTCCAGCGCCCGCCACCGTCCGTCGCGGGTCTGCACCTTGTTGCTGACCGCCACGTGGGTGTGCAGGTCCGGGTCGCCCGCGCGGGAGTCGCGGTGGGTGAATACCGCCGCGATCAGCCCGCGAGTCTCCACCTGCCGCGCCCCGCCCGCGCCCAGCCGGGTGAAGCAGGCGTGCCGTTCCAGCCAGGCCAGCGTGTCGGCGACCGCCGCCGCGTGCGCGGCCTCGATCTGCTCGGCGACCTCCCGTGGCGCCAGCGCCCACAACGCCGACACCGACTTCACCGGCGAGAAGGTCAGGTCGTAGCCGGCCACCGCCGTGGTGGCCGGCCGGGACGCCCGGGCGATGAACCCCGACAACTCCCGGGCGTCGGCCGGGGGCCGGCCGTGCTCGGCGCTGAACATGCCGCGCGCCACCTCGCCGCGGATCCGAGTCCGCTCCGGTTCGGGCAGCGGCGCGTCGAACGGTCGCCCCTGCGACACGTTGGCCGCGCCGAACTCCTGCGCACAGCGCGCCCGAAAGCCGTCAGCGGCCACGGGGTATGTCAGGAACGGCAGACCGAGGGCGCCCGCGGCCCGCGCCTGATCGCCGGTCCGCCCGGCGGCCAGAGCCTCCCGCTCCAGGCGCTCCGCGTCGGGATGGCGCCCCTGGCCGAACAGTGCCTTCATCTGCGCCTCACCGACCGGGTGCCCGGCAACCACCCCGGTGACGCCGGCCAGGCCGCTCCCGGCCCAGACGCCGGGGGACTCGCCGCGCTGGGAGTAGTAGTCGCCCAGGCCCACATGGCCCCGCTCGGTGGCATCCAACGCCGCCACCTGCCGCGTCAGGTACGTGTACCCGTCCCCGGCGGTCAGCTTGTGCAGCGACATCACGGGCGCGGACGCTAGGAAGACGACCTCCTGTTTCTGCCGCGCAATCCTCCCGTCCGGCGGTCCCACCGGCCGAGCGGCCTCTTCCGGAGAGCGACGCATTGCACCGCCGCGGCGCCCAGGTCACCAAGGGCAGGCAAGACAGAGTCGACGAAGCCGGGCGCTTCCGGGAGGGGCCAAGACCCACTGATCCTCGAGACCAGTCGAGCTGCACCGCACCTCGCCAGGGAGCCCGGACCAAGCGTCAGCCACCGGGGCAGTCGCCCCGGCGAGGTAGCGCAGGGCCGTCATGGAAGCCAGGTACCTGTCGCATCCAATGCGACTCGCTTCGGTCTCGTATCCGACAGTGCATGAGGTGTGTCGGCTCGTGATCTTGGTAGGTCGGGCGGGTCTCCGGTGGCTGGTCGTCGTCGTCGTCGGTCGGTCGGGTCGGCGGGTGCCGGGGCCGGGGCGTCGTGGGATGGGCTTCTGGCAGGACGTGGGAGTTCTCGGAGTGGGTCAGTGGAAGCAGGGGTGATCTTGCCGGGGTCGGCGGGCGGTGGGCGCTGGCGAGGTGCGAGCTGGTGCGGCTGGCCGCCTCGTACGGGGACGAGGCGGCCAGCCGGGTATCAGGGCCGGTCAGCCGCGTCGAGTTCGCCGTCCATGTTCTCTCCTTCGGACGGCGCGTCCGGGGTCACTTGCTGCCCGCAAGCGCGTTGCTCGACCGGGGCCAGGGTGTAGCCGCAGGTCTGCAGGAACTGCAGGTAGCGGGTGGTGTGCCCGCGCACGTTGCGCCAGTCGGAGCGGTCGGTGCGGTTCTCGTAGCCGGCCAGCACCTGCGCCAACGTCAGGACGAGGGCACGGGCGTCGCTGGCCTGCTCGATGAGTGCGCCGAGTGCGGCGGAGCGGCCGTATCCGGTGCGCTCGGTGCAGCCGAGCAGATCGGCGGCCAGGTGGTTGCCGTCGATGCCGGCGACGATCTCCGCGTCGTGGGCCAGAGCGGCGGCGAGGAAGGAGTTGCTCCCCTTGGGCGCGGTCTTGCGGGTGAGCAGGCCGCGCAGCCAGTCGCGGCGGACGGTCTCGGCGCTGGCCCACGCCTTGTTGGACTCGATGACGTCGCGGCGCTGCGCTCGGGCGGCCTCCCGCTCGGCCTCGTCCATCTCGCTGGCCTTCTTGCGGTCGGTGCCCGAGTCGTACCCGCGCCAGCGGTCGAGGTGGCCGTGCGTGGCCGGGTCGGTGCACACGTACCGGACGCCGGTCCAGGTACGCCACACCGGCTCCGTTCCCTCGTCGTCGTCGGCGTCGTCGGAAGGTTTGTCGTCGAGGTCGCCGGGAAGGTCGGCGTCGTCGGCGGGAGGTTTGGTGCCGGGCGGGACCCATCCGGACATCTGGGTGAGGTAGGCGGCGTGTCCGGGACACGTCGCGTGACCGGTCTCGGTCAGCTCGGCGCCGTCGGGGTCGGTGAGCCGGTGCAACTCCCGGACGGGGGTGTCGCCGTAGGGCGGGCGGTCGATCACGGTCACCCCGGCCGCCCGCAGCTCGGCGGCCACTTGCTCCCGCTCGGCGGCCTCCGCGCGGGCGTCGCGCAGCCGCTGGGCGGTGTGGTCGAACTGGCCGGTCTTGGCTGAGGCGACCAGGGCCTTGACCGCTTCGGGATCGTCCTCGAACTCGGCGACGGTGGCGGCCTGCGTCAGGTCGAGGAAGTCGTAGCGCACGGTCGCGGCCTGGGCCAGGTTCGACCCGGCGACCGCGAGGGCGGCGGTGATCTCGTTCCGCTTGGCGCGGGTTCGCTTGCTGATCTGGGTGGGGCTGACGCCGAACGCGGAGAGTTGGGCGATCACGCCGACCCTTTCCGCGGTGGTCAGCCCGGCCCGGTGCTCGTTCTCGGCCCACTGGGTGACCAGTCGCTCGACCTGCGCGGCGTCGTCCTCGGCTTCGTCGGCGACCACGACGACGGGCACGGTGGGCCGTCCGGCCTCGATGGCGGCCAGGGTGCGGCGGTGCCCGAAGCGGACCCGCAGCGGTCCCTCGGAGGTGCGCACGGCGATGATCGGGACCAGCACGCCGAGGTCTCGGACGCTGGCGATGAGGTCGGCGTCGACGCGGGCGTCGCGGCGCACGTTGGCGTCGACCAGCAGAGTGCGCGGGTCGATTTGCTGCACGCTCAGCTCGGCACCGGCGTCGGCGGCCGCCGTGCCGTCGGTGGTGGGGGTGCTGTCGATGGTCATGGCATGTGCTCCTTGCCCGGTATCGGTGTTGGTGTCGATGGGGTGGGGGATGCGCTGCGTGCTCACGACGTGCCGCCGGAGGTGCGGATGGTCCAGAAGCGCCACCAGCGGCGACCGGACAGCGTCGGCAGGACGGCCCGTAGCTGGCAGCCGTCCGGCATGGGGTGGACGGCCACGCCGACGGCGACGCCGCTGGCGGCGGCCAGCCGCGCGAGCACGCCGATCAGGACGGCGGCGGTGTCGCGGTCGGGGCAGTCGAGAACCAGCGGGCACCGGTGGTCGGCGGGTCTCTGCAGGGCCTCGGTCAGAGCGGCCTCGGTGACGGCTGCGCTTATCCGCAGCTCGGTGGCAGTCCAGTCCGGGGACAACCCCGGATCGAGGACGGCCGCCTGGCTCGGGGGGAGAACGGCGAGCATGGCCGCGCCCCCGTTCACGCCGCGACCAGGAGGGCGCCGGAGGCGTCCTGGCCGGCCGGGCTGGTCGGTTCCGGGTCGTCCTCGCCGTCGCCGTCGAGGTGGGCAAGGATGCGCCCGGCAGCGGCGGTGACCGTTGCGGCGGCCGCCCGCAGCACGGCGGTGTCTCCACCGGACCACGCGGCGACGTAGGGCACGGTGTAGGCGCCGGAGTCCAGCCCGGCCCAGGCCGTGACGATGTAGGCCACCGACTCCGCCTCGGCCTCCGCCCGGCCTCGGCAGCCGGTGTAGTCGAATCCGTCGGCGGTGTGTCCGCACTCGATGTGGGCCAGTTCGTGGGCCAGGGTCTTGAGCGCCTGCGCCCGGTCGACGTCCGGGCGGACCCGCACGGTGCGGGTGGCCGGGTCGGTCATCCCGTTGGCCGTCCCGCAGTCGACACGGGCCAGGGTGTAGCCGTGCGCGGCGACCTGAGCCGCGAGCGACTCCCACAACGCATCCGGGCCGTCGCCGGTCAGGAGCTGCGGCCTGACCTCGGGCAGCGGCTGGCCATCGGTCTGGGATACGTCGAAGACGTGCACGACCCGAAATCCGCGCAGTGCCCGTCGCGGCGGTCGGCGGGCTCGCCGCAGTTAGGCCCTGCGGCGGTCTCGCCGGCCCCCTCCGCGGCCTGCTCGTCGTGGTCGCTGCCGGCCCGGTAGGTGCAGGGCGCCAGGATCGCCAGGCCGCGCTGTCCTTTGACCACGGAGCGGCCGAGGGACTTCCAGGTGCCGAACCCGGCCACCCGGGTAGGGGTGAATCCCCGTTCGGCGCCCTGCACCGCGATCAGCAGCTGGTTCCCCAGGCTGTAGCGGTGGAAGCGGGCGGCGGCGTCGAGCATGGCGCGCCACTGCGGATCGGCAGTGAGCCGCTCGACCTGCGCACCGATCTGTTCGTGTAACGCGGATATCCGCGCGGCGCGGGCGGTCTCGGCCGCCTGCCGGTCGGCCGGGTTGCGCTGTGCCCGGCTGTCCTGCTGCTTTCTTGCTCTGCTGGTGGTGCTGGTCATCTGAACCCCTCCTGTGAACCGGAGCCGACGCCGGTACGGAGGGACTACGGAAGGGGTGTCTGGCCACCCATTCCCCCGGCCCGTCCGGCAAAGAGCTCTGCTCAGGGGCCGGGAGCGACGGCGGGGGACGACCGGACCAAGATGCTTCCGCAGCGAAGCGTCCGAAGGACGGAAGGATCTTGGTCCGGTCGGGAGGAGACGGCGCGGGAGGCCCCTATGCTGAGCTGCCGGACGGGTCGGGGGATGAACAAGACAGCCCGCCGTAGGCGGACCTTGATGCCGGCGCAGCCGGCGCCACGCGCCAGCGTGGCCCGTCAGGGTGTTCTGCACCGCAGCCGTCGGGACGTTGTCGCCCGCTCACTGCCAAGTTCGCCGGCAACGCCAGCTCCGCAGCTGTACCGGCTCACCCTGGAGTGAGGCCTTCACCTCACTGGGAGGATCAGCCTCGGGCGGGACAGTGCCCCGTCACGACGCAGGGGCAGGGCGCTAGGCATGAAATGGATGACTCACCATCCTGTCGTCTCACCTGCGGCCCTGCAGAGCAGGGCTCGCGCGTCGGGAGCCCTGACCCGGCGTCAGGTGGTGGGCACGGGCTGCGCAACGACGTCGGCGGGTATCACCTGGCAGACGGCGGCGGGGCTGCACGTGGCCGGGTCCAGGGTGCCCGCCCGGGAGCGGAGCCGTTCGACGTCCGCTCGTAACGCGGTCAGTTCGGCGATGCGCCGGTCGAGGTCGGCGGCGTGGCTGTCCAGCAGGGCAAGGACGTGCTGGCACGGAGCTCCGCTGCTCGCCCGGACCGTGATGATCTCGCGGATCTCGGCCAAGCTGAGCCCGGCGGCTTGGGCCGCTTTGACGAATGCCAACCGGTCGACGGCGTCCTCGTCATAGTCCCGGTAGCCGGAGGGACGCCGAGCCGGTGCGGGAAGTACGCCGGCGGATTCGTAGAACCGGATCGTCTTGGTCGTCAGCCCGGTTCGGGCGGCGAGCTGGCCGATTCGCACCGGCGCAGCCTACGACTTGACCTTCCAGCGCAGTGGAAGCCCTAGCGTCGGCTACCAGGTCATCGAGCCAAGCGGAGGAGCGGCACCATGGACGCAGTCGATCTGGTCGTCATCGGAACCGGCGGGGCGGCGATGGCCGCCGGCATCGAGGCGCGCTCACGAGGCAGGTCCGCCGTGCTGGTCGAGCATGGACCGCTGGGCGGGACCTGTCTGAACATCGGCTGCGTACCGAGCAAGAACCTGCTCGCCGCCGCCGGCCGGCGGCACCGTGCACAGGCCAACCCGTTCCCGGCCGTACCGACCGGCGCCGGCGACGTGGACATGGCCGCACTGACCGAGCAGAAGCAGGAGCTCATCGACCGGCTGCGGCACGTCAAGTACGCCGACGTCGCCGAGGCGCACGGTTTCCCCGTCCGGTACGGGAACGCCCGGTTCGTCGACGAGCAGACCCTCGAGGTCGACGGGCAGCCACTGGTGGCGCCTGCGTACGTGGTGGCCACCGGCGCGGCCCCGCACATCCCCGACCTGCCCGGCCTGGCCGGCGTCGACTACCTGACCTCCACCACGGCGATGGAGCTGACCGAGTTGCCGGAGTCGCTGGTCGTGCTGGGCGGCGGCTACGTCGGGCTGGAGCAGGCGCAGCTCTTCGCGCACCTGGGCGTGCAGGTCACCGTCGTGGGCCGGTTCGCGCCGCACACGGAGCCCGAGATCGCTGCGGTGTTGCGTGAGGTGTTCGCCGACGACGGCATCACCGTGGTCGAGGAGCGCGGGGTGGCCGTGGCCGGCAGCGCCGACGGCGTCGTGGTCACGACAAGCGGCGGCCGGGCGGCGACAGGGCAGCGACTTCTGGTGGCCACCGGCCGGTACGCCGACACCGGGGACCTGGGTCTGGAGGCGGCCGGGGTGAAGACCGATGAGCGGGGCTTCATCGTGGTCGACACCCATCAGCGCACCACGAATCCGCGGATCTTCGCTGCCGGCGACGTGTCCGGCGCGCCGCAGTACGTCTACGTCGCCGCGCAAACCGGGCACGCCGCCGCCGCAGGAGCGCTCGGTGCGCCGACAACAGTGGACTACCGCGGATTGCCCGGGGTGACGTTCACGACGCCGCAGCTGGGCGGCGCCGGCCTCACCGAGGAGCAGGCGCTGGCGCGCGGTCACGTTTGCGACTGCCGGGTGCTCGGCGCGCAGGACATCCCGCGGGCGCTGGCCAACCGGGACACCCGCGGCGCCCTCAAGCTGGTCATCGACGCCGACACCGGGCAGGTGCTGGGCGTGCACGCCGCCCTCGACGGCGCTGGCGACGTCATGCTGGCCGCCACTTACGCGATCAAGTTCGGGCTGACCGTCGACGACCTGGCCGACACGTGGGCGCCGTACCTCACGATGAGCGAGGCGCTGCGTATCGCCGCCGGACTGTTCCGCACCGACAAGCCGACCAGCTGCTGCGCATGAGCGGAGACATCGTGCTTGGGCACTGCGGGTCGCTTGCGTTCGCTCAGGTGCCAGTGCCGGAGTGCCTGGACGGCAGCACGGGGAGGCCCGGACGTCCACGAGGACGGCCAACCCGGCGAGGGCTGAGCGAGGCTTAGCCGCGGACGGTCGGGCAGTGGAACCCCGGTGACGAAGGACAGGAGGGGCGTGGCGGAGGATCAGCGGCGGCCGGGGATGCGCGCCGTGCTGGCCCAGCCGGACTTCCGGCGGCTCTGGACGGCGCGGACGGTCAGCCAGTGGGGCGACATCTTCAGCTTCGTCGCGCTGGCCATCCTGATCTACCGGCTGACCGGCTCGGGGCTGGGCGTGGCCGGCCTCGTGGTCGCCGAGATCGTCCCGGTGCTGCTCATCGCCCCGATCGCCGGCGTCGCCGTCGATCGGCTGCCCCGCGTCCAGCTCATGGTCGCCGCCGACGTACTGCGCGCCGCCCTGGCCGGCGTTCTGGTGGTCTGGCACGACGACCCGCTGGTCATTTACGCCGTCGCGTTCTGCCTGTCGGTCGGCGCGGCGTTCTTCAACCCGGCCGCCAACAGCGTGCTGCCCTCGGTTGTGGCCGACCGGGAGATCGTCGCGGCCAACAGCGCCGTCTGGACGGCGGCGGTGCTGTCACAGATCGTCCTTGCGCCGCTGGCCGGAGGCCTGGTCGCCCTCGTCGGCCCGGGGTGGGCGTTCGGCCTCAACGCCGCGAGCTTCGTCGTCTCGGCGCTGGCGCTACGCGGACTGCGGCTGGTCGCGCCTCCGCGTGAGGTCGGCCGCCGCCGGCTGCTGGCCGAGGCCCGCGAGGGTGTGGCGATGGTCGGCCGGGACCGGCTGCTGCGCGCGCTGGCCATCGGCCAGCTGCTGGCCGCGCTGTCGGCCGGGGCGACCAGCGCGCTGCTGGTGGTGCTGGCCGCCGAGCACCTGCGGGCCCCGGCGAACGCCTACGGTCTCCTGCTCGGCGCGATCGGCGTGGGCGCCGCCCTGGGCCCCACTCTGCTGCTGCGGCTGATTCCCGACCCGCGCCGCCCGCTGTACGTGTTCGGCCCCTATGTGCTGCGCGGCCTGGTCGACCTGGTGCTCGCCTCGGTCCGCTCACTGCCGGTCGCCGCCGCCGCCCTGGCCGTGTACGGCGTCGGAACCTCCACCGGCGCTGTCACCTTCAACAGCCTGCTGCAGTCGCACGTCACCGACTGCACGCGCGGGCGGATCTTCGCCCTGATGGACCTGCTGTGGCAGAGCGGGCGCCTGGCCCGTCTCGGCGTCGGCGGGCTGCTCGCCGACACCGTGGGCATCCGCGCCGTCTACTACCTCGGCGGCGTGCTGCTGTTGCTGGCCGCCACCATCGGCTTCGCCGCCAGCCGCACACCCGCGCCCTCGCGCCCTCGCGCCCTCGCGCCCTCGCGCCCTCGCGCGAGGCAACCCCCCAGAGTCCGGACTGAGCAACGGCCAGGCCCGGGTGAGTTCGCCGATGCGGAGCTCAGTAGGCGGGGCGTAAGCACACCTGCAGCCCGGGGAGCAGCCCGCGGGTGCCGGTTCCGTCGACACGTGCCAGTCCGCGGAGCAACACCTTTGTCCGACGATCACGGGTCGGTGGTCGGCTACCCGCACGGGACTTCTCACGATGGTCGCCGATCAGGTCCGGTCCTGCCCCGCGACCGCATCCGCCCTGGACATCGGTGGCAGGGGACAGCCTGATGGGGGCTAGCCACCACGTCCGGCCCAGCGACCCGCTCGGGGTCACTGGGCCGAACGGTTCTGCAGTTCAACGGCCGCCCGTCGCGGCCCGCCCATCACTCTCGGTCGCCCCGGCCGGCGTTCCCAGCGGGCTTCTGGCGCCCGCCGCCTGCCTCGCCTCGCAACAGCGACTCCTGGATGACCTGGTGCACGAAGGTGTTCTCGAAGTAGCCCGTGAGCCGCTCCGAGCCCGGGCCCATCGCGGTGAGGGGGACGTCGGCGTTCGTGTGGCCGGTCGTGGTCCAGTCGACCACGATCTGGAACGGGGAGTCCGCGACGTCGAAGGGTCCGTCCTCGGTGGACGGCGGAGTGCCGCTCTCATCGCGGGTCCCGGTGTCCTCGATCGCCATGCCGCCGGTCTCGTGGTCGGCCGTGGTGATCAGGAGGGTGTCGTTGCGCTGCTCGGCGAACTTCTTGGCGACCGCCACGGCCTGGTCCATGAGCTGGACCGCCTCGATCGTCATCGCGGCGTTGTTGGCGTGGGCCTGCTCATCGACCGCCTCTTCCTCCACGATGAGGAGGAAGCCCTTCTTGTTCTGCGACAGGATGTCGACGGCCTTCTGGGTCATCTGCTCCAGCGAAACACTCCTCTCGTTCGTGCCGACCGGCTCGGGCTCGGAGACGAACATCGTCCGGTTGGCGAAGAGGCCCAGCAGCTGGTCGCCCTCGGCGGCGGCCAGACCCTCGCCGTCGCTGACGTACTCATAGCCGAGCCCCTGCGCCCGCTCGACCAGGTTGCCCTGGTCGCTCCGACTCTCGCCGCCCTCGACCGCGCCCTCGTCACCGGCGGGGTACCAGAAGTCCTCGCCGCCGCCGAGCAGCACGTCGACCCCGGTCTCCTCGATGTACTGGCGGGCGATCTCGGTCTGTTGCCCGCGGTCGGCGACGTGGGCGCCGAAGGCGGCGGTCGAGGCGTCGGTGATCTCACCGGTCGTCACCAGGCCGGTGGACAGTCCCGCAGCCTCGGCCTGCTCGATGAGGGTCTCGACGTCGTTGCCCCCCGCGTCCTTGCCGATCGCGCCGTTGTAGGTCTGCACCCCGGTGGCGTAGGCGGTGGCCGAAGCGGCGGAGTCGGTGATGAACTCGGTGGAATCGGTCTGGACCAGGGCGGCGTAGGGCAGGCTGTCCATGGCCAGCTCGCCGTCGAGGCCGACGCCGGCGAGCGCCCCGGCGTTGCGGTGCGCTGTCCCCATGCCGTCGCCGATGAAGAGGATGGCGTTCTTCGCCTTGCCCTGGTCCCGGGCGCCGTCTCCGCGATCGCCGCCGGCAGCGGCGCTGGTCACCCCTGTGGCGGTGAATGCGACGGTCGCCGAAAGGGCGCCGACGGCGATGGCCAGCGGCCAGCGCCGGGCTCCGGTCGTGTGGGTCTGATGCATGACTCTCCCGGTGGGTGGTTCGGACTGTCCCGCCGTTGCCGACGGTGTGCCCGACGCTAGGAAGGCCGGGTGAGGCCCAGCGGTCTGCCAGGTGAACGTGGCTGTACGGTCGGCCGACGGGCTTGTCTGCGATGGCCGGTGCGGTGCGCCTTCCCTACTAGTCCCACTAGTAGCCTGGGTGTCACATGGTCTCTCCTCCGAGCTGAAGGAACGGGATGACGACCGCTTCAGGCACCCGCGAGCTGCCGTTCGCTCGACCCATCGTGTGGGCAGCACTGGCCGCCCTGCCTCCCTACTGCCCGGTGTGCGACGTCTCCTACGTCTGTACCGAGACCGGGGACGAGGAGGAGGCCGGGGCCATCGGCGAGGGCACCACGTTCGTGTGCGTGCGGGGCCGCCTGGACGGCTCTCCGGTGCCGGCGAATGCGGTGGACGGTGAGGTCGTGGAGTGGACCGCCGAGCGATCCATCGGGACGCGACTGGAGCTTGCGACCGAGACCTGGCAGACCCGTGTCGAATTGTCCGACGTAGCGGGGGGCTCCACCCAGGTCACCGTCACGGTCACCCATGAGCCCAAGCGCAGCGGCTGGCTGCGGCGCACCGTCCGGCGGAAGGCTACGGAGCGGATGGTTCGGGAGACCGTCGACTCCGAGCTGGACAAGCTGCCGGACCACGTCGAGCGGATGGGCGAGGGGCGGCCAGGCTCCAGTGCCGTGGCGCCCGCTTCCGCGTCCGTGGACGAGGAGGAGTGCGGCTGGGTGCTGCATCTCGTCGGCACCGTGAATGCCACAGACGTCAGGCGGCTCCAGTTGCAACAGCGCCTCGAGGAGGTCCCGATCGTGGCGATCGACGTCCGGGATCTGACGTACCTCGACTCGACGGCGCTTCCGGCCCTGGCGCGATGGGCGCGGCGCTCCTCCCAAGCCGGCCGTCAGGCGGTCATCCGGGGAGTCAACCCCGACTTCGATCAGATGCTCAACGTCATGGGGCTCACCTCCGGGTTTCTGCGGGACGATTGAGCTGACGCCGGCGTCTCGAGGCCCCGGGCCGGTAGTTCCGTGAGAGAGACGTCGCGCTCTTTGCCGATCGGGGCACGATCGTGCCTGGGGCGCCGGTGCGCTGACCCGGAGTCGAGTTCGGCGCAGTGGGACGACGGGTGGTGGCAGTCGTTGCTTGCCCCGTCGTGGGTTTCTGCGTGTCAGAGACCACCGTCTCCGGGGACGAGCTCGAAGAACGCCACCTGGGGCGGGGCGTTGATGCGCAAGGGGACCGTGCTGAAGCCGATCCCACAGGTGACGAACATGCGGTTGCCATCGGCGCCGTACTTCGCCGGCGCCCAGCCGTCGGCGACGATCGCCTCGTCCTCGGTGAGCGCAAGGTAGGACCAGCGGGGCGTGCCGGGAAGGGCGATCTGGCCGCAGTGCGTGTGCCCAGCCAGGGTGAGCGGTGCCGTGCCGGCCGGCAGCTCGTCGAACGTCGTGGGGTCGTGTGTGAGGACGACGCGCGGCGCGTCGTCCGGGACGTCGGCGAGCGCCGCCTCCACGTCGGCTCGCCCGCTCACGTCGGGCACGTGGGGTGTCTCCGGGCCGATCCCCACCAGGTACAACGGGTCGGCACCGGCGGTGGGGGAGGGGACGGGGAG
>NZ_SSXC01000040.1 GCF_021699055.1 Blastococcus sp. MG754426 | reverse complement strand
GCCGGGGACTGCTGCGGCGCGGGGCGGGAGTCGCGGGTCTCGACGGCCGGCGACGACTGCTGCGCCGCGGTGCTGCTGCCCCCGTCCTGCACGAGCGGGTAGCTGAGGGGAAGGATCCCGACGAGGGCGAGCAGGAGCTGCGTCAGGCGGCGCCGGGAGAGGCGCCGGCGACGACCGGGTCGGAGGCTTCGCCACTGTCGGTGAGCGTTTCGTGACACGCGGCTCAAGGTAGCGTCACGGTTCCATAACGCCAAGCCCGTTCGAGTGAATTTTCCGGCCCATCCGGCGAGTCGTCACGGGTTCTGCTAAGCAACTCGCGGTCTGACCAGCACCGATCCCCAAACATGTGGGAGTGGACTTTTTCGGCAGGTTCTGCCCGCGTCGGACCCCGGCTGGGCGCGTCGCGCCGCCTAGGAAGGTCCCATGACGTGGGTGCTGGTCCTCGGGGCCGCGTGGACGGTGCTGGCCGTGCTCCTGGCGCTCGCCGTCGGCCGGGCCGTGCGCACGGCCGACCGGCGGCAGGCGGCGGACGCCGCGCCGGTGCCCGACTTCGTGCCGGCGGAGTGGGCCGCCGCCCCGCCCGTTCCCCGCCAGTAGCCCGGCTCCACCGGCCCGGCTCGGACCCGCCGACGGTCCGGCGAGGCGGTCCTAGGAGCCCGAGGAGCGCCGGCGGCGGCCGAAGGCGCCGAACGCGCGCCGGGCCCGTCCCGGACCCGCCGACCGGTGGTCCAGCGCCGGCGGGAGCGAGCCGTTGCCCGCGCCGGGCTCGTCGGGCGCGACGTCGTCGACGCCCCGGTCGAGGTGCGCGGCGATCCGCACGGGAGCGGGCTCCACGTCCTCGTCGATGTCGGGGTGCAGCGAGATCAGCGCGGCCAGGACCGGCAGCAGGGCGTCGGCCACGGCCTGCCCGACCTCCTCGTGACCCTCGAGGGATCGGCCGATCGGATCGGCGATGTCGTCGCCGTCCTCCCCCCGGCGCCCGGGCCGGGCCGCGGCCAGGGCGGCGACCAGCCCGCGGGCGCGGTCGGCGAACTCCGCCGCCTGCGGCTGCCCCTCCCCCAGCGCACCGAGCAGCGCCGCGGCCTCGCGGAGCGTGAAGGTGCGGGCCAGCGCCCGGGGCACCAGCTCCAGCACCTCGCGGCGGTGGTCCCGGGTCAGGGTGAGGACGAGGTCGGCCTCGGTGACCATCCAGGGCTCCAGCTGCCGGGCCACGAACCCCTCGGGGTCGCCGCCGAACCCGGAGATGACCAGCGCGCTGCGGGGGTGCATCGCGGAACCGGCGACCGCGCGGGTCCCCGCGCTGACCAGCCGGATGTCCGTGGCGGCCTCGCCGAGGAGCCCGCGCAGGTACGAGCGCCCCAGCCCCTCACCCATGGCCGAGCGGCAGATGTTGCCGGTGCACACGAGCAGGACGGTGACGGGGGCGGGGGTGGTCTCCTGGTCGGGCACGGTCCCAGTCTGATCACGGCCGTCCACCGCCCGAAACCTCCGATGGGGTGGTTCAGTTCCGGAGAACGGCCACGCCGGAGCCCGGGTACTAGGGTCGACGCGACACCGGACGCCCCGATCGGGCGCCCGGCAGCAGACACCGCCGGCGTGCCCACGTCTCACACCAGAAGGGGTTCCGGATGCCCCGGAGCGGCTTGAACGAGAGCCTCCGACACTTCTTCCAGCCGGCCCACCGCAGGATCGCCGGGGTGCTCCCCCTCCCCCTGCGGCGGCGGTACCTCTACCTGGCCGGGCACGGGCGGCTGCCGCGCCTGCGCGACCCGCAGACCTTCGGCGAGAAGATCAACTGGCGGATCATGCACGACCGGCGGCCGGTGCTGGCCTGGACGTGCGACAAGCTGGCCATGAAGGAGCACGCGGCCGCGGTCGCCGACGAGGCCGGCATCTCGGTGCCGGAGACCTTCTGGTCGGGCACCGACCTCACCGAGGTCGCCGGGCGGGTCTTCGACCGCCCCTGGGTGCTCAAGCCCAACCACCGCAGCGGGCTGGTCCGCTTCGGCACCGCGGCGGAGACCGTCGACGCCCGCACGATCGCGGAGACGCGGACCTGGCTCCGCGACGACCAGAGCGTGCTGCTCGGCGAGTGGGCCTACAGCCAGGCCCGGCCGCTGTACGTGATCGAGGAGGCCATCGGCGACGGCGTCACGCCGCCCGACGACTACAAGTACCTGATGTTCGACGGCAAGATCGCCGCGATGTCGGTGGACACCGGCCGCTTCACCAAGCAGCACACCCGCACGTTCTACACCGCCGACTGGGAGCCGCTGCACGTGGCGACGGCCCTGGGCAGCGGCGAGCCGGGCCCGCCGCCGGAGAACCTGGCCGCCATCAACCACGCCGCCGAGGTGCTCGCCCGCCCCTTCGACTTCATGCGCGTCGACCTCTACAACGTCGACGGCGTCATCTGGTTCAGCGAGTACACGCCCTACCCGGGCGGTGGCGTGCTGCCCTTCGAGCCGCCCACCTTCGACGCCTGGCTCGGGGAGCAGTGGACGCTGCCCGACCTCGACGACGCCGCGGCGCGGTGATCCCGGCACGATGCCCGCTCCCTCCCCCGGCCCCGACCACCACGACCAGCACGACGACGGCGCGCTCCACGTCCTGAGCGTCGGCCCCACCGGCGGCCAGCCCGGCGGGATGGCGTCGGTCGTCGCCGAGCTCGAGACGCAGAACGGCCTGGACGCCGCGCCCGTGCGGCTGCGGGTCGTCGACTCCGGGGGCATCGGGCCCGCGCCGCGCCGGGCCGCGAACTTCGCGCGCGCCCTCGCCACGGCGGGCACCGCGCGGGCCGACGTCGCCCACCTGCACGTCGCCAGCCGGGGCAGCACCTGGCGGAAGATGGCGCTCGCCCGCGTCTGCGCGCTGCGCGGCCTGCCGTACGGCATCCACCTGCACGGGGCCGGCTACCGCGACTTCCTCCGGGCGACCTCCCCCGCGCTGCGCCGCCGGATCGAGCGCTTCTACGACCGCGCCGCCTACGTGGTGGTGCTGGGCGGCCCCTGGGCCCGCGTCGTCACCGAGGAGCTCGGCGTGCCCGCCGAGCGGGTGCACGTGGTCCACAACGGCGTGGCCGACGGCGCCCCGCCGGTGACGCCCTGGCCGGCCGACCGCCCGAGGCGGGTGGTCCTGCTGGGCCGCATCGACGAGGGCAAGGGCGTGCCGGAGCTGCTGCGCGCGTTCGAGCGGCTGGACGACCTGCCCGACGTGGAGCTGGTCCTCGCCGGCCCGCCGGCCGACCCCCGCGTCGTCGCGCTGGTGGAGGAGGCAGCGCGGGCCCGCCCCGGGCGGGTCAGCTACGCCGGCTCGCTGCGCCGGGCGGAGGCCCAGGAGCTGCTGCGGACGGCGTACCTGCTGGCCCTGCCCAGCCACGCCGAGGGGCTGCCGATGGTGGTCATCGAGGCGATGTCCCGCGGCATCCCGGCGGTCACGACGCCGGTCGGCGCCATGGAGGAGCTGGTCACCCACGGGGCGAACGGCTTCCTCGTGCCGCCGGGCGACGTCGACGCCCTGACCGAGCACCTGGCGCGCCTGCTGGGCGACCCCGCGCTGCGCGACGAGATGGCCCGGGCCGCCTACGCCACGTGGGCGGAGGGCTTCGACGCCCGCACCATGTACGCCGCCATCCGCGCCTGCTGGCGGAGGGCGGCCGGCGCTCAGTAGGCGCCGCGCCCGCGGAGGACCGCGCCGAGGGTCTTCCAGAGGATCATCATGTCGAAGCTCAGCGACCAGTTCTCCACGTAGCGGACGTCGATGCGCACCGAGTCGTCCCAGGAGAGGTCCGAGCGGCCGCTGATCTGCCACAGCCCGGTGATGCCCGGCTTGACCAGGAAGCGGCGCCGCATGTCGAAGCCGTAGCGCTCGGTCTCGCTGGGCAGCGGCGGGCGCGGGCCGACCAGGCTCATGTCGCCGCGCAGCACGTTGATCAGCTGCGGCAGCTCATCCAGGGAGTAGCGGCGCAGCACCCGGCCCACGCGGGTCACGCGCGGGTCGGCCTTGCGCTTGTAGAGCACGCCGTTGCCGTCGTTGTCGGCCTCCAGCACCTCGACCATCTTGTCGGCGCCCTGCACCATGCTGCGGAACTTGAGCATGGAGAAGGTCTGCCCGTCGCGGCCGACGCGGGTCTGCTTGAAGAACACCGGCCCGCGGCTGGTGGTCTTCAGCGCCAGCGCGATGAGCAGGAACAGCGGGAGGGTCAGCAGCAGCGCACCGGCGGCCAGCGAGGCGTCGACCGCCGTCTTGGCCAGCCGGCGCACGCCGCGCAGCTCGGGCCGCTCCACGTGCAGCAGCGGCAGCCCGCAGACCGGGCGGATGGCCACCCGGGGGCCGACGACCTCGGTCACCGCGGGGGCGAGCAGCAGCTCGGCCTCGGTCTTCTCCAGCTCCCAGCCCAGCCGGCGCAGCGAGGGCCCGTCCAGCTCGGGGCAGGGCATGACGGCGACGGTGTCGACCTCGAACCGCTGGACGACGTCGAGCACCTCGTCGAGGCCGCCGAGGACGGGCAACCCGTCGAAGTCGGTGGGGCCGTCGGCCGCCCGGCCGTCGGGCAGGCAGCAGCCGATGACCCGGTAGCCGTGGTAGGCGGCGCGGTCGAGCTCGGCGTGCAGCGAGGCGACGGCGTTGCGGTGCCCGACGACGAGCGTCGTCTGCTGGAAGGCCCCGCCGATGCGGGCCCGGTGCAGCGCCTGCCGGCGGAGGTAGCGCTGCAGGAGGGTCAGCACGGTGGCGGCCGGGAGGGCGACGACGACGAAGCCGCGGGCGACCCGCAGGTCCAGGCCCCAGGAGACGATCGCGACGGCGGCCAGCAGCACCGCGGCGGCGTGCAGCACCCGCCGGAACTCCTCGGCGCCCACCCAGAGGTAGCGCTCCTCGTAGCTGCGGCCGATGTGCATCGCGGCCACCCACACCACGGGCATCGCCAGCGCGGCCCACAGCGAGTACGCCGCCGCACCGTCGACGTCGGTGCCGAACCGGACGAAATAGCCGATCGTGGCCGCGAGCACGGCGGCGACCGCGTCCCCGAGCACGATGCTGCGCACGTAGGCGGCGCGCCAGGCCCGGCGCGCCTCGGTGCCCTCGCCGCGCAGGCGGCGCAGGCCGGGGAAGCGGGTCCGGACCGTGGTCGGCAGCACCTCACGAGTCGTCTGGTCGTGAGAAACCTGCATGCTGGTTCCGAGCCCCCTGGGTGCGTCTGCGTCTGGTCCTGTCGAGCGACCCGAGCACGCTGCCCCACCCGGCGATCACGCAGAGTGAGCAACAACGAACAGTGAGGCGCCTTCGCCTCGTCCTGTCGGACCGCCGGGCTAGACGTTAGCGGTTCTGTGACGATTTGGCTCGCTCACTACATAACTGTACGTAATGAAGCCAACCACTCACGGACCGTCAGCGGCGCAGGTCACATCCCTGTTCGTCCGGCCGGCGCGCAGCGGTCAGCCGCGGCTGGCCGAGTCGGAGCGCTGCGGCGGGGAGGGCGGCCCGACGGCGGGGATCTCGGTGGTCGCCGGCCCGGTGGGCACCTGGACCCGCGCCCCGCCGGCGGGATCGGTCGGCGGCCCGGTGACGACGTCGGCGCGCGTCGCACCGGCCGGCACGTCGTCGCCCGGCGCACCGGCCGGCACCTCGTCGCGCGCCGGCCCGTCGTCCTCCGCCCGCCGGCCCGGCGCCTGGGGCTTCTCCTGGGCGGCGACGGGCCGGGGCTTCGGCTCGGGCTCCGCGGGGGTGTCCCCGTCGTACCCGTAGGAGTGCGGCGACGACGACGCCGGGGCCATGGTGAGGATGACCCCGAGCGTGCGCGCACCGACCCGGTCGAGGATGGCCGCGGCGCGCTCGAGCTCCTCGCGCCGGGTCCTGCCCTGGCGCGCCACCAGCAGCACGCCGTCCATCACCACGGCGACGGCGCTGGCGTCCGCGACCGGCAGCAGCGGGGGCGTGTCGAAGATGACGTAGTCGTGGGTGTCCCGGAGCCGGTCGACCACCGTGCGCAGCTGGCTGGAGGCGAGCAGCTCGCTGGGGTTCGGCGGGATGGACCCGGCGCCGAGCACCGAGAGCCGGCCGTCGCCGTAGGGCTGGAGGACGTCGTCGAGCTCGGCGGCGCCGGTGAGGGTGCTGGTCAGGCCGGCACCGTCGACGAGGCCGAGGTAGCGGACGACCCGGGGGTGCCGCAGGTCGGACTCCACCAGCGCGACCCGGTGCCCGCCCTCGGCCAGCGTGAGGGCGAGGTTCACCGCGACGGTCGTCTTCCCCTCGGCGGCGACCGCGCTGGACACCATGATCACCCGCGGCGGCTGGTCGACGTTGAGGAACTGCAGGTTGGTGCGCAGCTGGCGGAACGCCTCGGCGGCGCCCGACCGGCTGTTGCGCTCCAGCACGTGGCTGGCGGCGAGCTTCGGGTCCCGCGCGATGGTGCCGATGACCGGCGCGCCGGCGACGTCGGAGGCGACCTTCGGGTCGCGCACCGAGCGGTCCAGGCGCACGCGGGCGTAGGCGAGCGCGAGGCCCACGAGCAGGCCGATGAGCACGCCGACGGCGATGTTGGCGTAAAGGTTCGGGGCGGAGGGCGAATCGGCGACCTCCGGGGTGTCCAGGACGGTCACCTTCACCGGCACGGTCGTCACCGGCTCGACGTCGGGCTCGGTGGGCGTCGTGGTGGTCGTCTCCACCTCGATCACCAGCTCGGTGAACTCAGCGGCGACGGCCGCGGCGATGTCGCGCGCCCGCTGCGGCGAGGTGTCGGTGACCGTGATGCCCAGCACCGTGGTGTCGGGCACCACCGAGGGCTCGACCCGCTGCTGCAGGCCCGAGGGGCTGAGGTCGAGGTCGAGCCGTTCGATGACGCCCTCGGCCAGGCGCTCGCTGCCGAGGATCTGGACGTAGGAGGCCACCCGGTTCTGGGCGAACTGGCTGCCCTGGAACGCGGCGGTGGTGGAGGTGGCGTCGGTGGAGGTCACCCACACCTGCGCGGACGAGGTGTAGGTCGGCGTCATCATCAGGGCCATCGCGGCCCCGACGCCCCCGCCCAGGAGCATCCCGATCACGGGCAGGAACCACCCGGCCCGGATCGCCGCGATGGTGTCTCTGAGTTCCACTACTTCCTCGTCTTTCGGTGATCGAGGCCCACGGGTGCGGGCCGCAGCCGCGGTCGTCGCACGGGCTACGCGACTGCTGCCCCAGCCGATTCGAGCAGGTGAAGAGCGCTCCAGGCTAGGTATTGTCCGGCGGATCGCGCCGCGCGGCGTCACCCGTTCGGGCTTCTTCCACGCACTTTCGCCAGTGCTCGACGAAGACCTTGCGCACGACCGCGTTGGAGTGCCGGGCACGTACACGGTCCCACGCGCGGCGGCCGAGGCCCTGCGCCAGCTCCGGGGAGCCGGCCATCCGGCGGATCGCCGTCCCCAGCGCGTCGGCGTCGGCGGGCGGGACGACCATGCCGGTGTCGTCGACCACCTCGGCGATCTGGCCGACGTCGCTGGCGATGACCGGCGTCGCGAGGCTCATCGACTCCAGGATGATCATCGGCATCGCCTCCGCCCGGCTGGGCAGCACCAGCGCGACGGCGGTGCGCAGGCGGGCGCGCACCTGCTCGGGCGAGACCGGGCCCTCGAACACCACCCCGCTGGGCAGCGGGTCGGGCAGCCGGAACTGCGGCGCGAGGTCGCCGAAGAGCACGAGCTGCTCGCCGTCGAGCCGGGCGGCCGACCACGCGTCGAGGAGCACGTCGGCGCCCTTGCGCGGGCCGATCTCGCCGGCGAAGACAAACCCCGAGCGCCCGGCGCCGACCGGGTCCTCCTCGATCGGCACGCTGTTGGCCACGCGGACGGCGTCGATGCCCAGCGAGCGCAGCACCTCGGCGGCGGGCTCGGTGAGCACGAAGACCACCGCGGGCAGGCGCAGCACCAGGCGGGCGAGCCACCGGTTGCCCTCGGCGAAGGCGACGAACTGCGAGCCGTGCACCAGGACGGTGCAGCAGACCCCGCGGCGGCGGGCGAGGGCGAGCAGCAGGCCCTCGCGCAGGAAGGAGCCGTGCTGGGTCAGGTGGAAGTGCCACACGTCGGTGGGCTCCACCTTGCTGGTCAGCACGCTCAGCGCCGTCCGGGCGAAGGCGGTCAGGGTGCGCCGCCGGTCGCCGTGCCAGTAGGAGGGCCACTCCCGCACCTCGAGGTCCGGGCCGGACCAGGAGTTCGTGGTGCGCACGACGGAGGAGACACCCCCCCGCCCCTGCGACGCGTTGCCGATCTGCGTCACGCGCAGCACGGGTCGCGAGGGGCGGCTCACGCCGGCGTGTCCCCGGATCGGCGGATCACCACGCCCGAGGGGTCGAGGTCGTCGCCGGTCAGCTGCCCGGGTTCCCGCAGCAGCACCAGCCCCCGCTGCGCGAGCTCGCGGGCCACCTGCAGCTGGTGGTCGTCGACGTGCTCGCCGCGGGCGGCCACCCGCGGGACGACGACCGGCCGGACGCCGAGCTCCAGCGCGCGGAGCAGGGTGCCGACGCCGGCGTGGGTGACGAAGACGTCGCTCTCGGCCACCAGCCGGTCGAACTCCTCGGCGCGCAGCTCCTGCTTCACCTCGCCGGGCAGGTCGTCGCGGGTGGTGACGCCCAGCTGCCAGGTGACGGTGTCGCCGGGGCGCACCCGGTCGCGGACGGCGTCGACCAGCGCGTCGAAGCGGAACGGCTTGATGGTGCCCAGGCTGACGAAGATGCGGCGCCCCTCGCCCGTGCGCGCCGGGGGGTCGGTCGCCGGGACGGCGGTGAAGTCGTCGAGCAGCGAGGGGCCCAGCCGCCAGCCGGGGCGGTCGGCCCAGGCGGCGTGCTGGCTGTAGCGCTGCGCCCGCGGGAGCCGCTCGAGGATGCGGCCGGTGGCCGACGGCCCGTCGAAGCGGGAGACGCTCTCGATGTAGACGAACGGGAGCCGCCGCAGCTGGGCGATGGCCCAGGCGGCGATGCCGACCGCGGCCCCGGTGCTCAGGACGACGTCGAAGCGCTCGCGGCGGGTGGCCCGGTGCAGCCGGGCCCCGGCGCGGACCGCCGGCACCAGGCCGCGCGGGGGCACGTAGTCGAGGGTGACCGTGCGCCGGTCGCGCAGCAGCGACCGGCTCTGCTCGGAGTCGAAGGTGGCGAAGACGGAGTCCGGCGAGAGCCCGAACCGCTCGGACCAGCGCACGATCTGGGCGAGGTGGCCACCGGTCGAGGCGACCAGGAGCGCGCGCTTGCCGCTGAGCGCAGCGGACAACTCCACCCCTTCACCTGCCGGTTCGGCTCGATCCCGTCGTGGTGGCACCACCGAAGCGTAAAGGGGGCGGGGCGCGCAACCGCCCGAGCACTCGCGATGTCGCCGGTTGGTGTGGCGACGGTCAGCCGACGGCGGCCGGGTGCGCCACCCGTGCCCCGTCGCCCCGCTCCTCGGCGGCGGGTTCCCCGGCGTCGGCGTCGTCGGGCGTGCGGCCACCGAACGATCCCAGCAGGCCGATCAGGAGGAACAGGGGGATGTAGGACGGCGGGGAGACGAACACCGGGTTGCCGGTGGACTCCAGCAGGTACTGGACGATCCAGGCGACGCCGGTGAGGCCCAGGAAGCGGGCGACCGGGTCGCCGTCGCGCGAGAGCCGGAGCAGCCGCCGGAAGACGACGACGAGCGCGATCAGGAAGGCCAGCATCCCGAGGAAGCCGGTCTCGCCGAGCACCGCCGGCCACATCGTGTCGGTGAGGAACATCGCGTTGCCGGTGCGCTCGGAGAGGCCCCAGACGTTCTGGTAGCCGCGCTCGAGGTAGAGCGGGCTGTAGAACTCCGAGGCGGTGTCCGACCCGAAGCGGCCGAACCCGGCGCCGAGCGGGAAGTAGTCCTGGGCGACGAAGAAGGAGTCGCGGGTCATCAGCGTGCGCGCCGCGGTGCCCTCGGACTCGTCGATGTAGGTGGCGACGATGCCCTGCAGGGCGGTGAGCAGCGTCGACCAGAAGACGATGACGATGCCGGCGACCGCGGTGAGCGCCCCCGCGAAGACGCCCGACCGGCCGGCGCGGGAGGTCAGCCACAGGAAGCTGCCCATCATCCCCAGCCAGGTCTTGCGCCGGAAGGACAGGATCGCGACCAGTGCCATGCCGGCGGAGAGCAGCCAGGTGAAGCGGGTCGAGCCCATCGTGGTGTTCCACGCGACGACGGCGAGGAAGCCCAGCGCCGCCATGATCCCGAGCGTGCCGGGCTCGACGAACGGGCCGATCAGCGACGGGATGGCCGAGCGGAAGCTGAGCTGGTCGATGTTGCCGACCGTGCTCTGCCAGGTCTGCGGGATGGCCAGGTTCACCAGGCAGCAGACGATGATGAAGAGGAGGACGCCGACCCCGCCCTTGGCCAGGCGGCGGACGTCGTCCCCGGTCCACTCCAGCTGGGCCACCGCCAGGGCGAGCAGCATCCCCTTGCCGGCGAGGGCGGCGCCCGACCCCAGGACGACGAGCGGCACGCCCGCGGCGAGCCCGCTCACCACCCCGAGCACGCCGTAGAGCGCCCACCAGGGCAGCCCCGGGAAGCTGCGCAGCGGCTGGCCGCGGAGGAGCCGGGGCCCGACGCAGATCAGCAGCGACGACGCGATCGCGAGCTCGTCGAGCAGGTCCACCGCGCTGCTGCCGGTGACCTGGGCGGCCGTCTTGCCGAAGATGCTGACCAGGACGGCGGCCGCGATGAAGCGCTTGGGGTGGGTGACGCCCCAGACGACCACCGGCACGGCGAGGACGACGAGGAGCACGAGGACGGGCTCGTAGGCCGCGGCGGCGGTCAGCCCGGCGACGGCGAGCACGCAGACGGCCAGCGTGCGCGGCACGGTCCTGGTCAGCGCGTCGCCCACCTCGACCCCTTCCCGCCAGCCGGCCGCCCTCGCCCGGGCGGTACCGTTCCCACCGGTCCGACGCGGAGCGTTCCACGCGGGCCGACCCTCGACAATGCCACGCCGCGGCAACCCTCCGGGCCGGCAGCACCCGGCGCTACACCCGTTCGGGTCCGCATGCACCTGCACGGTCGATTCTGGCCCTCCCCGTGGCCGCCCCGCTGGCGTCGGGGCCGGTGCGTGGTCGACCATGGCGGGGGTCCGTGGCGGACGGGCCGGGGAGCGACCCCCGGCCGGCGCGGCGGAGCACCCACCCCGAACCACTGGAGCACTGCGTGAAGATCTCGGTCATCGGCTGCGGATACCTGGGCGCCGTCCACGCCGCATCGATGGCCGAGATCGGCCACGAGGTCGTGGGCATCGACGTCGACGACGCGAAGATCGCCTCGCTGGCCAAGGCCGAGGCGCCGTTCTTCGAGCCGGGCTTCGAGGAGCTGCTGGAGCGCACCCTGGCCACCGGGCGGCTGCGCTTCTCCACCGACTTCGCCGACGCCGCGGGCTCCGCCGTCCACTTCGTCTGCGTGGGCACCCCGCAGAAGCGCGGCGAGTACGCCGCCGACATGCGCTACGTGCAGGGCGCGGTCGAGTCGCTGCTCGACGTGCTCTCCCCCGGCGAGCTCGTCGTCGGCAAGTCGACCGTCCCGGTGGGGACGGCGGCGCAGCTCGCCGACCTGATCGCCGACAAGGCGCCCGGTGCGCTGCTGGCCTGGAACCCGGAGTTCCTGCGCGAGGGCTTCGCGGTGCAGGACACGCTGCACCCCGACCGGCTGGTCTACGGCCTGCCCGCCGGCGCCGACGGCGACACCGCCCGGGCGCTGCTCGACGAGGTGTACGCGCCGATCGTCGAGCGCGGCACCCCGAAGGTGGAGAGCGACTACGCCACCGCCGAGATGGTGAAGACGGCGGCCAACTCGTTCCTCGCCACGAAGATCTCCTTCATCAACGCGATGGCCGAGCTGTGCGAGGCGACCGGTGCGGACGTGAAGCTGCTGGCCGACGCGATCGGCTTCGACGACCGGATCGGCCGCAAGTTCCTCAACGCCGGCCTCGGCTTCGGCGGCGGCTGCCTGCCCAAGGACATCCGCGCCTTCATGGCCCGCGCCGGTGAGCTCGGCGCCGACCAGGCGCTGACGTTCCTGCGCGAGGTCGACAACATCAACATGCGCCGCCGCATCCGCATGGTGGAGCTGGCCCGCGAGGTCTGCGACGGCTCGCTGCTGGGCAAGCGGGTCGCCGTCCTGGGCGCGGCGTTCAAGCCCGACAGCGACGACATCCGCGACTCCCCGGCGCTCAACGTCGCCGCGCAGCTGCAGCTGCAGGGCGCCGTCGTCCGGGTGACCGACCCGGCCGCGATCGAGAACAGCCGCCGGCAGTGGCCGCAGCTGGACTACGCGGCGACGCCGGAGGAGGCCGCCGAGCGCGCCGACGCCGTGCTGGTGCTGACCGAGTGGAAGCAGTACCGCGAACTCGACCCGGAGGCGTTCGGCCGGGTGGTCAAGCAGAAGCGCGTGCTGGACGGGCGCAACGCCCTGGACCGCGAGGCCTGGACCGCCGCCGGCTGGACGTACCGCGCCCTCGGCCGCCGCGCCGGCTGATCCAGCCCCCACCGAACTCCCTGCCGTGCCGCTGACCCCCTGCGAACGCCCGTGGTGATCCGACGCGTCGGCCGGGCCGTGCGCGGCGGCAAGCTGGTCAGCCGGGGGCTCACCGTCGCCGACCAGGCGATCTCCAGCGCCAGCAACATGCTGCTGTCGGTGGCGATCGCCACCGGCGTGAGCGCCGCCGTCTTCGGTGAGTTCGCGCTGATCTACAGCATCTACTGGCTGCTGCTGGGCGGGACGCGCGCCGCCGTCCTGGACCCGCTGCTCATCACGCAGCGGAACGTGCTCAAGGGCGCGCCGGTGCACCTGGTCGCCGCGGCGTCGGCGACGGCGGTCGGCGCGCTCGGCATCCCGGTCGGGCTGCTGCTGCTGGCCACGCCGCTGGACGTGGCCTGGGCGGTGTTCTTCCTCGGCCTGCCGGTGCTGCTGCTCCAGGACGCGCTGCGCTACGTCGGGTTCCTCGAGCAGCGGCCGGGCCGGGCGGTGCTGCTGGACGGCGTCTGGCTGGTCGTCATGGTCGTCGCCACCGTGCTGGCGCTGACCGGGGCGATCGCCGGGACGGCGGCGGTGCTGGGGCTGTGGATCCTCGGCGCGCTGCTGGCCGACGTCATCGGGCTGGCCGCGTTCGGCTTCCGGCGGGAGCCGGTGCGGCTGCGGCAGCGGCTGAAGGCGATGTGGCCGGTGTCCGGCCCGCTGCTGGGCGACTTCGCGCTCTCGTCGGGCTCGGGGCAGCTGACGATCTTCGTGCTGCCACTGGTGGCCGGCACGGCGCTGCTGGGCCAGTTGAAGGCCGCGCAGGTGGCCAACGGCCCGCTCAACATCACCGTCGCCGCGGCGAGCGTCATCTGCCTGCCGATGGTGGCGCGCGCGGTGGAGTCCGACGCCGGCCGGGCGCTGCGCATCGGCCGGATGGCGTCGCTGGCGCTGGCCGGGGTGGCGGTCGTCTACGGCACGGTGCTGGTGCTGCTGCCGGAGGACGTGGGCCGGGCGCTGTTCGGCGAGTCGTGGGGCTCGGGCTGGCTGGTCGCCGCGGTGAGCCTGCAGATGGTGCTGTTCGGCATCACCCACGGCGCGCTGCTGGCGATGCGCGGTTCGCGCAACACCAAGGCGGCGCTGCGGGTGCGCATCGGCGTGGCGCCGATCGCGGTGTTCCTGCCCGTGGCGCTCACCGCGGTGTGGGGCCGCACCGGGCTGATGGTGGGGCTGGTGGTCGCCGCGGCGATCATGTCGCTGGCGAGCTGGCTGGTCGCCGTCCGGGTGGTGCCGCAGACGCCGCCCGACGCGGAGGGGCCGGACGGCGACGAGCCCGTGCCGGGCCCGGAGGCCGCCCCGACCGGCAAGAACCCGCTGGGCTCGCCGGCGTCAGCGGCGCAGTAGCGTCACTCGGCCGGCGGCTCGATGGCGACGCTCTCCCGCGACTCGCCCCAGCGGGCGTCGGAGAAGTAGACGGTGTGCTGGCGCCGGGTGTTGCTCGCGGCGTAGATGCCCTGCTTGAAGTAGATGCTCTGGCCCTCGAACAGGGTGGCCCCGACGGCGTTGACCACCCGCTCGCCGTTGATCCACACCTGCACGTTGCCCTCGTCGGGCTGGGTGGACCACTCGATCCGGACGACGTGGTCGAGCCACACCCCCCGCTCCAGCGGGCCGAGGTCGTAGGTGGCGACGTACTGGGCGGACTCGCGGCCCTGCAGCCCGCCGCGCAGCGAGAGCCGGATCTCCGGGTCGGGGCCGGCGGTGACCCAGAGGTCGACGTTGGGCGAGCCCTCGTTCGCCGTCTGGTGCCACTGGGTGTAAATCAGGAACTCGTCGCCACCGTCCCAGAAGAAGTCATCGGGGAAGTAGGTCGACCACGAGTACCACTGGACGTCGCCCTCGCGGGGCACGCCGGCCTCCTGGATGGTGGAGCGCACCTCGCCGCGGATGGTCGTGTCGACGCCGAAGGTGAAGTCGCCCGGGCGCGCGGAGAAGGCGGCGGAGTAGTCGTAGCCGGGGCGGACCGGCTCGTCGACGACGCGGACCTGCTCGGGGCGGGCGGCCTGGACCTCGCTCCAGTCGGAGAGGTCGCCGTCGGCGTAGCTCCACACCTGCTCGGGCTCCACGACCTCCTCGGCCGACGCCGAGCCAGAGGGGGAGGCGTCCGTCGGCCGGGTGATGTCGAACCGGTCGCCGGTCGTCGGCACGGGCTCCAGGTCGGCGCGCGGGACCGCGGTGGACTCGATGGGGGTCGACGTCGGCTCGGCCGTGGCGTGCGGCGTCTCGCCCTCGCCGCTGTCGGGCTCGCCGGAGCCGCAGGCGGTGAGCACGAGCGACGCCGTCACCACCAGGGCGAGCGGGAACCGGCGGCGTCCTCGAGTCGTCACGGTTCCCTCTTGGTCCTGGTATCGGCGCGGTGGGCGGCGCAGCGCCCCGGACGGCGGCCGGCTCGCGCGGCGCGAACCCGCGCCGGGTGACCACGGGCGGGAGGCCCGAGGTTACCCATCGCGAGCTCGTGACCGCAGAGTCACCGCCACGCGTATGGAACGAGGTGTTCACGTGCTGTGTTCCCCGGCGGAGAGCGGCGACGGCGCGCAGCCTCTACTGTGGAATCCGATGATCTTCCCCGGGTGTGTCCTCGTCGAGAAGCCCGAGGTGCCCCGTGCACCTCGGAAGGGTTAGTGGTGTCGGCACCTCGACCCGGCACGACCTCCCACGGCACCCCCGCTCGATCGGCCGGTCAGCGCGCGGGCGAGCGGCCGTCCGCCCGCCCGGCGGCGTTCCCGGCGCGCCCGCGGGCGTCGTCGTCCGGACCCACCCCGGCCCGGCCGACGGCGCGGCTGGACTCGCTGACCGGCCTGCGGTTCATCGCCGCGCTGCTGGTGTTCGGCTCGCACACGATCGCGACGTTCGAGACGACGCCGGTCGGCGACGCGGTCTACCCGTTCCTGGAGCCGGGTGCGGCCGGGGTGAGCTTCTTCTTCATCCTCAGCGGGTTCGTGCTCACCTGGACCCACCGGCCCGGTGACAAGGCGGGGCCGTTCTACCGGCGGCGGTTCGCCCGCATCGCGCCCGCGTACTGGGTGGCGGTGATCGCGTTCATCCCGCTGAACGCGCTGGCCCGGCCGGAGCAGACCGGCGAGCTCCTGTGGCACATGGCCCCGTCGTTCGTCGGGCTGCACGCGTGGATCCCGGACAACGAGTACTACTGGGCCGGCAACGGCGTCACGTGGTCGATCTCGTGCGAGATGTTCTTCTACGCGATGTTCCCGCTGCTCATCGTGCAGGCGCTGCGGCTCTCGGAGCGGGCGCGCTGGATCGCGGCCGGGGTGCTCTGCCTGCTGGTGATCGTGCCGCCGATGGTGCTGGCGCCGCTCACGCACGGCGAGACGGTGGCCGACTGGGCGATCTTCATCTTCCCGGTGCAGCGGCTGTGGGAGTTCTGCCTCGGCATCCTGATCGCGCTGTGGATCAAGGAGGGGCGCCGGATCCGGCGGATCGGGCTGGGCGGCTCGCTGGCGCTGGTCGCCGTCGCCTACGTCATCGCCGCGTACGCCCCGGCGTACCTGATCTGGGTGGCGATCCCGTTCATCCCGTTCGCGCTCACCATCGCGACGGCGGCGCAGGCCGACCTGGACGGGCGGCCGTCGGTGTTCCGCCACCCGGTGCTGGTGAAGCTCGGCGAGTGGTCGTTCGCCTTCTACCTCACCCACCAGCTGGTGATCCGGGCGGTGGACTACGTGCTGATGCCCACCAACCTGGCCGTGGCCCTGGGGGCGACGGTGCTGGCCCTGGCCGGATCGATCGCCAGCGCCTACGTGCTGTTCACGGTGGTGGAGAAGCCGCTCGAGCGGCGGCTGCGCGGCGGCTCGCTGCCGGTCAGCACCGGCGGCGCCGGCCACACCCCGCGCCGGTAGCCAACGCGTCGATCCCGCCGCAGAGTCACCGCACGTGCTCACCAGGTTTGGGGGGCCGTGCGAATCGCGGAACCACGCCCCTGACCAGGCATGCGGGCGTACCGTCAGGGCAGTAAGTCCTTCGCACGGGAACGGCCCATCCCTGTCGGATCCGGCGGCGAGCCGGCGACACCTAGGAAGAGCCCATGAGCTGGGTGCTGGTCCTCATCGCGGTGTGGGTGGTCGTCGCCCTGGCTGTGGCTCTCGTGATCGGCCGCAGCATCCACCTGGCCGACCTCAAGCGGCAGGCGGCCCTGGACCGGCATCTGACGTTCGGCGGACCGGATCTCGCCCGTGAGGGGTCGGAGTCACCCCGTTTCGCGGACTCCGCGGACGACGGCCGGGACGTGATCTGGCGGGACGTGGCGGCCGGGGAGGCTCCGCGCACGGCGCCGCGCCGCGGCCGCTCGGCCGTCGGCGGCCACGGTCCCACCGCGAAGCGGGCCACCCGGGACGGGGAGCGACGCCGGGCCTGACCTCACCCGCGTGGGGCAGGGCAGGCCCTGCCCTGACCTGCGCCGCCGTACCCTCGACCGGGTTCGACGACGACGGGGGTCCGAGGAATGCGCAGCGACGCGAACGGCGCGCCGGAGCACGGCACACGCGACACCTCTCCCCTCCCCCTGATCGACGACGGCGACGACCACGAGGACGCGGAGACCGGCCGGCCCCGCCGCGGGCTGCGGCGGGTGCTCATCGGCCTGGGCGTCCTCGCGCTCGTGCTCGGCCTGGTGGCCGGCGGCGGCTTCTGGTTCCTCGCCGACCGGTGGGCCGGCAACATCGACCGCGTCTCCGACGTCTTCGCCGAACTGCCCGAGGAGGCGCGCCCCGCGCCCGCCACCCCGCAGCAGGCCGCCGGCGAGGAGCCGGTGACCTTCCTGCTGGTCGGCTCCGACACCCGCACCGAGAGCGCGGAGGGCGTCGCCCCCGGCGGCCGCTCCGACGCGATCATGCTCGCCCGGCTCTCGGCCGACCGGCAGCACGCCCAGCTGATCTCCATCCCCCGCGACTCGTGGGTGGAGATCCCCGGCCACGGCATGGACAAGATCAACGCCAGCTACGCCTTCGGCGGGCCGTCGCTGCTGGTGCAGACCGTCGAGCAGCTCACCCAGGTGCGCATCGACCACTACGTCGCCATCGACTTCGACGGCCTGATCCAGGTGACCGACGACCTCGGCGGCGTGGACGTGGTGGTCGCCGAGACGACGCAGAACGGCCCGTACACCTTCGAGGCCGGGATGAACCACCTGAACGGGGACGAGGCCCGCTGGTACCTCGGGCAGCGCTACGGCCTGCCGGGCGGCGACTTCGACCGGGTGAAGCGGCAGCAGCAGTACCTGCGGGCCATGTTCGACAAGCTGTTCAGCTCGGAGACCTTCACCAGCCCGCCGAAGCTCGACTCGGCCATGCTGGCGATCACGAGCGCGGTCAGCGTCGACGACACGCTCAGCAACGGTGACCTGGTGAGCCTGGCCTACTCGATGCGCGGGGTGACGCCGGGCGACATCGAGTACTTCACCGCCCCGGTGCTCGGCATCGGCATGGAGGGGCCGGCCAGCGTCGTCTACCTCGACGACAACGCCGCCGAGCGGATGTGGGGGTACCTGCGCAGCGACTCGCTCGGCCAGAACGCCGCCGAGTTCGCCGACGAGGCGCTCCCCGACGTTCCGCGCTGACACGTCCGGCACCTCGACCTCGCCGTCTGATCCGGGCGCCTGACGGAGCCTGGCCTGCACGCAACGGGCGCTCACACCCCGCCTCCCCTGCGCCGCTTCTCAATCAAACGGGGCCGATCAGCTCAGTTCGGTCGGCCGCCTGCGCTGCAGAAGTGGGCGGCTCACATTGCGCCAGGCCCACTGGCTAGGCGGCACCTGCGGCGGGAGAGCGGGCGCAACCTGCCGGCCACCGATGCCCCATACCCCGACACCGACACACTGGGGCCGGTTGCTGATGCCCATACGGCTATCCGACCCTGGCGCTCGCCGAGGGCCGGAAAGCACACCGCTCCGCCCGAAGGTTGCCGGGCGGAGCGGTGTGCGTGAGGCGTGCGTCAGTAAGCGCCCGAGCCGCGGAGGACGGCGCCCACGGTCTTCCACAGGATCATCAGGTCGAAGGACAGGGTCCAATTCTCGACGTACCGCACGTCGATGCGCACCGAGTCATCCCACGAGAGGTCCGAGCGACCACTGACCTGCCACAGGCCCGTGATGCCGGGCTTCACCAGCAGCCGGCGGCGCATGTCGAAGCCGTACTGCTCGACCTCGCGGGTCACGTGCGGGCGCGGCCCGACGAGGCTCATGCTCCCGTTCAGCACGTTGAACAGCTGAGGCAGCTCGTCGAGGGAGTACCGGCGCATGACGGCACCGACGCGGGTGACGCGCGGGTCGCGCTTCATCTTGAACTGGACGTCATTGCCCTCGTTGCTCTCCTCGAAGAGCGTGTCCACCAGCTTGTCGGCGTCCGGCACCATGCTGCGGAACTTGTAGACCTCGAAGGGCTGGCCCCCCTGGCCGATCCGCTCGTGCTTGTAGAAGACCGGGCCGCGGCTGGTGAGCTTGACCGCGAGCGCGAGCACCACGAGGACCGGGGAGATGAGCAGGATGCCGAAGAGCGCCGCCGAACGGTCGAAGACGTTCTTGACGATGCGGCGGTGCCCCGTGAACTCCGGTCGCTCGACGTGCATGAGAGGCAGACCCGCGACAGGACGGATGCGCACCCGCGGGCCGGCGACCTCCGTGACCGCCGGTGCGAGCAGAAGCTCGGCCTGCGTGTCCTCCAGGTCCCAGCCGAGCTGCCGCAGCGCGGATCCGTCGAGCTCCGGGCACGGGAGGACCGCGACGGTGTCGACCTCGTAGGCGCGCACGACGTCCACCACCGAGTCGAGCGATCCGAGAACGGGCAGGCCGTCGAAGGTGTCACTGCTTCCACCGGCGGGGACACAGCACCCGATGACCTGGTAGCCGTGCTCCTTCGCCCGGTCGAGCTGGGCGTGAAGCGCGGCGACACCGCCCCGGTGCCCGACGATGATGGCGGTCTGCTGGAACTTGCCGTGCCTGCGTTCACCGTGCAGCCAGGAGCGCTGCGCCATGCGGTGACCCATGGTCAGCAGTAGAGCGACCGGAAGGGCGACGATGGCGAAACCGCGGGCGAGCTCGAGCCGGAAGGCCCAGGAGACGGTGCCGATGGTGGCCAGCAACATCGCCGCGGCGAAGAAGACCCGGCGGAACTCTTCGGCCCCGATCCAGAGGAACCGCTCCTCGTAGGCACGAGCGACAAGCATGGCTCCGGCCCAGAGCAGCGGGAAGATGACGAGCACCGTCACCAGGCTGCCAACCAGGTCCATCGACCCGCTGACCGGCTGCGTCTCGGCGATCTGTCCTAGGACGCCGGCCGCGATAGCGCTGGCGACGTCGAGCGCGACCAGCCGGCGGACATACCGTGACCGCCAGGCACGGCGCGCGGCCGTCCCCTCGCCTCGCAGGCGAGCGGCGGGCCACAACGGCCGGCGATCACGCTGTCGCGGGATGTGACGGACAGCGCCGTCACTGACCTCAAGCAAAGACAAGCCCCGTACCCCCGTGCGGATGCCAGGACCGAAGCCCCGGCGCGACTGTGCGTACAGCCAGGAACTTCAGTGTTCAACCGGCGCACCGACCGTACCGAGACCGACGAGTCTGCGGAAGGCGTCATGACAAATACACAAACCTCTTTCGGGTGATTCGATGCACTTCGTCACGTGGCGAAGGACTCTGACTACTCTCAGTAGGCGGTCGCCCCGACTTTCAGCCATTCGTAGCGCCGAGCCTCGCCACGTCCACGCTACGCAGCAGACGCCGCAAGCCCGCCGCACTCGACACCGATGGCGGCCGCTCTGAGCCTGCCGACGACAGGGAGTACCCCCGCGCGGCACTGTGACGTCACGCTGTCTACAACTAGAGAAGAAGAAGCACTCTTCAGCCCGATCATCGCCCGAACGTTTCTCGACGCGGGCGACCAACGAGCCGATCGATGACTGACACAGGCGACTAGCAGGAGCCCGTCGACTAACCGCGGTGCTTTCCGCTCTCGCCATATTCGGTGCCGTACCCGTACGCCACGGAACTTGTCGCCTTGGGGGGAACCATGCTCAGAACGAAGCCAAGAGGCTTGGCTCCGACACGTGCAAGATTGGTGCTCGCCTGCGCGACCTGATCCTTCCGACTCTGGCCGTATCGAACAGAGAGCAGCACGCCATCCACGATCGCGGCGAGACCAGAAGCATCCGCCAACGGCAGGACTGGCGGCGAGTCAACAATTACGAAGTCGTACTTGTCTCGCAACTGCCCAAGTAATTCCAACATATGCTTAGACGCCAGAAGCTCGCTTGGGTTCGGCGGGTTGGGGCCAGCCCCAATCACCGTAATGCTGCTTGCGCTATACGCTTGAGCCACGTCCGCAACCTCCGCCGAGCCGGCGAGGATGTTCGTTAGACCCACGCCATTGACTAGACCTAAGTAGCTGGCAATTCGGGGGCGACGCAGATCCGCATCGACCAGAACCACTTCCTTTCCGGCTTCCGCGAGCGCAAGTGCAAGATGTATGGCGAGAGTCGTCTTACCCTCCGCAGGCATTGCACTCGAGATCATGATGACTCTGGGAGGGCTATCTACGTTCAGGAATTGCAGGCTTGTCCGAAGTTGTCGGTAGTCCTCCGCCACCCGGGTCGAAGCACTGCGGTCGAGGACATGCTGCCGCCCCAGACTCTCGTCACGAACGATCGTCCCGATCATGGGGTAACCGGCCTGCGACGAGAGCTCCTCGGCATTGCGCACTGTGCGATCTAGGCGGGTGCGTAGCAGAGCGGCAGCCGCACCGAGGAATGCGCCGCCCACTAGGCCCAGGCCGATCGCGCGCGCTGTCCGTGGGGTACTGGGAGCTGTCGGGACTTCTGGCCGATCTGTGACTGTCACCTTCACCGGCGACGATTCGCTCCCGTCAGGCGTCTCAAGTTCCCTCACCAAGTCGAGGAACTCCGCTCCCAAGGCGGCCGCGATATCCGCCGCACGGTCTGCCGACGAGTCCAGGACGGTGACCTCCAGAATCACCGTACCTGCCTCTGACGAGGCCAAGATCCGATCCGCCAGATCGCGGGGGGATACGTCCAAGTTGAGACGCTCTACTACGCGCGCCGCTAGGTCCTCTCCAGCTAGCAGTTCGGCATAGGAGGCCACTCGCTCCCTCGAGAACTGGCTGCCCTGCAGAAACGCAGAGCTAGTCGTGGAGTCGGTAGTCGAAACAAACAGCTGAGTGCGCGCTGCATACATTGGGGTCGCGAGCGCGCTCGTCGTCCAACCGACGGCCCCGCCAAGGATGGCGCCCAGGGCTACCAACAGCCAACCCCTGCGCAGGACAGCGATCACGGTCCCGAACTGCAACTACATCCCCGATCGCTCCATGAATCCGAACAAGACGTCTAGGCCGCCCGCGCCAGTGGCCCACTCGGAAGAATAGGCCAGGGCGCCACCCACGGACACACCTCCGAGGAGTGACCTGTCATGGCACAGCCTTCCATATCACCCGTTAACCACCCGTCCGCCGACTCGCCAACCGACTAAGCTGCACGTTCGTGACACCCGAGTCGGGCCGGCGGCCACGCGTACTCCTTCTCTCGAAGCCAGGATTCGAGCATCCTCGAGATGGTGGGAGCCTCCGAGTTCACAACATCATCAACGAGTTGCGACACGCGGGGTACGCGGTCGACGCGTTCGCCCCTCGGTCGGCACCTCCGGCAGATACGACAGGCCTGGCCGCGCGCAAGCCGAGTGCGGGGGATTGGGTTGCAGCGGGCCGCGTCGCCATTCGCTATGCGCGCTCCGGCAGTATGTCCTCAGCGCGGTGGTTCGATCACCGCCTAGTTTCCGCGCTTAGCGCCGCAGGATCGACACGGCGCTACGTAGCAACCCTGGTGGAATTCACTCAGCTACTTCCCTACGCCTACATACTTCCGTCGCCGGTTATTGTGGATATGCACAACATCGAGTCGGAGCTGATGGCGAACTACGCCTCGTCCGCACCCAACATGCTGAGACGAACGATCGCATCCTACGAGGCTCGCCGGCTACGCCACATGGAACGATTCCTACCACGAGGTACCACACACATCACCACCGTGAGTTCTAGAGATCGCGAACTGCTCGACGCGGGCCTGGGCGAGCGGTCGCCGGCACCCTTCATAACCGTGGCGCCTAACGGGGTGTCGAGCGACGCATTCCACATCGAGGGCAGTCGGGACAACTCGATCGTCTTCGTGGCACATCTTGGATGGCAGCCGAACATTGACGCCGCTCAGTGGCTCGTCAAAGAGGTATGGCCTTTAGTTGAACGACGATCCGCGCTCCGACTTCGCTTGATCGGTCGCTCCCCAGCTCCTCAGGTCCTACGCCTCGCAAGCGAGCGCGTCGACGTCATCCGGGATGTTCCAGACGTAATCCCCTATGTCGCGGCTGCGCGTGTCGCGACTGCGCCACTACTTGCCGCCGGCGGCACACGCCTGAAGATCCTTGAGGCCCTCGGCTGCGGAACACCTGTGGTCGCTACATCCTTGGGCGCTCTCGGCTTGGAGCACCTCGCTGGCGAACACCTCCGCCTTTCCGACTCGCCGGAGGCGTTCGCGGACGCCATCCTCGACCTCGCCAGGAAGGATTGCCCTCGTGCCGGACCGCGGGCGCTGGCCGAGCCCTACATGTGGACGAACGCCCTTCGCCCACTGGTCGCGGCGGTTGCGGATGCCAGCACTAAACGATCTGGCATTGAATGAGACCCGTCTCGGGTTCCGAGCTGAGGCCAAGGCGCCGGTCGTGACGATAGTATTGGCGTCCCGAGACGCAGGAGACGTAGGCGCAAAGCGACGGCACACTGTTGCAGTCATTGCATTGATCTCGTCAATCTACCTGCAGCGGATATCCGTTCCCGGCTTAGACGTGGGACTCGGCATCGTCGCTCTCCTCGCAGGCGCAGCGACACTAGTTGCCACGGGCGCAGCTCGAATGCCATTCCGTAGACTCGTATGTGTACTGGCACTGACCGCGCTTGTCCTACTGGTGGCATCACTGTCAAGTGCGACGAGTCTCGACGCGGGCTTCTCCATGGCTTCACTGCTTCTGTTATTTGCACTATGGGCGCCGTTCGCACCGTCATACGCGCTGGAGTCCACCAGAGAGCCGCGGTTTGACTTGCCACGCCTCTTCGTGGTCGCGATGGTCCCGCCAGCCATACTCGCCATTTGGCAATTCTGGTCGCAGCCATCTAGTCCGGACGACCTCGACCCCATCTCGTTGCTGCCTGATGGATGGCTACTCACGGGATTTCAGGAGGCTTATGAGTTTGCCTATGGCGCTGGCGTGACGAAGAGCGACGGGATCTTTTTCCTCGAACCCAGTTTCGCATCCCAGTACTTCGCATTAGCAGCTGTGATGACACTTCGCCGCTGGCCGCCTCTTCTGCCACTGTTCGTAGTGGCCCTCGTGTCGACGGGAGGCGGAACAGGCATAGTAGTGCTTCTTGCTGGGTGCATCTACGAGCTCTTGAGAGGTACTCTCACGACGCGCGCCATGTCCACCGCAGCTCTAGCGGTAGGCAGCTTTGCATTGTTCTATCTGGGCCTTAACGAGTTGGTCCTGAGCCGCGTTGGGGAGATTGGGAGTGCCGAGACGTCCGGCGCCATTCGCTTCGTCGCTCCCTACGAATCATTAGACCTCCTCATCGAAGATGCCCCACTAACGGCGCTCGTTGGAGCAGGACCAGGCTCCGCCGAGTTCGTTGCCCTCACCCAAGGCATCCTAAGCAACTTTCCGTTGCCAGCGAAGGCTGCGATTGAGTACGGCATTCTCGTGGCCATTGCAATGACAACGGTTGTGACCGCCATTTCCTGGCGGCTCCGACTTGAGGGCTCCGCCCGCGTCGGCATACTAGCCATTATGCTGTTGCTTTCCGGGGCGTTGCTGCAGGTGCATACCGCATGCCTACTTTGGGCGTTCTACGTTCAAGCCTCGCATGACAACACGACGCCAGTTCCAATCGGGATGCGATCGGTAACGCATCCTTAGGACGTTGCTGCCCGCAAACCATTGCGGAGAGCCGCTACTTGGACAGCAAGCACCGATGTCTCCGCGAGGATCAGCCCTAGGATGGCACCGTCGACGCCGTACGACACGCCGAAGAACGCAACGAGAGCCGGTCCGACAACTGCCCCCACGAAGGCGCTCGCGGACAGCCACCCGATACGGCCGACACTGACAAGTCCCAATCCTCCCGTGACACGTGAGACACAGGTCAGGGCGATAACTCCCGCACAAAGAGAAGACGTGGAGTACTCGATCGCCACCTGATTCGAGAAGAGGAGTGACGACACCGTGGGCGCGAGTATGGCGAACGCTCCCCCTGCCACGAGTCCCATGGCGGCGTTGGCCAAGACGGCTTTGCGTAGCCGACCGGCGCGGACCCGCTCGTTGGCGCTCGTTCCGACCCAATTTTGAAGACTGGCTGGAACGCTCGCCAGCACGGTGAGTCCCATCCGCTGGAGCCTGTCAGCAGCTGCGAAAGCGGGGACTACGCTTGGCACCACCGCTGCTAGCACCACAGTTGGCAGGGACAGATAAAAGGTGCTAGCTACCCGACCGGAGAGCGCCAACGCCTGTCTCTTCATGCTTACCCAGACAAGTCCCAAACCAAGGCGCACATCTACATTGGAACGACCGGCGATCCACCATCCAGCGATTGGCGCGGCAGTAGTACCGACCAGCATGAGGGCACCGTACGACCATAACGGCGCGCCGAGAAGTAGCACGATTGAGGCGGCGACCGCGGCCACCATTCGCGGGATAGACTCGGTGTAGATAATCCGCGCCGGCTGTGCGGTGCCTGTGAAGAACCATGCTGGCGACAAACCCGCCGCCGCCGCGCTGGCGGCCGCGGTCATGGTCGCCGCCAAATCTGGCGACCCCACCGTGACAACCACAAGCAACATCAACGGCACAGCTCCCAGAAAGACTGCAGCCTTGGTCAGCACGCTCAAGCGGTAGAGGGGCCCGCGCTCGACCAATGCACTGCGGGCGACGTGTTGCGGACCCGTAAGTCCCCAACCCATCTCCACTGCCACGCTCACAGCGGCCCCGATGGACTGACCGATGGCTATAGCAGCCCAACCGGACGCCCCAGACGTTGCGGTGATGGCGGGGATAGCGATCAGGGGGCTGATCACCCCTAGCGTCGGGGCCAGTGCGAAGCCGCTCGTACTGACTATGCGACGCCGGAGCGCCTCACCAACCATGGCGTCGGGATCGCGTCTGGGAGGCAGGGTATGCGTACACGACTCGCATTAGGCGAACATCCACGCCGCTGCCGATGCACGGCCATTCGTACTTGGCAACGTCCCCCGCCCATTCCACGGTCCCGCGTGAAGCGCCGCCTCAATCGCTCCGGCGGCCTGGCTGGGATCCGCCGTGTGAGGAACAACCTCATGGCCAGTTTCCTGAAGCCAGTCGGCGATACCAGTCTGGTCGGTCGTGACTATGCGGCATCCGTGAGAGATGCCTTCCAGGATCGGCAACCCGATCTGCTCTCGCCAGTACCTTTCAGGTTGAGAGAGAAGTACGAGGACGCTCGACTCGAGCAAGTCCCGGTGTATGTCTTTTCGCGATGCGTTCGACCGCAGTGAGACTTCGTCCCGACCGGAAGCCCATTCGCGAACCGCGGGCTCGAGGGGACCGGATCCTATAACGGTGAGGGTAGCGTCGGGGCAGTTGACTCTAACATGGGGCCAGCTTGCCAGTAGAAGTGGGACTCCCTTCCTTTCCTCCAGCGCCCCTAGGAAGATGACTTTTCCCGCTCGGGTCATGCCCGAATCTGGCGCACATGCGCACGACTCGGGAAGCGGAAGCACTGTCGTGCTCCTTTTCCGCAGCACCGATGCCAGAGGCCCCAAGACGCCCTCGTATGTCCGACGCGCAGCGCAAGTACCGAACGCCCACCGGTCAATCAGCAGGAGAAACAGCGCCAACGGAGGACAAAGCGCAAAGCGTCGTACCGGGCTGGGCAGCCAGGTTGGAAGTCTTGCGAGCCTCGACGCATCTTCGTTTTCAATACAGTAAGTGCTCACGACGATTTTGCGCCTCCGCCAGGCCGCCCCCAGCCGGCCACACACGGCGAGCATGGCCGTCATCGCCATCTTGCGTGTCCAGAGAGGCTCGGGAACCTCCAGCCGGTCGACCCCTCGACTGAGCAGTAACCAAGCGGTTCGAATCGCGCTGGCCTGCGCATAGGGCTGCTCAGCAGCAGCTAGGACCGCCTCATCCAAGTATAATCGCTTGCCGAAGACCGTGAGCACCTTTGGCCCTCGCTCGAAGCGTTCGACATAGGCACTTCGCACTTCCGGCGTGTAACGGACGCAATTCTCGTCCAGACCCAAGCGTGCGGCTGGCACGACGGTCACTCAATACCCCCTGTAGCCCACGCAATCTGTGCAACACTCTCGCTCACTACCGACCAACCAACTCGACAAAGAGGCGGACGTGCTCATCAAGCCAGCCCCTAGAATCATGGTCCAAGGCCCACTCGCGGGCAACGCTAGCCCGCCGGTCGCGGTCGTCTAGCACTACCTGCATACCCTCCTTCAACGCCCGTACGGTGGGCGCAGCAACCACACCTCCGGCTGCCTCAATCTCACTGGCGAAACCGCAATCCTCGGTTCCGACGACTGGCACGCCGCAGGCGGCCGCCTCAAGTAGGACTGTCGGGAACCCCTCTCCAGATCCATCCGAGAGAAACAGGAGGACGTCCGACGCCTGGTAGACGATTCGCGGATCCGGCACGTCACCGAGCAGCCGGATTGAGCCCTCGCTACTACCTGAGTTCAGGCTTCGAGACTCCGGACCATCTCCTGCAACCAACAAGGTGCCAGCCACGTCCTCGATAAGACGCCGAGCTAGCAGCGGACGCTTGCTCGACACTAGTCGTCCTACGAACGATGCGATCGTTTTTGATGATTGAATCGCGAGAGATTCACGCGCGCTATGACGCTCAGCCTCCGTTACGAAAGTGAACTGCTGCGTGTCGACTGAGTTCTCGATCACTTCCACGCGTACGTTGGAGTGCACCACATCTCGGACGCTGTCAGCCACTAAGGCGCTGACGCAGGTAATCGCGGCCACGCGTTCGGCGGCGCGTCGGTACGCTTTCCCCATCGCGCGGCCGTAAAGCGACTGCGACAATCTTCCGTGCTCGGTCCATATGACGGGACCACGCCTGCTCGCTATGTCCGTTAGGCCTACCTGTTCCCGCTTGAAGTGCATGTGCGTGAGATCGAAGTCCAGTCGTCCGATGGCTCGTGCAACACGGCGGCGCTCTAGCGGTAGACGCACAAGCCCCGTTGGCAGTGTTGAAGGTTCCCACTTCGGCCCAAGTGCTGGCGATAAGGACATCAGCCCCGTCTGCTGCCACTCTGGAAGTTCGCCTAACAGGCTTCCATGAATACCCCGCGTCGCCAGGCCGCCATAAAGGCGGGCGATGTAGCGCTCGGCTCCGCCGGTCCGCCCAGTCGCAGCGATGACCAGCGCCCTGATGTCGCGTGACTCAGGAAACATTAGACGACCTCGCGGTATGGACCGACAGCTTTCGAAGGAAGTCAGCGAAGCGCTCATCGACGTACTCATCGAGCCGTCTGCGGGCCTCCGGATATGTATTACCCGCGTCCTGGGCAGCGAGAATCAATGCGGAGGCTAGGGCGCCGGCGTCCGCGGGCGGTACCTGCACCAACTGGTTCCCTACTAGAGGTGCGATCTCGTCGAGGGCTGCACTTGAACGCGTGATTACGCGCCGCCCACACGCCAGCCCCTGCCAAACCTTATTCGCTATGACAGTGGATGCTTTCGGTGAAGAGCCGAATATGCCGGCGACGAGTTGATGTTCTGCAATTATTGAAGGCAGCTCCGCTTCCGGCACGGGATCCAGGAATGTCGTCAACGGGTGCAGGGCATGAGATCGAACAAGGTGCTCGATCTCGGGACGCAGGCTCCCGTTGCCCAACAACGTTAGGCGAATGGGGATGTGTGGCGCGGCGCGAGCTACAGCCTCGACGAGCGTATCAACCCCATGCAAGTGGATGTAGTTTCCATAGTAAAGAACGGTGAGGACATTAGTAGACTCCCTCAAGGCGGTCGGCGTCGGCCACTCTCGGGGAGAGCCAACAGGTAGGGAAACAACGCTTGTTCGTGATGACGTTCTTCGGGCGGCATCAGACGCGCGGACTTCGGTATCGACAAGGAAGTAGTCGGGCACGAGGCGCGCCAGACTATCTATGAGACGGTATGCCAAAGCTCGGAGCCCGAATCGGCTGTAGGCCCCCACGTCGGAGATCCAAGTCTCGTAAAGCCCAACAAACCCGTCGACCGCAAGGGTTGCACCGCGCCACTTACTCACGACCCATGCAGGGAGGGCATAACGAAGCGAGAACTCCGAGACAACGATCACTCGAACTCCCCTAGATCCCACCCATAGCTGCGAAAGGTCTAGCCACGTCCGTTTTGTAATGCCACCTCGTGTCGATTTCGGGGTGTAGGTGACGGAGTAGCCATGGCGAATCAGATAGTTGCGGACCAGTCTATTCCTAGGGTATTCCGAGTCGTGGACGTTGAAGTACAGGACTCGTCTGCACGCGACCCGTGACGGCCGCTGGTCCCGGGCCCCGCCGTCCGCTTCAAGCGGCGTCATCGTGCGACCTTCGCCCAGAGGTTGCCTTCCGTATCGCCACGCAGTCGGCGGCGGATAAGTCGAACGCTGGCCGCAACGGGAACAGCCTGCAGCGCAATCGCGGCACAGGCAGTTCTTAGTGGTTCAGGTGGAATCCGATCACCGCGATAGCTGGTCACGGCAGCAGTAAGGGCTAGCGGGACGATCGGTTTGAGCGACCATGGCAATAGGCGAGCGAGGCTGCCGGCCGCCACCCAGAAGGCGGCAGCGCCCAGTGTTAGTCGATACAGCTTGTGCGCAACGTAGTAGCGACCAGTTCTGGACTTGAGTAGCGTCGGCACCCGCGCTAGCCCCTCGGCGAATTGCCCCTCGACCATACGAACCCGGCGATCCCACTGTGCTGGACCATCCGCCTCATCCTCGATTGTTGACAGCGTTTGCGAGACCACAACTTTCAAGCCTCGAGAGTGAAAGTCCGCTGCCAGCCAGGCATCATCAAGGATCACGTTGGGGATCGGCCTGAAATCCTGGCGGCGAAAGGCTAAGAATTCGCCGACCACACTGAGTGACTCATGGGCGCTTTGCTTCTTGATGAGGGCCTCGTACATCCAGTAGAGGGAGTCCCGCGCGCCTCGCTCGCGCTTGTTCGCGCTCACTAGCGCCGACTCGCGAAGTTCCGTCAGCACGTGTTCGGGCCAATTGGTGGGATGGATTTCGCAGTTTGCGTCGGTCAAGACGATGACATCAGCCCCCGAAGCTTGGACGGCTGCATTCACTGCAGCGGCCTTACCGACCCGCCCGGTGACGGTCACGGCATCGGCCACCCGACGGGCGGCAGTCGCCGTATCAAGGTCACTAGCCACGACGTGAAGACGGTGCCGCACTCCGACTCGTCGCAGCGATGTGCGTAGTTGCAGGATCGTGGTTTCTATGATGCCCGCCTCTAGGTACGCCGGTACGACAACCTCGACGAGCGGATCCGGCGGAAGCGGGACGGGTCGGATCGCCCTACCTTCGCGAGCTCGGATGGCGCCGTCCACGAGCGCCAGGAGTGGTGGCAGGACGGGGCCGAGAAGGAACAGCCCCGAGGCGGTCGCCAGTACTCGCTTGGGCACGAAGGTCACGACGAGACATTAGTTGCCGGCAGCAGGGGTGCGGATCACCGCAACTGGTGGAATGGTCAGCGGTGTGGTGACTATGACGCGATCAGTGCCGGTTGCGCCACCTCCTTCGCCGGTGGGGTGGGCTGGTTGAGCAGGGCCATGGAGCCTTCGGAGAGGTAGCGGCGGTCGGTGACCTGCCATTCGTCGTGCGCCTCGACCAGCACCGCGCCGGCCAGGCGGAGCAGGGCCTCGGGGTTGGGGAAGACGCCGACGACGTCGGTGCGGCGCTTGATCTCCTTGTTGACGCGTTCCAGCGGATTGGTCGACCAGATCTTCTTCCAGTGCGCGACCGGGAACGCGGTGAAGGCGAGCAGATCGTCCTTGGCCTCCCGCAGCATGGCCTCGACCTGCGGGAGTTGTCGGCCGAGCATGCCGGCGATCACGTCGAGTTGGGAGTGCACGTGTTCGGCGTCGGGCTGGGCGAAGATGGTGCGGATCGCGGCGGCGACCATCTCGCTGTTGCCCTTCGGGACGCGGGCGAGCACGTTGCGCATGAAGTGCACCCGGCATCGCTGCCAGGCGGCGCCGATCATGACCGCGGCGATCGCGGCCTTCAGCCCGGTGTGCGCGTCGGAGATGACCAGCTGGGTGCCGGCCAGCCCGCGGGCCTTCAACGAGCGCAGGAACGCCGTCCAGAACGCCCCGTCCTCGCTGTCGCCGACGGCGAAGCCGAGCACCTCGCGGTGCCCGTCGGCCGTGACGCCGGTGGCGATCACCACCGCCTGGGAGACCACCCGCCGGTTGACCCGCGCCTTGCAGTAGGTGGCGTCGAGGAACACGTACGGGAAGGCCTGCTCGGCCAGCGACCGATCCCGGAAAGCACCCACTTCGGCGTCCAGATCGGCGCAGATCCGGGAGACCTCGGACTTGGAGATGCCGGTGTCCGCGCCGAGGGCCTTGACCAGGTCATCGACCTTGCGGGTTGAGACGCCGTGCAGATAGGCCTCCATCACCACCGCGAACAGCGCCTGATCGATCCGCCGGCGCCGTTCCAGCAGCGAGGGGAAGAACGACCCGGCGCGCAGCTTCGGGATCCGCAGCTCCAGATCCCCGGCCGTGGTGGTCAACGTGCGGGCGCGAAAGCCGTTGCGCTGCGCGGTGCGGGTCTCGGTCCGCTCGTGCGGGGCGGCGCCGATCACCGCGGTGCATTGGCGTGGTCTCGCTGACCATCACACGATGGCCCCTCGCACGTGATCACCCACGCGGTCAGTGGCCCGGACTTACACCACCCGGCGGGACGTCACCTTCGGGATCACATTCCAGCTACTCCAACTTCGCCTCAGACCTGGAAGCCGGGTACCGCATAGCCGGGTGAAGTCAGAGGCCGGCATCCAATCCACCAGCGGCGGGCACCGCCGCCTCGCGGGCGTTGGCGTCGTACGCGGCTCCTTCTTGGCCGTCTGACGCGCCGGCCGAGCGACCACGCAGACCCCTGACCACGTCGCTCCAACCCAAGGGCGGGCCTGGGTGACGCTGCACTTGGGCCTTCCGTGATTCATGTGCGCGTCGATGGGCGACACGTGTTGCGCGTCATGCACGCAGGCTGTCGCGCCTTCTACCCTCGCGAGCATGCCTTGTCCCTCCTGTGGGGCGACGGCCACGCGCACGCAGATCCTGACCGGCTACTGGCGGTGCGACGCCGACGTCCGCATCGAGCATCTCGTGCCCGCCGGCGGGGAGTCCGCGGTAGTTCCGTCACCCGGCGAAACCCGCCGCTGCGGCACGGTCTACATCCAGACCCGCGACGACGACGGCGCCACCTGCCGCTGCGGCGATCCGGCCATCGGTGAGTGCACCGAGTGCACGAAGGCCGTCTGCGCCGACCACTCCGACCTGTGGCAGGGCTGGCGCGTCTGCGACCGCGACCTGGCCAACGCCCGGCTGCGCGCCCGCGCGGCCGCCGCCGCCGAGGAGCAGCGCCGCGCCGAGGAGGCCGCCGCCGCCGAGGCCGAGCGCCTCCGGCAGCGCACCACCCTGCTCGACCTCGCCGACGAGGACGCCCTCTGGCTGCTCCACGCCCGCGACGACCGCCGCACCGAGCAGCAGGTCCGCTCCGCGGTGCACGTGCTGCGCCGGCTCACCGCGGCGGAGTTCACCGACGTCTGCCTCTACCTCCTCCCCTACGCCCGCGAGCCCGAGACCCGGCGCACCGGCCTCACCCGGCTCACCGGCTGGGCCTTCGAGGGCACCGGCTACCACGGCCGCTCCTGGTTCCTGACCCGCAAGGGCGAGTGGCACCGCGGCGGCCCCCTCGGCGAGGAGCGCCGGCGGTGGAAGGACGTCCGCTTCGACGACGTCGAGAAGCGCGCCGTCATCGACGAGATGGCCTGGCAGCAGTCGATCGACAGCGGCCTCGTCTGAGGCAGACTCCGGCAGCGGCACCAACCCTGCCGCAGCGACGTCGGGAGGGCTCGAGCCGTGCCAGTGCCCTCCAGCCTGCGCCGCGCCGCGGTGCCGGCCCTCGTCGGGGTGCTGGCGCTGGCCGTCACGATCGGAGTCGTCGTCGCCGTGCGTTCCTCAGGTGAGCCGGGCACGGTCGACCCGCTCCCCCGCGCCGTCGTCGCCGAGTACTGGCGGGCCGACGGATCACCCCGGCTGACCACCGCCAGCGACCGGGTCACCGTCTTCTTCCTCGCCTTCGCCACCAGCGCGCAGCCCGGCACCGGCCGGCTGCAGTTCGACCCCGACCAGGGCAGCGGCGTCTCCCCCGAGCAGCTCCGGGCCGACATCGCCGCCGTGCAGGCCCGGGGCGCCGCCGTGCTGCTCTCCGTCGGCGGCGCGGTCGACGGCGGGATCGTCGTCCGCACCGACGAGCAGGTCGACGAGGTCGTCGGCAGCGTCGAGCGGATCTGCGACGACTACGGCTGCGACGGCGTCGACTGGGACCTCGAGCAGGGCGGGGCGGGCACCGACCTGGCGGCCCTCGTCAGCGCCAGTGCCCGGCTGAAGGCGAGCCGGGGAGCCGACTTCGCCGTCACCGTCTCCGCTGAGCCCGGGCTGCGCCTGTACGAGGAGTTCGCCCTGGCCGAGGGCGAGGCCACCGTCGACGGCCGCACCTGGCGCGGCCGGGTCTGCGACCTCTACGGGCCCCAGTTCTACGACTTCGCCCAGACCGCGGCCGAGCGCCGGGCCGACATCGTCGCGACGGCGCGGCGGCTGGTCGACGGCGGCCTGGAGCCGTCCCGCTTCGCCATCGGCACCACCTACGCCGGCTCCGCGCTCGGCGACCCCGGGCAGATGCCGGTCGAGGAGTACCTCGCCGCCTACCGCACCCTGGCCGACGCCGGCATCCGCGTCCGCGGCGCCTACGTCTGGGACATGACGATCGAGGCCGCCCGGGGCTACCCGTTCGCCGAGGCCTTCGGCGCCGAACTCGGCACCTGAGCCCCCGACGCCCCGGGCTCGAGCATCCGGCCGGTCGCGTCGGGCCGCACCTCGGTGGTGGCGCAGAGCCCCCGCTCGTTCATCGCGTCGACGATCGGCTGCAGGGCCGCGATCGAGTTCAGCGTCGCCTGCCCCAGACCGTCGTGCATCGTGATGATCGAGCCGTCCCGCATCGGCCCGATCACGTTGGCCGCGATCTCCTCGGCGGAGATGCCCTCGGTGTCGTGGGAGTCGACCAGGCCGTCGCTCGCGTCCCGGCCGAAGGACATGACCAGCCGCAGCCCGAGCTCCCGCGCCACGTAGTCCACCTGCTGGTTCACCGCCCCGTACGGCGGCCGGTAGAGCTCCGGCTCGGGGGCGCCCTTGGCCACCAGCAGCTCGCTGGCCCGCCGCAGCTCCTCGCGGATCTGCGCGTCCCCCCACGGCGTCACCCGCTCGCCCGAGGGCAGCTCCCCGGTGGTCAGGTCCGCGTGCGACTGGGTGTGGTTGCCCAGCAGGTGCCCCTCGGCGACGGCCCGCCGGACGAGCTCGCCCCGCCCCTCGATGTTGTGCCCGCTCCAGAAGAAGACGGCGGTCAGCCCGAGGTCGCGCAGCCGGTCGAGCAGCTCGCCGGTGTGCTGCCGCGGCCCGTCGTCGAAGCTGAGCACGACGTGCCCGCCGGAGCAGTCGCTGGTCAGCGGCCGGAGCTCCACCGGCCCACCCGAGGGCAGCCGGTCGGCCGAGGTCGCCGCGCTGCTGCGCACGTCGGAGACCACCCGGTGGCCGGCGACGGTGAGCCCGAGCAGGACCGCGAGCGCGACGAGCAGCGGCCGCCGCCAGCGGCTCACCGGCCCACCTGCTGGTAGACCAGCCACACGTCGGCGTCGGCCACCCCCGAGGCGGGGATCGCCGCCACCAGCTCGTAGTCGGTGTAGTTGTCGTGCAGCGCGGTCAGCACGACGTCCTCCAGCGCGTCCTCCGCCGGCGAGCCGGTGCTCGCGGAGTGCAGGACGATCGTCGAGTAGCGCAGGTCCTCGACCGCCACCCGGACGGCGTCCTCACCACGGGCGTAGAGGCCGTAGGTGTCCTCCCACCGCACGCCGGGCTGGTCGCCCAGGTGGTAGGCGAGCGCCTCCGCGGCGGTGCCGCTGGCCAGGTAGGTGCCCGGCACCGGGTCGGCCAGCAGCTGGGTGACGACCGGCCGGACGTCCGGCCACGCCGCGTACGCCGTCCCCGACCGGGAGACGCCGAACAGCACCAGCACCGGCAGGAGCAGCAGCACCGGCCCGAGCCGCCACGTCCCCCGCGACATCCGGGTCAGGGCGAGCCCGGCGAGCGGCGCCAGGAAGAACGCCGAGTACGCCAGGTGGCGGTCGAACGCCACCGCCGAGCCCGTCCACAGCTGCGCGGCCGGGAACAGGGCACCCCCGCCGAGCAGCGCCACGGCCAGCATCGCCTGCGAGCGCCCCGCCCCGAGCAGCCCCAGCGCCCCGACGACGGCGAGCACGGCGAGGATGCCGAGGTCGAGCACCAGCCAGCCGGCCAGCCCCGTCCACGGGTGCGGGCTGAGCGGCACGACGCCCACCAGGTCGGTCCAGGCGCGGGCACCCGGGCCCAGCCCGGCCAGGTGCACCGCGCCGGTCAGGAGCGCCGCCGTGCCGCCGGCGAGCGCCGTCCGCCGGAGCGCACCGGCACCGGTCATCGCCGCCCCGGCGGCCAGCACGAGCGGGACCAGGAGCGCGGTGGAGTAGTGGAGCACCGGCACCAGCGCGAGCAGGGCGCCCGCGCCCACCGCCGAGGCGGTACCGCTGCGCGCCGCCAGCGCCCAGAGCGCCGCGGCCAGGCCGGCCAGCGCCACCGCGTCCGCCGTCCCGAGCCCGGCGACGACGACCACCGGCGCGCTGAGCGCGAAGGCGAGCGCCGCGAGCACACCCGCCCGGTGCGGGAACCGCGCCGCCACCGCGCCGGCCAGCAGCACCATCGCCGCCAGCACGCAGGCCAGCCCGAACGCACGGACCAGGAACAGCCCGCCGACGCTGTCGAGCGCGGCGGCCAGCACCGGGTGGAGGAACGGGGCGCCGGGCAGCGCGTCCCGGGGCACCGCCGCCGGGGCCCCGGTGACCCACTGCGCGATCAGGTCGCGGCCGGTGTTGACCGCGAGCGCCTCCTCGGCCGAGGCGCCGTTGCGCAGCCGCAGCGCCAGCGCCGCGAGCACGACACCGGTCAGCACCAGCGGCAGCCGGGTGATCCACCGCCGGGTGGCCGGGCGGACGAGGCGCGGGGGCAGGCTCAGCAGCAGCGCGTCGTGCCAGTGCGGCGCCCGGTAGGCACCGGTCGGCGCGGGGGAGGTGACGGTCACCGGCGCCCCTGCTCCCGCGACGGCAGGGTGTCGTCCCGGTCGTCCTTCGGCAGGATGCGCCGCACCGCCAGGCCGAGCATCAGCACCGTCACCGCCGTCAGCACGGCGGTGGCGCCCATGAACCCGTCGTGGCTGACCTGCTCGAGCAGGGCGGGGAAACCGGCGTCCATCAGGTGATCCACTCGGGCTCGGCGCCGTGCAGCGCGCGGGACAGGGCCTGCCAGTTCACGACCGCCTGCGCCATGTCGTAGACGACCATCGGCAGCAGGAACGCCGCGTAGACGCGGCCCCGGCGGCCCGCCTTCCACGACGCGAGCACCTGGTCGAGGACGAAGACGGGGATGATCGCCAGCCAGATCAGGTGCAGCGAGGGCTCCTCGAGGGCCAGCGCGTACGACCAGGCCGCGACCATGAGCAGCGGCACGAGGCTGCGGAAGTACGTCCACGCCTGCACCAGCCACGCCTTGCGGGTGTGCTCGACGAAGCCGTACGTCATCAGCGTCTCGAGCGTCCCCCGCTGCCAGCGCAGCCGCTGGGTCCGCCAGTCCGACCAGGTCGGCATGATGTCGGTGACCACCCGGCAGTCCGCCGCGCACCGGGGGTCGTAGCCGAGCCGCTGCAGGGCGACGGTGAGCTCGTAGTCCTCGGTGAGCGAGGCCTCGTGGTAGATCTGCCCCGGCACGCCGGGCAGCAGCGCCGTGCCACGGGCGCGGGCCACGGCCCGCAGCGCCTCGGCTGTGAACATGGTGGCGGCGCCGGACAGCACGTGGATCCGCCCGCCGCGCCGGTGCACCGTGCGCAGGCCCTGGGCGTACTCGATCTTCTGCAGCAGGCCGATCCGCGAGGGGTGGTCGGCGGCCTCGTAGGAGCCGCTGATGCCGCCCCGCCGCCGGTAGGCCTCGAAGTAGCGCATCCCGCGCTCGATGAAGTCCGGGCTCAGCCGGCTGTCGGCGTCCATCGACAGGACGACGTCGTCCGGCTCCAGCGCCGCGAGCACCCGCGCCAGCCCCTGGTTCAGCGCCCCCGCCTTCTTGGCGGTGTTGCCCTGGGTCTCCAGCACGTCGACGCCCAGCGCCCGGGCGATCTCCACCGTGCCGTCGGTGCAGTTGTCGGCCGCGACGAGGATGCGCTGGGGCGGCATGGTCTGCCGGCGCAGGCTGGCGATCGTCTGCGCGAAGCCGACCTCCTCGTCGTGCGCCGGGATGACCACCGTGACCCGGGGCCGGCGCTCCGCCGGGAGGACGCGGGGCTCCGCTGCCGTTCCCGGGCGGTCCAGCACCGCGGCGTTCGCCTCGAAGCGGTACTGCCGGGGGATCTCCGGCGCGCGCGTCGCCACCGGCTCCGCGGGACGGGTGCGCGCGTCCACGGGGCGCGCGTCGACGCGCCCGATTGCTTCTGTGCCCAACGGATCCCCCCGGAGGCCGTGCCGGCCCGGCTCGTGCGCCGCGACCCCACGGTGATGCGAATTCCTGCCGCCCTTGTCGCCGTGCGGACGGCGAGCGGACGAGACGAACATAAGGCGGTCGCGGTGGCGGGAGAAGGGTTCAGGCCCCACATCTTTCCGAATGCAATCGGTCACTCTGAGTCAGCATGACGGACCGTCACGAGGCGGTGACGTGCGTTTTCGCCCGGCAGTCCACATCTCGACACCAGGCGTGGTCACTGTCCGTCAGCACGTTCGGGGCCGGGTGGAGCCATTCATGCGGCGCAGGTGGACCATTCCTCGCACTGCTCATCGAATGGCTCGCGCAGGCCATTCCGAGGGCCGGGGTGTGCGGGGCCCCACGCCACCCCGGACCGGGAAACCGCTGGTGAGGGCCGCGCGAGCCTGGCCTGCGGCCGGACGGGTGCGCGGACGGTGGCGCGCACCGCATCGCCACCGGCAGGTCGACCCCGCAGCGCCGCCGGCACGGGTGGGCGGGATCCTGCGCGGCGCCGTCCGGGAGGTGGACCCGGACCCCGCCGGCCGGTCCGGCCGGCGACCAGCAGGCGTACCGAGGGCCTGCCCCCCGGCCTGCGCCAGGTGTCCGACCCGGCAACCGGTACCGATCGCGCGCAGCAGATGGTGACCGACATCACTGTTTCGGCGGCAGGTGCCCCCGGCGTCAGCGTGCTGGGGGACGCCCACCACCGGGGACGGGCGAGCGGAGCTCCCCACCCGGACCGGTGGGCGCAGCGGCGGGGTCACGGCCGCTGCGCCCGCACCGCCGTCACGGGCCGACCACCCCCGTGCGCGGTCGGCCCACGTGCGGGCGGTGGGGTGCGCGCTGCCCCCGTCCGGATCGGGGTCGCGCGCCTCCGCCACTGAACCCGGCGCCGCCGCCCACGGGCAACGAAGGAGGGGCGCAGATTGGGCGCAGGCCGATCTGCGCCGCCTCCACCTGCGGGTTCGCCCGCTGCGCTAGGTTGCCCGGACCAGTTCCGGAGCACGGGGGTGCCGATGAGCGAGACGAGCGACGAGGCGGCCACCGACCCCTTCGTCACCCAGGTGGGCTGGCTGATCGCCTCGGCGGGCGGGAAGGACCAGCTCGTCACGCGCAGCGGCGGCCTGGTCAGCGCCCGCACCCTCGACAACTGGATGGCCGGCAGCTACCCCCGCACCAAGGTCACCGGCGCCGTCCGCGACCTGGACGCCTGGGCGCGCGCCGAACTGCCCGGCTACCCCCAGGCCGCCGGTGTGCCGGCGCTCGTCGACTCCTGCGGCCCCTACCGCGGCGCCACCGCGGCCGGCCTCGTGCTGGAGGTGGACCCGGCCGCGGAGCCTGCGCCGACCCGCCGCCGGCTGCCGCCCTGGGCGCTGGTGGCGGCCGCCCTGGTGCTCACCGCCGTCCTCTCCTCCGCGCTGACCGCCGTCCTGATCGGCGAGCGCGGCACGGCGGCGCCGACGGCAGCGGACCCGACGATCGGCGCCACCGACCTGGTCGACCTCCCGCTGCCCAGCACCGGCGACGGCACCCTCGTCGAGGAGGAGGCCGGCAGCATCGGCGCCAACACCTTCGCCGACCCGCGCACGCTCTCCGGGCGGGGCGCACCGGTCCCGCCGCACACCACGATCCACGTGCGCTGCCGCTACTACGCGCCGAGCGTGCCCAGCGTCAGCCCCGACGGCTTCTGGTACCTCATCGAGACCGAGCCCTGGAACGGCCTCTGGACGCCGGCGAACTCCTACATGAACGGCGACCCGCCGGGTGGGCCGTACCTGCACAACACCGACCTCGCCGTCCCCGTCTGCCGGTGACGGGCCGCTACGCCGCCTTGGGCAGCAGGCGCAGCCGGGCCCAGAAGCCGCTGCTGCTCTCCGGCGTCTCGCCCTCCGCACGCGCGGGGGCGGCGTCCTCGGCGTCGTCCCCGGCCTCCTCGGCCACCTGCAGGCGGCTGAGCGACACCGGCGGCAGGCGGTGCACATCGGCCGGCCCGTACGCCGACGGCGGGGCAGCGTGCCGGCCGTAGCTCTCCGCCGACCCGGTGCGGAAGGGGGTCGTGGCGCTCATCCGCTCCACCGTCGCCGAGTCCTGCTCGCGCGTTCGCTCCACACCGCACTCATCGGCAGCCGCGGGCCCGCCCGTGACGGGACGGCTCCCCCCACGGGGTGAGCCCGCCCACGCGGCACTGAAGAACAGCCGCCCCGCGGCCGATGCCCTCTTCCATGGACCAGCAGCAGACGGCGACCACGCGTCGCCGTCCCGGGCGTGCGCTGCTGCTGGCGATCGGCCTCACCGCGCTCTACGCCACCGGCATCGGGCCGCGGCCCGCCGGCGCGGCCTGGGACCGCGCGTACGACGTCGTCCTCTACAACCTGCCCTACCTCGCCGCCGCCGCGGCCTGCCTGCTGACCGCGCGCCGGGTGCGCACCGAGCGGCTCGCCTGGGCCGCGCTGGGCGGCGCGCTCGTCCTCGGCGCCCTCGGCAACGCGCTGCGGGTGCTCTCCTCGGGCCTGCAGGGCAACGAACCGGCCTCCACGCTCAGCCACGGCGTCATGTTCGCGGCCTACCTGGCCATGTACGTGCCGGTCGTCGTGCTCATCCGCGCCCGGGTGCCGCGCTTCCACCCCAGCATGTGGCTCGACGGCGTCGTCGCCGCCCTCGGCAGCCTCTCCGCCGGCGTCGCCTTCCTGCTGGGCCCCTACCTGCTCACCGACCCCGGCGAGAAGCCGATCGCGGCCGTCGACCTCATGGCCCCGATCACCACGGTGCTGCTCATCGCCGTCGTCATGGCCGTCGGCGGCATCCTCGGCGTGCGCCTGGACCGCACCTTCGTGCTGCTCGGTGCGGCGCTGGGCATGATCGCCGTCTCCGACCTGATCCTGTTCGCCCTCAAGGTGCGGGGCACCTACGTCGACGGCGGGCCGCTGGAGCTCGGCTGGCTGCTCTCGGTGATCCTGGCCGCCTGGGCCGCCGACGGCGCCGTCGAGCCGCCCCGCCGGCTGGGCAGCAGCGGCTCGCGCATCGGCTGGCGGCTGATCGCCGTCCCGCTCGCCTGCCTGGGCGCCAGCCTCGTCGTGCTCAGCCCGTGGTCGCAGCCCGTCCCCGAGCTCGCCGGCTGGCTGGCCATCGCCTGCGTGCTGGCCGGCGTCGTCCGCATCGCGGTCACCTTCCGCGAGGTGCGCGGCTACAACCAGGTGGTGCTCGAGTCGCGCACCGACGAGCTGACCGGCCTCGCCAACCGCCGCGCCCTGCTGGAGCGGGCGCAGCGCGTCGTCACCGCGGCCACCCCCGAGCGGCCCGCCGCCCTGCTGCTGCTCGACCTCGACGGGTTCAAGGAGATCAACGACAGCCTCGGCCACACCGCCGGCGACGACCTGCTCCGGCAGATCGGGCCGCGGCTGCGCGGCTCGCTGCGGGCCGGCGACCTGCTGGCCCGGCTCGGCGGCGACGAGTTCGCCGTCCTCATGCCCGCCGCGTCGACCGCCGAGGCCCGCGCCCTGGCCGACCGGCTGCGCGACCTGCTGCTGGCCCCCTTCACCGTGGCCGACGTCCGGCTGCACGTGGGCGTGAGCATCGGCGTCACCACCACCCCGGCGCCCGCGCGCACCGTGCAGGAGCTGCTGCACTGCTCCGACGTCGCCATGTACAGCGCCAAGCGCGCCCGCGAGGGCGTGCACGTCTACGTGCCCGACCCGGTCACCGGCACCGCCGGCAGCGACCGGCTGCGCACCATGGAGGAGCTGCGGACGGCGCTGGCCGGCGACGAGCTGCGGGTCTTCCTGCAGCCGCAGATGGACATGCGCGACGGCCGCATCGTGGGTGCGGAGGCGCTGGTCCGCTGGGAGCACCCCACCCGCGGGCTGCTCTCCCCCGCCGCCCTGCTGCCCGCCGCCGAGCAGGCCGGACTGCTGCGCCCGCTCACCGACCGCGTGCTCGAGCTCGCCCTGGAGGCGACCGCCCGCTGGTGGCCCGGGCGCGAGATCCCGGTGTCGGTCAACCTGTCGGCGGCCAACGTCACCGACCTCGACCTCGCCGGCAAGGTGGCCGCGGCGCTGCACCGGCACGGCCTGCCCCCGCGGGCGCTCACGCTGGAGCTGGTCGAGGACACCCTCATGGCCGACCCCGAGCGCGGCCGCACGGTGCTGGCCGACCTGCGGGCCACCGGCGTCCGCACCTCGATCGACGACTACGGCACCGGCTACAGCTCGCTGGCCTACCTGCGCCACCTGCCCGCCGACGAGCTGAAGCTGGACCGCACGCTCACCGCCGACGTCGACCGCGACCCCCGGGCCGCCGCGATCGTGCAGAGCACCGTCGCGCTCGCGCACGCCCTCGGGCTGAGCCTGGTCGCCGAGGGCGTGGAGACGCTGGCGACCAGCGCCACGCTCGCCCGCCTCGGCTGCGACGTCGCGCAGGGGTACGCGATCGCCCGGCCCATGCCGGTCGACGACTTCCTCGACTGGCTCGACGCCTCGGACTCCGGGCTCCTCGACTGCGCGCTGATCCCGCAGCTGCACACGGGCGGTAGCGCGGGCTGACCCCTCCGGGTCAGGACGACGCCCTCGGGGTGACGCACGACCGGGCGACACGCCGACCTGGGTGAACACTGTCCGCTACCGGATGTGGACTATGAGCGGGTGACGCCGCCCTCCCCTGCCTCTGACCTGGTCGCCCTCCCCCTCGCCTGGCGCGACCTCGCCCCGGAGATCCTCCGCCAGCGCCTGGTGATCGAGGGCTACCCGGCCGCTCCCGTGGACGACGCCCAGATCCGCACCTACCTCTCGGCGCTCTCCCGCGAGGTGGACATGGTGCAGCTGCTCGAGCCGGTGACGCACCGCTCCGACCTGTACGGCTGGGCGGGCTGGATCCACTGGGAGACCTCGGGCGCGCACTTCTACGCCTGGGAGCAGCCGCGGCTGTTCTTCTCCGTGGACATCTACACCTGCAAGGCGTTCGACCCGGACGTCGCGGTGGCGTTCACCGCCGACTTCTTCGACGCCCGCACCGTCGTGGCGAAGGGCTTCTGAGATGGCGTTCCGGCTGCTGGTCGCGCACACGCCGGCCGAGCGGGAGGCCGCGCGGCAGGTCGAGGCCGACGTCTTCCTCCAGGCGTTCGGCAACACCCCCGAGCTCCTGGCGCAGGAGTACGGCCCGTTCGAGCAGCGCTCCCGGTTCGTCACCGTCATCGACGACGAGAGCGGCGTCGCCCTGGGCACCGCGCGGCTGATCACCGACGGCGCGACCCCGGTGAAGACCCTGCTCGACATCGCCGGCGCCCCCTGGCACCTGCCGGTCGCCGAGAGCCTGGCCACCGTCGACCTGGAGCCCGGGACGGTGTGGGACGTCGCCAGCCTCGCCGTCGACCCCCGCTACCGCGCCGGCGCGGCCGGGGCCGAGGTGAGCGTCGCGCTGTGCCACGGCATCTGGCGGTACGCCCGCAACTGCGGCGTCCCCGGCATGGTCACCATCCTCGACGACCGGGTGCACCGGCTGGTGCGCGCGATGGGCCTGCCCTGGCACGCCATGGCCGGCGCGACCTCCCAGCCCTACCTCGGCTCGCCGGCCAGCACCCCGTGCGTCTTCGCCGTGGCGACGGCGGAGGCCGAGGTGTACGGCTCCCGCCCGGACCTGGCCCCGGCGCTGGACCACGGGATCTTCCGCTCGATCACCGTCGACCCGGCCGACCTGGCGGCGGCCCGCGGCACCTTCGCCGACGCGGCGGAGCCGGCGCTCGAGGAGGCCCCCCGCCGCGACACCACCGGCTGGCGGCCGCCGACGGCCCGCCGCTCCGAGGTACCGCTCGCGTAGCCGGCGCCCGCCGGAACGCCGCTGCCCCGCGCCTCCCGAGAGACTCGGGAGACGCGGGGCAGCTGGCACTTCGTGCACAAAGTGCCGACGCCGGCGGGGCTCCCGGAGGTCAGCACGTGCTCCTCGAGCAGTCGCGCTCTGCCCCGCCCCGGTGGGCAGAGACCTGCTGCCCCGCCCCCCGGTGTGCGGCGGGCGGCCGGACCGGCGGGCCCACCCGCACCAGCGCCCGGGGCGGCACCGGGGTCACGACCGCACGCCGTCCGGCACCATCTCCCGCACGGCGCCCGCCACCAGGTCCGCGGCGGCCGCGGTCAGGTGCGTCTCGTCGGTGCGCAGCAGCACCGAGCCGGCGAACGCGGGGCAGCGGCCGTCGGCGCAGAACATCTCCTCGGTGCCCACGTAGGTGACGTCCGCACCGTCGGCCTGCGCCGCCTCGACCGCGGCCCGCTCGGCCGCGGCCTTGTCCTGGAAGCCGCGGCTGATCGTCCGCACGCAGTCGTCCGGCCCACCGAGCCGCCCACCGCACTCCCGCGGGTCCTCGCCGAGCGGCGGGTTGCCCAGCACCACCACCGAGCCGACGGACGGCGCCACCGTCTCGAGGGTGGACTCCAGGCCGCTCTGCCACTCCTCGACGGCGTCCTCGTCGACCGCGCCGCTGACGAAGTTGCCGAAGTACCCCTGCCCGGCCGACAGCACCAGCACGTCGGGCTCGGTCTCCTGGATGAACTGCAGCGTGGTCTCCCGCGCGGCCGCGCAGTCCTCCGGGAAGCCCGGCGGCTCGGCCGGCGGGGCGACGGCGACGTCGACGAACGGGCAGGAGGCGTAACCCAGCCCGAGCACCTGCCAGTCGTCGCCCTCGAACAGCGCGTCGACCGTCGGCCCCCAGCTCATCGCCACCGAGTCACCGACCAGGAGCGCCGTCCGCGGCGCGTCCTCCGGCCCGTCCTGGCAGACCAGCGGCTCGCCCCCGGCGGTCACCGTGTTGCGGCAGCCGGGTGCCTGGGTGCCCATCTCCTCGGCCTGCTGCTCGGGACCCAGCCCGTCGAGCGAGGGGGTGAGGTCGGCCGGCCAGGAGTCGGCGGCCAGCGCCGCCTCCACCTGCTCGGCGAGCTCGGCGGCGCTGGGCCGTTCCCCCGCGACGACCGCGGCATCCTCGCCGGCGGTACCGGTGCCGCGCAGCCACGACGGGCCCCAGAACTGCGCCAGGCCCACCGCGAGCAGGACCGTGGCCACGGTGACGGGCAGCAGCACCCCGGTCCCCGGCGGCCGTTCCCACCCCGACACGTAGCGAGGGCGGGGCCGCAGGTTCAGGACGGGGCGCTCGACCCAGCGGTAGAAGGCGGCGGAGAGCACCAGCGTGAGGGCCAGCAGCGCCAGCTGCACCGGGAGCTCGTCGCCGAAGGTGGCGAACCCGAACACCACCACCGGGAAGTGCCACAGGTAGATGGAGTACGACCACCGGCCGATCGCCTGCGACACCGGGTTGGTCAGCACCACGGTGGCCGGGGAGGCCGGCGGGTCGGCCAGCAGCACCACCGCCGTCCCGATGACCGGCAGCAGCACCCACGGGAAGGGGAACGCCGACGACGGCGAGATGACCACGGCGGAGCCGAGGATGACCGCCAGCCCGCCGAGGGTCAGCAGCGGGCGGAGCCGGTCGGCGATGACCACCCGCCCGGCGAGGACGGCGATCAGCGCACCGGACAGCAGCTCGCCGGCCCGCGCCAGGGTGTCGAAGTAGGCCGCCGTCGGGGCGGTGCTCGTGCGGTAGGCCGCCCACGCCAGCGAGAGGGCGATCCCCGCGCCGATGAACCACACCAGCCGCCCCGGCCGGTGGCGGAGGTCGAGCGCCCGGTAGCCGGCGAAGAGCAGCAGCGGCCAGAGCGCGTAGAACTGCTCCTCGATCGACAGCGACCAGTAGTGCTGCACCGGCGACACCGGGCCCTGCGCCTGCAGGTAGTCCGCCCCGGCGGCGACCAGGTGCCAGTTCTCGACGAACAGCGCCGCGGCCAGCGCGTCCAGCGCGGTCTGGTTCGCCCGGGGGAGGAAGAAGACGGCGTACCCGGCGGCCACGGTCACCGCCAGCACGACCATCGCCGCGGGCAGGATGCGCTTGGCCCGCCGGATGTAGAAGTCGCGGAAGGAGACCCGGCCGGACTTCGCCAGCTCGCGCAGCAGCAGCGCGGTGATCAGGTAGCCCGAGATCACGAAGAAGACGTCGACGCCGACGAACCCGCCGTGCGGCCAGCCGAGCACGTGGTCGGCGACGACCAGCGCCACCGCGACGGCGCGCAGGCCCTGGACGTCGGCGCGGAAGCGCAGCGGGCCGCCGGGGGGCCGCGGCGTCGTCCGGGTCGTCGCCTGGTCGGTAGCGGACATGCGCACGAACGTACTGGCGCGGACGGGCCACCGGGAGCGTGTTCCGGCCCGGTTCCCCAGGCCGGGTGCATCCCGGCGGTGCCCGGCGCCGGTCGCGGCCGGTGCGTCCGCCCGGGTGACCAGCGCGGCAGCGCCCCGGGGCGCCCGGGTCAGTGCCCGGCGAAGCGGACGTCGCTGATCGCGGTGAAGTCCCGGATCGCGCTGTCGTTGCCGGTGCCCGCGATCTCCAGCACCACCTGGCGGGTGCGCACGCCGCCGGGGAGACCGAGGTCGACCGCGGCGGGGGTCGGCGACGCGATCGACTGCCGCTGCACGGTGCCGTCGTCGAACCGCCAGGCCACCTCGGTGACGGTCCGGTTCTCCAGGAAGCGGTCCGTCCCGTCGGCGGGGTCCACCTTCGCGTAGCCCGGCACCAGCCCCACCGAGGTCACCGTGACCGGCGCCCCGAAGTCGTAGACGAGCCGCTGCCCCACGGCGGCGCCCGCGCAGCGCCAGGCCGTGGCGCCCAGGGCGTCCAGCGTGAGCTGCGGTTCGTAGGTGATCTGGTTGCCGAGCGAGTCGGCGCTGGAGGGCGCCTGGCAGGTCGCCCGCACCGACACCGGCTGCAGCGGGGCGGCCGATCCGGTGCCCGCGACCGCCGCGCCGCCGCCGTTCCCGGCCTCCTGCGGGGCACCCGCGCCGGGCTCGGCCGGCGGGCCGGAGACGCCGGCCGCCGCGAGGGCGCCCACGAACCCGAGGGCCAGGGCCAGCCCGCCGGCGACGAGGTACGTGCGCGCCGGCCGCCGGCGGGCGGTGACCAGCGGCACCGGCGGCACCGGCGGCACCGGCGGCGGAGCCTGGACCGGCGCCGGGGCCTGGGCCGCGGGCCGGCCGGGGAGCGGGAGCTCGCGCGTCGGCATCGTGGGCGGCGGCGCGAGCGGTGCGGCCGGCGCGGGCGGTGCGGGCGGCGGCGGGGCGGTCTCCCGCGCGGCCGGCAGGTTGCCGACCGCCTCCGCGAGCCACGCCTGGGGCCCGACGCTGGGCAGCGGGGTCACCGGAGCGGTACCCGAGGGTGGCGGCGGGTCAGCGGGTACCGGGGCCGCCGTGGCCGAGCCGTCGTCGTGAAGCAGGTCCCGCCACCCCCAGGGGCGCCCGCCGGTCGCGGGCGCGCAGCGCATCGATCAGCGCCGCGTCCTCCGGGCGCCCGGTCACGATAAGCGCTGACCCGGCCGTTCCCCGGGTCAGCGGGTGGTCGTGTCGGCGTGCTCCTGCTGCCGGGCGGCCAGCCGCTCCTTCTGCGGGACCACCACGTACTTCGGGTCCTTGGTGCTGGCGATGCCGGCCTCGAAGACGCCGAAGCGGGTGAGCAGCGACCCGGCCGCCAGCAGCGTGCCCGAGGCGACCGCGCCCCACCGTCGCCGCCCCGCCACCGCCGTCAGCGTGGCCCCTGCCGCGGTGCACACCTGCGCCGCGCGCATCAGCGCGCCCGGACGGCCCTCGTGGTACGGCTCGCTGAGGATGCCGTGGTCGGTCTCGACCTTGTGCATCGCGGCCAGTTCGACGACGGCGCCGGTGATCGCCATCTTCCGTGCCGGCCCGGCCTCCTCGACCGGCGTGAACGCCATCGTGATGCCGCCGCCGGCCGCCATCGCCGAGCCGCCGAAGACGTAGGGCAGCTGGGTGTGCGGCGCGTGCCACGACGGCACCGCGGTGTTGGCCAGCAGCACCCCGGTGTAGGTGGCCAGCGGACCGCCGAACGCCGCGGCCACCGCCCCGCCGAAGCGCTTGAGCCGGGGGAACCAGCCCAGCAGCTCCACGGCCGCCGTCGCCCCGGCCGCCGCGCTGAACGGCGCCAGGATGTAGGACCCGATCGACAGCGGGGAGGTCGGCTTGATCACCCGCAGCATGTGCAGGAACCGCTCGGGCCGGCCGAGGTCGTGGATGAGGAACACCACCGACGCCAGCGAGCCCGCCCCCGCGGTCAGCCGCGACACCCGGGTCAGCGTCGGCCGGTCGGTGAGGTCGGCCAGCGCGCCGAGGATCGCCGAGGAGCCGGCGGCACCGCCCAGGAACAGGTACAGCGGCACGTCCGGCGACTTCCACACCGGCGTCTTCACGATCTGCCGGCCGTAGTACGAGGTGAACTCGACGTCCTCCACCATCGGGACCTCGCCGCGGTGGCGCCCGCGGCCGCGGTGGCGCCGCTTCCGGCCCGTGCGCTGCTGCACGGCCGGGCCCTGGTCGGCCTGGCGCCACCCGGCGCCGGGGCTGGTGATACCGCCGGTCATGTCAGCGCCTCCGCGAGCCGAGGACGGCGGTGACCGCGACCCCGATCATCATCGCCGCGGCCTTGCCGGCCGCCTTCCACATCGCCGGCAGGTCCCGCGTGGTCACGATCGGGTCCGGCGGCAGCCCGTAGACCTCCGGCTCGTCGAGCAGCAGGAAGAACGCGCCGTCGCCACCGACGCCGTCGTTCTCGTCCCGCCCGTACAGGCGCGCCGTCTCCACGCCCTGCGCCTTCAGCGTCGCCAGCCGGGCGTCGGCGCGCTCCTGGAGCTCGTCGAGGTCGCCGAACTGGATCGACTGCGTCGGGCACGCGGTCGCGCACGCCGGCTGCAGCCCGTCGGTCAGCCGGTCGTAGCACATCGTGCACTTGAAGACCCGGCCGTCGTCCTTGCGCTGGTCGATGACGCCGTAGGGGCAGGCCGCCACGCAGTAGCCGCAGCCGTTGCAGATGTCGCCCTGCACGACCACGGTGCCGTACTCGGTGCGGAACAGCGCCCCGGTGGGGCAGACGTCGAGGCAGCCGGCGTGCGTGCAGTGCTTGCAGACGTCGGAGCTCATCAGCCAGCGGATCTGCTTGTCCGCGCCGCTCTGCCCGGTCTGCGGGTCGTACTCGCTCAGCGCCTCGGCGTTGAGCACGCTCTGCTGGGCGTCGGCCAGGCTGACGTCGTCCCCGGCCACCGCGGGCGAGGGGCCGCTGCCGGCGCGGTCGTCCCCGGGGCGGCCGAAGGTGGGCATCGGCAGGTCGACGGCGCGGCTCTGCTCGATGAAGGCCACGTGCCGCCAGGAGTTGGCCCCCAGCTGGCCGGTGTTGTCGTAGGACATGCCGGACAGGCCCAGGGCGTCGCGGACGCCGTGGGAGTCGTCCATCGGCAGCGTGTTCCACTCCTTGCACGCCACCTCGCAGGCCTTGCAGCCGATGCAGACCGAGGTGTCGGTGAAGAAGCCGACCCGCTTGGGGTGCTCCTCCTCGTAGCCGGCCTCGGCCGTGACGTCGGGCAGCGGGCCGAACAGCCGGTTCTCCGGGTCGCGGCCGGTGAAGGCCGGGCTCGCCGAGCTGATCGTCATCTCGCTCCCCTCCTCTCGTCGTCGTCCCGCCGGTCGGCGTCGGACCTGATCATCGCTGGGGTCACGCGGTGGACCCTTCGCCGGCCTGGGCGGCCACCGGGTCGCGGCCGTTCACGCCGACCTTCCCCGACTCGACCCCGGCCCGGCGGCGGTAGGCCTCGACGAACTCCAGCAGCTCGGGCCCCCGCGGCCGCCGCCCGGCGACGATGTCGCAGGTGCTGACCTTGGACTCCTGGATGTGGGTGTTCGGGTCCATGACGATGCCCAGCAGGTCGTTGGCCGCGTCACCGGTGGAGATGCCGGCGTAGGACCAGTGGTAGGGCATGCCGATCTGGTGCACCACCGTGCCGTCGCGCAGCTTGATCGGCCGCACCCGCTCGGTGACCAGCACCTTCGCCTCCACCGCCGTGCGCGCGCTGACCAGCGTGGCGAACCCGCCGTTGGTCAGCCCCCGCAGCCGGGCGAGCTCGGGGCTCACCTCGACGAAGAACTCCGGCTGGAGCTCCGACAGGTAGGGCAGCGTGCGGCTCATCCCGCCCGCGGTGTGGTGCTCGGTCAGCCGGTAGGTGGTGACGGCGAACGGGTAGACGTCGCTGCGCGTCGGGTTGGCCCGGTTCCACGGGCCCTCGATCATCTCCAGCGTCGGGTTGGCCTGCTGCTTGTAGAAGGCGTTCTCCACCACCGACTCGGCCGGCTCGTAGTGCGTCGGCAGCGGGCCGTCGACCACGCCCGCCGGCGCGAACAGCCAGGCCTTGCCGTCGCCCTGCATGACGAACGGGTCGGTGCCGGCCAGCGCGTCCTGCGCGTGGGCACCGTCCGGGGGCACGTAGTCCGGCCGCTTCTTCTTCTCGAAGTCGGGCACGTCGACGCCGGTCCACTCCCCGGCGGACTCGTCCCACCAGACGTACTTCTTGCGCTCGCTCCACGGCTTGCCGTCCGGGTCGGCCGAGGCGCGGTTGTAGAGCATCCGCCGGTTCAGCGGCCACGCCCAGCCCCACTCCGAGGCGACGACGCCCTGCTCCCTGGCCGGCTTCCGCCGCGCGGACTGGTTGACCCCGTCGGCGTAGACGCCGCTGTAGATCCAGCAGCCCCCGGACGTCGAGCCGTCGTCCTCCATCTCGAGGTAGGAGTTCAGCAGCCGACCGCCGGGGCCGTAGCCGTTGATCTCGCGCAGCACCAGGTCCGCGCTCGGCTCGTCGTGCTCGCCCTCGGGCAGGTAGTCCCAGGTGAGGTCGAGCAGCGGGCGGTCCCGCGGGTCGGTGGAGTCCTTCAGCCGCTCGCGCAGGATCCGGCCGAGGTGGAAGTAGAACCACAGGTCGCTGCGGGCGTCGTTCGGCGGCTCGACCGCCTTGTGCCGCCACTGCAGCAGCCGCTGCGTCTGGGTGAAGGTGCCTTCCTTCTCCACGTGCGTGGCGGCCGGCATGAAGAAGACCTCGGTGCCGATGGTGTCCGGCGACAGCTCGCCGGTCTCGTGCTCCGGGCCCTCCTTCCAGAAGGTCGCCGACTCGATCATCTGCAGGTCGCGGACGACCAGCCAGTCCAGGTTGGCCAGCCCGAACCGGTTCATCCGGCTGTTCGGGTGCCCGACGCCGGGGTTCTCGCCGACGAGGAAGTACCCGGAGACCTTCCCCTTGATCATGTCGGCGATCGTCCGGTACGAGCTGTGGTCGCCGTCGATCTTCGGCAGGTAGTCGAACGCGAAGTCGTTCTCCGGCGTCGCGGCGTCGCCCCACCACGCCTTGAGCAGGCTGGTCATGTACGCGGGCTTGTTGCCCCAGAACCCGCCCTTGCCGGCGGCGTCGGCGACGTACTCCTCCAGCGTGTGGTGCTGGTGGGCGTGCGGCATCGGCAGGTAGCCGGGCAGCAGGTTGAACAGCGTCGGGACGTCGGTGGAGCCCTGGATGCTGGCGTGCCCGCGCAGCGCCATGATCCCGCCGCCGGGGCGGCCGATGTTGCCGAGCAGCGTCTGCAGGATCGAGCAGGTGCGGATGTACTGCGCACCGACGCTGTGCTGCGTCCAGCCCACCGAGTACACCCACGCCGTGGTCCGGTCACGGTTGCTGTTGCTGGTGACCCACTCGGCGACCTGGTGGAACACCGCCGGCTCGATGCCGCAGACCTCCGACACCATCTCGGGGGTGTAGCGGGCGAAGTGCCGCTTGAGCACCTGGAACACCGTGCGCGGGTGCTGCAGCGTCTCGTCGCGCTTGGGCTTGGCCGGGATCGGCGGGCCGCCGCTGCCGGCCGCCTGCGCGCGGTCGGACTTCTTGACGGCGGGGTCGTCCTCCAGCCGGTCCTGCTCGGCGGCCTCGGCCGGGTCGTCGGAGCCCGAGTGCGGCGGCTCCTCGAACTCGTACTGCCAGGTGTCCTCGTCGTACACCCGGTTCTCGGCGTCGAAGCCGGAGAACAGGCCGTCGAGGTCCTCGGAGTCGACGAACTCCTCGCCCACCAGCGCCGCGGCGTTGGTGTAGGCGACGACGTACTCCTTGAAGTACAGCTCGTTGCTGAGGACGTGGTTGATCAGCCCGCCCAGGAACGCGATGTCGGTGCCGATGCGCAGCGGCACGTGCAGGTCGGCGATCGCGCTGGTGCGGGTGAACCGCGGGTCGATGTGGATGATCTTCGCGCCGCGGGCCTTGGCCTCACCCACCCACTGGAAGCCCACCGGGTGGCACTCGGCCATGTTGGAACCCTCGATGACGATGCAGTCGGAGTTCGCGAGGTCTTCCAGGAAGTTCGTGGCGCCGCCACGACCGAACGAGGCACCCAGACCGGGCACCGTCGCGGAGTGCTATATGCGGGCCTGGTTCTCGATCTGGATGGCGCCCATCGCGCTGTAGAGCTTCTTCATGAGGTAGTTCTCCTCGTTGTCGAGGGTCGCCCCTCCGAGGCTCGCTACTCCCATGGTGCGGTTGACCCGCTTGCCCTCGTTCTCGTCCTGCCAGCCCTTGCGCCGGGCTTCCAGGACGCGGTCGGCGATCATCTCCATCGCCGTGTCCAGGTCGAGGTCCTCCCACTCCGTCCCGAACGGACGGCGGTACTTGACCGTGGTCACCCGCGTGGGGCTCGTCACCAGCTGCTTGCTCGCCGAGCCCTTGGGGCACAGCCGGCCGCGGTTGATCGGCGAGTCGGGGTCGCCCTCGATCTGGACGACCTTCTCGTCCTTGACGTAGACGTTCTGCGCGCAGCCGACGGCGCAGTACGGGCAGACGCTCTTCACGACCCGGTCGGCGGTGGCGGTGCGCGACACGGTGGCCTCGGTGGCCTTGCTGCGCGCGGCCTTGCCACGGCCCAGCGGGTCGGAGCCGGTGAGCTGGCGGTACACCGGCCAGCTGTCGAGCCAGGTCTTCACACGCGTCACTCTGCCATCCGGCACGCCGGGCGGCGCGCCGACAGGCCCGCTCGCCGGATCGGCGCCGTCCGCAACCCCGCGGTGCCCGGCACGACGGCGCGGGCGGGGACCGGGCCCCCCGTGGGCCCGGTACCCGCCCGCGCGGTCGCAGGTCAGCGGGCGGCGCCGTCCCGCTGCACGGCGGAGAAGGTGAACGTGAACGTGCTGGTCTGCTGCCGGAGCGCGTCGCCGGCCGTCGACGGGAAGGAGACGGTGGCCAGCAGGTGGTCCACCCCGCCCGGGCGCAGGCTCGCGGCGCCCTCCAGCGCCTCGTCCATGACGATCGGCCCGGCGTAGAAGCCGGTCACCGTGCCGCCGCAGGTCCACGACGCGCCCGCCTTCGTCCACGGCCGTGAGCAGGACTCGACGTCCATCTGCAGCCCGTCGACCCGGTCGGTGTCCAGCAGGCTGGAGACCCGCGCCACCGAGGCGAAGCCGACCGAGGCCAGCGGCACGTCACCGTCGTTGCGCAGGTCGAAGGCGACCTGCTCGACGTCGCCGGGCATCATGGCCCCGCCGGAGAACGGGACGCTGGTGGTGCCCGCGGCGGCGTCCAGGCGGATCGAGAGCGCCCCCGTCCGCACCTCGGTGTCCACGCTGTCGCTGGCGGTGAACCCGCCGAGGGTCCCCAGACCCGCGACCGCGCCGGCCGCGGCCAGCACGGCGACCGTGCCCACGACCTTCGCGGCGACGCCCTGCCGGGCCACGGTGGTGGTGCTGCTCGCGCTGGGCACGTGCCTGCCTCCCCTGCTCGTACCGGGGTGGCGGTTCCATCCCGCGGCAGGAGCCACCCTGCGCGGGCAACCGCAGGGTCGTGCGCAGCGATCCGCAAGAAATGCGCAGGACCGCGTCAGCCGCCGGAGCGGTCCTCCGTCGTCCGGCCGGGGGCCGCAGCCAGGACCACCAGCGCGAGCACGGCGACCGCCCACCCCGCGAGGACGAACAGGTCGCCGGCGTGCACCCCGTGGTTGCCGACGAGCGTGAGCAGCACCGGCCCCTCGTTGCGGTACTCCCCGGTGACCAGGAGGGCGGCGAACCCGGAGACGACCGCCCCGGCGGCGAGGGCGCAGGACCAGCGGAGCACCCGGCCACGGTAGACCGGTCCGGGCGCCGGGTGGTCGCTCCCGCGGACGGCGCCCGCCCGCGGCTCAGCCACCCGCGGTCACCAGCGGCTCGACCAGCGGCCGGATCCGCTCGGCCAGCGCCTGGTGCCCCTCCGCCGTGGGGGTCTCGCCGTCGTCCCCGACCAGACCGGGCGCGGTCAGCCACTCCTCCGCCAGCGGGTCGGCGAAGGTGGTCCCGGTCGCCTCCGCGGCCGCGGCGACGGCGTCCCGGTCGGTCTGCACGTAGCCCGGCGCCGGGGTCTCCGGCCACGCCGGCCCGACCGCCAGCACCGCGGCCTCCGGAGACGCGGCCCGCACCGCCTCGATCGTCTCCTGGGCGGCCGCCTGGAGGTCGTCGAAGGCGGCGTTGTCGTCGTGGGAGCCGGAGAGGACGACGACGTCCCAGTCCCCGCCGGCGCCCTCGGCGAGCTGGCGGAAGGTCTGGCCGTCGGGCGGGGTCACGAGGTAGCCGCTGCCGTCGGCCGCGGCGACGGTCAGCTCGACCGGGCGGGCCCCCTCGCCGGAGATGCCGTCGGCGACCAGCTGCGGCCACGCGACGACGCCCTCGGGCGCCACGGTGGCGCCGTCCCCGACGACGAGCACCCGCAGCGGGGCGGCCGCCGGGGTGGTCTCCAGGGCGTCCAGCCCGGCCGCCGCCGGCGCGGTGAACCCCGGCGGGGGCGGGCGGTTGGCCAGCAGGTAGGCCAGGAGGGCGACCGCGGCCACCCCGAGCACCATGACCGCCCACGCCCAGCGCGGCGCCGGAGGAAGTCCGCCCACCACGGCGCGGACCGTACGCCGCGCCGCCGCGCCGCGGGGGTCAGTTCGACGCGCCGGTTCCCGCGGCCCCCGGGCGGCCCCGCGGCGAGCCGTCCGAGGCCAGCCGCTCGGCCTGCGCCCGGCGCTGGGCCGACCGGCGCAGCAGGACCTGGGCCTGGGCGGTGTCGGCGGTGCGGGCGGCGCGCTCGGCCAGGACGTCGGCGGTCTCGAGCAGCAGCGCCACCCGCCGCCGGTCCGCGGTCCCCACGTGCGGGCCGGGCGGGTGACCGGGGGTCATGCACGGAATCGTGGGGCAGGGCCCGGCCGCCCGCGACCCGGCGCCGGCGCACCTCGATGGGGTGACCGCGCGGGCACCGCGGCTGCAGCGCGGGGCGCCGGGTCCCGATGACGACGGCGTGACCACCGCCGTCGCCCCCGGGCCTGCCGCGCCGGCGCACGGGCGCGCGGGCTGGGCTGCCGTCCTCGCGCTGGTCGCCGTCGTCCTCGGCGCCTGGTCCGCGCCCGCGCCCGCCCGGCTCCTGTGCCTGGGCGGCGCCGCCGTCCTCGGCCCGGCGCTGTGGGTCCTGTGGCGCCGCCAGGCCCGGCTCGCGGCGGCGCTGCGCACCGGCCGCGCGCAGTTCACCGCCCTGGTGCGGAGCAGCACCGACCCCGTGGTGCTGCTCGACGACTCGCTGCGCGTCACCTACGCCTCCCCCGCGATCGCCGCCCTCCTGGGCCGCGAGCCGGCCGAGCTCACCGGCCTGCGGCTGGCCCACGCCGTCCACCCGGAGGACCGCCGGGTGCTGTTCCCCGCGCTGCGGTCCCGGGCCGGCGACCAGGGCGAGCTCGCCGTCCGCACCGCCCGTGTCCGCACCGGCGACGGCGGGTGGCGGCTGGTCCAGGCCACCGTGCGCGACCTGCGCGCCGACCCCGAGGTCGGTGCGCTCGTGCTGTTCTGCGCCGACCTCACCGCCGACCGCGCCGGCCCCGACGCCGAGCTGCTCGAGCTCGCGCTCACCGACCCGGTCACCGGGCTGCCCAACCGCAGCGCCCTGGTGCACCGGCTGGCCGCCGTCCAGCGGCAGGGCCCGGCGCGCGCCACCGCGCTGGTGCTGCTCTCGGTCGACGGCGCGACCCCCGCCGGGACCACCGTTCTGCGGGCGATCACCTCCCGGCTGGCCCGCGAGCTGCGCGGCGAGGACTGGCTCGCCCGCGGGACCGACGGCGACTTCGTCGTGCTCGTCGACGGCTCCGTCGCGGACGCCGAGGTGGTCGCGGCCCGGCTCGTCGCCACCCTCGGCCGGCTGGCCACCCCGGCCGGCCGGCTCACCGCCGTCGCCGGCGTCACCGGCCTGGGCGCCGACGTCGATCCCGGCGAGGCCCTGCACCGCGCCGACCTGGCCCTGCGCAGCGCCCGCGGAGCCGGTCCGGGCTCGGTGCACCGCGCCGACGACGCCCTGCGCTCCGCCGAGGGGCGGCGCAGCGCGCTGAGCACCGACCTCGCCGGCGCCCTGGCCCGCGGCGAGCTGCGGCTGGTCTTCCAGCCCGTGGTCGACGTCGTCCTGGACCGCGCCGTCTCCGTCGAGGCGCTGCTGCGCTGGCGGCACCCCGAGCTCGGCGACGTCTCCCCGCAGGAGTTCGTGCCGCTGGCCGAGGAGTCCCCGCTGATCACCGAGCTGGGCCGCTGGGTGCTGCGCGAGGCGTGCGCCACCGTCGCCGGGCTGCCCGGTGAGGAGCTCGCCGTCGCCGTCAACGTCTCGGCCCGCCACGTGCACAGCGGTGAGCTGGTGGCCGACGTCGTCGCCGCGCTCGCTGCCAGCGGCCTGCCCGCCGCGCGGCTCGTCGTCGAGCTGACCGAGTCGATGCTGCTGGACAGCCACGTCACCGGGGAGCTGGAGACCCTGCGCGGGCTGGGCGTCCGCATCGCCGTGGACGACTTCGGCACCGGCTGGTCGTCGCTGGCCTACCTCGCCGGGATGCCGGTCGACCTGCTGAAGATGGACCAGCACTTCCTGGCCGACGTCGAGCACGACCCGCAGCGGCGGGCGCTGTGCCGCGGGGTGCTCCAGCTGGGCACCAGCCTCGGCCTGCCCGTCGTCGTCGAGGGCGTGACCACCCCCGGGCAGCTCGCGCTGCTGCGCGAGATGGGCCACCGCTACCTGCAGGGGTACGCCCTCGCCCGCCCGCTGGAGGCCGGGCGGCTCGCCGACGGTGGCTGGCGCACCGCCGTCGCCGTCGGGCTCGCCGCCCCGGCCGCCGGGACGCCGTGATCGCGGACGCCCCGGGGCCGTTTCTCGACGGGTCCCGCGCCGTCACCGTCTGACGTCGTCGCACGTCGGGGGCGAGGGCGCCGGGAACGATCCCGTGACGGGCCGGTGAACAGCAGGGCGCTCGTCTGGTGCGCGGTCCCGGCCTGCCGGACAGTGGGGTGCGTGAGACCCGACGCCCGCGCCTGGTTCGCCGATCGCACGTCGACCGCCCGGTCCCTCGACGAGGTCGACGTCGACGCGCTGCTCCGCGCGAAGCGCCGCGGCGGGCACCGGGTCAGCGTCGTCCTCCCCGCCCGCGACGAGGAGGCGACGGTCGGCGGGCTGGTTGCCGACCTGCACGCGCACTGGGTGCGCGGCGTGCCGCTGGTCGACGAGCTCGTCGTCGTCGACTCCGACAGCACCGACGCCACCGCCGCCGTCGCCCGGGCCGCCGGCGCCTCGGTCGTGGCCACCACCGACGTGCTGCCCGGCGCGGGCACCCGCCGGGGCAAGGGCGAGGCGCTGTGGAAGTCGCTGGCGGCCACCACCGGTGACCTCGTGGTCTTCCTCGACGCCGACCTGCTCGGCGACGTCGCCCACTACGTGCCCGGGCTGCTCACGCCGCTGCTGACCGATCCGCAGGTGGCCTACGTCAAGGGCTGCTACACCCGGCCGCTGGAGGTCGGGGACACGGTGGTGCCCGCGGGCGGGGGGCGGGTGACCGAGCTGACGGCACGGCCGCTGCTCAACGCGCTGTGGCCGGAGCTGGCCGGCATCGTGCAGCCGCTCGGCGGGGAGTACGCCGGTCGTCGTTCGGTGCTGGAGCAGGTGCCGTTCGTCTCGGCCTACGGGGTGGAGGTCGGCCTGCTCGTCGACCTGCTGCGGCTGGGCGGGCTCTCCTCGCTGGCCCAGGTCGACCTCGGCACCCGCCGGCACACCTCGCAGGACGTCGAGGCGCTCGGGGAGATGGCCGGGCAGGTCGTCGCCACGGTGCTGTCCCGGGCGGCGGGTGGGCGCGGGGTCAGCGGGTTGCTCACCCAGTTCCGGCACGACGGGCAGGGGTTCGTGCCGCGCAGCAGCGCCGTCGGCGTCGACGAGCGGCCGCCGATGATCACCGTCGCCGAGTACCGCGCCCGCCTCGCCGTCTGACCCGCCGCGCTCGTCGGCCCTCCCCCGCCGCCGCCGGCCGCGCGCGGCGCGTTCGGTCGCCTGCCCTGCCCGAGGCGAGGAAGATCGCCCCGTGCCGCACGACCGCTCCCCCCGTCCGCGCCGGTGACCGGCCCCGAGGTCGTCGCCCACCGCGGGGCGACCGCGGAGGCGCCCGAGCACACGCTGGCCGCGTACCGGAACGCGGCCCTCGTGGGCGCCGACGCCGTGGAGTGCGACGTCCGGATGACGCGCGACGGCGTGCTGGTCTGCGTCCACGACCGCCGCGTCCGGAGCACCTCGAACGGCCGCGGCGTCGTCTCCGCCCTGCACCTGGCCGAGCTGGAGCAGTTCCGGTTCGGCGCCCGGCGCGGCCGCCTGGATCGATGGGCGGACGACACGATCACCGCCGTCTCGGACGAGCCCGACGTCGAGAACGGGCGGGTCCTCACCCTCGACCGGTTGCTCGAGTACGTGACCGCCACCCCCGGGAGCGTCCGGCTGGCCATCGAGACCAAGCACCCCACGCGCCACGCGAGCCGGGTGGAGCAGGAGCTGGTGCGCTCGCTGCGGCGCTACGGGTTGCTGCAGGGTGACCGGCCGGCGCAGTGGGGCGGGAAGCCGGCGTTCCGGGTGATGAGCTTCTCCCAGCTCGCGGTGCGCCGCGTCCAGGCGCTGGCCCCGGGTGTCCCGACCGTGCAGCTCATCGGGAAGCGGCTGCGTGCGGTGCGGACCGAGCTGCTGGCGAGCTCGATGAGCGCGGTCGGGCCCGGGGTGGGGCTCGTGCGGGCGGATCCGGGGTTCGTGGCGGAGGCGCACGCCGCGGGCAAGGAGGTGCACGTGTGGACGGCGAACAAGCCCGCCGACATCGACCTCCTGATCGGGCTGCGGGTCGACGCGATCATCACCGACCGGCCCGACGAGGCGCTGCGCCGGCTCGGGCGGGGCACGACCCCCGCGGCGTAGCCCGCCCGTTCGAGCCCGGGTCCGGCTCCGGCTGCGGCTCCTGCTCCTGCTCCTGCTCCTGCTCCTGCCCGCCCCGGCCCAGTAGCGCTCTGCCCACACCCGCGGGGCAGAGGGCTACTCCCGCCGAACACCCACCTGCCCTCGGCGGCGTCCCCCGCCCCACCTCGCCGACGGGAGGTGCGGAGGCGCGGGACGGCGGCGGGCTCGGGCGGTCGGGCCACGCGGCGCTGCGCCGGCTCGGGCGGGGCACGACCCCCGCGGCCTAGCCCGCCCGTTCGAGCCCGGGTCCGGCTCCGGCTCCGAGACCCCACCCCGACCCAGTAGCGCTCTGCCCACACCCGCGGGGCAGAGCGCTACTCCCGCCGGAACCCTCCTGCCCTCGGCGACGAGCGCTGGGCGTCGGTCCCGCCGAGTGGTCAGGCCAGGTCGGCGAGGTCAGGCCGGGTCGGCGGGGGTCAGGCGCGTTCGGCGGAGAGGTCCAGCCGGTCCAGCGCCGCGGCGAGGTCGCCCGGGGTGTCGAAGACGTCGACGGCGCCTGTCCCGCGCAGTTCGTCATCGCCGAACCCGCCGGAGCGCACCACCAGCGCGGGCATCCCGGCGTTCGCCGCCGCCTCGACGTCGAACACCGAGTCGCCCACGACGACGCTGGCCGCGTCCACCGGCTCCCCCAGCTTCCGCAGCGCCACCTGCAGCAGGTCGGGCGCCGGCTTGCTGGACTCGACGTCCTCGCTGGTCGTCCACGCCTCCGCGAGGTCCCGGGCGTCCAGCAGGTCGAGGAAGTGGTCCACGTGCTTGGCCTTGCCCGAGCTGGCCAGCACCACCCGGTGCCCGCGCTCACCGAAGGCGCTGAGCAGGTCCCGCGCCCCGGGCAGCGGCGCCACCTCGTCGATGACCCGGTCGAACTCCTCCACCCAGCGGTCGCGCGCCTGCTCACCGATGCGCGCCTCGACGTCGTCCCCGCCGAGCGCGGCCGGCAACCGGTCACCGCCCATGCCGATCAGCCGGTGGATCCGCCAGACCGGGAACGTCTCGCCCAGCGACCGGAAGGCCCGGTACCAGGCGAGGGCGTGCTGGTAGTTGGTGTCGACGAGGGTGCCGTCGACGTCGAGGACGGCGATGCGGGGCTCACTCATGCGCCGACGAGTGCCCAGCCGACCCGGCGGTTAGTGCACTAATCGCCGGGGGCGTGCTCCAGGAGCCCCCGCACGGTCTCGCCGGCGGCCTGGTCGCGGTACCCCTGGTTCACCTCGTCGAGCGCGTAGCGACGGGTGATCAGCCGGTCGAGCTCCAGCCGCCCCTCCTCGTGCAGCCGGAGCAGCCGCGGGATGTCGGTGAACGGGTTGCACGAGCCGAACATCGAGCCCTGCACGCGGTGCTCGAACACCGTGGTGATCTGCCCGTTCAGCGTCGCCCGCCCCTCCTCGGGCCGGTCGGCGAGCGCGGTCAGCACCAGGGTGCCGCCCTTGCCCAGGCAGGCCGAGGCCGCCTTGAAGACCTCACCGGTCATCTTCCCCACCGTCACGACGACGACGTCGGCGCCGGTGCCGCGGGAGAGCTCGCGGGCCAGCGCCACCGCCTCACCCGCGTCGGCGACCGTGCGGGTGGCCCCCAGCGACTCGGCGAACTCCCGCTTCATCGCCACCGGGTCGACGCCGATGACGTGCATGGCGCCGGCGTGCACCGCGCCCTGCACCGCGTTCACGCCCACCCCGCCGAGGCCGACGACGACCACCGTGTCCCCGGGCCGGACACCACCGGAGTAGACCGCCGACCCCCACCCCGTGGGCACGCTGCAGGCGACCAGCGCGGCGGTGTCCAGCGGCAGCCAAGGGTCGATCCTCACGCAGGAGAACTCGCTGAGCAGCGTGTGCCGCGCGAAGGCGCCGATCATGCAGAACCCGCCCAGCGGCTCGCCGTCGAGGCGGTAGGGGAAGGTGCCGGTGGGCAGCTGGCCGGTGGCGATCGTCGCGCCCTTGTCGCACAGGTTGGAGCGGCCGGACGCGCAGAACCGGCAGTGCCCGCAGGCCGGCAGGAAGCTGGTGACGACGTGGTCGCCAGGCGCGACACCGGTGACGCCGGCGCCCACGGCCTGCACCACACCGGAGCCCTCGTGGCCGCCGACGATCGGGTAGCGCCCGCCGGGGTTGGCGTGCCGCAGGTGCTCGTCGGAGTGGCACAGGCCGGCGTAGGCCATCTCGACCAGCACCTCGCCGGGCCCGGGGTCGAGCACCTCCAGGTCGACGACCTCGTACTCCGTCCCGGCCTCGCGCAGCACCGCAGCTCTCGTCCGCACCGGGCGGTTCCTCCTCGCAGTCGTCGTCCCGGGCGCCCGGGCCTCCGGCCGGGTCCACCCGCGCGGCCATCGTGCCTGGTGGGCCCGGGCGCGCCGCGCGCACCCCCGCGGACATCCCGGTCGCTCGTCCGAGCAAGGAGAACGTTCCGTACCTAAGCTGGCACCGTGAGTGAGCAGACCGACCGCCGCGCGCGGAAGAAGGCGCAGACGCGGGCCCACGTGCGGGCGGTGGCCCACGGGCTGTTCGCCGAGCGCGGGTACGACGCGGTCACCATCGCCGACGTCGCCCGCACGGCCGACGTCGCCGTCCAGACGGTGTTCAACCACTTCTCCACCAAGGAGGAGCTCTTCTTCGACGGCCGCACCCCCTGGGTGCACGGCCCCGCCGACGCGGTGCGCCACCGGACCCCGGCGCAGTGCCCCCTGTCGGCGCTGATCGGCTACCTGGGCGCCTTCGTCCGCGACCGCATCGAGGCGCTGCAGGACCCGGACCACCGGCACCACGTGCGGCTCGTCGCCGGGTCGGAGTCCCTGCGCGCGCACGAGCGCCACCTGGTGGGCGAGTGCGAGCGGCTGCTCGCCGAGGCCCTGGCCGAGGCCTGGGCCCAGCCGGCGCACGACGGCCTGGTGCTGGAGGACCCGGGCACGACGGCGGCGCTCACCGCCGCCACCTGGCTCTCGGCGATCCGGGCGCTGCTGCTGCGGCAGCGCCCGGCGGTCACCTCCGGCGTGGACCCCGCAGTGATCGGCGACGAGCTGGCACGCCAGACCGAGCAGGTGCTCGACGGGCTCGCGGAGAGCGCCGAGCACCTGCTGCGCCGGCTCCGCGCTGCCGCCGGTCAGCCGCCCGCGCGGCTGGCCTGCTGAGCCGGGACCGCCTCAGACCCCGACGGTCTCGCCGACCGGCCGCAGCAGCGGCAGCAGCACCTCGTCGGCGACGAACTCGACCTGGGTGGCGGTCAGCGGCTCGGCCATCCGGTAGCGCTGCCACCAGAAGGCCTCGAGCACCGAGGCGAGCAGCCGCAGCCGCTCCAGCCGCACCGGCTCGCCGCGCTGCTGGGCGCGCTCGCCCAGGGTCTGGACGGCGGCGGCCAGCGGCTGGACGAGCGCCTCGTCGAGCCCGGCCCGCAGCTCCTCGTCGTGCCGGGCCGCCCCGACGAGGCTGGCGACGGCGCGCTCCTCCCGGTCCAGCGGCCGGGTCCAGCGGTCGCTGATCAGGCCCAGCAGGTCGGCGCGCAGCGATCCGGCGTCCTCGGGCACCACCACGAGGTCGAACCGGCTCACCGCGGCGCGGGCCAGGGCGGACATCGACGGCCACCGGCGGTAGATGCCGGCCTTGCCCGCGCGGGCGCGCGCGGCGATGCGGTCGCTGTTGAGCCGGCCCCAGCCCTCGTCGGCCAGGATGTCCACGGCCACGGCGAGCAGTTGCTCGGACAGCTCCGCGCTCAGCGGACGGCCGGGCGTCCCGCTCACGACCGGACCTCGGGGCGACGAGTCTTGCGCACCGGCACATCCTGCGCCTCCGACGGGGTCACCACAACGATCTCGATCATCCGAGGTGCGGATAACTTGCTGCGCAACGGGCCTTGCCACCCCTTCCGGTCCTGGTCAGGCGCCCGCGGCGCTCTCGACGTGCACCTGCAGCTGCGCGCCGTCCTCGGACAGCCAGCCGTGCGCGCGGGCGCCGGCGATCATCCCGTCCCACCGCGTGTTCCAGTCCCCGGCCGTCGCGCGGGGCTCCGCGGCGGCCCGCAGCGCGGCCACGTCCAGGAACGCGGTCTCCGCGTCCCTCAGCCGCCCGAGGCCGGACCGCTCCAGCGCCTCGCCCGCCTCCTCGTCGGTGACGACGCCCAGGGCCAGGTGCAGGCGGCCCAGGTCCTCGACGTCGACCACCCGGGCCTCGGGGCGCTCGTCGGCGCCCGTGACGATCTCGACGATCATGCGGTCCTCCTCGTTCAGACGTGCCAGGGGAATCGGGTGAAGTCGGGGTCGCGCTTCTCGAGGAAGGCGTCCCGGCCCTCGACGGCCTCCTCGGCCATGTAGGCCAGCCGGGTGGTCTCCCCGGCGAAGAGCTGCTGGCCGACCAGGCCGTCGTCGATCAGGTTGAACGAGTACTTGAGCATCCGCTGGGCGGTCGGCGACTTGGCCACGATCCTGCGGCCCCAGTCCAGGGCGGTCGCCTCCAGCTCGGCGTGGGGGACGACGCGGTTGACCATGCCCATGGCGTGGGCGTCGGCGGCGGTGTACTCCTCGCCGAGGAAGAAGATCTCGCGCGCGAACTTCTGGCCGACCTGCCGCGCCAGGTACGCCGAGCCGAAACCGCCGTCGAAGCTGCCGACGTCGGCGTCGGTCTGCTTGAACCGGGCGTGCTCGGCGCTGGCCAGCGTGAGGTCGCTGACCACGTGCAGGCTGTGCCCGCCCCCGGCCGCCCAGCCGGGGACGACGCAGATGACCACCTTCGGCATGAAGCGGATCAGCCGCTGCGCCTCCAGCACGTGCAGCCGGCCGCTCGAGCGCCCCTTGTCGTGCTCGTAGCCGTACCTCCCGCGCACCCGCTGGTCACCGCCGGAGCAGAACGCCCAGCCGCCGTCCTTCGGGCTCGGGCCGTTGCCGGTGAGGATCACGCAGCCGACGTCGGTGGACAGCCGGGCGTGCTCCAGGGCGGTGATCAGCTCGTCGACGGTCTGCGGCCGGAAGGCGTTGCGCACCTCGGGGCGGTCGAAGGCGATGCGGACGACGCCGGCGTCCACGGCGCGGTGGTAGGTGATGTCGGAGAAGTCGAAGCCCTCGACCGGCGCCCACGCGGAGCTGTCGAAGATCTCGGAGACGTCGTCGCGGGCGCTCATGCGCCGAACCTAACCCGCGGCCGGAGGCGGAGCAGCGCCGTCCTCGAGCAGCGGCCGCAGCCGGTCCAGCGAGGCGGCCAGCCCCGGGTGCAGCGCCACCGCGGACAGCCCGGCCAGCGGCACCCACGCCACGCCGTCGCTCTCGCCGTCCAGCCGGAGGTCGACCGCCTCGAACGGGCGCACCGGCCGGGCCAGCACCGTCGTGTAGGCCCAGCCCCCGTGGTCGTCCACCGACTGCGCGCCCAGGACGACGTCGGCCGCGGTGAGCCCCAGCTCCTCGCCCACCTCCCGCAGGGCGCCGGCGGCCGGGGCCTCCCCCGCGTGCAGCGCACCCCCCGGGGTGCCCCACGTGCCCCCGTGGTGGGACCACCAGGCCCGGTGCTGCAGGAGCAGCTCGACGCCGTCGGGGCCGTCGCGGTGGATCAGCAGGCCGGCGGCACCGGCCCGCCCCCAGTGGCGGTGCCCCTGGTCGCAGGCGGTCCAGCCGTCGGTCGAGGTGAGCACGACGGCCAGTGAACCCGGTTCCGCGCGCCCGCGCCCGGGTGACGCGAGGCCGGTCGGACCGGCGCGGGACCGGGTGCCCGGCGGAGCTCGCGCTCTGCCCACCCGGGGTGGGCAGAGCGCTACGTCCGCCAGGACTACGTTGCCTGGAGGCACCCACGTCCGACGGAGGAGCGCACACCGATGAGCACCACGACGACCATGGCCGAGCTGCCGGGGCTGACCGGCACCGAGCTCGGCAGCAGCGACTGGTACGAGGTCACCCAGGAGCACGTGAACCTCTTCGCCGACGCGACCGGCGACCACCAGTGGATCCACGTCGACGTGGAGCGCGCCAAGGCGGAGAGCCCCTTCGGCGGCCCGATCGCGCACGGCTACCTCACGCTCTCGCTGCTGGCCTCGCTCTCCTCGCAGGTCCTCGCCGTGACCGACACGGTGATGGGCGTCAACTACGGCCTGAACAAGGTGCGCTTCCCCTCCCCGGTGCCCGTGGGCTCGCGGGTGCGGCTGACCGCGACCCTGAGGTCGGTGGAGGAGGTCGCCGGCGGCCTGCAGGTCACGCTCGGCGCCGTGATCGAGCGGGAGGGCGGGGACAAGCCGGTCTGCATCGCCGAGCCCGTCTTCCGCTACTACGGCGGCAAGTAGCCGGTGCGCATCGCCGTCTTCACCGGGTCGCACGCCGGCCCGCCGGCCCACGCGGAGGCCGTCGCGGCCTTCGCCACCGGGCTCGCGCGGGCCGGCGTGGGCATCGTCTACGGCGGCGGCCGCGTCGGGATGATGGGCGTCGTCGCCGACGCCGCCCTCGCCGCCGGCGGCGAGGTGGTCGGGGTCATCCCGCAGCACCTCGTCGACGACGAGCTCGCGCACCCCGGGCTGCCCCGCCTCGAGGTCGTCGCCTCCATGCACGAGCGCAAGGCGCTGATGGCCGACCTCGCCGACGCCTTCGTCGCACTCCCCGGCGCCGCGGGCACCCTCGAGGAGCTCTTCGAGGCCTGGACGTGGGGGATGCTCGGGCTGCACGCCAAGCCCGCGGCGCTGCTCGACGTCGACGGGTTCTGGCAGCCGCTGCTGGCCCAGCTCCGCCGCATGGTCGACGACGGCTACCTCGACGCGGCCCGGCTGGACGCGCTCGGCGTGGTGGACGACGCCGCCGGCCTGCTGCGGTTCGTCGAGGGCTACGTGCACCCGCCGCGGAAGTGGACGGCGCCCTCGTCGGCCTGACCGCGGCAGCCGTAACCCGCAGGCAACACCGCCCGTGGTGCACTGGGCCCGTGGCACCCCGCCTGGTCCGCCGGTCCCGGATCGTCCACGGGCACAAGCGGGCCTTCCTCCTCGCCGGCGAGGGCCCGCCGCTGCTGCTGCTCCACGGCATCGGGAACAACTGCCAGACCTGGGCCGGGGTGATCGACCGCCTCGCCGAGGAGCACACCGTCATCGCGCCCGACCTGCTCGGGCACGGCGACTCGGACAAGCCGCGGGGCGACTACTCCATCGCGGCCTACGCCAACGGCATGCGCGACCTGCTCTCGGTGCTCGACGTCGAGCGCGCCACCGTGGTCGGGCACTCGCTCGGCGGCGGCATCGCCCTGCAGTTCGCCTACCAGTTCCCCGAGCGCTGCCAGCGCCTGGCGCTCGTGGGCAGCGGCGGGCTGGGGCCGGAGCTCTCGGCGGGCCTGCGGGCGGCCACCCTGCCCGGGGCCGAGCTCGTGGTCGGCGCGCTCGCCGAGGTCTCGGGCCCGCTGCGCGGCGGCCTGCGGGTGGTCGAGGCGCTGGGCCGCGCGGCGGGGTGGCGCCGGGTCGGCGACCTCGCCGAGGCCGTCGACGCCCTGCTGGCCCTCCAGGACGCCGAGGCGCGGCGGGCGTTCCTGCGCACCCTGCGCGGGGTGGTGGACGTCCGGGGGCAGGCGGTGACCGCGCTGGACCGGCTGTACCTGGCCGACTCGGTGCCCATGCTGGTCATCTGGGGCGGCCGCGACCCGATCGTCCCGGCCCAGCACGCCGAGACGGTGCGCACCGCGGTGCCCTCGGCCCGGGTCGAGGTCTTCGAGGACGCCGGCCACTGGCCGCACCTCGACGAGCCCGACCGCTTCTGCGACGTGCTGCTGGACTTCGTCGCCACCACCGAGCCCGCCGACCACGACCTGGACAGCTGGCGGCGGCTGCTCGCGCAGAACTGGGACGGCGTCCCCCGCCCGGTCGCGCGCTGACCCCGGGGCCTCCCCTAGCGTCGGCCGGGTGGAGCACTGGGACGTCGTCGTCGTCGGCGGGGGGCCGGCCGGCGCCGCTGCCGCCCTGGCCGCCCGGCGGGCCGATCCCGCCGCCCGCGTCCTGGTGCTCGACCGCGCGGACTTCCCCCGCGACAAGGTGTGCGGGGACGGCATCGCCGCCGAGGCGCTGGACGTGCTCGCCGCGCTGGGGGTGGACGCGGCCGCCCTCACCGCCGGCTTCCCCGCCGTCCCCCGGCTGCGGCTGACCTCGCCGCGCGGGACCACCGTCGAGCGGGACACCGAACGCCCCTCGCACGTCGTCCCGCGGGTGGTCCTCGACGTCCGGCTCGTCACGGCCGCCCGGGACGCCGGGGCGGTGCTGCGCCGGCACCAGGTGCGGCAGGTGCGGGTGCACCCGGACGGCGTGGAGGTGGACGGGTCCGTCACCGCCGGGGTGCTGATCGGGGCCGACGGCGCGGAGTCGGTGGTCCGCCGGGCCCTGGAGGTGCGGCGCAACGCGCCGACGGAGCTGGCCGTGGCACTGCGCGGTTACGCCCCCGAGCTGCCGGGCCAGGCCGGGGTGCAGGTCCTCGTCACGACCGAGCAGCGCTGGCCGGCCTACGCGTGGTCCTTCCCGCTCGGCGACGGGCGGGCGAACGTGGGCTACGGCGAGCTGGTGTCCGGCGGGGCCAGCCGGGCGGGCCTGGAGGAGGGGCTGCGCCGGCTGCTGCCCGGCGTCGCGCCCGACGGCCTGCGCGCGCACCGGCTGCCGCTGAGCACCGGGCGGCCGCGGCAGCCCGACGGCCGGGTGCTGCTGGCCGGGGACGCGGCGGCGCTGGTCAACCCGCTCACCGGGGAGGGCATCTTCTACGCGGTGCTGTCCGGCGCGCTGGCCGGCGCGGCCGCCGGTGCGGGCGCGGGAGCCGGGGCGGCCTACCGGCGGGCGCTGGGGCGCCGGCTGGGCGGGCACCTGCGGCACACCGCGGCGGCGTCCCGGCTCAGCCGCCGGCCGGCGCTCATGGAGGCGGTGCTGCGCTCGGCGGGCGCGCGGCAGCAGGTGTTCGACGACGTGGTGCGGCTCGGGCTGGCCGACGGCCGGCTCACCCTGCGCGCGCTCGCGGGCGCGGCGCGCCACCTGCCCTCGAGCTAGGTGTACTGACCGGGGAGGTTGGTCAAGCGGCTGATGGGTGGGTGGCCGCCGATGCCGGTGTGGGGCCGGTGGTGGTTGTAGGCGTGTAGCCAAGCAGGAA
>NZ_SSXC01000039.1 GCF_021699055.1 Blastococcus sp. MG754426 | reverse complement strand
GTGGGCTCCTGCGAGGCGCGGGTGGTGGCGTCGGGGCGGGTGGTGGCGTCGGAGCGGTCGTCGGGCGTGGTCACCGGACCCCCTCCTGGACGGCGGTCGCGCCGTCCTGCACCTCGATCGCGGTCGTCGGCGCGGGCACCTGCATGCCCTGGCTGCGGAACGCCTGGACGATGCGGGCGCGCAGGTCGCGGCCCACCTCGAACTGCTTGCCGGGCAGCGTCCGGGCGACCACCCGGACGTTCACCTCGTCCAGGCCGAGGGTCTCGACGCCCATCACCGTGGGCGGGTCGAGCAGCAGCGGCCGCATGGCCGGGTCGCGGAACGCCTCCCGGCCGACCGCGCGCAGGATCTCGTTGGCGCGGGTCACGTCCACGCTGGTCGGCACGGGGACGTCGACGACGGCGCGCGCCCAGTCGCGGGAGAGGTTGACGACCTTGACGATCTGCCCGTTGGGCACGGTCACGACCTCGCCGTCGGGCGAACGCACCCGGGTGACGCGCAGCGTGACGTCCTCGACCGTGCCGTTCGCGGGGTCACCGCCGCCGACGACCTGGATCGAGACGACGTCGCCGAACCCGTACTGGCGCTCGGTGATGATGAAGAAGCCGGCCAGCACGTCACCGACGATGCGCTGGGCGCCGAAGCCCAGGCCCACGCCGAGCACCGTCGCCGGCGCGACGAGGCCGGTCACCGGGATGCCGAGGCGGTCGAGGATGAAGAAGACCGAGATCGAGTAGATGAGCACCACCAGGGACCAGGTGAGCACCTGGGTCAGCGAGTGGCGGTGCTTGGCCGCCTCCGACCGGACCAGCGCGTCGCCGCCGGTGGAGTTCTCGTCGATGCGGGTGGTGATCTTGTCGCCGACCCAGCCCACGAACCGGGCGAGCAGGACCGAGCCCAGGATGATGAGCACGACCTCGAGACCCCGCCCGGACAGCCAGTCCAGCACGTCTCTCAGCGCGTCCACGGCTCAGCACTCCGATCGTCGGGGAAAGCGACCCTCCCACCTTGCGCACCGCGGGGCGGCGTTGCCAACCTGACCCGCCGGGTCCCGCTTCCGGACCGGGTGATCGCGCTTCTGACCTGCGGCGGAGCCGTCGAGGAGAGCGAACTCACGCCGCGCTCACCGCGGCTCGACGAACAGCGACTGGCTGGACCGGCCGATCGGCCCGTCGGCGTCGAAGAGGACGGCGAAGCACTGCGCGGCCCCTGCACCACCGTGCACGGTGGTGGCGTCCATCCCCAGCCACTCGCCCCGCGGCGGTCGCTGCAGGGCGACGGTGAGGTCGACGTTGGCGAAGGTCGCCGTCCGCCAGTCCAGGGTGGCCGAGATGCCGCTGGCGGCGTCGGTCATGACCAGCAGGTGCTCCAGCGGCGTCATGCGCTCCCCGGCCACGAGGGCGCACTCCGGCCGGGTCCACGCCGTCGCCGGGCCCGGCCCGTTGAAGGTCCCCGCGGCGAACCGCCAGTCCAGCGCCCGGTGGTAGGCCACCTCGCTGGTGAAGAACGCCGCGCGCTCGGGGCGGCTCGCCTCCGGGCCGGCCGGTTCCGGGTGCGGCAGGGCGGTGGCGGGCGGGGCGTCGTCGCGGGTGCGCATCCGCCACGCCTGCAGGCGCATCAGCGGCGGGCCACCGGCGTCCAGGACCGCCTCGACCAGCACGATCCGCCGGCCGGGGCGGACGACCGAGGTGCGCACCCGCACCGGGCCGACCGGCACCGGCGCGAGGATGTCGTAGGCCATCCGGACGGTCTGCCCGCCCTGGATCGCGCCGGCCCGCTCGACGGCCCGCAGCAGCAGCGCGGCCGGTGGCCCGGCGTGCTGGTACCCGTTGTCCCACGGGCCGATGGTCAGGGCGGTGGCGGTGAAGCCGTCGCCGTCGGGCAGGTAGAGGGCCTCGGGAACGTCCACGGGAGGAGTCTGCCGCCCGGGTCGCGCGGCGGGGCGGGGTGGGGCGGTAGGTGTCTCGACGGCTCATGCCCGCTACCGTGCGCGCGTGCCCCGCACCGTCCGCCCCGGCCTCGGATATGCCTTCACGCTGGGCGCGGCGGCTCTCTTCGCCGTCAACGGCACGGTCTCCACGCTCGCCCTCCAGGCCGGGATCCCGCCGACCCGGCTGACCGCGCTGCGCTGCACCGGCGCCGCGCTGGTGCTGCTCGCGGTGCTCGCGCTGGCCGCGCCCGGCCGGCTGCGGGTGCGGCCCCGGGAGCTGCCGCTGCTGGCCGTCTTCGGCGTCGTCGGGGTCGCGCTGACGCAGTTCCTGTACTACGTCGCCATCGGGCGGCTGCCGGTGGGCATCGCGCTGGTGTTCGAGATGACCGCGCCGGTGTTCATCGCGCTCTACGTCTGGCTGGTGCGCCGCGAGCGGGTGCGCAGCCGGCTGTGGGCGGCGCTGCTGCTGTCGCTGTCCGGGCTGGTCCTCGTCGCGCAGGTGTGGGAGGGCGGCGGCTCGCTGGACCCGCTCGGCGTGGCGGCGGCGCTGGCCGCGGCGCTGTGCCTGGCCACGTACTACCTGGTGGGCGAGCGGGGCACGGTGAGCCGCGACCCGGTCACGCTGACCTGCTGGAGCTTCGTGGCGGCGGCGCTGTTCTGGGCGGTGGCCGCGCCGTGGTGGGCGTTCGACGCCGGGGTGCTGACGGAACCGGTGCCGGTCTCGCTGGGCGGCCTGCGGCTGCCGCTGTGGCTGCTGGTCGGCTGGATCGTGGTGCTGGGCGCCGCGGTGCCGTTCTGGCTGTCGGTCGCGGCGCTGCCGCACCTGGCCCCGACCACCGCCGGGCTGGTGGCGACGGTGGAGCCGGTGTTCGCCTCCGTCGTCGCCTGGCTGTGGGTGGAGCAGGTGCTCACCGGCTGGCAGGTCGCGGGGGGCCTCGTCGTCCTCACCGGGATCGCGCTGGCCCAGACCGCGCGCACCGGCCGGACCCCGTCGGCGCCCCCGGTGCCGGAGACCCCGGCGCCGCTGTCGACCTGACGGGGGCCGGGGCCTCAGCGCAGCCGGCGCACCGGGACGACCATCGGCGTCCCGGTCACCGGGTCGGCCATCACCCGGGCCTCGAGGTCGAAGACGCCGGCGAGCAGCTCCGCCGTCAGCACCTCCGCGGGCGGGCCGGAGGCCACCAGCGCGCCGTCCTTCATCGCCACCAGCCGCTGGGCGTACCGCGCGGCCAGGTTCAGGTCGTGCAGCACCACCACCACGGTCCGGCCGCGCTCGGCGTGCAGCCGGGCCACCAGGTCCAGCACGTCGATCTGGTGCGAGAGGTCCAGGTAGGTCGTCGGCTCGTCGAGCAGCAGCAGGTCGGTGCCCTGGGCCAGGGCCATCGAGATCCAGGCCCGCTGCCGCTGGCCGCCGGAGAGGGCGTCGACCGGCCGGCCCGCGAGGTCGGACATGTCCGTCCAGGCCAGCGCCTCGGCGACCACGGCCTCGTCGTCGCGGGACCACTGCCGCAGCCAGCTCTGGTGCGGGTGCCGGCCGCGGGCGACGAGGTCGCCGACGGTGAGCCCCTCGGGTGCGACCGGCGTCTGCGGCAGCAGGCCCAGCACCTTGGCGACCTCGCGGGTGGGCGTGCGCGCGATGGCCCGCCCGTCCAGCAGCACCTGCCCGCTCGTCGGCCGCAGCAGCCGGCCCAGCGCCCGCAGCAGCGTGGACTTCCCGCAGCCGTTCGGGCCGACGATCGCGGTGAACGAGCCCTCGGTCAGCTCGAGGTCGAGGTCGTCGACGACGACCTGCTCGTCGTAGGCCAGCCGGACGTGCTCCGCGGCCAGCCGCACCCGGGGCGGGTCGGCGGGACGGGTGGTGCGGTGCAGCAGTTCGGTGCCGATGTCGAGGGTCACAGCGTCGCTCGCCGCCTTCCACGGACCAGGAGCCAGAGCAGGTAGGGGGCGCCGATGACGGCGGTCAGGATGCCCACGGGCAGCGCCTGGGGCAGCACGGTGCGGGTGACCAGGTCGGCGGCGACCACGAGCAGGGCGCCGAGGACGCCCGACGCCAGCAGCGGCGGCCGCGAGCCGCCGGTGAGCCGGACGGCGATCTGCGGCACCACGAGGGCGACGAAGGTGATCGGCCCGGCGGCCGAGACGGCGAACGCCACGAGGAAGACGGCCAGCAGCACGACGGCGGCCTGCGCCCCGGCCACCCGCACGCCCAGCCCCCGGGCGGTGTCGTCGCCGAACTGGAGGACGCCGAGCACGCGCCCGGCCGCCAGCGCGAGCGGCAGCAGCACCGCGACCGCGGTCCCCAGCGGGAGGGCGTCGTCCCAGGTGCGGGCGTTGAGCGAGCCGGTGATCCACACGTAGGCCGACGCGGCGTCGTAGATCTCGGCGTTGGTGAGCAGCCAGTCGGTGAGCGCGGTGCCCGCCGACCACAGGGCGATGCCGATGAGGACCAGCCGGTAGCCGTCGACCCCCGCCCGCCAGGTGAGGGCGAAGAGCAGCACGCCGGTGACCAGCGCACCCAGCAGGGCGGCCAGCGGCACGCCCAGCCCGCCCAGGATCGCGCCGGTCGAGGAGCCGCCGCTGAGCACGATCGCAGCCACGGCACCCACGGAGGCGCCCATCGTGATGCCGAGGGTGTCGGGGGAGGCGAGCGGGTTGCGGGCGAAGGTCTGGAACAGCGCGCCCGCGACGCCGAGGGCCAGCCCGACGAGCGCGCCGACCACCACCCGCGGGGCCCGCAGCTCCAGGATGATGAACGGCTGCGGCCCCTCGCCGAGGCCCACCAGGGTGCGCAGGACGTCGCCGACGCCGATCGGGAAGTCGCCGCGCCCCATGCTCAGCGCCGCGGCCAGCACCAGCACGGCGAACCCGGCCACCGGCACGACGACCTGCCGCCAGTGCAGCAGGCCGGACACCGGGCCCGCGCGCAGCACGCGCCCGGGCCGCAGCCGGGGCTGCGGGGGGGCCGGGGCCTCGACGCTCACAGCCGCACCGTCCGGCTGCGGCGCACCAGCGCGATGAAGAACGGGGCGCCGACGAGGGCGAGCACGATGCCCACCTGGAGCTCACCGGGGCGGGCCAGCACGCGGCCGAGCACGTCGGCGACCAGCAGCAGCGCGGCGCCGGCCAGCGCCGAGCAGGGCAGCAGCCACCGGTGGTCGGGGCCGGTGAGCGCCCGGACGGCGTGCGGCACGACGAGCCCGACGAAGGCGATCGGCCCGCAGGCGGCGGTGGCGGCGCCGCAGAGCAGCGTGATCGCGGCCAGCCCGACGGAGCGGGCCAGCCAGATGCGCTGGCCCAGCCCGCGGGCGACGTCCTCGCCGAGGCCGAGCAGGTTCAGCGCGGGCGCGTTGACCAGGGCCAGCACCAGGCCGACGGCGAGGAAGGGGGCGACCTGGGCGGCCACGGTGGCGTCCCGCCCGGCCAGCGAGCCGACCACCCAGAACCGGAAGCTGTCCAGCGTCTGCTGGTCGCTGACCAGGACGGCCCGGACCAGGGCGTACATCAGCGCGGACAGCGCCGCACCCGCGAGCGCGAGGGTCACCGGCGTCGCCCCGCCCCGCCCGGCGGAGCCGATCGCGTACACCAGCACCGTGCCGAGCAGTGCCCCGGCGAAGGCGAACCAGACGTAGCCCGCGGGGGTGCCGACGCCCAGCAGCGTGATCGCCAGGACGACGGCGAGGCTCGCGCCCGCGGTCACGCCGAGGAGCCCGGGGTCGCCCAGCGGGTTGCGGGTGTGGCCCTGCATCAGCGCCCCGGCCACCCCGAGCGCCGCACCGACCATGAGGCCGAGCACCGTGCGCGGGACGCGCAGCTGGCGGACGATCACCGCCTCCTCCCCGGACAGGGAGGGGTCCAGCAGCGAGCGCCAGACCTCGGGGAGGCCGATCGACCGCGTGCCGATCGCGATGCTGGCCAGCGCCGCGGCGGCGACGAGCACCAGGAGCAGCACCAGCGTGCCGAGCCGCCGGGCACGCAGCGCCGTCGCCGGAGGTCGTGCCGAGCCCCGCGCCGGGACGTCGACCGTGGTGGCCACGAGCAGCTCCCGGGACGGACGGCTTGGTCAGATAAGGCTTACCTTAGCCTCGCGGCGCCGGTCCCGTCAGGGGCGGCGGGGCTCGACCGCCCCGCCGCGGCGTTCAGCGCTTCTGCCGACGGCTGCCCCCGTGCCAGTCCTCCTGCTCGCCGACCTCGCCCGGCTGCACGCCGAACGCGGGGAGCTGCGGGCGCTCGCGCAGGCTGCGCTTCAACTCGGCGAAGCCCGGGAACGACGCCAGCCCGACGACGTGGTCCCACAGCGCGACGGCCTCGTCGTCGGCGGGCCGCCGGCTGATGACCGGCCCGAAGAAGGCAACGCCCTCCGGCGGCCGGAAGTGCAGGATCGGCGTCCCGACGTCCTTGCCGGCCAGGCCGAGGGCCTCGTCGGTCTCGGCCTGGATCTGCGCGTCGCGCCCGTCGTCGTCCAGCGCGTCGGCGAGGTCGGCGGGCAGGCCGGCGTCGGCGAGCACGGGGGCCACGAACCCCGCCGTCCCGCGCACCGCCCGGTCGCCCTCGGGGCCGCGCTCGAAGACGTGCTGCCCGCACGCCTCGTAGAACCGGGCGACGCCCTCGTTGCCGTGCCGGTCGCGCACGTGGGCGGCCACGCGCAGCAGCCGCAGCCCGGCGGTGTGCCCGGCCTCGTACTCGGGCGGGAAGTGGGTCTCGTAGTCGACGTGCGCGTTGAGCAGCCGCAGCGAGATGAACCGCCACTCCACGTCGTACTCCCGCTGCGCGCTCACCTGCCGGACCCACGTGCTGGTCATCCAGGCGAAGGGGCAGACCGGGTCGAACCAGAAGCGCAGATCGGCCATGGAGGCGAACCTAGGCGCTCCCGCCCACCTGCGCCGGTCGGCGTCAGGCCGGGAGGACGGACTCGATCGCCGCGCGCACCTCGGGGGCGTCGGGCTCGGTGCGCGGGCGGAACCGGGCGACGACCCGGCCGGTGCCGTCGACCACCCACTTCTCGAAGTTCCACTGCACGTCGCCCGCAGCCCCGTCGAGGTCGGGCACCGCGGCCAGCCGCTGGAAGAGGGGGTGCGCGCCCGGGCCGTTGACCTCGGTCTTCTCGGTCAGCGGGAAGGTGACGCCGTAGGTGGCCGAGCAGAACTGCTCGATCTCCTCGGCGGTGCCGGGCTCCTGGCCCATGAACTGGTTGCAGGGCACCCCGACGACGGTGAAACCGCGGGGGCCGTACTCCTCGTGCAACGCCTCCAGCGCGGTGTACTGCGGGGTGAGCCCGCACCGGCTGGCCACGTTCACCACCAGGGCCGGCGACCCGCCGGTGAGCTCCCGCAGCGTGGTGGCGCTGCCGTGCAGCGTGGTCAAGGGCGTGTCGAGGAGGTCGTCCATGCCGCCCCGCAGCGCCACCGGCCGGGCGTTCATTCCGGCGGCGCGGCGCTCACTCCAGCCCGCTGACGTCGTCGGGCACGTCCACGGCGTACCGGCGCAGCGCCTCGAGGGGCACCACCTCCAGGGCCCGGGCGTTCGTGGCGGCCAGCACGACGCCCGCGGCCGCCCCGGCCTGGTAGGCCTGCAGCCAGCGGGAGGCGACGACGCACCAGCGGTCGCCCGGCCGCAGCCCCGGGAAGCCGTACTCCGGGCGCGGGGTGGAGAGGTCGTTGCCGAGCTCCCGCTGCAGCGCCAGGAACTCGGTGGAGACGACGGCGCAGACCGTGTGCGACCCGAGGTCCTCCGGCCCGGAGGTGCAGTGCCCGTCGCGGTAGAAGCCGGTCAGCGGGTCGGTCGAGCACGGTTCGAGCGGTCCACCGAGCACGTTCCGCTCGTCGGCGGGGTCGGGCTGCACGGGCACTCCTCGAGGGGGCGTGGTCGGCGGGCGCCCAGGATGGCATGGTGCGGGCGTGACCGAGACCACCGAGATCCTCTGGCGGCCGTCGGCCGCGTCGATCGCCGGCACCCGGATGGCCGCCTTCGCCGCCGACGTGGCCGCGCGCCGGGGCGTGTCCTTCGGCGACCCCGTCGACTACGACGCCCTGTGGCGCTGGTCGGTGGAGCACCTCGACCAGTTCTGGGGCGACCTCGCGCGCTGGACCGGTGTCCTCGACGTCCCCGACGACCGGGTGCTCCCCTCCCGCGAGATGCCCGGCGCCGTCTGGTTCCCCGGCACGACGGTGAACTACGCCGAGCAGGTGTTCCGCCAGGCCGCCGACGACCGGCCCGCGCTGGTCGCCGTCGCGGAGGACACCGAGCCCGTCGAGATCCCGTGGGCGGAGCTCCGGGCCCGGGTGGGCGCGTTCGCCGCGACCCTGCGCCGGCTCGGCGTGCGCCCCGGCGACCGGGTGGCCGGCTACCTGCCCAACGTGCCCGAGACCGTCGTCGCCTTCCTCGGCGCGGCCGCGGTCGGGGCGGTGTGGTCCTCCTGCGCGCCGGACTTCGGCACCCGCGCCGTCCTCGACCGGTTCGCGCAGATCGAGCCCACCGTGCTGGTCGCCGTCGACGGGTACCGGTTCAACGGGCGGGCGCACGACCGGCGCGAGGTCGTCGCGCAGCTGCGGGAGGCGCTGCCCACGGTGCGGACGACGATCGCCGTCCCGCGGCTCTTCCCCGACGAGGTGCCCGACGGCGCCCTGGCGTGGGCCGACGCCGTCGCGGACGGGCAGGACCCGGTGTTCGAGCCGACGCCGTTCGACCACCCGCTGTGGATCGTCTACTCGTCGGGCACCACCGGCCTGCCCAAGGGGATCGTGCACGGGCACGGCGGGGTGGTGCTGGAGCAGCTGAAGTCCGGCCGGCTGCACCAGGACCTCGGCCCCGGCGACCGCTTCTACTGGTACACCTCGACGGCCTGGATGATGTGGAACGTCGTGGTGTCGTCCCTGCTCTCGGGGGCGACGGCGATCCTGCACGACGGCGCCCCGGCGTACCCGACCGTCGACGCCCAGTTCGCGCTCGCCGCCCGGCTGGGCACCACCGTCCTGGGCACCAGCCCCGGCTACCTCGCCGCCTGCCAGAAGGCCGGCGCCCGCCCCGGGGACGACCACGACCTCTCGGCGCTGCGCGTGCTGGCCAGCACCGGGTCCCCGCTGCCCGCGTCCTCCTACCACTGGGTCTACGACGCCGTGGGCGCGGACCTGCAGCTGACGTCGGCGTCCGGCGGCACCGACGTCGCCACCGGCTTCATCGGGTCCAGCCCGCTGCTGCCGGTGACGGCGGGGGAGCTCCAGCGGCCCAACCTGGGTGTCGCGGTGGCGTCGTGGGACGAGCAGGGCGAGCCCGTGGTGGGGGAGCTGGGGGAGCTCGTGGTCACCGAGCCGATGCCCTCGATGCCCCTCTGCTTCTGGAACGACCCGGACGGCGCCCGCTACCGCGCCGCCTACTTCGAACCGTGGCCGGGCGTGTGGCGGCACGGCGACTGGCTGGAGATCACCGCGCGCGGCACCTGCGTCATCACCGGCCGGTCGGACTCCACGCTCAACCGCGGCGGCGTGCGCATGGGCACGGCCGACATCTACGCCGCCGTCGAGGCCTTCCCGGAGGTGCTGGACTGCGTCGTGCTCGGCGTGGAGCTGCCCGAGGGCGGCTACTGGATGCCGCTGTTCGTGCAGCTCGCGCCCGGGACCGAGCTGACCGAGGACCTGGTCGGGCGGCTGCGGGCGGCGATCCGGGAGCAGGCCAGCCCGCGGCACGTGCCCGACGAGGTGATCGCCGTCCCGGGGGTGCCGCACACCCGCACCGGCAAGCGGCTGGAGGTGCCGCTCAAGCGGTTGTTCCAGGGCGTGGACCCGGCGAAGGCGGTCAACACCGGCACCGTGGACGACGCCTCGCTGGTCGAGCACTACGTCGAGCTCGCGAGGGCGCGCGGCGGTGACGCTGGTCACGAGCGCGGGTGATCGTGCTCCGCCGGGGGAACGGGCCGGGGATCACCGCCCTCAGCGAGGAGGACGCATGACCGGCACCGACGAGATCCTCGAGCCGCAGCCGCCCGCGCTGCTGCCCCCGTGGCACACCCCGGAGCGGGAGGCGCTGCAGGAGCAGGCGCGCCGGTTCGCCATGGAGGAGGTGCTGCCGGTCGCGGACGAGCTCGACCCGCAGAAGGGCCTCATCCCGGCGTCGCTCCTCTCCGGCATGGCCGAGCGGGGCTGGTTCGGCATCACCGTGCCCGCGGACCAGGGCGGGCTGGGGCTCGGCGTCTTCGAGTACTGCATGGTCAGCGAGGAGCTCGCCCGCGCCTGGATGTCGACGGCCAGCATCCTGGCCCGCTCGCAGGGGCTGGGGACGGCGGTGCCCGACGCCGGCCGCCGGCACGAGCTCATGGCCCGCAGCGCCCGCGGCGAGTGGATCGGCGCGATCGCGCTGTCGGAGCCCGACGCCGGCTCCGACCTGGCCGGGGTCTCCACCCGCGCGGTCCTCGACGGCGACGAGTGGGTGGTCACCGGCCGCAAGCGGTGGTGCGGCAACGCCGAGGCCGCCGACTTCATCCAGGTGCTCGTGCGCGAGCGCGACCCGGAGCCCGGGGAGTCCCGCTCGGCCGGCCTGCTCAACCTGCTGCTCGAGAAGGAGCGCGGCGCGTTCCCGGAGGGGCTGACCGGCTCCCCGATCGACAAGATCGGCTACCACGGCTTCCTCACCTGGGACCTCACCTTCGACGGCGTCCGCATCCCGAAGGACAACGTCATCGACCAGGCCAGGGCCGCCCGCGAGGACAGCGACGCCGAGGGCGAGGAAGCGAAGCAGGCCGGGTTCGCCGAGGCGCAGAAGTTCCTCAACACGGCCCGGGTGCACACCGCGGCCCGCGCGGTGGGCCTGGCGCGGGCCGCGCTGGAGGACTCCGTCCGCTACCTGCAGGAGCGGGAGCAGTTCGGCCACCCCATCGGCGACTTCCAGGCGCTGCGGTTCGCCGTGGCCGAGATGGCGGCGCAGATCGAGCAGTCGCGGGCCTTCTACCGGCAGGTCGCCCACCTGCTCGACCTCGGGCTGCCGGTGGCCAAGGAGGCCTCGATGGTGAAGCTCGAGGCCACCGAGATGTCGGTGCGGGTGACCAACCAGGCCATGCAGCTGCACGGCGGCAACGGCTACACGACCGAGCGGCAGGTCGAGCGGCACTGGCGGGACGCCCGGCTGACCACGATCTTCGAGGGCACCAGCGAGATCCAGAAGCGGATCATCAGCGACCGACTGCTCCCGCGCAGCCCGCTCAGCTGAGCGTGGGGGGCGCTGCACGGTCCACGCCCGCCGCGCCGGGGCGGGTCAGGCCGGGCGGTCCAGCAGCTCCCGGAGCGCCCGGTCGATGAACTCGTTGTCCGCCGGGTTCTGCCCCAGGCCGGCGAAGTGCCCGTAGACGGTGGGGATGACCCGGACCTCACCGTGCTCGATGAACTGCGATGCCCACTCCTCGTCCTCCGGCGGGAAGTAGAGGTCCGTCTTCGCCGGCATCGCCACCAGGGGACAGCGGATCGAGCGCAGCGCGGCCTCGGTGTCGCCGTCGAAGCCCGGGGTCTTGCCGACGTCGCCGTGCTCCCAGGTCCAGAGCATCCCCAGCAGGTCGTTGGGGTCACGGTCGTCGAGCCAGAAGCCCTCCCAGAACCCGACGAGGAAGTCCTCCAGGGAGGAGAAGCCCAGGTTGCGGTACTCCCGCTGCCAGTAGAAGGCCTGCGACAGGCCCCACCCGGCGTAGATCCGGGCGAAGGCGCGCAACCCGGCGGTGGGCAGCGCGTCCCGCCGGTAGCGGCCGCCCGCGAACGCCGGGTCGAGGGTGAGCGCAGCACGCAGGCTCTTCAGGAAGACCTGGTTGTGCTCGCTGGTGATCGCCGAGCCGACGATGGGGGCGGCCCGCTTCACCATCTCCGGGTGGCTGACCGCCCACTGGTAGGTCTGGCCGGCGCCCATGGAGGACCCGAGCACCAGCTCCACCGACTCGATGCCCCACTTCTCCGTGAGCAGCCGGTGCTGCACCTCGACCTGGTCGTAGAACGTCACGGGCGGGAAGTTCGGCCCGTCGTAGGGCGGCGGGGTGTTGCTCGGCGACGTCGACAGGCCGTTGTTGAGCTGGTTGGGCATCACGATGAAGTACTTCTCGGGGTCGCAGGCCATGCCCGGCCCGACCGACCACTCGTTGGCGTCGTGCCAGGCGCTGTACCACGTGGGGTGGACGATCACGTTGGACCGGTCGGCGTTCAGCGTGCCGTACGTCTTGTAGGCGAGCTGGGCTCCGCGCAGGGTCGCGCCGCTCTGCAGGACGACGTTTCCCAGGTCGAACAGCTCGTGGTCGGTGGGCCGGGGCATCGGGGCTCCTCGCTTCAGCGGGCGGGTCGGGCGGCCTGGACGGCGGTCTCGTCGAGCAGCTCGACCGGGTCGCCGAGGGCGATCTCGCCGGGCTGCTCCACGGTGGCGTACATGCCGAGGATCGCGGCGCCGTTGTCCGGCAGGTGCGCCACCGGCGTGCTGAGGTCGGTCGCGAGCTGGCCGCGGTACCTCACGATGGCCTTCAGGGTGCCGAAGTCGACCTTCCCGCTCTCCGGGTTCTCGTTGGTCACGACGCAGCGCGGCACCGGTCCGACCACCTGGACGGTGACCGCGCCGATCCGCACGCGTCGGCCGGCCCAGGTGTCCTCCTCGTGCACGTCGCAGCCGGCCACCTCGACGAGCATCCGGAACCGCCGGTGGTCCAGCCGTTCCCCGTCCGGGGTGACCCGGCGGAGGTGCTCGAGCGTCGCGGTGGAGATCAGCGTGACCGGGTGGACGTCGACCGCGTCACCGGGCCGGTCGACCGCGACCAGGTGCACCTCCTGCCCGACGAAGTCGCTGAGCGCGGCCGACCACGGCCCCTCGAGGACGTGCCCGTCGACGTCGCGCCCGTAGAAGTCCGTGCGCACGGCCTCGCCGAGCCCGGTGGTGCGACCCGCCACGGGCGGACGGTCGGGGAACCTCAGGACGAGGTGGTCCCCGTGGGGGTCGAACTCGGCGGTGAGCTGCACGAGCGGACCGTGCTGCTTGCCGTTGAACAACCGCCGCCGGGCGTCGACCAGGTGGAAGCGCCGGTTCTCCGGCACTCCGTTGCCGGTGACCGTCACGGTCTCCGGGTGGTGCAGGGCGGTGCCCTTGACCGGGGTGGTCGAGAGGCGGGAGACGAGCGGCATGGCCCTCCGTCCGTAGCGGTTCGGGTGCTACCGACCGTAGCCGGGGGCGGCCGGCCCCGCCCTCGGATCAGTGCCGATGGGCCGTGCCGCCGCGCAGGCGCCGTCCCGTGGGCGGGCCGGTGATCACCGGCTCCCCGCTGCGCGCCCGGTCGACGCGCGCGCGGTCCGCGCGGCCGGCGTCGCGCAGGGCGCCGGCGTGAGGGCGCCCGACCCCCACGCGGTAGTGGCGCGTCGCCGTCCGGTCGCAGGCGGGGCATGGCGCCGTGGACGCGGCGTCCCGCATCCCACGGTGCAGGTCGAACGGGCCGCACTCGGGGCAGCGGAACTCGTACAGCGGCAACGGGGTGCTCCTCTCTGGGGTCGGGGAGGGACGTGGTGCGGGGCGGGCCGGTCCCGCCCCGCACCACCCGGTGGATCAGTCCGCCGTCAGGTCCCGGCCCCCACCGGCACCGTCGGGCAGGATGTTCCGGTCGAAGATCGACAGCGGGATGCTGATCGACACCGCGCTGTTGGGGATGTCCACGACCCCACCGATCCGGCCGTCGACCGGTGCTGCCCCGAGGAACAGGTAGGCCTGCTCGAACGTCCAGCCCATGGCCGGCATCAGGTAGTTGATGGCGTTGAGGCAGGCCTGGCGGTAGGCGACGGTCGCGTTCATGTAGTAGTTGCGGCCGTCCTCGACGCAGATCCCCTCGAAGGTGATGAACTCCGAGTAGTTCGGGCCGACCCGGCCGGGCTTGAAGAACGGCATCGACTGCTTGTAGCGGTCCATCCCGCCCTTGATCAGGTCGAAGTGCAGATCGATGAAGCCGGGCATCTCGATCGCCCCGCAGAAGGTGATCTCGCCGTCCCCCTGGGCGAAGTGCAGGTCCCCGATGGAGAAGTTGGCCCCGGGCACGTACACCGGCATGTAGACCCGGGTGCCGACGCCGAGGTCCTTGATGTCGACGTTGCCGCCGTGCTCCCGCGGGGGGATGGTGCGGCAGGCCTCGGCGGCCGCCCGGTCCAGGGCCGCCCCGCTGAGCGTCCCCAGCAACGCGTCCTTGGGCAGCGGGGGCAGGGCCAGCGCCGGGACCTGGGGTGCGCCGGCCACGTCCCCCGGGTGCGCCGGGACGTCCCCGGTGACCCGGTCCGGGTTCAGGTCGATCAGCGCCTGCTCGCGGCGGTTCCACTCCGCCAGCAGGTCCGGGGACGGCGCGCAGCCGAACAGCCCCGGGTGGGAGTTGCCGATGAAGCGCACCCCGGGGACGTGCCGGGAGGTGGTCCAGATCCCGTCCAGGTCCCAGATCGCCTTGGACGCCCCGGGCGAGTAGTCGGTGAGGAACCCGCCGCCGTTCTCCTTGGCGAAGATCCCGGTGTAGCCCCACTCCTGCTCCTGGAAGGGGCCGATGTCGACGATGTCGACGACCAGCAGGTCACCGGGTTCGGCGCCCTCGATGGCGAAGGGCCCGCTGAGCACGTGGCACGGGTCGATGTTCATGTCGCGGATGTCGTCGGCGTCGTCGGTGTTGCGGACCTGGTCGTCGGTCCAGTCCTTGCACTCGATCCGGTACGTCCCGCCGGGGGCGACCGTCGTCGCCGGCGGGATGTCGGGGTGCCAGCGGTTGTGGCCCGGCACCGCCTGGTCGCGCATCGGCACGCTCAGGTCGCGGTTGATCTCGAAGATGACGTCGGGCACGGGGGCTCCTCAGGTCAGGGCGGGCTGTGGACGGGCGAGGGGCAGGACCTGGACCTCGGTACGCCCATGCCGGGGTCTGTCCGGGTGGGTCCCGACGCCGACGGCGTCACGTCGACGGCGAACGTGCCGGTGCGCAGGGGAGCGGCCGAGCCGTGGGCCGGGACTCGACCGGCCGGGGCGGCCCATCGCGCAGCGGGTCCCGGTCGTGCCGTGGTCGGGGCGGCGGTACAGGTGGACGGCGATGTCGGACCTCCGGGTGCACCGGCGGAGGGGCACTCGGCCCTCCGGACCAGGCGGACCCTCGTCCCGTCCGTCGGAGGCGGTCAAGGCACCCGGCGTCCGGGCCGGAGATCGGTCGCGGCGGGTGGCGGCGCGTCGTGACGCAACGGGTGAGGGCCGTTCGGCATGTCGCACGGAGGTCCGGGGGTCGTCGGCGCCGGGTGCCAAGCGCCCCCCACCGGGCTGCTTGACGAAGGGCGGCGGGGCAGGGACGGTGAGCCGGGTCCACCGCTGCCGAGCCCGGAGGGTCCCAGGGTGGAGCGGCTCGTCGCGTCCGGCGCGGTGGCGAACCTCGCCGCCGGGGCGCTCTTCGGCTGGAGCCTGTTCGCCGAGCAGGCGGCCGCGGACGTCGGCGCACCGGGCTCCGCGGGTGCCGCTGTCTTCGCGGTCTCGATCGCCGTCTTCACGGCCGCGTTGCTGGCCGCCGGCCGGGCACTGCCCGCCGTGGGGCCCCGGCGGCTGCTCGGCGGTGCGGCCGGGCTGGCGGCCATCGGCCTCGGAGGAGCGGCGGCCGTGCCGCATCCGCTCGCGCTGTGGGGCGGGGTCGGGGTGCTGTTCGGCGGCGCCAGCGGACTCGCCTACGGCGTCGCGGTCGCGCTCGCCGCCCGGTCCCCCGGCTCCCGCCGCGGCACGGCGACCGGCCTGGTCGTCGCCGCCTATGCCGCCGGGCCGGTGCTCCTCGGCCTGGCTGCTCCAGCGGCGCTCGCCGCTGCCGGCTGGCGGGCCAGCCTCGGCGCACTGGCCGTCGTGGTCGGTGGCCTGCTGGCGGTGGCGGCGCTCCTCGCCCCCGCCGACCGTCCTGCTCGCCGGGGGGCGGCGACGGCCGGGCCGCTGCCGCGGCGGACCCTCGTGCTGCTCTGGGTGCTCTTCGCCGGTGGCGCCGCTCCCGGGCTGCTCGTGTTCGGCGTGGCTGCCCCGGTGGCCGCCGACCGCGGCCTGAGCTCCGGCGCGGCCGGTGCGGCGGTCTCGCTGCTGGCCGCCGGCAACCTGGTCGGGCGGCTGGTGGCCGGCTGGTGGTCCGACCGGGTCGGCCGGCCGGCGGCGCTGGCGGCGGCGCTGGGCGTCGCCGCTGTCTCCGCGGCGGGTCTCGGCGGACCGGCGGCTCCCTGGCTCCTCCTCGGCGCCTTCGCCGGCACGGGGCTGGCCTACGGCGCGGTCTCCGCGCTGGTCCCGGCGGTCACGGCGGACCGGGTCGGGGAGCGCGCCTTCCCGAAGGCCTACGGCCGGGTCTTCACCGGCTGGGGCTGCGCGGGACTCGTGGCGCCGCTCGCCGGCGGCCTGCTCACCGGCGCCGGTGCTCAGCCTCCGGCCCTGGCGTTGGTCGCCGTGGGCTCGCTGCTCCCAGCAGTGGCAGCCCTGTACCTGCTGGACGTGCCGGGCCGCCGGCGGGCAGCCCGCTCCCCGCTCGGCTGAGGGGCGGAGCTCTCCGCGCACCGCACCGGATCCCGCCCTGCTCGTCCTCGTGCACGGTCTCGGTGGCTGGTGGCGCACCTGGCAGCCGGCGCTGCCCGGCCTGAGCGCCCACCGCCGCCACGGCCTCGCCCGCCAGGCCGCCCGGGCCGCGGTCACGTCGCCTGACGCCGAGCTGCACCGTTTCGCGCGGCCGGGGCACGTCCGCCTGTGGGACGAGCCCGCAGGGACCGTCCGGCCGGTGCCGGACCGCACGTCCTGGCCGCAGCCGCTCGGCGCGCAGCGGCGGCGGTGTGGATCGGGGGTCGAGCGTCACGCGTCGTCCGGGTGCTCGGCCGGCTCCCGCGGGCGGACGGCGGCCAGCGAGCGGCGGACGTTGCCGAAGACGTTCCCGGCCTCGAACAGGTCGTCGTCGGTGGAGGCCCGCGCGCGGCGCAGCTCGGTGGCGAACGCGGCGAGGGCACCGTCGGCCCGGCGGACCGCCTCGGGATCGGCGGCCGCCCCCTCGACCGAGCGGAGCACCTCGGCCAGCGCGGCCAGCGCCGTCGCCGCGGAGGGGCGCAGCGCCGGCCCGAGGGCGACCCGCTCGTGCTCCGCGACCTCGGTCTCGGCGATGACCAGGGTGAGGTCCTCGACCAGCAGGGTCAGCCGCTCGAGCGCCCGGGCCTGCTCGTACAGCCGGTCGGCGGCGGGCCGGTAGCGGGCGGCCCGGCGGTTGCCGCGGCGGGCCTCGTCGGTCTCCTGGACGGCCGCCCGCATCTGGGCGAGCAGCGGGTCGATGGTCCGCATCCGACCACGCCACTCGTCCTGCGTCGGCGGGTGGTCCTGGCGCAGCCCGTCGACCAGGTCGTCGAGCTGCCCGGCGAGCGTCTCGCGCAGCGCCCCCAGCGCGTCGTCGGCGGGGGCGAGCGGCAGCGGCGGGAACGCCGCGGCCACCAGGATGCCGACGAGCGCGCCGGCGAACGTCAGCCCGGCGAAGCCCAGGACGTACCCGGTCGGGTTGCCCTGGCCGAGGATGAGCGTGAAGAGGGCCGCCGTCGGCAGCCAGCTGCTGCCGCTGCCCAGCCGCCGCCAGCCGGCCAGCAGCACGCCGGAGGCGACGACCAGCGCCAGGGCCAGCAGCTGCGGCCCGACGAGCGCGTCACCCACGAGCGCGATCGCGGCGCCCAGGGCGATCGAGGCCACGGTCTGCAGCGACTGGCGCACCGAGCTGGCCAGCGTGGAGGCGGTCGTGGCCACGACCGCGCCGAGCGGGGCGTAGTAGGGGTAGTCGGCGACCGGTCCGGGGACGAGCTGGGCCAGCGCCCAGGCCACCGTCGCGGCCAGGGCCGCCCGGACGGCGAGCCCGATCCGCGGGTGGCGGGCCCACGTGCGCCGTACCGCCCCGGGTCGGCGGGTCCGGCGGCGGGCCGGGGGGAGCGTGCCGTGCTGCACCGTCCTCACCCCGTCCCCGTGGCCGACCCGACCTGGCATTGCACCACGGTCACCCTGCAGCGGGCACCTCGTCCTCGGCGTGCGCGATGTGGGTGAGCTGCTTCCAGATGAGCACGAGGATGACCGCCGAGCCCGCGAAGGCGAACCAGAACGGGCCGGTGATGCCCCAGGCCCGCGCGATGAGCCCGCCCGCCGCCTGGCCCGCGACGATCCCGCCGAACACCCCGAGGTAGTAGAGGCTGCCGACCCGTCCCTGCAGGTGCGCGGGGACGGCGCGCATGCGGACGGTGCGCGACGTCGTCCCCCACACGAACGCGTGGGCCCCGAACACGAACAGGACCGCCGCCGCCACCCAGGGGGTGGTGGTCAGCGCCAGCCCGAGGTGGGTGAAGGTCTCGATGACCAGGCCGATGCGCATGAGCAGGGCCAGGCCGGCGCGCCGGGCCAGCCAGCCGTAGGAGACCGTGCCCAGCAGGCCGCCCACCGCCGTCACCGTGCTGAGCAGGCCGAAGCCGATCGCGCCGAGGGCGAGCCGGTCGGTCGCGTAGAGCACCAGCACCGACCAGGCGGCGCCGTAGGTGACGTTGAAGGTGACGATCGTGATCGTCAGCGTGCGGACGGGCCCGTTGCCCCACGTCCAGCGCAGCCCTTCGACGATCTCCCGGCCGACGTGCCGCTCGCCGGCGGTGCGGGGGAGCGGGGGCAGCGCCATGCGCACGAGCAGCAGCGCGCCGAACGCGACGCACAGCCCCTGCACGAGGAACGGCCAGGCCGAGCCCGCGGCGAAGAGCGCCGCGCCCAGGGCCGGGCCGGCCATCTGGTTCATGGTCAGCGCGCCGGCCAGCAGCCGGGCGTTGCCGGTGCCGAGGTCGTCCCGGCCGACCACCATCGGCAGCAGCGTCCCGGACGTCGTGTCGGCGAAGACCTCGGCGGTGCCCAGCAGGAACAGCGCGGCCAGGACCACGGGGACGGTCACCTGCCCGGTGACGAGGGCGAGGGTCAGGACGCCGAGGACGACGGCGCGCGCGACGTCGACGGCGATGACCAGCAACCGGCGGTCGACCCGGTCGGCGAGCACCCCGGCGTAGAGGCCGAAGAGCAGCCAGGGCAGCCGCTGCAGCAGCGCGGCGAGCGCGACGACGAACGGGTCGCTGGTCTGCGCGGCCACCAGCAGCGGGCCGGCGGCCAGCGCGATGCCGTCGCCCAGGTTGGTCGCCCAGGAGGAGCCGACGAGCCAGCGGAACGGCGTCCCCATGCGGGCCGGGAGCACTGCTTCGACGACCCGGCCCACGAGGAGGAGAGCCTAGGACCGCCGCCCGGGGTCGTCAGCGCGGCGCCGTCTGCTCCGCGCTGAGCTCCAGGACGGCGTCGCCCCGGAAGCGCAGGGCCCCGTCCGTGGCGAGCGCGTCACCGTCCACGGCGATCCACCCCTCACCCGTCGACCGGCCCCTGGGGCGCCGCCACGGGGACCTCCGTCGTCGTCACCGGCCGGTCTCCGTCACCCGCAGGAAGTCACGGACGCCGAAGAGCCGGTGCATCCGCTGCTCCCGCAGTGGGAAGAACCGGTCCGCCTCGGCCGCCGGCACCAGGCGCGGGCGGTGCACCGGTACGGACCGACCCTCGTGCTCGACGGTGGCGCTCCCGCCCGCCAGGACGTTGCGGACCCAGTCGGCGCCCGGGCCGTAGGGCAGCGCGAACACGAAGCCGTCGCCGGTGGGCACCGCGACGGCCGGCGTCCGGTAGGCGGCACCGCTGACGCGCCCGCGGTGGTGGACGACCGCCGCGTAGGCCCCGGGCTGCCCCGCCGTCGCCAGCTGGCGGGGGTTGGTCACGTCGCGGTTGAAACGGCGGACGGCGCGCTGCACGGGCGGCCACTTCGCACGGAAGGACTGGACGAACAGCACGGCCAGCAGGACGACCAGCGCCGCGCCGATGCGGACGGCTCGCATGGCATTCCCCTTACGTCGTAAGGTTCCTACGGCGTAAGCTAGCGGGCGCGCGGAGGCATGTCCAGACGGTCGGGAGCTCAGCCCCGGGCGAGGCGCCGGTCGAGGCCGTCGAGCAGCAGGTCGAGGGCGAACTCGAACTCGGCCTGGTCGTCGCACCAGCCGAGCACGCCGTCGTCCCGGTGCGCGGTGTCGGCGAGCATGCCGGCCAGGTGCGGGTAGACGTCGGCCAGCTGCTCGAGCATCGCCATCGCCTCCTCGCCCCCGGTCTCCGGGTCGGCCGGTGCGAACAGCTCGCGGGTGAAGCCCAGCGCCCGCGAGCCGAGCGCGTGCATGGCGTGGTGCGCGAGGTCGTAGGAGAAGCCGCCCGCGCGGAGGATGCCGAGCAGCCCGTCGAAGTAGCCGATGACCTCGGCGTTCATGGCGGTCCGCGTCTCGATCACCGCCGGCGCCCACGGGTGGCGCAGCAGCACCCGGCGGGCGGTGAGGATGCGCGCCCGCAGGGCCCCGCGCCAGTCGACCGCCGCGTCCGGGCCGACGCCGGCCACCGCACCCACGATCTCGCCGACCACCACCTCCACCACGCCGTCGAGGACGGCCTCCTTGTTCGCGACGTGGTGGTACAGCGACATCGCCTCGACGTCGAGGTCCTGAGCGAGGCGCCGCATGGTGAGGGCGGGGAGCCCCTCGCGGTCGGCGAGGTCCACCGCGGCCTGCAGCACCCGCCGGCGGGTCAGCGCCGACCGGGCGGCGACATCGGTACGGGGAGCCATGGACCACCTGTCCGCGGGGGGAGCGACCCGTACAGCGTAAGGAGGCCCGTCGGTCCGGCCGTCCGGGCGGCCGTCGATGCGTCGTCCCGAGGGAGGACATCGGCGGGGTCGGGTTGCCCGCCTCGGGTCACCGCCGCGGACGGGAGAGGCGCGTCACGGCAGGCGCAGGACGCGGGCCTCCCAGGGGCGCAGCTCGGCGGGGTCGTCGTCGGGAAGGTTGCCCAGCACCAGCTCCGCGGCCGGGGCCTCGGGCAGCAGCTCGGCCAGCCGGTACGGCGTCCGCGAGACGTTGCAGACGACGAGCAGCTCCCTGCCCGCCAGCGAGCGGGTGAACGCGTACACCTCCTCGTGGTCGGGCAGCAGCATGGTGAAGTCGCCCAGCGCCACGACGTCGTCGGTGTGCCGCAGCGCGATCAGCCGCCGGTAGTGGGCCAGCACCGAGTGCTCGTCGTCCCGCTGGGCGGCGGCGTTCCACTCCACGTGGTCGGGGTTGACCGCCAGCCACGGCGTCCCGGTGGTGAACCCGGCGTTCGCCGAGGCGTCCCACTGCACCGGCGTGCGGGCGTTGTCGCGGCTCATGTACCGCAGCGCCGTCAGCACCTCCGCCGGGTCGTGGCCGGCCGAGACGGCGTGCACGTGGTGGTTGAGCGACTCGACGTCGGCGAACTCCTCCAGCGACGTGAACGGGTAGTTGGCCATCCCGATCTCCTCGCCCTGGTAGACGTAGGGCGTCCCCCGGTGCAGGTGCAGCAGCGTGGCCAGGCAGGTGGCCGAGTCGCGCCGGTACCGGGGCGAGTCGTCGCCGAAGCGGGAGACGGCACGCGGCTGGTCGTGGTTGTCCCAGTAGAGGGAGTTCCAGCCGACATCGGCGAGGCCGGCCTGCCAGCGCCCGAACGACGCCTTGAGGTCGCGCAGCCGCAACGGGTGGACGTCCCACTTCGAGGTGCCGTGGTCCAGGCCCACGTGCTCGAACTGGAACACCATGTCCACCTCGGCGCGCGCCGGATCGGTGAACAGCCGCGCCTGCTCCACCGTCACGCCCGGCATCTCCCCCACGAGCAGCAGCTGCTCGGGATGGCCGGCGAAGACCTCGCGGTGCATCTCCTGCAGGAACTCGTGGATGCGCGGGCCGCACAGGTAGGACGCCGAGCCGTCACCCAGCGACGAGCCGGGCAGCGGCGGGCCGTCGTGCAGCTGCCCGTCCGGGCCGACGTCCTTGCTGATCATGTTGATGACGTCCATGCGGAAGCCGTCGACCCCGCGGTCCAGCCACCAGCGCATCATCTCGTGGACCGCGTGCCGGACCTCGGGGTTCTCCCAGTTCAGGTCGGGCTGGCGGCGGTCGAACAGGTGCAGGTAGTACTCGCCGCTGGCCTCGTCGAGCTCCCAGACCGGCCCGGAGAAGAACGACTGCCAGTTCGTCGGCTCCGCGCCGGGGGCGCCGGGCGCCATCCCCTGGCGCGGCGGGCGCCACCAGTACCAGTCGCGCTTGGGGTTGTCCGTCGAGGACCGGGCCTCGCGGAACCACGGGTGCTGGTCGCTGGTGTGGTTGACCACCAGGTCCATGACCAGCTTCATGCCGCGGGCGTGCAGCGCCGCGATCAGCTCGTCGAGCTGTTCCAGCGAGCCGAACAGCGGGTCGATGTCCTGGTAGTCGCTGATGTCGTAGCCGTTGTCGGCCTGGGGTGAGGGGTAGACCGGCGAGAGCCACAGGACGTCGACGCCGAGGTCGGCGAGGTGGTCCAGGTGCAGCAGCACGCCGCCGAGGTCGCCGATCCCGTCGCCGTCGGAGTCCATGAACGAGCGCGGGTAGACCTGGTAGACGACGGCACGGGACCACCACGGGGGTTGCTCGGCAGGCATGTGCCCAGCCCAGCACGCCGCGCGGCGCGGCGCACGGTCAGGACGGCGGCGCCCCGTGGTGCACCGCCTCCACGTTGTTGCCGTCGGGGTCGCGCAGGAAGACGCCGTAGTAGCCCGGGTGGTACTCGGGCCACACCCGCGGCTCGTGCAGGATCTCCGCCCCCGCCTCGCGCGCGGCGGCGAAGACGGCATCGACGGCCTCGCGGGACGGCGCCGCCAGGGCCAGGTGCACCGGGCGGTGGCCGGTGTCCTCGGCCGGGCTCGTCCACAGCTGCGGCTGCCCGCCGGGCCCGCAGAGCCCGATCACGGGCCCGTGCGGGGTGTCGATGCGCATCGCCTCGCGGACGCCGCAGGCGGCGAAGACGTGCTGGTAGAAGGCCGCCGCCGCCTCGGCGTCGGCGCACTGCAGCCCCAGGTGGTCGATCATGGCGCGGACGGTAGCGGCGGCCACCGACCACCGGGACCGCTCCGGTTCCGCCGTCGGGGAAACGGCGTGCGTCCTGTCGTACCCGTGGCCCACGATGGGCGCGCCCACCACCGACGGAGGAGTTCGATGACGCTGCCACGCGCCCTGGCGCCGTTGCGGCACCGCTCCTACCGGCTGCTCGCGGCGGCCATGGCGCTCTCGCTGCTCACCCAGGGGCTGTGGGCGATCGCGATGGTCTGGCAGGTCGTCGCGCTCGACGGCGGACCGGGCGCGCTGTCGCTCGTCGCGGCGCTGAGCTCCGGCGGGATGCTGGTGATGACCCTGCTCGGCGGGGCGCTGGCCGACCGGGTGCCCCAGCGCCACCTGCTGCTGCTCGTGGCGCTGCTCCAGGGTGGCGCGACGGCCGTGGCCGCCGCCCTCTCGCTCACCGGCGTCCTGGACCTGTGGCAGCTGGCCCTCGTCGCCCTGGTCGACGGCGCGGCGCTGGGGCTGTTCTACCCGGCGTACTCGGCGCTGGTGCCGGCGCTCGTCCCGGAGGGCGACCTGCTGGCGGTCAACGGGCTCGAGGGGGCGGTGCGCCCGGTGCTCGGTCAGGCGGCGGGGCCGGCGGTCGCCGGGTTCCTCGTCGCCGCCTGGTCCCCGGGCGCGGCGATGGCCGGCACCGCCGTGGCGGCCTTCCTCGCGGCCGGCTTCCTGCTCGCGCTGCCGCTGACCCCGGTGCGCCGCGAGCACGCCGACGGCGCGCCGCCGCCGGGCCTGGTCGCCGACGTCCGCGAGGGGGTCCGCTACGTCGTCGCGACGCCGTGGCTGCTGGCCACGCTGCTGTTCGCCGCGTTCATGCTGCTGGCCTTCATCGGGCCGTTCGAGGTGCTCGTCCCGTTCGCGATCGAGGACGCCGGCGGCGGCGCGAGCCAGCACGCGTGGGTGCTGGCCGCCTTCGGGCTGGGCGGTGCGCTCGGTTCGCTGCTGGTCGCCTCCTGGCGGCTGCCGCGCCGCTACCTCACGGTGATGAACCTGCTGTGGGGCGTGGGCTGCGTGCCGATGGTCGTCTTCGGGTTCACCACCGACCTCGGGGTCATGCTCGTCGCCGCCGCGGCCGTGGGGGCGACCTTCCAGGCGGGCATGGTCATCTGGGGGACGCTGCTGCAGCGCCGGGTTCCGCCGGCCCTCCTCGGCCGCGTGTCCAGCCTCGACTTCTTCGTCTCGCTGAGCCTCATGCCGCTGTCGATGGCGCTCGCCGGGCCGCTCAGCGAGCTGGTCGGGCGGTCGGGGGCCTTCCTGGTCGCAGGCCTGGCCCCGCCGGTGTTCGCCGTCGTCGCCATCTGGGCCGCGCGGCTGCCCGCCGACGAGATCGCCCACCCGCTCGACGTCCGCCGGCCCGAGCCGGAGCCGCCGAGCGCTGCTTGGATGGGGGACGACGGCGCCGGGACCGCCCCGGCGCGGGAGGGAGAACCGTGGCTGAGCTGACCCGACCCGAGGTCGAGCCGCCGACCGGGCCGGCCCCCGACGACCTGGTGGTCGAGGACCTCGTCGTGGGTGACGGCGAGGAGGCCAAGGCCGGTGACCTGGTCAGCGCCCACTACGTGGGCGTCACGCACGAGGGCGGCGAGCAGTTCGACGCCTCCTGGGACCGCGGCGACCCGCTGGAGTTCCGGGTCGGTGTCGGCATGGTCATCCAGGGCTGGGACGAGGGCATCGTCGGCATGAAGGTCGGCGGCCGCCGCCGGCTGACCATCCCGGCGCACAAGGCCTACGGCGACCGCGGTGCCGGTGGCGTCATCAAGCCGGGCGCGACGCTCGTCTTCGTCGTCGACCTCGTCGGCGTGCGCTGAGCAGGAAGTTCCGAGCGGGCGGCGACGTTGGGCCGGGTATGCAGGTAGAGGTCTGGTCCGACGTCGTGTGCCCGTGGTGCTACATCGGCAAGCGCCGGCTGGAGGCCGCGCTCGAGCGGTTCCCCCACCGTGACCAGGTCGAGGTGGTCTGGCGGTCCTTCCAGCTCGACCCCACCGCGCCCGAGGGCGAGACGCACCCGACGCTGCCGGCGCTCGCCCGCAAGTACGGCACGAGCGTCGAGCAGATGCGCCAGAACATGACGCAGGTCGAGCAGGTCGCCGCCGGTGAAGGCTTGGAGTACCACCTGGCCGACGCCGTCAGCGGCAACACCCTGCTCGCGCACGAGCTGCTGCACCTGGCCGCCGAGCACGGCAGGCGCAACCAGCTCAAGGAGCTGCTGCTGCACGCCTACTTCGAGGAGGGGCGCCCGGTCTTCGACGTCGACTCGCTCGTCCCGCTGGGCGTCCAGGTCGGCCTCGACGAGGCCGAGATCCGGGCGGCGTTGGCCGACCGGCGCTACCTGTCCGCCGTCCGCCAGGACAGCGCCACCGCGCAGTCGCTCGGCGCCACCGGGGTCCCCTTCTTCGTCGTGGACCGGAAGTACGGCGCCGCGGGCGCCCAGCCGGCCGAGCTGCTGCTGCAGGTCCTCGAGCGCGCCTGGGCCGACGCCAACCCGCTGGTCACGGTGCCGCCGGCCGACGGCTGCACCGACGACAGCTGCACCGTCTGACCCGGTACCGCTGCGCGGGTGTGCGGTTCCCGGCCTCTCGCCGGGGCCCGGGGGTCGACGACTGGACGATGCTCACGGGGCCGGCGGTCGGTCCAGCAGCCCCGCCACTGCACGCAGCGCCTGCTCGGCCGCGGCGTCCAGTTCCCGCACGACCTCGGTGGCCGAGCGCTCCGCGGTGACCAGCCCGACCGACTCCCCGGCGTAGACCGGCGCGCTCGCCGGGTCCCCGGTGCGCCGGCCGTCCACCACGAGCTGACGGGCGCCGGCGTCGTGCGCCAGCTCGGCCTCGCGCCCGTGCCAGGTGCGGGAGAAGTCGTTGACCAGCGCGCGGCCGGGCCACCGCTCCGGCCACGGGATGCCTTGGGCGACGTCGAAGGCCCGGGTCAGCACGGTCTCCTCGCCGGCCGCCGCGCGCACCCGCTCCCGGGCGGCAGGGGAGTTGAGGCCCTCCGGGCAGGACAGCAGCGGGGTGCCGATCCAGACGCCCGCCGCGCCCGCGGCCAGGGCGGCGGCCATCCCCGCGCCGGTCGCGACACCGCCGGCGGCCAGGACCGGCCGGTCGGTCAGCGCGAGCACCTCCTGCAGCAGGGGGAGGGTGGCCCGCTGCCCGGTGTGCCCGCCGGCCTCGCTGCCCTGCGCCACCACGAGGTCGACTCCGGCGGCCAGCGCCCGGTGCAGGTCGGCCACCGTGTTCACCTGCGAGGCGACGGCGATCCCGGCGTCGTGCAGGCGCGGCACCCAGGGCGCCGGGTCGCCGAAGGAGACCGAGACGAGGTCGGGCGCCGCCTGGATGGTCGCCTCGAGCAGGTCGGGCCGGCCGGGCAGCGCCCAGGCCATCAGCCCGACGCCGAACGGCAGCCCGTCGCCGCGCGGGACGGCGCACTGCTCGACGACGAAGGACGTGGGTGTCGCGCTGCCGACGCCGATCATGCCGAGCCCGCCGCCGAGCGACACCGCCCGCGCGAGCGCACCCCCGGCCACACCGGCCATCGGTGCTCCGACGACCGGCGTGGCGAGGGCGAAGCGGCGGGTGAGCGCGGTCGAGATCACGACCGCATCCTGCCCCGGTTACCGGGTGGCCGGCCCGCCCTGCGAGGTGCCCTGGAGGCGGCCGAGGAACTCGTGGCAGCGCTTGGCGCGCTGGGAGTCCTGCTCCATGACCTCGCGGAAGAACGCCGCGACGTCGTCCAGGCCCGCGTTCTCGGCGTCCCGGACGTACTGGCCGTAGTCGTGCCCGGCCTTGAGCGAGTGGTACTGGACGGAGACGAGGTCGTAGAAGACGTCCTCGAAGCCGGTCTCACCGGTGGCCATCGGTCCTCCTCGGTTCAGGTGGGTGGGACGCGCCCGGCTTACCCGAGGGGAACCGATCCGTCACACGGTCAGGCCGGCGGGTTCTCCCCGAAGGCCCCGCCGGTGACGTCGCTGCCGCCCGCCTCGTCCTGCAGGTTCCCGCTGGTGGGCAGCTCGTCCTCGCCCGTCGCCGAGGGGTCGTCCTCGGCCGAGGCGAGGTCGGCGCCCTCGCCGTAGGCCCCCGGGTCGGCCTGCAGCGTGCGGGGGTCGTTGAGCGGGTCGGGGGTGTCCGGATCGGTGACGGTCATGGACGGCTCCTTTCCCGGGGTGCCGCGGGTCAACCCCTCGACCAATGCGTAACTGATGTGTTACGCATGACACGTGGAGGCGTTGCAGGCGCTGGCGGACCCGATCCGGCGGGAGCTGGTCGGGCTGCTCGCGGCCGGGGAGCGGACGGCGGGCGAGCTGGCGGCGCCGTTCCCGGTCAGCCGTCCGGCGATCAGCCGGCACCTGCGCGTGCTGCGCGAGGCCGGGCTGGTGCGCGTGCGCGCCGACGGGCGCGAGCGCCGCTACTCGCTCGACCCGCGGCCGCTGCGGGAGATCGACGACTGGCTGGAGCCCTACCGCGACCTCTGGGCGCAGCGGCTCGACGCCCTCGACACCGAGATCGCCCGCGGCAGGCGGGCGCGCAGACAGGGAGGACCGGGATGAACCCGCGCACCGAGGACGCGAACCTGGAGGCCCGGCGGGGCACCGTCACCACCGAGGCCGACGGCCGGCGGCGGCTGGAGTTCCGCCGCAGCTGGCCCGACCCGATCGAGGACGTCTGGGCCGCGCTCGCCGAGCCCGACCGCCTGGCGCGCTGGATCGGCACCTACGACGGCGAGCGGCGCCCCGGCGGGTCGGGCACCTTCACGATGACCCACGAGGACGAGCCGGTGGGGGAGCCGATGACCGTCGTCGAGTGCGACCCACCGCGGCGGCTGGTGGTGCAGTGGGAGCAGGAGCAGGAGGGCTCCGGCGTCTGGCGGGTCGACCTGGACCTGTTCGCGGAGGGGGACCGCACCGTCCTGCGCTTCGTCCAGGTCTTCGCCGCCGGCGTCGACGTCACCGACCACGCGATGGGCTGGCACTGGTACCTCGACAAGTTCGACTCCGAGGTGAGCGGCCGGCCCGTGCCCGGCGACTGGGACTCCTTCGCCGCCGAGGTGGGTCCCGCCTACGGGCGCGCAGGCTAGTCCCGTCGGCCCCCGTCCAGGGGCCCGCCCCGAGCTTGCGACGGGTGGGGGGAACGGGGGTCCTCCGTCTGCACCGGGTCGGGGCCGGTCCACGGGCCGAGCCGGCCCAGGAGGCGGTCGCGGGAGGCCAGCCGCGGCCCCGCCTGCACCGGGTAGGCGTCGTAGGCGGCGGTGAGCTCGCGGGCGGCGTGCACGGCGAAGTTCGGGTCGTCCTGCGCTTCACGGGCGACCGCCACCAGGTCCGCCGCGCCGCCGGCGACGATCGCCTCGGCCTGGCGGGCGTCCACCACCAGCCCGACGGCCATGGTGGCGACGTCGGCCTGCTCGCGGATCGCCGCGGCGTAGGGCACCTGGTAGCCGTAGCCGATCGGGTGCTCCCACCCGCCGCCGAGGCCGCCGCCGGAGACGTCGACGACGTCGACCCCGCGGGCGCGCAGCTCGCGGGCGAAGGCGACGGTGTCCTCGACGGTGAGCCCCTCCCCGGAGCCGTCGACGGCGGAGACGCGCACCAGCAGCGGCTTGCCCGCCGGCCAGGCGGCGCGCACCGCGTCGACCACCTCGAGCGGGAAGCGCATCCGAGCCTCCCGCGAGCCGCCGTACGCGTCGTCGCGCACGTTGCTCAGCGGGGAGAGGAACTGGTGCAGCAGGTAGCCGTGCGCGGCGTGCACCTCCACGACGTCGAAGCCGGCGGCGTCGGCCCGGCGGGCGGCGGCGGCGAACGCCTCGCGCACCTCGGCGAGCTCCTCGACCGCGAGCGCGTGGGGCACCGGCCACCCCGGCCCCGCGGGGACGGCGGACGCCGAGACGGTCGGCCACGGCGCCTCGCCGGGGCGGGCGTCCTCCTCGGTCACCGGCCCGGACCCCTCCCACGGGCGCCGGCTGCTGGCCTTGGCGCCGGCGTGGGCCAGCTGGATGCCGGCCGCGGCCCCCTCGGCGTGCAGGAACTCCACGACCCGCGCGAGCCCCGGCACGTGGTCGTCGGACCACAGGCCGACGTCCCCGTGGCTGATCCGGCCCTCCGGCGTCACCCCCGTCGCCTCGACGACCACCAGGCCGAAGCCGCCGAGCGCGAACCGGCCGAGGTGCACGAGGTGGTAGTCACCGACGTAGCCATCGGTGACGGAGTACTGGCACATCGGCGCGACGGCGAGGCGGTTGCGCAACGTGACGTCGCGGAGACGGAACGGTGAGAGGAGGGTGGAGGAGGTCACGAGGTGTGGCGAACGCCGCCTTCTACCAGACTATTCCGGGCTGAGCGGTAGACGTCCTATACGTAACATTTGTCTCGGTTACAGGCGCGTGTCCGCGCTTGTAGCCTGACCCGATTCCCGCGGTCGTTCCGCCGGCCGCGGCTCGCAGGGCACCACCGTCGGAGCGGGGATCCGCACCGGCGACGCAGAGGATGGAGACGCCGTGACCACCGTGGCCACCCCAGGTCTGGAGAACGCCCCGACGACGCACGCCCGGCTGCTCGCCTGGGTGCGGGAGATGGCCGAGCTGACGACGCCGGACCAGGTGGTCTGGGTCGACGGCACCGACGAGGAGTGGGAGCGGCTCACCCGGAAGCTGGTGGACGCGGGCACCTTCACGCCGCTGGAGAAGAAGCCCAACTCCTTCTGGTGCGCCTCCGACCCCAGCGACGTCGCGCGCGTCGAGGACCGCACCTTCATCTGCTCGGTCGACGAGGCCGACGCGGGTCCCACCAACAACTGGATGGACCCGGGCGAGATGAAGTCGGTCATGACCGAGCTGTACCGGGGGTGCATGCGCGGCCGGACGATGTACGTCATCCCGTTCTGCATGGGCCCGGTCGAGGCCGAGAACCCGATGTTCGGCGTCGAGCTCACCGACTCCGAGTACGTCGTCGTCTCCATGCGCGTGATGGCCCGCATCGGCAGCCGCATCCTCGAGGCCATGGGTTCCGACCGGCCGTTCGTGCCGGCGATGCACTCCCTCGGCGCCCCGCTGGAGCCCGGCCAGGCCGACGTGCCGTGGCCCTGCAGCGACACGAAGTACATCGTGCACTTCCCCGAGGAGCGGGCCATCTGGTCCTACGGCTCCGGCTACGGCGGCAACGCGCTGCTGGGGAAGAAGTGCTACTCGCTGCGCATCGCCTCGGTCATGGCGCGCGACGAGGGCTGGCTGGCCGAGCACATGCTGATCCTCAAGCTCACCAACCCGCAGCAGAAGACCTACTACATCGCGGCCGCCTTCCCGAGCGCCTGCGGGAAGACCAACCTGGCGATGCTCGAGCCGACCATCCCCGGCTGGAAGGTCGAGACCCTGGGCGACGACATCGCCTGGATGCGCTTCGGCGAGGACGGCCGCCTGTACGCGCTCAACCCCGAGTACGGCCTGTTCGGCGTCGCCCCGGGCACCGGGTGGGACACCAACCCGAACGCCATGCGCACCATCGACCAGGGCAACTCGGTGTTCACCAACGTCGCGCTCACCGACGACGGCGACGTCTGGTGGGAGGGCATGACCGACGAGCCGCCGGCGCACCTCACCGACTGGAAGGGCCGGGACTGGACGCCGGACAGCGACGAGCTGTCCAGCCACCCGAACAGCCGTTTCTGCACGCCGATCACCCAGTGCCCGATCCTGGCGCCGGAGTACGAGGACCCCCAGGGCGTGCCGATCTCGGCGATCCTCTTCGGCGGCCGCCGCAAGACCACGATCCCGCTGGTCACCGAGGCCCGGGACTGGAACCACGGCGTGTTCATGGGCGCGACGCTCTCCTCGGAGACGACCGCCGCGGCGACCGGGGCGGTCGGCGTCGTCCGCCGGGACCCGTTCGCCATGCTGCCCTTCATCGGCTACAACGCCGGTGACTACTTCGGCCACTGGGTCGAGACCGGCAAGATGCACGATGCGAGCAAGCTGCCGAAGATCTTCTACGTCAACTGGTTCCGCCGGGACGCCGACGGCGGTTTCCTGTGGCCGGGCTTCGGTGAGAACAGCCGCGTGCTCAAGTGGGTCATCGAGCGCCTCGAGGGCACCGCGGCCGCCGTCGAGACGCCGATCGGCCACGTGCCCACGCCGGACTCGCTCGACGTCTCCGGCCTGGACATGACCACCGAGCAGGTCGAGCAGGCCCTCGCGGTCAAGCCCGAGGAGTGGCGCGAGGAGATCCCGCAGATCACCGAGTGGTTCGAGAAGTTCGGCGAGAAGCTGCCCAGCACCATGTGGGACGAGCTGGAGATCCTCAAGAGCCGCCTCGCGTAGGGGAAGGCCCCCTGCTCCCGCCACTCGCACGCTCGCGGCGGGGCCCTGCAGGGGCCCGTTCCAGCACGTCGCCAGGGCCCGGATCGCGGCTGCGGTTCGGGCCCTGGCGCGTCCGCCCGGCTGCCTGGCCACGATCGGGTGACCTGATCGCCGGGTGTCCTCCCTCGCGGTGGGCGGTGGGGGAGGACGCTCCACGATCAGGGACCCTGGTCATCGCCGGGGCGGGTGCGGCGCCACGGATCGCCGTCGCGGCGCGAGTGGCCACGTTCGGTTAGCGTGGCTGGGCCCCTTCCCGTTCCCGGAGGCAACCCCGCTCGTGCCGAATCCCTACCTGCAGGTGCTGCGCACGCCGCACGCCCTGCCGATGGTGCTCGCTGCCTTCATCGGACGGTTGCCCCTCTCGATGGTCGGGCTGGGCTCGGTCCTGCTGGTCGCGTCCGAGACCGGCTCCTACGGTCTCGGCGGCGCCGTGGCCGCGACCGGCGCGGTGACGACGGCGGCCGCCGGGCCGTTGCTGGGGCGGTGGGCCGACACCCACGGCCAGCGGCGGGTGCTGCTCCCGGTGCTGGCCGTGTTCGTGCTCTCCGGGGTGGTCTTCCTCTTCTCCGTGCGGGAGGACTGGCCGCTGCTGGTCGTCTTCCTGTCCGCCGGGCTGGCCGGGGCGTGCATCCCGCCGGTCTCCTCGATGATCCGCGTCCGGTGGACCCACCTCCTGCGCGGCAGCCACCGGCTGCACACGGCGCTGTCGATGGAGTCCGTCGTCGACGAGTTCGTCTTCATCGTCGGCCCGGTGCTCGTGACGTTCCTCTCGACCACCGGGCACGCCACCTCCGGCGTGGTGACGGCGTTCACCCTCGCCGCCGTCGGCAGCCTGCTGTTCGCCGCCCAGCGCCGCACCGAGCCCGAGCCGCACGGGCACCTGAGCCGGCAGGGGCCGTCCGCGATCCGCACGCACGGTCTGCGCGTGCTCTTCGTCGTCGGGGCCGCCGTGGGCGCCATCCTCGGCACGCTCGAGATCGCCCTGGTCGCCTTCGCCGACGAGCGGGACGCGATGGCGCTGTCCGGCGTGCTCATCGCCAGCCTGGCGGTGGGGTCGATGGCCAGCGGCATCGGCTGGGGTGCCATCCACTGGCGGCTGCCGCTGCGGCTGCGGCTCGTCGGGGCCCTCGTCCTGCTCACCGCGCTCGTCGTCCCGCTGCTGTTCATCGACGGCGTCTGGCTGATGGTGCCGTTCGTGGTCGTCGCCGGGATCGCGGTCTCGCCCTCCCTGATCAGCTCCTTCACCCTGGCCGAGCTCCTCGTCCCCCGGTCGGCGGTGACGGAGGCGTTCACCTGGATCGGCACCGCGCTCGGCCTGGGCGTGGCCGTGGGCGCCTCGGTCGCGGGGAAGATCGTCGACGTCGCCGGCGCGAACCGGGCGTTCGTCGTCGCGATCGTCGCCGCGGGGATCGCCGCGGTCGTGGTCGGTTCCTACCAGCGGCTGCTGCACGTGCCGGCCGAGCACGCCGCCGAGCCGGCGCTGGCCCGCTGAGCGGCGGGCCCGTGCAGCAGTACGCACTCCCCGGGGCGCACGTGCGCGAGCGGTCGGTCACCGTGCCGCTGCACTGGCGCGCCCCCGACGACGGCGGCACCCTCGAGGTCTTCGTCCGCGAGCTGGTCCACCCCGATCGGCGTGCCGACGACCTCCCGCTGCTGCTCTTCCTGCAGGGCGGCCCGGGGGGCAGGTCCCCGCGGCCGACCCGGGGTGGCTGGGTGGAGCGGGCGCTGCGCGACTTCCGGGTCGTCCTGCTCGACCAGCGCGGCACCGGGCGCAGCTCCCGCGTCACCGGCGCCGGGATCAGCCGCTTCCCGGACGCCGGCTCGGCCGCCCGCCACCTCCTCGCCTTCCGCGCCGACTCGATCGTGGCCGACGCCGAGCACATCCGGCGCACCCTGTACGGCGGGCGCCGCTGGACCACGCTGGGGCAGAGCTACGGCGGCTTCGTCACCCTCACCTACCTCTCGCAGGCGCCGGAGGGGCTCGCGCGCTGCCTGGTCACCGGCGGGCTGGCGGGTCTGCGCGCCGACGCCCGGGAGGTCTACCGGCGCACCTACCCGCGCGTCGCGGCGAAGACCCGCCGGTTCTACGCGCGGTACCCCGGCGACGTCGCGCAGGTCGCCGCCGTCGCCGACCGGCTGTCCGCCGCGCCGGCCACCCTGCCCGACGGCGACCGGCTCACCGTGCGGCGCCTGCAGACCGTCGGCCAGGCGCTGGGTGCGCGCGACGGCGCCGAGGAGCTGCACTGGCTGTTCGAGGAGGCGCTCGACGACGACGGCGGGCTGTCGGACACGTTCCTCGACCAGGTCGCCCGGCGCACCGCCTACTGGGAGAACCCGCTCTACGCGACGCTGCACGAGAGCATCTACGCGCAGGGCCCCGGCCCGGTCGGCTGGGCGGCGCAGGCGGAGCGGGGGCCCGAGTTCGACGGCGGACGCCGCCCGCTGCCGTTCACCGGGGAGATGGTCTACCCCTGGATGTTCGACGAGATCGCCTCGCTCCGGCCGTTCGGCCCGGCCGCGCACGCGCTCGCCGGGATCGAGGAGTTCCCCGTCCTGTACGACCCCGCCCGGCTGGCCGCCAACGAGGTACCGGTCGACGCCGCGGTCTACTTCGACGACATGTACGTCGACGCGGGCCTGTCGCTGCAGACCGCCGAGGAGGTCGGGAACGTGCGCACCTGGGTCACCAACGAGCACGAGCACGACGGCCTGCGGGTGGGCGACGTGCTCGACCGGCTGCTCACGCTGCGGTCCCGGTGACCCGCGCCCGGCCCGCTGCCGGTGGCGGGCGGCAGCTCGGGGTGGCCCCCGAGCGGCTGGGCCGGTGGCTGGACGGCGTCGCCACCCGGCACGGCGCCTTCGCGGCGGTCGAGCCGGTCGACGACGGGTTGCGGATCACCTGCGCGGACACGACCACCGTCGTGCTGCGCGCCCCCTTCGGCTGGACCCCCGAGCCGCCGCTGCTCGGCAGCTTCACCGCCGCCGCGGGACGGCCGCGACGCGCCGGCGTGCTGCTGGTCCGCCGTGGCCGGTGGGCGGTCGGCGTCTTCGACGGCGGGGAACTGGTGGTCTCCAAGGTCGACGCCCGCCAGGTGCAGGGCCGCACCGCGGCCGGCGGCTGGTCGCAGCAGCGGTTCGCGTGGCGGCGGGCCAACCAGGCCGACGCCGTCGTCGGGCACGCGGTGGAGACCGCCGTCCGGGTGCTGCTGCCGCACGCCGGTGGGCTGGCCGCGCTGTTCACGGGGGGCGACCGGGGGCTGGCCGACGACGTGCTGGCCGACCCCCGGCTGCGCCCGCTGGCCGCCCTGCGCCGCGACCCCGCCCTGGACGTGGGGGACCCGACGAAGGCGGTGCTGCTGACGACGCCGGAGCAGTTCCGCGCCGTCCGGGTGCTCATCCGCGAGCCGTCCCCGGGTTGAGCCGCAATCCCGTCCCCCAGCGTCCCGACGGCTCAGCGGCGGCCGGGGACGGCACGCTGGCCGCGGTGTCGTCCGGAGGACGACAGAGTCATGGCGTGATGACCAGGCGGATGGGGTCGCCCTCCTTGTTCGCCAGCCGCTCCACGCCGTCGGCGGCCTCGGTGAGCGGCAGCGTGCCGGAGATGGAGCGGGAGAGGTCCAGGCGGCCGTGCCGCACCAGGTCCACCAGCTCCACCACGTGGGCGGGCTCGGAGCCGTAGTGACCGAGGATCCGCTGGCCGAAGTAGCTGAACTGGGTGCCGTTCCGGATCTCCAGCGGCTGGTCGGTGAGACCCACCAGCACCAGGGCGCCGTCGCGCTCCAGGCAGCGGACCGCCTGCTCGCGCACCGGCGCGACCCCGGCGAAGTCGAAGGCGAACGCCAGCCCGGCGCCGCCGGTCAGCTCGCGGACGCGGGTGGCGATGTCCTCGGACGGGTCCAGTGCGAGGTCCGCGCCGAAGTCCAGCGCCCGGTGCCGGGCGGCCGGCACCGGGTCGACGGCGACGATCGGGGCGGCCCCGGCCAGCCGCAGCAGCTGCACCGCGTGCGCGCCGAGCCCGCCGATGCCCCAGACGCCGACCGGCTGCGCGGCCCGCACCTGCGCGGTCCGCACGATCGAGGCCCACGGCGTCGACACCGCGTCGGGCACGATGCAGGCCTGCTCGAACGGCAGGTCGTCCGGGATCGGCACCACCGTCTCCGCCGAAGCGAGGGCGTACTGCGCCCAGCCGCCGTCGTAGTCGACGCCGCGGGTGTGGATCCAGCCGTCCTTCTCCTCGCCGGCCTGCAGCAGCACCCGCCGGCCCTCGGCGAGGCCGGTCACCCCGTCCCCGAGCACGGCCACGGTGCCGGCGACCTCGTGGCCCAGCGTCACCTCGTCACCGGCGAGGAAGAGGGGGGAGAGCTGCCCCTCGATCAGGTGGACGTCGGAGAGGCAGATCCCCGCCGCGGCGACCTGGATCAGGACCTCGCCGGGCCCGGGCACGGGGACGGGCACCTCCTTCACCGCGAACTCACGGGTGCGGACGTCCAGCCGGCCGGCCAGCATCGAGTCAGGCATGCCCCCCATCCAACGCCGTGACCCCTGGGCGGGCGAACCGGGGCCGGGAGCGCCGGGTGTGGCGGGCGGGGACCGGGAGACGGACGGGGCGGTTCCGGTCGCGCACCTCGCCGCGCGGGTGGTTGTGCAGCGCGGGCGACCCTGCTGAGCTGGCCATTCGTCCGGAGGAGGGTCATGGAGTCGCGCACGGGGACGGGCCGCACCCTGCTCAGGCTCGCGTGCGCCGTCCTGCTCGCCGGGGCGCTGGTGGCCGGGCTCCTGCTGCCCTGGGTGGGCGGGCCGGCGCTGGCCGCGCGCAGCTCCTCGGCGCTGCTCGGCGACCCGCCGGAGGAGTTCTCCGTCGAGGTGCCGGCCCGCAACACCGTGGTGCTGGCCGCCAACGGCGAGGTCATCACCTCCTTCTACCGGGAGAACCGCGAGCCGGTGGAGTTCGACCGGATCGCCGAGGTCATGCGGCAGGCGCTGGTCGCCGTGGAGGATGCGCGCTTCTACGAGCACGGCGGGCTGGACGTGCAGGGCACCGCCCGCGCCCTGGTCACCAACATCGCCGCCGGCGAGGTCGAGGAGGGTGGCTCGACCCTCACCCAGCAGCTGGTCAAGCAGACCCTGCTGCAGTCGGCGCGCACCCAGGCCGAGCGCGACGCCGCCGTCGAGAAGACCTTCGGCCGCAAGCTGCGCGAGGCCCGCCTGGCGCTGGCGATGGAGGCGACCTACAGCAAGGACGAGCTGCTCACCCGCTACCTGAACATCGTCTACTTCGGGCAGAACGCCTACGGCGTGCAGCCGGCGGCCCGGGCGTTCTTCGGCGTCGACGCGGCGGAGCTGACCCTGCCCCAGGCCGCGCTGCTGGCCGGGCTGGTGCAGAGCCCGCAGGACCACGACCCCTTCACCGACCCCGAAGGCGCCACCATCCGGCGCAACCAGGTGCTGGCCCGCATGGCCGAGCAGGGCTACATCAGCCCGGAGCAGGAGGCCGAGGCCGCGGCCGCCCCGCTGGGCCTCGCCCCGGGCCCCGCGCCGCGCCGGGGCTGCGTCGAGGCGTCCGTGGGCGCCTACGTCTGCGACTTCGTGCAGCGCTACCTGATCGAGGAGCTCGGGCTCACCCAGGACGACCTCGAGCGCAACGGATACGTCGCGGTCGAGCCGGGCACCGGCCACCTGCTGGCCATGAGCGTCAACCGCATCTTCGGCCACGACGAGGGCGACCGCCGGCAGGAGTCGGTCAACCTCAACGCGCTGCCCAGCCGGGGCGCCGGGTCGACCTACAAGGTGTTCGTGGCCGCCGCGGCGCTGGCCCGCGGCTACTCCACCGGGTACACGCTCACCGCGCCGAGCCCGTACGTCTCCCGCGTCTACCGGGAGGGCCGCGGCTTCTACGACGTCCGCAACTCCGGCACCTACCGGGCCTCGCTGGACCTGACGACGGCGCTCTACCAGTCCTCGAACACCTACTTCCTCGCGCTCGAGGACGCGCTGGGCAGCGTCGAGGAGCCGGTGCGCATGGCCGAGCGGATGGGGCTCTACGCCTACGGCCCCGACGGCCTGGCGCAGCGCACGATCGACGAGAACAACGGTTCGTTCGCCTTCGGGCCCGAGGCCACCAGCCCGCTGGGCCTGGCCAGCGCGTACTCCACGCTGGCCGCCTCGGGCACCCGGTGCGAGGTCGTCCCGGTCACCGCGCTGCTGGACCGCGAGGGGGAGCCGGTGCTCGGCCCGGACGGCGAGCCGCTGGTCGGCGGTGACCGCTGCACCCCCGAGGCGATCCCGCCCGGCGTGGCCGACACGCTCAACCAGATGCTCCGCAAGGACGTCGAACCCGGCTACGGCGGCCAGACCGGCCGGCGGGCGTACGTGCCGGGCCACCAGATCGCCGGGAAGACCGGCACCACCCAGGAGAACGTCTCGGTGGCGTTCGTCGGCTACACGCCGGAGATCGCCGCCAGCGTGATGGTGTTCAACCCGAAGGAGAACGAGGACGTCGGCGGTTTCGGCGGGGGCAAGGGCGCCACCATCTGGCACGACGCGATGGCGCCGATCCTCACCGCCCGCGGCAGCGCCGACTTCCCGCCCGCCGACCCCGAGGTGGTCCGCGGGAACACCGTCCGGGTGCCGTCCTGCGACGAGCCGCTGGCGTGCCAGGACGTACTCGAGGACGCCGGCTTCCTCCACCGGGTCCACCGGGTGGACAGCGACCTCGCCCCCGGCGCGCTCGTGGGCACCAGCCCGCCCGCCGGCGGC
>NZ_SSXC01000038.1 GCF_021699055.1 Blastococcus sp. MG754426 | reverse complement strand
GAGGTGGGCGAGTCCGACGGCTGGGCGCCGCTCGCGCCGTAGTCGCCACCGGGCTGCTCGCTGGCCGCGTCGGCCTGCTTCGCCTCGGGTGCCGCCTGCGGCTCGGGCTGCGCCGGGGCCTCCTGCTTCGGGGCCTCCTGCTTCGGGGCCTCCTGCTGGGGGGCCTCCTGCTGGGGAGCGCCGCCGCCACCGGCCGCGCCGGTGCCGATCACCGCGAGCTGCGCGCCGACGTCGACGGTCTCGTCCTCGTCGACCGTGATCTCCAGCAGCGTGCCGCTGACCGGCGCCGGGATCTCGGTGTCGACCTTGTCGGTGGAGACCTCGAGGAGGGGCTCGTCTGCGGTCACCTCGTCGCCGACGGCCTTCAGCCAGCGGGTGACGGTGCCCTCGGTGACGCTCTCGCCGAGCGCCGGCATCGTGACCGGGGTGCCCTCGCCGCCGCCGGAGCCGCCCCCGCCGCCGGAGTCCGACGACTGCGCCGGCTGGGGTTCCGGCTCGGCGGCCTGCTCCGGCTCACCGCCGGCGTCGTCGACCTGCTCGTCGGGGGTCTGCGGCGTGGTGTCGGCGTCCTCGGCGGAGGCCGGGGGGCTGCCCGCGTCCTCGTCGCCGTCGCCACCGCCGATCACCGCGAGCTCCGCGCCGACGTCGACCGTCTCGTCCTCGGCCACGAGGATCTTCGTGAGCACACCGGCGGCGGGGGAGGGGATCTCGGTGTCGACCTTGTCGGTCGACACCTCGAGGAGGGGCTCGTCGGCCTCGACCTGGTCCCCCTCCTGCTTGAGCCAGCGGGTGACCGTGCCCTCGGTGACGCTCTCGCCCAGGGCGGGCATGGTGACGGACGTCGGCATCGGGGCAGTGCTCCTTCTGGCGCTGGGTGGGTGGGGGATCGAGCGGTTGTCAGCCGTGCACGTGCAGGGGCTTGCCGGCGAGCGCGAGGTGCGCCTCGCCGAGCGCCTCGCTCTGCGTCGGGTGCGGGTGGATGAGGCTGGCGACGTCGTCGGCCTCGGCCTCCCAGTTGTAGATCAGCTGGGCCTCGGCGATGAGCTCGCCGACGCGGCTGCCGACCATGTGGATGCCCACGACGGGGCCGTCGGGGGCCTGCACCAGCTTCACCGCGCCCGTCGTCTTCAGGATCTGGCTGCGGCCGTTGCCGGCGAGGTCGTACGTCAGGGTCTTCACCTCGCCGTAGCGCTCCTTGGCCTGGGCCTCGGTGAGCCCGACGGAGGCGACCTCGGGGTCGGAGTAGGTGATGCGCGGGACGCCCGCGTAGTCGATCGGGGCGGGCTCCAGCCCGGCGACGCGCTCCGCGACGAGGATGCCCTCGCCGAAGCCGACGTGGGCCAGCTGGAGGGTGGGCACCAGGTCGCCCACGGCGGAGATCGTCGGGACGTTGGTGCGCATGTACTCGTCGACGAGGACGTAGCCGCGCTCCATGGCGACGCCCACCTCCTCGTACCCGAGCCCGGAGCTGACCGGGCCGCGGCCGACGGCGACGAGCAGCAGCTCGGCCTCGATCTCCTTGCCGTTCTCCAGAGACACCTTGACGCCGTTCTCGGTGCTCTGCACGCCGGAGAAGCGGCTGCCCAGCTCGAAGGCGATCTTGCGGCGGCGGAAGGCGCGCTCGAGGAGCTTGGAGGCGGCCTCGTCCTCCAGCGGCACCAGGTGCGGCAGCGCCTCGACGATCGTGACGTCGACGCCGAAGGACTTCCAGGCGCTGGCGAACTCGCAGCCGATGACGCCGCCGCCCAGGATGATCGCCGAGCTCGGGACGCGGTCGAGGTTCAGCGCGTGGTCACTGGTGATGACCTTGGTGCCGTCGATCTCCAGGCCGGGCAGCGACCGCGGGTAGGAGCCGGTGGCCAGCAGGACGTGCTTGCCCTCGTAGGTCTCGCCGTTCACCTCGACGGTGGTCGGGGAGGTGAGCCGGCCCTCGCCCTCGACATAGGTGATCTTCCGGGCCTTCACCAGGCCCTGCAGCCCCTTGTAGAGCTTGGAGATGACGCCGTCCTTGTAGCTGTTGACGCCGTCCATGTCGATGCCGGCCAGCGACGTCTTGACGCCGAACTGCTCGCCCTCGCGGGCCAGGTCGGCCACCTCGCCGGCGTGCAGCAGGGCCTTGGTCGGGATGCAGCCACGGTGCAGGCAGGTGCCGCCGACCTTGTCCTTCTCGATCAGCACCACGTCCAGGCCGAGCTCGGAGGCCCGGAACGCCGCGGCATATCCGCCCGAGCCACCGCCGAGGATGACCAGGTCGGCGGGGGAGGTGGGTGCGCTCACGGATGCTCCTCGGTTGCGACGGGCGGCGTCCCCGCTCGAGCGGGCGGGGGCTGTCGCCCATCCTGCCACTCCGGGAACGACCTGGCCCGGACCGCCGTTGCTCTCGCGAGCGTCGCGGTGATCAGGCGACCCGGCAGGACGGAGAGGGTGGATGGGGCTGTTCGGACGCTGGCGCGCGCGCCGGGGGGCCGCGGCCCGGGCCACCCTCGACCGCGCGTCGCAGCGGGGCGACCTGAGGCACCTCGAGGAGTTCGTGGCCAGCCGCCGGGGCGTCGAGGGCTTCGTGGAGCCGCGGACAGCCGTCACCGAGGCCACGATCGTGCTCGTCGCGGCCGACGGCGAGTGGACGCGCCGGCGCATCGATGGCCCCGACGTGGCCCGGCGGCTGTCCAAGGAGCTCGCCATCCCGGTGTACGACGCCCAGGTGACCGGCTACCCCCAGCGGATGCGCGACTGGAGCGCCCGCCAGAAACGGGACCGCCTCTGACGGGCGGGCGTTTTGTGCACTTTCCGCCGCGGCGGAAAGTGCACAAAACGCCGGTCAGCCTTCGGCGATGAGGGCCTCGATCGTCGCCAGCAGGGTGCGCACGGGGACGCCGGTGCCGCCCTTCGGCGTGTAGCCCCACGGCGCCGAGGTGTTGTAGCTCGGCCCGGCGATGTCGATGTGCGCCCACGGCAGCCCGTCCGGCACGAACTCGGCCAGGAAGTGGCCGCCGACGAGCATCCCGCCCATCCGGTCGGTGTTGGCGTTCACGAAGTCCGCGACCGTCGAGTCGATGCCCTTGCGCAGCTCCGGGGGCAGCGGCATGGGCCACATCAGCTCGCCGCTGCGCCCGGCGGCGGCGATCACGGCGTCGCGGAGGTCGTCGCTGCCCATCACGCCCGCGGTGCGCGCGCCCAGCGCGACCATCTGCGCGCCGGTGAGCGTGGAGGTCTCCAGCAGCACGTCGGGGGAGTCCTCGGCCGCGCGGGCGATGGCGTCGGCGAGCACGACGCGCCCCTCGGCGTCGGTGTTGGTGATCTCCGCCTTCTTGCCGTTGCGGAAGGTGATGACGTCGGCCGGCCGGTAGGCAGTGCCGCTGGGCAGGTTCTCGGCCATCGGCACCGTGGCCACGACCTCCACCGGCAACCCGAGCTCGGCGACGAGGCACACGGTGGCGATCACGGCCGCGGCACCGGCCATGTCGCTCTTCATGTCCTCCATCTTCGCGGCGGGCTTGATCGAGATGCCGCCGCTGTCGAACGTGATGCCCTTGCCGACCAGCGCCACCTTCTTGCGGGCGCCCGTGCCGGAGTAGGTGAGGCGCAGCAGCCGCGGCTTGCGGGTGGAGCCGCCGCCGACGGCGAGGATGCCGCCGTAGCCACCGGCCGCGAGGGCCTCCTCGTCGAGGATCTCGGCGGTGAGGCCGAGCTTCTCGCCCGCGGCCGCGCCGCGGGCGGCGAGCTCGGCGGGGTGGAGGTCGTTCGGCGGGGTGTTGACCAGGTCGCGGACCAGGGCGACGGCGTCGGCGACGGCGCGCACGCGGCGCAGCGCGGCCTCGGCGGCCCCCGCACCGGGGACCACGATCGTGAACTCGCTCGGCGGGGCCGGGCGGTCGGCGGGCAGCTGGGACTTGTAGGCGGTGAACTCGTAGGCGCCCAGCAGGGAGCCCTCGCCGACGGCGTGCAGGCGCTCGTCGTCCGGTGTCCCGCCGACGGCGGCGAGCAGGCTCACCACGGAGCGGCGGCCGCGGAGCGCGCGGCTGGCGGCCCCGGCGGCGCGGCGCAGGCTCTCGGGGCGGTAACCGCCGGACGCCTCCGGCGCGCCCAGCCCGACGACGGCGACGACGGGGAAGGGGCCCTGGCCGAAGGAGGGGAGGCGGGTCACCTCGTCCTCGGCGCCGCGGGCGCCCAGGTCGGTCAGCGCCGGGAGGAGCCGGCCGCCGAGGAGGCGGTCCAGGGCCTCCGCGCCGGGCGTGGGGAGGGGGCCGTCGGGCCCCTTGCCGACGGCGACGACGACGGCGTCGCCGGTCAGCTTCTCGAGCGGGTGGTCGGTGGCGGAGATCGTCGGCGGCACCGGACGATCGTAGAAGGACCCCGTTGCCCTCCACCGCCCGCAGGCTCGCGGCGGGGCCTTTCCAGCTCGTCACCGGGGTGCGGGTGGGACCCGCTAGCGTGGCCGGGGTGACGACGCGCACCTCGCCGCTCCACGACCGGCACCTGGCGGCCGGGGCGAAGCTGGCCGACTTCAGCGGCTGGTCCATGCCCATCGAGTACGCCGGTGGCGGCGTGCTGGCCGAGCACGCCGCGGTGCGCGGGGGCGTGGGCCTGTTCGACGTCTCCCACCTCGGCACGGGCACCGTCCGGGGCCCGGGGGCCGCCGCCTTCGTCGACTCGTGCCTCACCAACGACCTCTCCCGGATCGGCCCGGGGCAGGCGCAGTACACGATGTGCTGCGTGCCCGACGGCGAGGAGGGTGCCGGCGGCGTGGTCGACGACCTGATCGTCTACCTGCACGGGCCCGACGACGTCCTGCTGGTGCCCAACGCCGCCAACGCCGCCGAGGTCCTGGGCCGGCTGGCCGACGCTGCCCCGCCGGGCGTCGAGGTGGTCGACCGGCACACCGAGGTCGCCGTCCTCGCCGTCCAGGGGCCGCGCTCGCTGCAGGTCCTCGAGCTGCTGGGCGTGCCCGGCGAGATCGGCTACATGTCGTTCGTGACCGGCACCGGGGGAGGCGGGGCCGAGGTGACGGTCTGCCGCACCGGCTACACCGGCGAGCACGGCTACGAGCTCCTGGTCGCTGCGGAGCGGGCCGGCGAGATGTGGGACGCCGTGCTGGAGGCGGGGCAGGACCTCGGCATCCGGCCGTGCGGGCTCGGTGCCCGGGACACCCTGCGGACCGAGATGGGCTACCCGTTGCACGGCCACGAGCTCTCCCGGGAGATCAGCCCGGTGCAGGCCCGCGCGGGCTGGGCGGTGGGCTGGCGCAAGCCCGCGTTCTGGGGCCGCGAGGCGCTGCTGGCCGAGAAGGAGGCCGGACCGGCACGCCTGCTGTGGGGCCTGCGGGCCGCCGGCCGCGGCATCCCCCGGCCGGGCATGGCCGTCCTCGACGGCGACGGCTCGCGGGTCGGCGAGGTGACCAGCGGCACGTTCTCGCCCACCCTGCGGGTCGGCATCGGGCTGGCGCTGCTCGACGCCGCCGCCGGGGTGGCGGAGGGGGCCTCGTTGACCATCGACGTCCGGGGGCGCCGGGAGCCCGTCGAGGTCCTGCGGCCGCCCTTCGTGCCCTCCCGCGTGCGCTGAGGTCGGGCGGCCGGCTAGGGCGCGTTCTTCCGCGTCGGGTCGCTGTCGCCCTTCTCCGGCTCTGCCTTGGCCGGCAGCGTGTCCGCCTTGACCGCGTCGCGCTCACCCATCGGCACCGGCTCGCCGTCGGTGGTGTCCAGGCCGGTCTGGTGCTCGGCCTCGGAGTTGATCTCGGCGCCTAGGAGCACCAGGTAGCAGGTGAGGTACAGCCACAGCATCAGCACGATGACGCCGGCGATCGCCCCGTAGGTGGCGTCGTAGGAGCCGAAGTTGTTGACGTAGAAGGTGAAGCCGAGGCTGACCAGCGCCCAGACGACGGTGACGACGACCGAGCCGAGGCTGACCCAGCGGAACTTCGGTGAGTCCCGGTCCGGGGCGACCCGGTAGAGCACCGCGAGCGACCCCGCGACGACCAGGAGCAGCGCCACCCACCGCGCGATCTCGAGCAGCACGGTGCCCACCGCGCCCAGCGGCAGCAGGTCGATGACGATCGGCAGCACGGCGACCAGGCCGATGGTCAGCACGACGAACACGATGGCGCCGAGGGTGAGGGCCAGGGAGAGCGCCCGGAGCTTCACGAAGTTCCGGGTCTCGACCTCGTCGTAGGCGATGTTGACGGCCTTGACCAGGTTGTTCACCCCCCCGGACGCGCTCCAGAGCGCAGCGAGGATCGAGAGGACCAGGCTGAGGGTGAGCGCCCCGCCGGCGTTCTCGGTGATGGCGGTGACCTGGTCCTCGATCAGCCCCTGCGCGGTCTCGGGCAGGCCGGCGGTGAACTCCTCGACCTGCGCGGCGGCCTGCTCGGGGGAGGCGACGAGGCCGTAGATCGAGATCAGCGCCAGCAGCGCCGGGAAGATCGCCAGGAACCCGAAGAACGCCACCCCGCCGGCGATGATCGGCATGTTGTCGGCGTTGTTCTCCGCCCACGCCCGCTTGAGCACCTGCTTCCAGCCACCGGCCGGGATCTGCAGCGGGTTCGCGGCACGGATGCCCGGCAGCTGCTCGGGGGCGGGTGCGTCCGGGGGGAGCCGGTGGGGGTCCCGCTCGGGACCGTCCCCGTCCCCGGCCGCGGCCCGGGCCGCGGCCGCTCGCCGGGCCGCCTTCTCCTCGACGCGCTGCCGGATCCGGTCGACGGCGCTCTCGCGGGGGCGGGTGCCGGTCACTGCGTCTCCCTGGTGCTGGGCCGTCGTCCGGCCATGGTCGGTGGGGCGGCCGGTGGCCGGGACGGCGGTCCCGGCCACCGGGGGCGTCAGTCGCCCGGCCAGGCCCCGGTGAGCTTGGTGAAGCCCTGCGCGCCGAGGCGGTCGATGGTCGCCTTGGTGGCCGCGAAGATCGCGCCCTGCAGCGCCGCGGAGACGACGATCTCCCACATCGGGTACTCGGTCTGGAGCGCATCGGGCGCGTCGTCCTCGCCGCTGATGCGCTTCCACACCTGCTTGAAGACCGCCCCGGACACGGCGCCCGCGAGCACACCCGCCGCGAGGCCGATGGGCCGGTAGGCGAGCTTGGCTCCCTTGCTCAACGCTTCCTCCTCCTGCTGCGCCGGGCCTTCTTCTCGGCCCGCATCGTGGACTTCCGGACGTCCTTCGCCGCCTTCTGCGCCGCCTTCCGCCGGGCGGCGAGCTCCTTGCGCGCCCGCTTGGCCTCGCGCTTGCGGCCGACCCGCGCCCCGACGATCAGCTCCTCGGTGCTGGCCAGGCGCCGGGCCCGCCGTCGGCGCCACAGCAGCAGCCCGACCAGGCCGGCCAGCGCGGCACCCGCGCCGGCGAACACCGGCGGGCTCTCGCGGTAGGTCTCCACGGCGGTGTCCTTGGCGCGGGCGGCGCTCTCCTTGGCCCGGGCGGGGACGTCGAGCCGCTGGCTCAGCTCGTCGACGGTGCTCGCGAGCTGGTCGCGGGTCTCCTCGATCTCGGCCCGGATGGCGTCGGGGTCGGTGGGGCCGCCCGAGGCCTGGCCGTCGTCCTTCGGCGTGCTCACCGGCGCGCACTCTCCTTCACGGTCGCGATGTCGGTCCTGACACCGGCCAGCGCCTCCTGCGGCACCGGCGGTGCGCCCTGCTGCACGTCCTTCTTGCCGACGAGGGCGAGGACGCCCGCGACGGCGAAGAGGACGACGGTGACGATCAGCGCCGACAGCCACGCCGGCATCACCAGCGCCAGGGCGAGGATGACGGTGGTGATCAGGGTGGCCAACCCGAAGAAGGCGACCAGCCCGGCGGCGCCGAACAGCCCGGCCCCCACCCCCAGCTTCTTCGCCTTCTGGGTCACCTCGGCCTGGGCGAGGCGGGCCTCGTCCCGGACCAGCGTGCTGATCTGCTCGGTGAGCCGGCTGATCAGCTCGCCGGTGGATGCGTTCTCGGGCTCGGCGCCGACGGCTGCGCGGGTCGCGCCCGCCGTGGCGTCGGGGCGGGGTGTGCTCATCGGTCCTCCGGGTGGACGGCGTCGATGCACCTCCATGCCCCCTGCGGACGGGCCGTAACCGACGTGGCGATCACAGCTGGGGACGACGGGCCCGGCGGGCCCCACGCCGCTAGCCTGCCCGCATGAGCTGGCACTGGCGCCTCGAGGACCCGTCCGGATCGACGCTGGACCCCGCCGCGGTGGGGGTCGAGGTGCCGGCGCACGACAACCAGGGCGACGCGGAGTCCTGGCTCGGCGAGAACTGGCGTGAGCTGCTCGACCGCGGCGTCGCCACGGTGAGCCTCTTCGACGGCGACCGGAAGGCCTACGGCCCCATGGGGCTCGCCGCCACCTGACCCTCCACTGGAGGTCGAGGGTCAGGTGGCGGGGGTCGTCAGCCGCGGGCCGTCTTCGAGGGGTTGCGCTCGACGACGTCACCGAGGACCTCGTCGATCCGGGCCAGGACCTCCGCGTCGAGCCGCACGCCGGCCGCCGCCACGTTGTCGTGCACCTGCTCGGGCCGGGTGGCGCCGATGATCGCCGCCGCCACGTTCGGGTTCTGCAGCACCCAGGCGAGCGCCAGTTGGGCCATCGAGAGGCCCAGGTCGCCGGCGATCGGGCGGAGGTCCTGCACGCGGGCCAGCAGGTCGTCGCGCATGAACCGCTGCATCGACTGGCCGGCCTCGGCGTGGCCGGCGCGGCTGCCGGCCGGCGGCTGCTCGCCCGGCCGGTACTTGCCGGTGAGGACCCCCTGGGCCAGCGGCGACCAGACGATCTGGGACAGCCCTTCGCGCTCCGAGGTCGGCACGACCTCGGGCTCGATGACCCGCCACAGCATCGAGTACTGCGGCTGGTTGCTGATCAGGTGGATGCCGAGCTCGCGGGCCAGCGCGGCACCGGCGGCGATCTGCTCGGCGTTCCACTCCGAGACGCCGATGTAGAGGGCCTTGCCCGACCGGACCAGGTCCGCGAACGCCGTCATCGTCTCCTCGAGCGGCACGGTCGGGTCGTAGCGGTGCGCCTGGTAGAGGTCGACGTAGTCGGTCTGCAGCCGGCGCAGCGAGGCGTGGCAGCTCTCGATGACGTGCTTGCGGCCCAGGCCGCGGTCGTTCCGGCCCGGCCCCGTGGGCCAGTAGACCTTGGTGAACAGCTCGATCGACTCCCGGCGCTGACCCGCGAGCGCGGCCCCGAGCACCGTCTCGGCGCGGGTGCCGGCGTAGACGTCGGCGGTGTCGAAGGTGGTGATGCCGGCGTCCAGGGCGGCGCGGACGCAGGCGTGCGCGGCGTCCTCCTCCACCTGTCCGCCGTGGGTCAGCCAGTTGCCGTACGCGATCTCGGAGATGGTCAGGCCGGAGCGGCCGAGGCGTCTGAATTCCACGGAGCGCGACGTTAGGCGCCCGTGCGCAGCGCCGCGCGCCGGGTCCTGGCCTCCACCGTGGCACCGTCGGGGACCAGTCGCGCGCCGCACGCGGCCAGGCGATCGGCCAGCTCCGCGGCCGGCGGGTTGTGGTGCCCCAGGTGGACCGCGACGACGTCGGTGTCCCCGGTGACCGCCCCGGCGGCCCGCATGCGCGCCACCTGGTCGGGGAAGGTGCGCAGGTCCAGGTGACCGGTGCCGTGGTCCGGGACGTCGCCGAAGGTCTCCTCCAGCAGCACGACGTCGTACGCGGCGCCGCGGACGGCCTCGACGGTGCTCGGAGGCAGCGGCCCGGTGTCGGTGGCGTAGAGGAGCCGGGCGCCGTCGGGCCCGGTCACGTCGTAGAGGACCGTCGGCACCTCGTGCTCGGCGGCGAGGGCGCGGATGCGGTACCCCGCGCGGTGCAGCGTCCCGCCGGGCTCGACGGCGACGAGGTCGACCGGGTCGTCGGGGCCGAGCCACGGGCGCAGCGTGGTCAGCACGGGGGAGGGGCCGACGACCGTGAGCGGCTGGGTGCGCCGCACCCACTGCCGGGCGAGCAGCGCCAGCGGCGCGCAGTGGTCGGCGTGGTCGTGGGTGACCAGGACGGTGCGCACGCCGGCGAGGGAGATGCCGTCCGGCGGTGGCGCCGGGGCCAGGTCGAGCAGCACCGTGCCGTCGACCAGGGCGGACGTCGGCCGGCGCAGCTCGCCGCGGCGCCGGGAGTCGGCGCAGGACCCGCAGGTGCACCACGGGTTGGGCCAGCCGTCGGCGGCACCGGTGCCGAGGAGGGTGACGCGCACGGCCGCGCCGCGGTGGTTACCGGCGCCGGATCAGACGTCGGCGCCCAGCGGCACCTCGGGCTTCGGGAAACGCCAGCGGCGGATCATGGTCGACCGGCTGATGCCGTACCAGACCAGGCCCTTCATCTTGTGCTGCCCGTCGGGGAACCGGGTGCGGACGGCGCCCTTGATCTTCCGGCCCAGCACGACCGAGTCCATGATCAGCAGCAGGAAGAAGCCCAGCAGCAGGAAGCTCGTGTAGCTCTTCACGGCCATGCTGGGCACGAAGGTACCGACCAGGGCGACGCCGGCGATGGCCAGGAAGAAGCTGCCGACGTTGCGGCGGCTGTCGACGATGTCGCGCACGAGCTTGCGCTCGGGTCCGCGGTCGCGGGCGGGCAGGTAGTCGCCGTCACCGCGGGCGATGCCCTGGCGCGACTCCGCGCGGCGCAGCGCCTGCTGCTCGCGCATGCGCTTGTAGGCCTCCTTGCGCGTGGTGGGCGGCGGCGGGGGAGGGCCCGGGCGCCGGCCCTGCGCCTCGCTCCGCCGCGGCGTCGGCCGGCCCTTGCCGCCGCTCTTGACCAGCTGCGCGGTCAGCTCGCCGTCCTCGGGGGAGGCGGCGGTCGTCTCGGCGGTGTCACGGCGGCCGGGCAGGCGGAGCTTCACGACCGGTGAGTCTACGTGTGTGAGCAACGAGGCCCCGGAGTTCGCACGGGGAGCCGTACAGTGGACGCACGGGAAGAGGAGCCGTTCCGGCGGCGTTGGTCCGTCACGGAACGCGCGTGCGCGGACACCTCGGAGGGAGAGGACAGGAATATGACGGTGCAGGACACCGCGGCCACCGGCGTCGTGCTCAGCGACCCCGCGGCCGCCAAGGTCAAGGCTCTGCTGGACCAGGAGGGTCGTGACGACCTGCGGCTGCGCATCGCCGTCCAGCCCGGTGGTTGCTCCGGCCTGCGGTACCAGCTGTTCTTCGACGAGCGGTTCCTCGACGGCGACCAGACCTACGACTTCGGCGGGGTCGAGGTCATCGTCGACCGGATGAGCGGCCCCTACCTCGGCGGCGCGGTCATCGACTTCGTCGACAGCATCGAGAAGCAGGGCTTCACGATCGACAACCCCAACGCGCAGGGCTCCTGCGCGTGCGGTGACTCCTTCAACTGAGCCGCCCGAACGACCGAGGCCCGGTTCCCCCGCGGGGGGACCGGGCCTCGTCGTCTCACAACCGGACGGGGTAGACCGTCTCCGGGATGTCCGGCTTGATCCGCTGCTCGACGAAGATGCCGTGCCACACCATGAACACCAGCAGCGTCCACAGCTTGCGGGAGTGGTCGACGGGGGAGCCGGCCCGCTGGTTCTGCCGGTGCGCGGTGAGCATGGCCAGCACCTGCTGCTTGTCCAGCCACTCCTCGGTGCGGCTGTCCTCGATGGTCTGCCGGGCCCAGTCGTGGAGGTCCTCGGCCAGCCAGTGGCGGGTGGGCACCGGGAAGCCGAGCTTGCGGCGGTTCAGCACGTGCGGCGGCACGATCTGCTCGAGGGCGCGCCGCAGGGCGAACTTCGTCGTCTCCCTGGTCACCCGCTGCTCGACCGGGATGGTGGAGGCGACCCGGAACACCTCGGGGTCGAGGAAGGGGACGCGCAGCTCCAGGGAGTTGGCCATCGTCATCTTGTCGGCCTTGACCAGGATGTCGCCGCGGAGCCAGGTGAACAGGTCGACGTACTGCATGGCGGTCACGTCGTCGTAGCCGGCCGCGCGGGTGCGCTCGTAGAGCTCGCGGGTGACGGCGACGTGCGACAGGTCCGGGTCGCGCTTCTCGAGGAAGGTCAGCTCGTCGTCCCGGAAGATGCGCGCGTTGCCGTAGTAGCGCTGCTCCAGGGGGATGGAGCCGCGTCGCAGCAGGTCCTTCCCGCGCAGGCCGTCGGGGAGCCTGGTCGACAGCGCGCCGAGGGCGCGGCGGATGCCGCCGGGCAGCTTGTCGAAGGCGGCCAGGGACAGCGGCTCCCGGTAGATGTTGTAGCCGCCGAACAGCTCGTCGGCGCCTTCGCCGGAGAGCACCACCTTGACGTGCTTGCGCGCCTCGCGGGCCACGAAGTACAGCGGCACGAGCGCAGGGTCGGCGACCGGGTCGTCGAGGTACCAGACGACGAGCGGGATCGACTCCGCGAACTCCTCCGGGGTCACCACCTTGGTGATGTGCTCGACGCCGATCGCGGCCGCCGACTCCGCGGCGACGTCGATCTCGGAGAAGCCCTGCCGCTCGAAGCCGACGGTGAAGGTCATGAGATCGGGGTTGTAGCGCTTGGCGAGGGCCGCGATGGCGGTGGAGTCGATGCCGCCGGAGAGGAAGGAGCCGACGGTGACGTCGGCCCGCATGTGCACCCGCACGGAGTCGTCGAGCACCTCGGCGATCCGGTCGTACAGCTCCTGCTGCTCGTCCTTGGCGACCGGCCGGATCGGGAAGGTCGGGTGGAAGTAGCGCTCGGTGGACAGCTCGCCGTCGACCACCCGGAAACGGGTGCCGCTCTCGATGCGCCGGACGCCCCGGTGCAGCGTGGCCGGCTCCGGCACGTACTGGAGCGTCAGGTAGTGCTGCAGCGAGGCCGGGTCGACGCCGCCTGCCGCGGTGCTCCCGCCCAGCAGCTCCAGCAGTGCCTTCTTCTCGGAGGAGAAGGCGATGGCACCGTCGGCCAGGCGGGTGGTGAACAGCGGCTTGATCCCGAAGGGGTCGCGGGCGCCGAACACGGTGCGCGTCCCGCTGTCCCAGATGACGAAGGCGAACATGCCCCGGAGCCGGTCGACCACCTCCTCGCCCCACAGGTGGTAGCCGGCGACGATCGCCTCCGTGTCGCCCTCGGTCGCGAACGTCGCGCCGGCGGCCGCGAGCTCCTCGCGCAGCTCCACGTAGTTGTAGATCTCGCCGTTGAAGACGATCCGGTAGCGGCCGTCGGCGTACGGCATCGGCTGGTGGCTGTGCTCGATGTCGATGAAGGCCAGGCGGTTGAAGCCGTAGACGACACGGTCGTCGTGCCAGACCTCGTTCTCGTCGGGGCCGCGGTGCCGCAGGCAGTGCAGCGCGTCACGGACGTCGGAGACCACGTCGTCGGTCACCCGGGGGGCGTCGGTCGAGAAGTAGGCGAGCAGGCCACACATGGGGCGGGAGAACTCCGGAGGTCGGGGGTGGCCGGGGAGGTCAGACGCGTTCGCCGGCGCGGGTCTTCGCGGTGGCCTTGCGCTCGGCGTAGAAGGAGAGCACGGGCACGGTCCCGGCGAGGAGCGTGAGCACCGTCCCCTTAGGCGTCCACCGCGCGCGCAGGGCGAGGTCCACCGTCGCGATGAAGAAGAGCGCGTACAGCCACCCGTGCGCGGTGCCCAGCACCGTCGACGGGCCCGGGATGCCGGCGAGGTGGTTGAGCGGCACCGCGACGAACATGAGCAGGATCAGCAGGACGCCGACCAGGTTCGCCATGACCCGGTACCGCTGCAGGGCGGCGCCCACCCCGCGGTCGTCGCCCCGGCCGGTGGGGGTGGCGGTCCGTTCAGCGGCCATCGGTGCTCCGTTGTCCCAGGGCCCGCTCGTTGAGCTCGGCGAGGTAGGCGTTGTAGGCGGCGAGCTCGGGGTCGCCGGTCGTGTCGATGCGCGGCCGCTGGTACAGCACCACCGCGTTGCCCGGCTGGTCCTCGTCGGGGGAGCGGTGCAGCTCGTCCCGCACCATCCGGGAGTAGAACCACAGCCCCATGACGCCGTAGAGCGGCCACTGCAGGGCGTAGCTCCAGTTCACCGCGCCGCCGCCGGCCTCCGCCTTCGACAGCTGCCAGTGGCCCAGGAAGAGGGTGGCGACGAACAAGGCCGCCACGAGCAGGTGCAGCAGCACCCACCTCGGGGTCAGCAGCCGGGAGAACACGGCACCGACTCTAACCGCCCGGCGCGTACCGGCGGCCGGTACGGCGGGCGTGCGCGTCGGGCGGTGGGGCAGGTCACGGGCCGGCGTCGGCCACCCCGGCCCGCCCGGTCCGGCACCAGCGCGCCCCCGCGGCTGCGACCCGCCCGGACGTCTCCGGTGGTCGGCCCCTGAGGCGGGTCGGCTAGTCTCGGCCCACACTGGGTCCGGCGTGGATGCGCTGTGCCGCGAACCGGTGGGGATCCGATGCAACGACCGCCCGGAGGCCGGGTGGAGGACGAGGAGGCAGCGAGCAGTGGCTCGAGGCAGCAGGCTCGCGCGGCTGGCCGCGCTCGGTCTCCTGGGGGGACTCACCCTCACCGGATGCGAGCTCGGCGAGGCCAGCTGGTGGGAGGAGAACTTCGTCCGGTGGGGGTGGCCGGAGGGCGTCACCGATGAGGCCGAGGCCATGCGGAACCTCTGGATCGGCTCCACCTACGCGGCGTTGATCATCGGTGCGGCGGTCTGGGCGCTCATCGCCTGGACCGTGATCCGCCACCGGAAGAAGAGTGACGAGCTGCCCCGGCAGACGGCGTACAACCTGCCGTTGGAGATCGTCTACACGATCCTGCCGTTCATCATCATCGCCGGGCTCTTCTTCTTCACGGTCAACACCCAGAACCAGGTGCGGGACCTCAGCGACGACCCGGACGAGGTCATCGCCGTCAACGCCTTCAAGTGGAACTGGCAGTTCGTGTACACCGACACCGCCGGCCCCGACGGGGAGCCGGTCGACACCGTGGGCACGAGCACCGAGATCCCGATCCTCGTCGTGCCGACCGACCGCACCGTCCGGTTCAACCTGGCGTCCGCGGACGTGATCCACTCGTTCTGGGTGCCGGAGTTCCTCTTCAAGCTCGACGTGATCCCGGGCAACGAGAACGGCCGGGACAACGTCTTCGACGTGACCGTCCGCGAGGAGGGCGCCTACGTCGGTCGCTGCGCCGAGCTGTGCGGCACGTACCACGCGTACATGAACTTCGAGGTCCGGGCGGTCTCGGGTGACGACTACGACGACTACCTGGCCGCCCGCGAGTCCGGGCTGGGCACGTTCGAGGCGCTCGAGGAGATCGGGCAGGAGGGCGTGGCCGGCACCACGACGCCGCTGGACCTCGTCCTGGACAAGGTCGAGGACCTTCAGCAGACCGGTGGCTGAGGTCCCCGCTCCCGGTAACCGGTTCCCCCACATGCTCGAGGAGGCACGGCCGTGAAGGTCGAGGCACTGATCTTCAATCTCATCGCGGTGTTCTGCTTCGTCTGCGCGATCGTGTACGGCGTCTGGGCCCGGGAGCCCATCGGCACCACGGCGCTGACGCTCTCGGGCGGGCTCACCATCCTGATCGGCGGCTTCTTCTGGTTCGTCTCCCGCCGGATCGACCTCCGTCCCGAGGACCGCAAGGACGCCGAGATCGCCGACGGCGCCGGTGAGCTGGGCTTCTTCAGCCCGGCCAGCTACTGGCCGTTCACCCTGGCGCTGTCCGCCGGGCTGATGGGTCTGGGCGTGGCCTTCTGGTACTACTGGCTCATGCTCATGGCGGCGGTCGCCATCCTGGTCGCTGTCGGCGGTCTGCTGTTCGAGTACTACGTGGGGCAGAACGCGCAGCAGAGCTGAGAGCGCCCCGCACCACGGCTCCGGATCGACGAGAGGTCCCCTCCACCCGCGGGTGGAGGGGGCCTCTCTTCGTCTCGAAGCCGGCCGCCGGCGCGGCCGCGACCACCCGCCGGGTTGCCAGCACTGCTGGGGCGGACCGGGGCCGAGGCCGGTGGTCCTGCCGGGCGGGGTGGGCGCACCGCTGCGGGGCAACCGCCCTGGGGCAGGGGGACCGCAGGCGAGCAGCGGGCCGTGGAGCACCTGGTCGTGCGCGGCGCTCCACCGGCGGGTGCGCGGTGCATCGCCTCGCCCTCGCCACGGCACGGAGGGGCCGGGCGAGGGGACGGGCGCCCTCGATGGGCGTGCGCCGGGGTTCGGTGGCGTCACCCGGCCGAGGCGGTGGAGCGTCCAGGCGCCGGCGAGCCGGCCGGCACGGCATCCGTCGGAGTCGGTGCCCCGGTCGAGTCGCCGACCGGGTGGAGCCGCTGACCCGGTCGAGCCGCTGACCCGGTCCAGCCGGCACGGGCGCGCCAGGGGTCCCTACGCCCCGCGAGCGGCCGTGCCGCCGCAGAGCCGAGCACAGGGAGCGCCCGGAAGCGTTCCCGAGCGGCTGCGCCTGCCGTCCGCGCTCCGCAGCCGCTGGTGCCGTGGCCGCGCCCAGACGGGGTGGAGCCGGCCCGGACGCCGGCCCCGTTCGCCGGCCCGGCTGCGGGCGTACGGGACCCGGACCAGCAGAAGGGCCCCGGTGGAAACTCCACCGGGGCCCTTCTCGCGGGTGTCGATCAGTCGCGCGGATCCTGCGGGCGACCACCGTCGGAGGGACGGCCACCCTCGGAGGGGCGACCCGAGCTCGTCAGCTCCCGCTCCGATTCGCCGGCGGAGAGTCCGCGACCCTCGGCACGTTGCTCGATCTCGACCGCGGTCGGCTCCTCCACGGGGGAGAAGAAGCCGCGGACAGCGCGCCGCGCGGCACCCACCTGGTTCATCTTCTTGGGCACCGGAGCACCGCCGTAGGCGAGCTGGCCGTGACCGTGGGCGTCCACCGGACCGATCGGCTGGTGGACCTCGATGAACTCACCGTGGGGCAGACGGCGGATGACGCCGGTCTCGATGCCGTGCTCGAGCACCTCCCGGTCGTGCTGCTGCAGACCGAGGCAGATGCGGTAGGTGATCACGTAGACGATCGGCGGGAGGAGGACCATCCCGATGCGGCCGGCCCAGGTCATCGCGTTCAGGCTGATGTCGAACTTGTCGGCGACCACGTCGTTGCCACCGGAGATCAGCAGCACCACGTAGAAGGCGATCGACATCATGCCCAGCGAGGTGCGGACGGGGACGTCGCGGGGACGCTGGAGCAGGTGGTGCGACGCGGTGTCACCGGTCAGCTTCCGCTCGATCATCGGGTAGAAGAGCAGCAGCGTGAAGACGATGCCCGGCAGGACCGCGGTCGGCCAGAACAGCGCGGGGATCGTGTAGTCGCCCGGCAGGTTGATGTCCCACGCCGGGAAGAGCCGCGAGGAACCGTCCAGCCACATGATGTACCAGTCGGGCTGGGAGGCGGCCGAGACCTGGGCCGGGTTGTACGGGCCCCACAGCCAGACCGGGTTGATCTGCACCAGGCCGCCCAGCGCGGCGCACGCCCCGAACACCACGAACAGCAGGCCGGTCGCCTTGCCCGCGAAGGTCGGGAAGAGGCGGTTGCCGACCACGTTGTGCTCGGTGCGGCCCGGGCCGGGGAACTGGGTGTGCTTCTGCTTGACCAGGATCAGCAGGTGGACCGCGATCAGCGCCAGCAGGATCGCCGGGATGAGCAGCACGTGGGCGATGTAGAGCCGGCCGATGATCAGCTCACCGATGTAGTCCCCGCCGAAGACGGCCCAGTGCACCCAGGTGCCCACGACCGGGATGGCCAGGATGATCGCCGACATGATCCGGAGACCCGTGCCGGAGAGCAGGTCGTCGGGGAGGGAGTAGCCGGAGAAGCCCTCGAGCAGCGCCAGGATCAGGATCACGACGCCGATCAGCCAGTTGCTCTCCCGCGGGCGGCGGAACGCGCCCGTGAAGAAGATGCGCAGCAGGTGCACGACGATCGCCGCCACGAACATCAGCGCCGCCCAGTGGTGCAGCTGGCGCATGAAGAGACCACCGCGGACGTCGAACGACAGGTCCAGGGTGGAGGCGTAGGCGATCGACATGTCGATGCCGCGCAGCGGGTCGTAGGACCCGTCGTACGTCACCTCGGTCATCGAGGCCTGGTAGAAGAACGTCAGGTAGGTGCCCGACAGCAGCAGGATGATGAAGCAGTAGAGCGCGATCTCCCCGAGCAGGAACGACCAGTGGTCGGGGAAGACCTTGTTGAGGGTCCGTCGGAGAGGTCCGGCGACGACGAGGCGGTCGTCGATCTCGAGGCCGGCCTTGCCGAGCCTCGTGGTCGGGGCCCCCGGCGCCGTGGCGGTGCGAGCTGCCATCAGATGCGCTCCCGGTTCCAGTAGGTGGGGCCGACCGCCTCAGGGTAGTCGCTGCGGGCGACGAAGAATCCCTCGTCGTCAACCGTGATGGGCAGCTGCGGCAGTGATCGGGTGGCGGGGCCGAAGACCGGCTTCGCGCCCTGGGTGACGTCGAACATCGACTGGTGGCAGGGACACAGGATGCGGCTGGTCTCCTGCTCGTACAGCGACACCGGGCAGCCGGCGTGCGTGCAGATCTTCGAGTAGGCGACGTAGTCGCCGTAGCCGTAGTCCTCGCTGCCCTCGCGGGGGCGGAGCGACTCGATCTGCTCGGGGCGGAGGCGGATGAGCATGGTGGGCGCGTCCGTCATCCGGTTGCCGCCCGGGACCGCCGGGAAGACGGTCTCCAGCGAGCCGGGCTCCTGGTCGCCCGGCCGGACCGGGCTGCCGTCGTCGCGGAGCAGCCGGACGCCCTCGGCCCAGGCGGTCTGGCCGAGCGTGTTCCCGCGGCTCGGGTTGTTGATCAGCCCGCCGAGCGGCGCCAGCAGCATGACGCCGACGCCGGCGCCCATGAATCCCAGGGAGCGGGTGATCAGCTTGCGGCGGGGCAGCCCGCTGTTGTGGTATCCGCCGACCAGGGTCGCGCCGGTGGTGACCCGGTCGAAGTGGGAGCCGTCGTGCTTGTCCTGCACCGCGGTCTCGTGGGGCAGGAGCTTCTTCGTGTAGAGCACCAGGCCCGCGCCGACGAGGACGAGGGACAGCCCCATGAACAGGCCGAGCATCGGCGTGAACAGGGCGCTCCAGACCGTGCCCTCCTCGGTCCACGACCACTCGGGGAGGAACCAGCCCGAGCCGACGTAGACGACCAGGAACAGGAAGGCGGAGACCCCGGCGAGGGTGAACGTCAGGCCGACCTGGCGGACGGCCCGCCGCTCCATGGCGGAGCCCGGCTCCGGGCCCGGGTCGACGTGGAGGATCTCCACGCCGTCGTACCGGGCGCCGAGCAGGTCCAGCTCCTCGCGGCGCATGGCCGCGAGCTGCTCGGGGGTGTAGTCGTCGTCCGGGCCGCCGTGCAGCGGGCCGGGCGTCTCGTCGCCGCCCGTGGATCCCGGGCGGGTGTCGCGGGTGCTCACGCTTCCTCCTCGCCGGCGGTCGTGGTCAGCGATCGCGCGGCAGCCGTGGTGGTCGATGGGCCGGCGGGCGTGTTCACGCCTTGCTCCCCATCCAGAAGATGCCGAACAGGAGCGCGCTCATGCCCACGACCCAGATGACCAGGCCCTCACCGACCGGGCCGATGCGACCGACGCCGGCACCGCCCGGGTCGGCCATGTTCTGGATCGTCTGCACGTAGAGGATGATCGAGCGCTTCTCCTCCGGGGTGAGCTGGTTGTCGCCGAAGACGGGCATGTTCTCGGGACCGGTCAGCATCGCGGTGTAGATCTCGAGGTCGGAGGAGCCCTCCAGGCTGGGCGCCGCCTTGCCGGAGGAGAGCGCGCCGCCCTGCCCGACGAAGTTGTGGCAGGACGCGCAGTTGAGCCGGAACAGCTCACCGCCGAGGGCGAGGTCGCCCTCGCGCAGGTCGCCCGACGGGAGCGTCGGGCCGCCGCCGTTGGCCTGGACGTAGGCCATGAGCTGGTCGATCTCCTCGTCGGAGAACACGGCCGGCTTGTCGGGGGCGTCGGCCTCCTGGCGGACCAGCGGCATGCGGCCGGTGTGCACCTGGAAGTAGACCGAGGCCGCCCCGACACCGATCAGCGACGGGCCGCGGTTGGGCACGCCCTCGAGGTTCTCGCCGTGGCAGGAGATGCAGCTGCGCTCGTACAGCTCGCGCCCGGCCGCCTCGGCCGCCGACTCGCTGGTGACGTCGTCGGCCGCCTGGGCGGGGGCCAGCACCGCGTACAGGGAGCCGGTGAGGATGAGCGAGGCCATGAGGCCCGCGACGTTGGCCAGACGCCGGCGGTGCTTGGAGCGGCGGCGGGCGCGGGCCCGGTCGACGGGCGTGCCGGCGTCGGCGAGCGGCGCGTCGGGCTGCGGGTTCGTGGTGGACACCGTTCCCCTATCGGATGAAGTAGATCGTGGCGAACAGGGCGATCCACACGACGTCGACGAAGTGCCAGTAGTACGAGACCACGATGGCCGAGGTCGCCTGGGCCGGCGTGAAGCGGCCCATGGTGGACCTGATCAGCACGTAGACGAAGGCGACGAGGCCACCGATGACGTGCAGGCCGTGGAAGCCCGTCGTGAGGTAGAAGACCGAGCCGTAGGTGGACGACGAGATCGTCGTGCCGTCGTGCACCAGCTCGTAGTACTCGTAGCCCTGGCCCAGCACGAAGATGAGGCCCATGGCGAAGGTGATCGTGAACCAGCGGCGGAGGCCGTAGACGTTGCCCGCTTCGGCCGCGAAGACGCCGAACTGGCAGGTGACCGAGGAGCTGACCAGGATCAGCGTGATCACGAGCGCGTAGGGGACGTTCAGCTCGGTCGGCTCCGGCGGCCACCCCTCGGTGGCCCGGGCTCGCGCGGTGAAGTACATGGCGAACAGACCGGCGAAGAACATCAGCTCGCTGGCGAGCCAGATGATCGTGCCGACGCTGACCATGTTCGGTCGGGTCAGGGAGTGCACCCGCGAGGTGTCGAAGGTGCTGCTCGCGACGGGGGCCGTTGTCACGGGGCTCATCATGGCATCGGCAGGGCGCCGTCACGACCGCGGGTGGTGACGGCGTGGCGACCTTGTGATCAGCTCGATACCGATGCACCGGCCGGGCCTGCGCGGATGCGTCCGGGCACTAGGCTCGCCGGCGTGAGTGCCGCCGAGAAGCCCGCCGCACCGGCCACCGTGCTGCTCTACAGCCACCGTCCCGAGGTCCGCGACGCGGTGCGGGCCGCGGTCGGGCCGCAGCCGGCCCCCGACGTGGGGCCGTTGACCTGGCTGGAGTGCTCGACCGGCGACGAGGTCGTCGCCGCGGTCGACGCGGGAGGGATCGACGTCTGCGTGCTCGACGGCGAGGCGCAGCCCACCGGCGGGATGGCGCTGGCCCGCCAGTTGGAGATGGAGGTCGCCGACCGGCCGGCCGTCTGCCTGCTCGTGGCGCGCCAGCCCGACCGCTGGCTGGCGCACTGGTCGCGCGCGGAGGCGACCCTGGCCCTGCCGGTCGACCCGCTGGTCGCGCCCGGCGTGGTCGCCGACCTCGTGCGCGCCCGCGCGGGGCGGCCCGCGGCGCGCCGGTGACGCCCCGGGGGACGCCGGCGCCCACCGCGCCCAGCTGGCCCGGGCTGCTCAACCGCCTGCTGGCCGGGGAGGACCTCACCGCGGACGACACCCGCTGGGCCATGCGGGAGGTGATGACCGGTGAGGCGACCCCCGCCCAGGTGGCCGGCTTCACCGTCGCGCTGCGCGCCAAGGGGGAGGCCCCGCGGGAGGTCGCCGGGCTCGCCGCCGAGATGCTGGCCCAGGCCACGCCGGTCCAGCTGCCCATGGACTGCGTCGACATCGTCGGGACCGGCGGTGACGGCGCCCACACGGTCAACATCTCCACGATGGCCGCGGTGGTCACCGCCGCCGCGGGCGCTCCCGTGGCCAAGCACGGCAACCGGGCGGCGTCGTCGTCGTCGGGCGCGGCCGACGTCCTCGAGGCTCTCGGGGTGGTCATCGACCTGCCGGCCGACGCCGTCGCCACCTGCGTCCGCGAGGCCGGGATCGGGTTCTTCTTCGCCCCGGTGTTCCACCCCGGGATGCGGCACGCCGCTGCCCCGCGCCGGGAGATGGGCATCGGCACGGTGTTCAACTTCCTGGGGCCGCTCACCAACCCCGCACGCCCGGTGGCTGCGGCGATCGGCTGCGCCAACGCGCGGATGGCCCCGGTCCTCGCGGAGGTGCTCGCCGCCCGGGGGACGCGGGCGCTGGTGTTCCGCGGCGACGACGGGCTGGACGAGCTGACGACCGCCACGACCTCGTCGGTCTGGGTGGTCCGCGACGGCGAGGTGGTACCCGACCGCGTCGACCCGAGCGCGCTCGGCATCGAGGCGCCGGCGCCGGACGCCCTGCGCGGCGGTGACGCCCGGGCGAACGCGGAGGTCTTCCGCCGCGTCGTCGACGGCCAGCGCGGGCCGGTGCGGGACGCCGTGCTGCTCAACGCGGCCGCTGCGCTGGTCGCCTTCGACGAGCGGCCCGCGAGGTTGCACGACGGCCTCGCCGCCGGCCTGGAGCGGGCGGCCGCGGCGGTCGACGACGGACGCGCGGCGGCGCTGCTCGACCGCTGGGTCGAGGTCAGCCGCGCGACCCGCGGTTAGGCGCTTCCAGAGGCTCGCCCCGAGCTCGCGGGGGAGGAGGACCCTTCGTCAGACGTCGGTGTCGAACCCGATGGAGAACGCCGCCTCCAGGTCGTGCCGGGAGTACGCGCGGAAGGCGATGTGGGTGTCGGTGTCCTCCACCCCGGGGACCTTGTTGATCCGGCCGGCGATGACCTCGGCGACCTGCTCGAACTCGCGGACGCGGACGACGGCGATCAGATCGGCCTCACCGGCGACGGAGTAGACCTCGCTGACCCCGTCGAGCTCGGCGACGGCCTGCGCGACCTCGGCGATCGAGTCGGTGGCGGCGTCGATCATCACGATGGCGGTGATCACGCCGGGGATGCTATCCGCTCCGGGCGGGCCCGGGTGCCCAGCGACCGCCCGTCGGCGAACGGGTCGGTCGCGTCGCGACCGGCCTCGACGCGTGCGAGGAAACCGCTGTAGGCGCCGGTGCCGGGCGCCGCGCAGGCGAGGGTGCCGGTCACCTGCACCAGCCGGGTGCCGGGCTTCTCCAGCCAGCGCAGGACGAGCTCGGTCTCGTCGACCGACGTCGGCTGCTCGGCGTCGGCGCCGGGCACGGTCTCCGCCGTCGCCAGGAGGCCCGGCAGCACGCTGCGGACGGTGCTGCCCCGCGGCGCGTTGCCGGCGGCGGCGAGGCGCCCGTACCGGACGACGGAGAGCTCCCAGCCGCCCTGGCCGTCGGGGCGGGCCAGCACCAGCTCGGGGACGGCCGCCAGGGATGCCAGCCGTTGCCGCCGCCGGACGGCCCGGACCAGCACCGCCACCCGGTCGCGCAGCACGGCGGCGTCCTCGTAGCGCTCCTCGGCCGCCAGGCGATCCACCCGGTCCAGCAGCGGGCCGAGCAGGGGGCGGGGGTCGTGGCCGACGGCCGCGGCGAAGACGGCCGCCACCCCGGCGTACTCGGGTACCGACTGCGCGCCGGTGCAGGGCGCGCCGCAGCGCCCCATCTCGGCCAGGACGCAGGCGCTCACCGGGGTGCGGGGGGACAGCCGGGCGGTGCACTGCCGCAGCGGCAGCACCTCGTGGACGGCGGCCACCGCAGCGTCCGCGGCGCGGCGGTCGGGGAACGGCCCGAGGAACACGCCGGCCTCGGGGCGCACCCGCCGCACCACCGACAGCCGGGGGAAGGGCTCCTCGGTGAGCCGGACCCACAGCGCCCGCTCGGGGAAGCGGGACCGGCGGTTGTAGCGCGGCTTGTGCCGCGCGATCAGGCGCAGCTCGCGGACCGCCGCCTCGAGCGCGTGGGCGCAGGGGATCGCCTCCACCCGCTGGGCGAGGCCGACCATCTCGGTGATCCGGCTGCGCTGCTCGCCGGAGGTGAAGTAGCTGCGGACCCGGCTGCGCAGGTCACCGGAGGTGCCCACGTACAGCGGCTCGTCCTTCGGGCCGCGGAACAGGTAGACGCCGGGGCCGTGCGGCACCTCGTCGGCCAGGTGCCGCTTCCGCCGGCGCTCGGGGTCGACCTGCCGGGTGAGCCCGGTCAGCTCCTCCAGGGTGGTGACCCCCAGCGGCCCCAGCCGCTCGAAGAGGCCGTGCAGCACGTCGACGGTGGCCCGTGCGTCGTCCAGGGCCCGGTGCGTGGGCGAGGTGGTGGCCGAGAAGTACGGGGCCAGGGTGGCCAGCTTGCAGTTGGGCACCTCGTCCCGGCTGAGCAGCCGCCGGGCGAGGACGGCGGTGTCGACGGAGGCGGCCGCCGGCCACGCCATCGCGTTCTCGGCGCACGCAGCCTTGAGGAAGCCGAGGTCGAAGGGGGCGTTGTGCGCGACGAGGACCGCGCCGCGGGCGAACTCCAGGAAGGCCGGGAGCACGGCACCGATCCGGGGGGCCGTGGCGACCATCGTCGAGGTGATGCCGGTGAGGACGCTGATGTAGGGCGGGATCTCGTGGCCCGGGTCCACGAGCGTCTGGAACTCCCCGAGCACCTGGCCGCCGCGGACGCGTACCGCGCCGATCTCGGTGATGGCGCTGTCCTTCGGCGAGCCGCCGGTGGTCTCCAGGTCGACGACGACGAACGTCACCTGCGCCAGCGGCGTCCCGACCTCGTCGATCGAGACCTGCTGGTAGCGCGGGGGTGCGGGGGGAGGTGCCACGGCGCGGACGCTAGGTCGGGGTGCTGACAGTCCGGGGGACGCGCGCCGGGCAGCCGACCGCCCCGACCCGCTCGCCGCACCCCCCGGGCAGGGGGTCCGGCGCCGCCCGACCGGGGGGAGCAGGCAGCCCGGCGGGGCCACCGCCTGGCTTTCCACCCCCGGACGGGACACCATGCACTGCCAGCGCCCGTCGCCGCCCGCGCGACACGGCCCGTTCCTGGAGGTGGTCGGCGATGCCCGCGCGCTCCTGGGCGCACCCGTCCGGCCGGTCCCGGTGGCGGGCGGGGGTCGTGGCCCTCGCGGTCCTCGCGACGTGCGCGGTGGTGCTCCCGGCCGGTCCTGCCCTCGCCGCGCCCAGCGACCAGCCCGGCGGCACCTCCGGGGTGCTGGAGAGCCGCGACCTCGACCGGCTGCAGCAGCGCGCCGCGGAGGTCCAGGACGAGCTCCGGGCCCGCCAGGCCGAGGTGGTCGCCGCCCGCGACGCGCTCGCCGCTGCGCAGCAGGAGGTCGACGAGGCGCAGGCGCTCCTCGACGAGGCGCAGGGCGTGCTGGCCGGGCACCAGCGGGAGGTGGCCGACTACGCGGCCGCCGTCTACCGGGACGGTGGCGCCCTCACGCCGCTGACCCTGCTGCTGAACGGCGGCGACCCGGGGGAGGTGCTCTCCGGGCTGGGGTTCCTCGACGTGGTGGACGCGCACGCCGCCCGGGTGATCGGTGTGGCCGAGGGCCACCGGCGCGGCGCGCTGGACGAGCAGGCGCGGGCCCAGGCCGCGCTCGACCAGGCCCGGGCGCGGGCCGACGAGGTGGGCGCGCGGGTGGCCGAGCTGGAGGCGGCGGCCGAGGCGGTCACGGCCGAGCTCGGTGACGCGCTCGCCGTCGTCGACGGCCAGCTGGCCCAGCTGCAGCGGGAGCAGCTCTCGGTCAACGAGCAGACGGCGGCCAGCTGGCGGGCCTACGTCGAGCAGCTGCGCGCCGCGGGCCTGGCCGAGGTGCCGGCGTCCGCGCTGCGCGACCCCGAGCGCGGCCTGCCCGGCAGCCTGGTGCCGGTGGGCGCGGGCGGGGGTGGCGCCCAGCGCGGCGTGGCCCAGCTGCCCGGCCGCCCCACCTCGCTGCTCGTGCTGCCCGCGGAGACGCTGGCGGCGGTCGGGAGCGCCATGGAGGCGCTCGGGCAGCCCTACGCCCCCGGGACGACGGGGCCGGACTCCTGGGACTGCGGCGCCCTGGTGCAGGCCGTCTACGGCCGGAGCGGGGTCCCCCTGCCGGCGACGCAGGGCGAGCTGTTCGCGCGCACGGTCCCCGTCGCCCCTGCCGACGTGCTCCCCGGGGACCTGGTCTTCCTCGGCTCGCCGGAGGCCGGGCTGGGGCACGTGGGCCTGGCGCTGGACCAGCGGACGATGCTCGCCGCCGACGCCCGGGCCGGCGCGGTGGTGGTGCGGACGCTGCCGGGCGACCAGGTGCTCGGCGTGGGCCGCCCGGTCCTGGGCCAGCGACCGCCCGTCGCCGTGCCGGAGCCGTCCGGTGGCGCGCTGCGGACCGAGTGCGGCAACACCGTCTACCCACCCAGCTACGACGGCGGCCGGGCCTGGGGCGGCTACCCGAACGGCCTGATCCCGCCCAGCGCGATGTGCCCGCTGGGCGTCGGCGGGCACACGCTGCGGTGCGACGCGGCCGCGGCCTACCGGGCCATGGCGGCGGCCTACGCCGCGGACTTCGGGCGCCCGTTGTGCATCACCGACTCCTACCGCACCTACGCCGGCCAGGTGAAGCTCTACGGGGAGAAGCCGGCGCTGGCGGCGATCCCGGGTACGAGCAACCACGGCTGGGGGCTCGCGGTGGACCTGTGCGGCGGCATCCAGTCCTTCGGGACGCCGCAGTACGCCTGGATGGTGGCCAACGCCGGCCGCTTCGGCTTCCTCCACCCGACCTGGGCCGATCCCGGCAACGGGCGCGAGGAGCCGTGGCACTGGGAGTACGCGGGCAGCTGACCCCGCCCGGCGCCGTGGCCGGAAATGTCGGTGCCTCCTCCTAGCGTGCGCAGCGACTCACGGAGGAGAGAACGCCATGCTCATCGACTGCGACACCTGCACCGCCCGCGGGACCGGCTGCGCCGACTGCGTGGTGACCGTGCTGCTCGGGGCCCCACCGGGGTGGCAGGGGGTCGACCCGGTCGTCGTCCCGATGGCCGGGCGCGCCCGCGGCGGCCCGGCCCCGGCCGCGGAAGACGTCGTCGTCCCACCGCCGGGTGTGGTGGTGGAGTTCGACGAGGTGGAGCGGCGGGCCGTCCGGGCGCTCGCCGAGGGCGGGCTGGTGCCCCCGCTGCGGCACCCGGACGGCGCCGGCGGTCACGGCGGCGGCCGGTCCGATGGCCGGCGCACGGGCTGAGCTCCGGCCTGCGCCGACCGCCTCCCTCACACAGCGTCAGGGGGCTCCGCGGCGAGGCGTGCCCCTGACCTGGGGTCTCTCGTCCCACAGGTTTCTCCGGCCACCATTTGTCACGGACGCATCACGGTCGTTAGGGTTCTCGCCGTCCGGCCGGGTGGTCGTCATCCGTCGATGGATGGCCTCGACCGGACACCGCCTAATCACCGCCGGGCGCGCACCACTGGCGCCCACGGTGTACCGGGGACCCACCGCACTCCTGGGGTGAGTTCTCCCGCAGCCGGTCCGCCGGTGCGCGGGGGATAGGGCCAGTCTTCCCAGCCCGAACCCGTCAGCTAACTCGGTCGGCGGTCGCAGAGGAAGAAACGGAGAGCCGCCGCTCGTGGCGACCCCTCACGCACTGCTGACGCACGCCCCCGAACAGCTCCGGACCGCCGGCCGGTGCACCCCCCGCACCCGTCGCCTCGGCCCGGTGCGCACGGGCTTCCTGGTCACCGCCGTCGCCGCCGTGACCGTCACCGCCCTCCCGGGCACGGCATCGGCCGTCCCCGGTGCCGACGACGTCGCCGCACAGGTGGCCGAGGCCAGCCACGAGCTCGAGGTGGTCTCCGAGCAGCTCAACGAGGCGCGCGTCGTCCTCGCCCGCCACCAGGACGAGGCGGAGGCGGCCGGCGAGGCCGCTGCCGAGGCGGAGGCCCGGATCGGCTCCCTCGACGGGCACATCCGCAGACTGGCCCGCAGCGCCTACACCGGCAGCGGCATGACGCAGCTCGACGCCCTGCTGACCAGCGACTCGGCCGAGGACCTCGTCGACCAGCTCGGCACCCTCGACGCCATCGCCGGGCACACCAACGCGGTGCTCGGCGAGGTGTCGCAGGCCGCCGAGGACGCGGAGCGGTCCCGCGACGCCGCAGCGGAGGCCGCCGCCGACGCCGAGCGCACGGTGGCGCGGATCGCCGCCCAGCAGGAGGAGCTCGAGGCGAAGATCGCCGACTACCAGCGCCGCTACGAGGCGCTCACCACGCCGCAGCAGGAGCAGGTGGCCCGGGCGCACGGCGGCGCCGCGCTGCCCGCGCCGAGCGCCGTCACCGCGCCGAGCTCGGCCGCCCAGGTCGCGGTGAACACCGCGCTCGCCCAGATCGGCGACCCGTACGTCTGGGGCGCCGGTGGGCCGAACGCCTTCGACTGCTCGGGCCTGACCTCCTACGCCTACGCCGCGGCGGGTGTGACGCTGCCGCACTCCAGCCGGTCGCAGAGCCAGATGGGCACGCCCGTCTCGCGCAGCCAGCTGCAGCCGGGTGACCTGGTGTTCTTCTACAGCCCGGTCAGCCACGTCGGCATGTACATCGGCAACGGCCAGATGGTGCACGCGTCGACGTCCGGTCAGCCGGTGAAGGTGGCGAGCCTGGACTCGATGGGGAGCTACAACAGCGCCCGGCGCATCGCCGGGTGACAGCCGCGGGAGCACCGCAGCGAGGCGCGAGCGAGGAGCGGACCGAGGCGCGGAAGCCGGCCCGCACCATCGTGGGCCGAGCGCCTCGGCGGCCGCGAGGAGGGCCGGTGACCCCACCCGGGGTCACCGGCCCTCCTCGTCCGGCTCACTAGGATCGGCCGGGTGAGCGCTCGCCGGGTCGCCCTGGTGACCGCGGCCCTCCTGGGGATCGCCGTCGTCGTCGTCATCGCCGTGCGGACCCCGTGGACCGTCCTGCCCGAACCCCCGGGCGGGTACACCGAACCGGATCCGACCGCCGGGCTGGAGCCCGACCGGATCGCGCGCGCCGAGGCGTTCGCGGACGCCCTGCGGCCGGCCTCGCTGCTCTCCCTCGTGCTGGGCCTGGCGGTGTCGGCGGTGCTCGGGCTGACCCCGCTGGGCGCCCGCCTCGTGCGCGCCGTGGGTGCGCGGGTCGGCGGCCGGTGGCCGGTGCAGGTGCTGGTCGCGGTGCCGGTCCTCCTGCTGCTGGGGCGCCTGGTCACCCTGCCCGTGTCCGCCTACGCCGAGTCGGTGCGCAGAAGCTACGGCCTGTCCACCCGCAGCTGGCTGTTGTGGCTGCGCGACGTCGCGGTCTCCCTCGCCATCAGCGCGGCGCTGACCGTCGTGGTGGTGCTGGCCCTCCTCTGGCTCGTCCGCCGGGCTCCGCGCAGCTGGTGGGCGTGGGCCGGGGCGGCCGCGGCCGGCCTGGTGGTCGTGGGGTCGTTCCTCTACCCGGTGGTCATCGAGCCGGCCTTCAACAGCTTCGAGCCGTTGCCGGCGGGGGAGCTCCGCAGCGACCTGCTCGCCCTCGCCGAGGAGAACGGCACCCCGGTGCAGGACGTGCTGGTCTCCGACGCCTCCCGGCGGACGACGGCGCTGAACGCCTACGTCTCGGGCTTCGGCTCCACGCGGCGGATCGTCGTCTACGACACCCTCCTCGGAGAGCTGCCCGACGGCGAGATCGAGTCGATCGTCGCGCACGAGCTGGGTCACGTCGCCGCCGACGACGTGCTCACCGGCACGCTCATGGGTGCGCTGGGCGCAGGGGCGGCCACCGCGCTGCTCGGCTGGCTGCTGAGCTGGACGCCGCTGCTCCGCCGGGCCGGTGCCGCGGCCCCCGGCGACCCCCGGGTCGTGCCGCTGCTGCTCTTCCTCGTGTCCGCCGGCGGGCTGCTCGCCACGCCGGTCCAGAACCTGGTGTCGCGGCAGATCGAGCAGCGCGCCGACCTGCACGCCCTCGAGCTCACCCGTGACCCGGAGGCGTTCGTCGACATGCAGCAGCGGCTGGCCCGCACCAACCTCGGCGACCCGGACCCGCCGGCGGCCTGGCACTGGTTCTTCGGCAGCCACCCGACGACCGCGCAGCGTCTCGCGATGGCCGCGGACTGGGCCCGGCTGGAGGGTCCGTGACACGCACCCTCGTCGTGACCAACGACTTCCCACCGCGGCAGGGCGGCATCCAGACCTTCGTCGCCGCGCTGCTGGACCGGCGGCCCCCGGACTCCCTGGTCGTGCTGGCATCGGACTCCCCGGGATCGGCCGAGCACGACGCCGCCCTGCCGTACCCGGTGGTCCGCCGGCCGACCGGCATGCTCCTCCCGACCCGCGCCACGGCGCGCGCGGCCGTGGAGCTCGCGGGGCGGTACGGCTGCGACACCGCCTTCTTCGGTGCGGCGGCCCCCCTGGGCCTGCTCGCCCCCGCGCTGCGCGCGGCCGGGGTGCGGCACCTGGTCGGCGCCACGCACGGCCACGAGACCGGTTGGGTGGCCCTGCCGGGGAGCCGCCAGGTGATGCAGCGCATCGCCTCCGGCCTGGACGTCCTGACCTACATCAGCGAGTACACGCGCAGCCTCCTCGAGCCGCCGCTCGGCGGGCGCACCCGGCTGGCCCAGCTCTCCCCCGGGGTCGACGTCGACCGCTTCACCCCGCACGTCGACGGGACGGCGGTGCGCGAGCGGCACGGGCTGGGCGGCGCGCCGGTCGTGGTCTGCGTGTCCCGGCTGGTCGCCCGCAAGGGGCAGGACGTGCTGGTCGCGGGGTGGCCGCAGGTGCTCGCCCGCCACCCGTCCGCGCGGCTGCTGCTGGTCGGCGGCGGGCCGGACGAGGCCAAGCTGCGCCGCGCCGTCGCCGCCCGGGGGCTGACGGGCTCCGTCGTCCTCACCGGGCCGGTGGACCACGCGGAGCTGCCCGCCCACTACGCCGCCGGCGACGTGTTCGCCATGCCGTGCCGCACCCGCCGTGGCGGGCTGGACGTCGAGGGGCTCGGCATGGTCTTCCTCGAGGCCGCCGCCTGCGGCCGGCCGGTCGTGGCCGGCACCTCCGGCGGCGCCCCCGAGGCGGTGCGGGACGGCGTCACCGGGCACGTGGTGGACCCGCGCTCGCCGGCCGCGGTCGCGGCCGCGATCGACCGCCTGCTCGACGACCCCGTGCGCGCCCGGGCCATGGGTGCGGCCGGGCGTGCCTGGGTCGAGCAGCGCTGGTCGTGGACGTCGATCGCGGCGACGTTCGACGAGCTCCTCACGACGCACTGAGGCCCGCCCTGCGGCGCAGGGCGGGCCTCGGTGCCGGCCCCCTCGCAGGGGCCCGCGGCGAGCGTGCGAGCCGTGGGAGCGAGGGGGTCCTCCGTCAGCGGGAGTAGAGGGCCTCGACGTCGGAGCCGAACTCCTTCATGACCACGTTCCGCTTGAGCTTGAGGCTCGGCGTCAGCATCCCGTTGTCCTCGGTGAAGTCGGTCGCCAGCACCGTGAACTTCTTGATCGCCTCGGCCTGCGACACGGCCTTGTTCGCGTCCTCGACCGCGGCGCCGAGCTCGGCGAGCACGTCGGGGTCCTCGCGCAGCTGCGCGGCGGTGAGCCCGGTGTCCTTGCCCTTGGACTCCAGCCAGAGCGGGAGGGCCTCCTCGTCGAGGGTGACCAGCGCGGCGATGTAGGGCCGCTGGTCACCGACGACGATGCACTGGCTGACCAGCCGGTGCGCGCGGAGCCGGTCCTCGAGCACCGCGGGGGCGACGTTCTTGCCGCCCGCGGTCACCAGGATCTCCTTCTTGCGGCCGGTGATCCGCAGGAAGCCGTCCGCGTCGAGCTCGCCGAGGTCGCCCGAGCGGAAGAAGCCCTCGGCGTCGATCGCCTCCTCCGTGGCGGTCGGGTTGTTCCAGTAGCCGCGCATGACGATGCCGCCCTTGATGAGCACCTCGCCGTCCTCGGCGATCCGGAACGTCACCCCCGGCAGCGGGCGGCCGACGGTGCCGATGCGGATCGCGTCGTCGTGGTTGACCGAGGCGGCGGCGGTGGTCTCGGTGAGGCCGTAGCCCTCGAAGACGGTGACCCCGATGCCGCGGAAGAAGTGACCCAGCCGCTCACCGAGGGGCGCGCCGCCGGAGATGGCACCCAGGCAGCGTCCACCGAGGGCGGCGCGCAGCTTGCCGTAGACGAGCTTGTCGAACAGCGCGTGCTGCAGGCGGAGCCCCAGCCCGGGGCCGCCGGTGTCCTGGGCGCGCGACCAGTCGATCGCCACCTGGGCGGCCTTGTCGAAGATCTTGCCCTTGCCGTCGCCCTCGGCCTTCGCCTTGGCCGAGTTGAACACCTTCTCGAAGACCCGCGGGACGGCGAGGACGAACGTCGGCTTGAACTCGCCGAGGTCCTCGACGAGGTTCTTCACGTCCGGCGTGTGGCCGATGACCGTGCGGTTCTTGACGGCGCCGACCTGCAGGACCCGGGCCAGCACGTGGGCCAGCGGGATGAACAGCAGCAGCGAGCCCTGCACGTTCATGAACCGGTCCAGCAGCGTGATGCCGTTGCCGATCTCGAACAGGAAGTTGCCGTGCGTCAGCTCGCAGCCCTTGGGCCGGCCGGTCGTGCCGCTGGTGTAGATCAGCGTGGCGAGGCTGTCGGCGCGCAGCGTGGCGCGACGCGCGTCCAGCTCGCTGTCGGGCACCTCCGCCCCCGTGGCGGTCAGCTGCTCCACCGCGCCGTCCTCGATGACGAAGACGGCCTTGAGCTCGGGGGCCTGGTCGCGGACGGACTCGATGGCGGCGGCGTGCTCGTCGCGCTCGACGACGGCGGCGGTGGCGCCGGAGTCGGAGAGGATCCAGGCCACCTGGTCGGCGCTGGAGGTCTCGTAGACCGGCACCACGACGGCGCCGGCGGTCCAGATGGCGTAGTCGAGGACGGTCCACTCGTAGCGGGTCTTCGCCTGCAGCGCGACGCGGTCCCCGGCGGCCACACCTGCGGCGATCAGGCCCTTGGCGACGCCGCGGACCTCCTCGCCGAACTGCCGCCAGGTCACGTCGGTCCAGCGGCCGTCCACCCGGCGCCGCAGGCCGACCTCGTCACCGTGGCCGGCCACGTTGGCCGCCAGCATGTCGGTGAGCGCCTCGTCGGGGCCCACCTCGTGGGTTGCAGGAACGCTGAACTCGCGCACGCCCGGTCCTCTCCTCCCCGACCGCCCGCCGGGCTCCGTCGCCCGGGGCCCCGGTGCGGGGACGTCCGGGCCAATCTAGCGGCTCGGGCTACCGGGCAGTAGCGCAGTGCCGTGGTGCCGGGGCCGGCCGTGGCCCGAGCGGCTAGCCTGCTGCCCATGGCCGACCAGTCCACCCAGTCGATCGTCGTCGAGGCGCCTGCGGCCGAGGTCATGGCGGTGATCGCCGACTTCCCGTCCTACCCCCAGTGGGTCGCCGCCGCCAAGAAGGTCGAGGTGCTCGAGACCGGTGCGGACGGGCGGGCCCGCCGCGTGCACTTCGTCCTCGACGCCGGCGCGGTGAAGGACGACTACGTCCTGGAGTACACCTGGGACGACGACCGCCGCGTCTCCTGGTCCCTGGTCAAGGGGCAGATGCAGAAGCGGCAGGAGGGCTCCTACACCCTGGTCGCGACCGGCGGTCGCACCGAGGTCACCTACTCCATCACCATCGACCTCTCCATCCCGATGCTGGGCATGATCAAGCGCAAGGCGGAGAAGGTCATCCTCGACACCGCGCTCAAGGAGCTCAAGAAGCGCGTCGAGGGCTGAGCCGTGCGCACGCTCGTGGTCACCGGCTCCGGCGGGGCCGGGTCGTCGACGGTGGCCGCGGCCGCGGCCGCGCGCGCCGCCCGGGAGGGGCGGAGCACGGTGCTGCTGTCCCGCCGGCCGGCCACCCTGCCCGGCCTCGACGAGGTGCCCGGCCTGCGCGTCCGGCGGGTGGACGGCCGCCGGGCGGTCGAGGAGCTGTGGGGCGGTCACGCCGATGCCCTGGCCGGGCTGCTGCCGCACCTGGACCTGCCGCCGGCGACCTCGGTGGTGCCCCTGCCGGGCGCCGGTGAGCTCGCGTTCCTGGCGGCGCTCGGCTCGGCCGACGCCGACCTGGTGGTCGTGGACGCCGGGCCGCTGGCGGACGGGCTGGCGCTGGCGGCACTGCCCGGAGCGCTGCGCTGGTGGTTGGACCAGGCGCTGCCGCCGACGGCCCGCGCGCTGGCCGCCGTCCGGACGGCCTCCGTGGCGGCCGGTGCCGCCCGCCGGGGACCCCTGGACGCCGTGCTCGACGTCCTGCCCGGCATCGAGCAGCTGCTCGCCCGGGACCGGCTCGCCGACGCCACCACGACGGCGGTCTGGCTGACCACGGGGGCGCAGCGGGCCGCCGTCCCACCGGCGCGCCGCGCGGCGACCGTCCTCGGCCTGCACGGGCTCCGGATCGCCGCCGTGCTCGCCCGGGTGCTGCCCGCCGGCGGTCCCGGGGAGTGGTGGCGCGCCCGCGCCGCCGAGCAGGACGCCGCCCGGAGCGGCCTCGCCGACGTGGCGCCGGTGCACGAGCTGCCCGAGCTCGCGGCGCCGCCGGCGGACCTGGCCGGCGCCGGCGCGCTGCTCGACGGGCTCGACCTCCCGGCGTCCGGCGGGCCGGTGCCACCGGCCCCCGAGCGCGGGGAGGGCGGGTGGCGGCTGGCCGTGCCGCTGCCCTTCGCCGACCGCGCGGAGGTCGGGCTGACCCGGTGGGGCGATGACCTCGTGGTGTCCGTGGGGGAGGATCGTCGTTCGGTGCGCCTGGACCCGTTGCTGCGCCGGTGCCAGGTGACCGGGGGCCGGCTGCTCGACCCCGGCGCCGCCGCCGCGCACCTCGAGATCAGCTTCCGCCCGGATCCGCAGCAGTGGCCGGCCGACCTCCTGGCGGCCGAGGAGAGGACCAGATGACCAGCGGTGCCGAGTGGGCCGAGCAGGCCCGCCGCCTGTTCGACGCCGTCCGCGCAGGGGCCGGGCAGCTGCCTGCCACCGGTGCGGGCGAGCACGGCGGGGACGACTGCCGCTGGTGCCCGGTGTGCCAGGTGGCGGCCGTCGTGCGCGGCGAGCGCCCCGAGGTGACCGCCGCCCTGGCCGACGTCCTCACCGCCGCGGCGACCGCCCTGCGGTCGTTCGCCGAGCAGCCGGAGGACGGCGCCGGCGAGGCGCCCGGGCCGCGTCCCGGGGAGCAGCCCGGCGACGGCCCGGCCGTCCAGCGGATCGACATCGCGTGACCGGGCCGGAGGTGACGGCCCTGCCGGCGCTCGGCATCGACATCGGCGGGACCAAGGTCGCCGGGGGCCTGGTGGCCCCCGACGGCGAGCTCCTGGCCACCGCCCGGCGGGCGACGCCGGGGGCCTCGGTGAGCGACACCGAGGACGCGATCGCCGCCGTCGTCGACGAGCTCGCCGGCGGGTACGGGGGCGAGATCGTCGGGGTCGGCGTCGGCGCCGCCGGGTGGTTCGACCGCACCGGCGACACCGTGCTGTTCAGCCCGCACCTGGCGTGGCGGAACTCGACGCTGCGCAAGGACCTCGTGGCGCGCCTGCAGCGCCCGCTGTGGGTGGGCAACGACGCCGACGCCGCGGCCTGGGCCGAGTACCGCTACGGCGCCGCCCGCGGCGCCGACCTGGCGCTGATGATCACCCTGGGCACCGGCATCGGTGGCGGGATCGTCCTCGACGGCCGGCTGCGCCGCGGGTCGCACGGCGTCGCGGGGGAGTGGGGGCACATGCGCGTCGTCCCCGACGGGCGGTTGTGCGCCTGCGGCAACCGCGGCTGCTGGGAGCAGTACGCCAGCGGCACGGCGCTGGGCCAGACCGCCCGCGAGGTGGCCCGCACCTCACCGGCCGCCGCGGCGCTGCTGCTGGAGCGCGTCGACTGCGAGCCCGACCGGCTGACCGGCGAGCACGTCGCCCGCGCCGCCCACGACGGCGACCCGCTCGCCCTCGAGCTCGTCACCGAGGTCGGCTACTGGCTGGGGCAGGGGATCGCCGACCTCGCCGCCGTGCTCGACCCCGAGGTGGTGGTGATCGGGGGCGGGGTCAGCGTGCTCGGCGAGATGGTGCTGGGCCCGGCCCGGGAGCGGCTCGAGCGCGCCCTGCCGGGCCGCGGGTTCCGGCCCGGCCCGCGCGTCGTCGTCGCCGAGCTCGGCCCCCAGGCCGGCCTCGTCGGCGCCGCCGACCTGGTCAGGAGGGCCGTCGCCGAGGGCGACGCCTGATCAGCAGAGCTCGCGGGCCAGCTGCTCGAGGAACAGGCCGATGTCGGTGACGATGCCCATCGCCTGGGCGCTGCCCCGGTCGGCCAGCTTGGTCACCGTCGCGGGGTTGATGTCGACGCACACCAGCGGGACGGACGCCGGGAGGATGTTCCCGGTCGCGATGGAGTGCAGCATCGTCGCCACCATGATCGCGAAGCCGACGTCGTGCAGCTCGGCGCGCATGGCCCGCTGACCCTCGATCACGTCGGTGAAGACGTCGGGCAGCGGCCCGTCGTCGCGCACCGAGCCGACCAGCACGAACGGCTTGCCGGCCGCCACCATCGCGTGCATGACCCCGCCGGTGAGGACGCCGTCCTCGACCGCCGCCCGGATCGAGCCGGCCGCCCGGATCGTGTTGATCGCGCGGATGTGGTGCTCGTGGCCGTGCGGCACGCCCGAGCCCTTGGCCAGGTCGACCCCCAGCGAGGTGCCGAACAGCGCCGACTCGATGTCGTGCGTGGCCAGCGCGTTGCCGGCGAAGAGGACGTCGACGAAGCCGGCGCGGACCAGCCGCACCATCGCCGGGGCGGCGCCCGTGTGCACCACGGCCGGGCCGCCCACCCACAGCACCCGCTGCCCGGCCGCCTTGACCTCGCGCATGCGCTCGGCGATCTGGCGGACCAGCAGCGCCTGCGGCTTCTCGCTGGACACCGCCGACGACATGAACCCGAAGTCGTCCTCCTCGCCGCGCGGCGCCTGCACGGGGAGCTCGACCCGCACCCCGTGCGCCCCGCAGACGACGGCGTCGCCGGCCCGGACGTCGCTCACCGGGACGGTGCGCACCACCGTGCCGCCCCCCTCCCTGGTCACCACCAGGCCGCAGTCCATCTCGGGGTTGCGCACCCGCAGCCACTCGCCGTCCAGCCGGACGAGGGTCTCCAGGTTGGTGGTGGAGTAGAAGTCGTCGGGGAAGACGCCGTCGGCGGGGGCGGGCCGGGTCGCCGCCGTCCCCGGGTCGACGGCGTTGGCGCCGTGGACCTGCACCCGCATGAGGATCCGCTCGAGCCGCTCGGCCTCGTCGGCGGTGATCTGGATCAGCGCCGTCGACTCGTCCTCGTGCTGCCGCCCGAGGTCCAGGCTCTCGATCCGGTAGTCGCCCCCGTACTCGAGGACGTCGTCGAGGATGCGGGCGAGGATGCCGGTGTCCACGAGGTGGCCGGTCACGGTGACGGTCCCGGTGACGGTGGCCACCTCAGACCACCGCGCCGTCGTCGCCGTCGTCGGAGCGGTCGCGCATGCGGGAGACCAGCAGGGCCGCGCCGCCGGCCACCACCGCCACGCCGAGCACGAGACCGGCGTCCGCCGACAGCCCGATCACCGACGGGACGCCGATGAGCAGGATGCCGGTGAGCACCAGGAGCAACGCGTAGAGCACCGCCGGGGCCGGGACCGGTAGCGGCGGGGGCGCGGGCGGCTCGTAGTGCTCCTCGGGCCGGTCGAGCACCGGCACCTCGGAGG
>NZ_SSXC01000037.1 GCF_021699055.1 Blastococcus sp. MG754426 | reverse complement strand
ACGATCTTGGCCTGGTAACCGTGATCGTCCAGCTCAGAAGCACCCTCTTCTCGTTGCCACACCGATCACCCGCTCAGGACCGGTGGATTCAGGCTCAGCCCTGGTCGGCCCTCGCGCGGCGGTCGGCGTGCGTCTCGCCGGCCACCGCGATGTCGGTCGGCGGCACCTCGACGATCCAGGCCCGCACCGTCTCCGGCGGAGCGCCGATGCTGTCGGTCGTGGCCTGGCTGACCGCGGCGAGCAGATCGCGCTTCTGCTCCTCGGTGCGGCCGGCGATCATCGTGATCTGGATGAAGGGCATGCCGCATCCTCGACCCAGCCGGCCCCGAGCGACCACTCGGCGCTCGTCAGGCTGCGTCGGCCACCGGGGAGAGCAGCCGGCGGGGGAGCTCCAGGGTCGGGTGAACCGCATCCGTACGGGGCTTCGGCGGCTCGCCGGCCTCCTGCGCCGCCGGGCCGGCCGCCTCCAGGGAGCGGGCGACGGCGTCGAGGTGACGGAGCGCCTCGTCGTAGAGCTCCTGGATGGCGCTGGCCGCCGCCGCGTGCGCCGCTTCCGCAGGACCGACATGTCCACTGGTCATGGCTGCCTCATCGGCGGGCTGCCGCGGCTGCGTGACCGGTGGTGCTCTACGGGCAGGCGGCGTCCTGCTCGGGACGGACGATCCGCTCCGGAAAGGCGCGGAGGGCGAGCGGGATGCTCAGCCGCGGGTGTCGACACCGGGTGGCCGGCACGGCAGCATCCGGCGACGTGACCGATCCCGAACCACACCGCTTCGTGGCCCGCGTCGTCGAGGAGTCGACCAACAAGATCCACGAGGACGACGTCGCGCGGCGCTACGGGTTCTCCGGGGCGCTGGTGCCCGGCGTCGAGCTGTTCGCCCGCACGACGACGCCGCTGGTGGCCGCCTGGGGAGCGGAGTGGCTCTCCCGGGGCCGGATCGACCTGCGCTTCCGGCGGCCCACCTACGACGGGGACGAGCTGCTCGTCGATCCGGCCGAGGGCCGGCTCACGGTCAGCCACCCGTCGGGGGAGGTGCGGTGCGTCGGTTCGGCCGGGCTCGGCGCGGACCGGCCCGATCTCACCGGTTTCCGGCAGGTCGCGGCACCGCCCGAGCCGGTGGCCGACCCGGTCGTCGGCCCGATGGGCAGCGTCTCCGAGGCCGGGACGGCGGAGCGCAACGCGTGGTACCTGGATGCCATCGGCGAGCCGCTGGAGCTGTACCGGCGGGAGGCGCTGGTGCACCCGGGGTTGCTGCTGCGGCTGGTCAACGAGCTGCTCATGCGCAACGTCGCCCTGGGGCCGTGGATCCACACCTCCAGCGACTGCCGCTTCCTCGGCCTCGCGCGGCTGCCCGTGGAGCTGACCGCGCACGGTCGGGTCACCGACGTGGGCCGGCGTGGCCGCCACGACGAGGTCCGGTACGACGCGCTCGTGCTGGCCGGCGGAGAGCCGGTGCTGCACGTCCACCACACCGCGCTGTACCGGCTGAACGCGGCCTGATGCCCGGCGTCGCGAGCCGGCTCGCGCGACCACCGGCCCGGCGCGGTGGGACGTGCCCCGCCGCCCCGGCCCACGGGTGGTCGATGCACCGGCCTCTGCGGGCGCCGGGGGAGGCCGTCCCTCAGACCAGCTCGGGGACCCGCAGGTGGTGCAGGACGACGTCGAAGTCGGCGACGTCGGTGGCCGACATGCGCAGCGCCCTGCGGAACTCGTCGCGGATGTACATGGCCCGCTGGCGGGAGGCCTCCATGGAGCGGCGGTCGGCGTAGACGGCGGTGAGGGAGTTGTCGCCGGTCTGCCGGTCGAGCATGAGGCTGAGGCTGCAGAAGCCGGGCATCTCGTCCATCCGCGGGATGAGGTCGGTGCGGAAGACGTCGAGGACCTTGTCGAGGGTGGCCGGGTCGACGCGGGACCAGGTGACCCGGGCGCAGGAGTCGTCGTTCACGGGGTGCAGCCGGTGCATCGCCACGATCTCCCACTCGCGCACCTCGGGTGCCTCGGCGCCGAACTGCTGGGTCGCGTGCTCGCGCATCTGCCGGACCGCGTCGCGGGTCGCGGCCATGGCGTCCTCGTTCTCCCAGGCGGTGGTGACGATGCAGCGGCCGGAGTCGCGGTCGCACAGCATCGACAGCCCGACGCAGCCGTCCATGCCGCTCACGGCGGGCATGACGTTGTCGCGGACGTCGGCGATGCCGGCGTCGATGCGGGACGGGTCGGCGGTGATCGTGGTGGTGCGGGCGTGCATGACGCCCTCCCTTCCGGGGACAGGCGCGCGGCGCCCCGACGGCGTCCGCCCAGGTCATCGTGCCCAAGTGCCGCCCGCTGTCAACTCGAGCGCGTGCGGGCAGTGTTCGTGCCGATTCGTAACTGTCGCGTCGGTACCAAGGAGAACCGTGGAGGGTGAGTTGCTTGGTGGCGCGTTTCCGCACCGGAGCTCAACCCGATTCTGGCCGGTACACCTGATTAGCTAGCTGAGCTCGACAGTGGGGCCGGTGGAGTCAAGGCGTCCGCGGGTCGGGCGGAGGGGCCGGGCTTTGTCATCGGCTTGGCTCGGGCATTCCCCCACGTGGACGTCGCCTGCGCGGTTGCCACGGTCGCGTCGCTGGGCGCCGCAGCAGCCGTAGCTGGCGACGAGCTGACGACGACGGCAGCGGCGCGGGACACCTCCGTCGTCGGGTCGACCTTGACGGATGCGCAGGCCTGCCGACGCCGGTCAGCCCCCTCGAGAGCCGGCTCCCACGTCTCGTGCTCGGTGTCGGCGTAGGGCGCCGAACGATCACGGACGATGGGATATCTGTTCCGTTGTGCACGGCCGCCGTCACGACCCATACCATCAAACGCGTGCCAGCTGACCTCTCGCTCTTCGGTGACGAACCAGTGAAGGAGTCGGATCAGCCGGCTATTCGAGAAGCGCCCATAGCCGACTGGCTCGTCGACGCCATCAGGACAGCGCTGACCGCCCGTGACTTCACCACGATGGACGAGCGGCAGCAAGCAGTCGAGGCTGCCGTAGGGCGCCCCGTTGAGGCGTTGCGGTCCTTAACGCGTGCTGAGGCGTTGCAAGTCCTGTCGTGGCTCAGTCCGGCGCGAGAGGGCAGTCAAGGGTCCGCGTGGGACGACCGCGACGGAGACACCTGGATTGACCGCCTCTAACGGCGCCGCGCAATGCGCGATTCTGACCCAGGTCAGGCGTGTATGTCGTCAGTCACTGCTGGCGATGGGGAAGCGGGCTCGCTCGCCTTCCCATGCGACGGCGTCAATATGGGGTAGCTGAGAGAGCGGAATCGCGTCGGCTCGCTCTCTGTCGAGAGCCGACTGCCAATCCTCACGTCGCCCTTCCACGACGAACGGGCCCAACTCCACCTCGAGGCCGTTGTCCGCCGGCCGCACGACTCCGTCGGCCCCGGATAAGGCTAGGTCGCTCACGACACCTTGGGCGGCCTCATCGAGAGCCTGCTCAAAAGCGCTCAAATCAAGTATGCAACGCCATTCACTGCTCGGGGTAGTCGCTCGCACAACGAGCTTCGGCTCGTCCCAGCTGCTCTGGTAAAGATCAAGATCAAGGGACAATCCCGTCAGCGGATCCGTCCCGTTAGTAGCCGGTCCAAGGTAGGCCGGTGCCAACGAGTTCAGCAAGGACGTCATGGCTTCTGCAAGCATCTCGCGCCTGCGCAAGACGAAAGCCGGATAGGAGTCCGCGGTCCGTAGTGATGAGTCGTCGGGAACGAAGTGCTTCGCCAGGCTCTCGGCGCCCATCTGTTCGAGCTCAGGAAAATAGGCCGACGGCGAGCGGTCCGAGATCTTCAGGTTGGCCTTCCCTGAGATGAATGCAAGATTCGCCAGGTCGTTGATGTCATGCTTGGAGTACTTCTGCTTCAGCGTGGCTCGCGGATGTATGTGGTGGTATTGCAGCTTCTGGCTGCCTTGCGCCGTGGCGTCGATCGCACTACCGAACCACCAATCCGTAGCCCCCGCGCGCTTCGCCACAAGGAAGCTCAAGAAGAAGTAGGGGCTGCCTTGCCCGCGCCCCGCAAGATCCTCGGAAGATACCGACACCCGACCGCCGAGCAGCCCCAGGTTGTCGAGGAGAGCTCGAATCCCGTCGGGCTTCCTGACGGCGGGAATGTCTTGGCTGAGGACGGTGTCCGTCGAGCCGCTGTAGCGGTTCCGGATAGTGGCTGCCAGCAACCAATATAGGAGAGCGTCGCGGTCTCGCTCAGCCAGCGGGGCGTCTGGGCGCTCGCCCAGAAGCACCACCAGAGGCACGAGGGCGAGCACAGAAGGCAGCAGTGACGAGTGCTGCACGCCGAGGTTGTTCTTCAGCAGTGGCACGAGGTGTGCGAGCCCGCGACGCACGGTCGCCCAGGCAGTGTCGAGCTCCTCGTCGGTCGCTGCGGTTAAGCGGCCCAGAGACCATTGGGACGGGCCGCGACCGAGGAGCGCCGCGGTCATGGCGCGGGTGAGGAAGCCCGTGTCCAGGTCAGGGAACGAAGCCTTCTGCCAAGTACTGCTTTCACCTTCAAATTTGCCTAGCACGCCAGGCCAACGTGCACTGAGCGTCGCGAGAGCGAGGTCCGTGGCGCGGAGCGTCCGCCCCCGACTGTTGACGCGGACAAAGATGTCCGTTACTTCCAGGTACGAAAGCTCGCGCAGCGTCTCTAGGTAGTAGCGGTAGTCCTTGATTCGGTGTACGCGGGTGATTCGGTCGAAAACGGTTTGCTCATCGAGGGCGGGCAGTGCCTGCTTCATGCCACTGACAAGTTGATACATCTGTGTGCCGTGCAGCAAGTCGTGCACCCTGAGCCAGCGGGGATCCTTCTTGGTCGCCGCACTCTGGTTCTGGAAAGACTCGGTTTCTACGTTGAAGACGATGTCGGCGTTCGGGTGACCGCTGAAGACACGGTGTAGGGACGTGAGGCGCTGCTGCCCGTCGAGCAGGTAGAGAGCCGATTGGGCAGCGGGTTGCGTCCCGGCCGAGGTCCTCATCGGTCGTGTCTCGGGGTCGGACTCCGCCTCCCAGAGGAGCAGCGAGCCGGATGGGTAATCGCGGTACAGCGAATCCAGCAGCTTGGCGACCTGTGGGGGCTTCCACACGTATCCCCGCTGGATCTCCGGCAGGCGGAGTTCCCCTCGGGTGACCTTGCCCATCAACTCGCTGATAGGCATGTGGGCGGTGCTGATGGCCATCTACCGGTGTCCTACTCCGCCTCGAAGCCGTACTGGTCGAACTTGAGCGTCCGGGCATTCTCGGTCACCACTCGGACCTTGTCGCTCGGGAAGCCGTCGGCCTTCGTCGCCGAGATCTCGACGGTGACCTCCAGGTTCACACCCGGCCCGGTGAGGTGCTGGAGAACCTCCTGCGCAATGCGTGTGAAGTCGCGGCCATAGCGTTCGGGATCAACGTTGGCCACGCCGAAGAAGCGCGTGTTCTCCCGGGCTGCGGCTGTCGACTGGCTCGGCTCGATAACGGCTGTGGTGTTGACCGTCGTCGACGCCGGAGTCGTGAACTGGCCGGTCGTACCGGGGGTGGGCCGCTCGGGCTGCTGGGCGAGCTTGGGGTGGACCACGAGCACCGCGTCCGTGAGCGTCCCCATGCTCCCCCCGGGAAACGTGGCAAGCCCCTGGTAGGTGCCGGTCGCCTCGTCGTATCCGTCCGCGAGCGCGAAGCCGTCCAGCTCCCACATCATGTCGTCGAGTGCGGACCGGAGCGCTCCTTCGAGCACCGTCCGATCCCGCAGGCGACCGAGGTAGGGATACCGGCAGTAGAAGCCCCACAGCTCACCGACGCTGACGTGCCCCTTGTCCCACACACTCCGCAGTGGACCGTCGAGATCCATCCGAACGTTGCGCATGCCATACGTCGTCGCCAGTAGGCCGCCCTGACGGAGTTTGGCACTAACCCGATCGGCCAGCCGCTCCTGCGACCCCTCCGCCTTCTGGACGGTCAACGAGACCGGCCGGGCCGCGTCCGGCTGCTCCGGCACGATCGCCCAGATGTACGTGGCCAAGATACGAAGCCGCACAGCTTCGTCGGCCTGGGATGCCCGCCGCTCGGCCTGGGCCTTCTGCTGCGCGGTGAGGTTGAGGTCGTCCGCGCGCTCGGCAACGTCGCGCCACGCGAGATAGTCCGCCGTCGCACCGGCGAGTTCCTCCCACCGCTGTCGGTCGGGAGCAAGGAACACGAGGGAGTTGCGGTTGGTGCGCTGGGAGGCGCCGCGCGTGTCGAGGCACTGCCGCGCGAAGCGCAGCGCCGGCGAGTCGTCCTGTCCGCGCCCGTGCAGGTGCTGCGGGTGCAGGACAACGAGCTTGGCTTCTTCGGTGTCCGGGACGGCGCCGGTGTCCTCCGGGCAGACCTGCACCGTCGCGAAGTCACCCCGCGCCGAGCGCTCCACTGCAAGCCGGCGGACGACCTCGGCCCAAACCTCCTCAGGGTGCTCCCGCAGGCGCTCAGCGATGTCCTGTGCCGTGCGGTTGACCGTCACCGCGGTGTCGTACCAGTAACGGGCGCCATCGACGTTGAGGTACGTCGCCCGCTGCCCCAGCACCTCCAACGCTGAACCGAAGTTGCCGACGGTGTCGCCTGGGATGCCGACACCGAGCCACACGTGCTGCCGCTCGATGCCCTTGGATGCTGTCTGCAGCGTCGGTGCCGAGCCCAGGAAGATTGTGCGCGCGATGCGTCGGGTCAACGCCCGCTTGCCGAAGGTGTCTCGCTCCGCGTCGATGCGCACCGGCGTTGAGCCTTCACCGTCGATGTCGGCGTCGACGATCGGCTTCCAGGCGTCCTGCAGGTACTGCGTCAGTTCACCGGAGACGTTGGCAAGCTCTAGCGGCACAGACCCCGGCATAATCAGCGGCCCGGCGTCGCCCGACGCCCAGAGCGCGTGGATGACCGCGCTCATCAGACGCAGCACGCCGCGCGTTCGCTGGAACCGCTCCAGCGTGGACCAGTCCTCATACAGCCGGTCGAACAGCTCCGGGTGGACGGGATAGGCGGCCTTGATCCGATCCTCGTACGCCACCTCGCTGCACTGGCGCGGGAATTGCCCCGGGTGCTCGGCGTAGAACTGCACGAACTGCCGTGCCACCGCGGCGATGTCGCGCTTGGCTTGGGCGTCCGGCTCGACGAAGAGTCGGCGACGCACGATCTCGAAGGACTCGTTCGCCGACGCCGGTCGCCACTGGTCGGCGACGCGTCGCACGACGTTCTGCAGCCGCTCGAGTGCCAGCCGGCCGTTCGCTCCGCCGACTTCGAGGTCGGTACTGCTTGATTCGGCGTCACTGGACTCGCTCGACGCGGGGATCGAAATGATGACGAGACAACCGGGGATCGTCTTGGCGACCTCGGTGAGGGTCTGCGCGAAGGTGAACTGCGTGTCGAAGTCGCCGCCCGCGACGTCCTTGGCGTCGCGGCCGTAAAGCTGCCGGGCGTAGGCGACCCACTCGTCGATCAGAATTAGGCAAGGCGCGTGCTGCGAGAGCAGGTCCGCCAGCGCCTGCCCCGGATTGGTCTTAGTGCGGTCTGCCTCGGCGACGACGTCGTAGGCCGCCCGGCCGCCCAGTTGCCAAGCGAGCTCGCCCCACAACGTGTTGACCTGCGTACCGTCCTCCTTGGCGGTCGCCGACCCGGCGGACAGGTGCGTGCCGACCAGCGCGACACGACTGACGCGGCCGAGCGCCGACGGGTCCGCGTTGCCGAGCGCCTCCTGCACCTCTTGCGGGTAGGACGTCACCGGCGCGTCTGACGCCAGGTGGTAGAGCGCCAGCATCGAGTGCGTCTTGCCGCCGCCGAAGTTGGTCTGCAGGTTGACCACCGGGCTGGCATTGAGGTCGCCGGAAAGACGGCGAGCGGCCCTGCCGATCAGGTCGCGGAGCCCTTCGGTGAGGTACGTGCGCTGAAAGAACAGGACCGGGTCGACGTACTCCTGACCGCTCTCGCCGAGCGCGACCTTGTGCAGGTCGGCGGCGAATTCCGCGGCGTTGAAGTCGCCGCTGGCGACGTCGCGGTGCGGCGTGACGACGTCGCGCCAGGCCTTGATGCCCGTGCCAGGGACGCTGGGGATGCCTGCGGCCTTGACGACCTTTCGCGTCTCGGCCTCGTACGCCGCGCGCTGGTGGTCCAGCCGCAACTTGCGCAGCTCCTCGGCCTGGCCGGGAGCATCGGCGGCGGTGAGTAGGCGCTCCATCGAATCAAGCGCTCGATAGGTGTCGTCGCTGTTAAACGCGGCGTTGTGCGCCCACTTGTTGCGGACGTCGCGCAGCTCGCTGGCCATAGCTTGCTCGGGTCGCGACAGCCGGTCCTTGAACACCCGCCACTCTTCGGTCAGAACCTTGAGCAGTACGGCTGGGTCGTGCTTGTCGTAGGTCTTGGCGCCGCCGTGCTTGGCACTCTCGCGTGCCGCGAGCAGCGCGAGCCAGTCACCGCCGCTCCCGGCGGCCGCGCTCATCAGCTGGTCGACGAACGGCTCCAGGCCTTCTGCGAGGAGCTCGAAGCCTCGGCCGACCCGGTCGCGGTTGCTCGTGGCCATCAGGCCTCCTCCTCATCGTCGCGGTAATCAATCTCCCCCTGCGCGCCGACCGGCACAGACGCGCTGTGGCCGGCGGCAGCCAGATCGGACCAGGAGGTGCCCAGGCCGTTGAAGAGCGCGGCACTGGAGGTCCAGCCTCGTTTCTCGCAGACGCTGTAGAGCAGGTAGGCCAGTTCCTTGGTGGTGTCGAGGTCCATCTGTTGGCCGGCGAGGGCCATCAGCCGGGCGGCTTCGTCGATGCCCTTCCGGTCCAGTGCGTGCGCCAGCCGGACGACGACTTCCCATTCGCTGAGACGCTCGTCGGCCAGCGGGTTCCAGCCTTCGGAGAGCTCGTCGAGGCCGACCAGCCGCGCCTTTCCGGCGCGCGCCCAAAACACCCCGCCGCGGACCAGTCCGTCGACGCTCGTCGCCACCGCCTTGGACAAGGAGTCGGCGACGCCGTAGGGCTGCTCGTCCCAGCCGAACTGGCTGAACCACTTGACGCAGAAGCGGGTATCGGCCGAGAAGTCGCCTTCCTGCTCGCTCAGCACCTCGTCGAGGGCGTGGTTGATGAGCGCCAGCGCGGTTCGGACGGTCATCGGTGTCCCGTCCGCCTCCACGACGGAGCGGTAACGGGTGAACACCGCCATGCCCGGGCCGATGGCAGCCTGCGCCAAGTCCACCGGGGCCAGCGAGCCCTGCTGCATCTCCTTCAGCGCCCCAGGCAGCTCGTCCTTCAACGCCTGCAAGAAACCGCGGCGTGTAGTGGCCTCGGCGGTATCCCTACGCGGGCGGCAGGCGAGGACAATAGATGACGCGAGTGCATTCTTTCCGGCCGCGATCATGCGGTTGCTCATCTCCGACCGCATCGGCCAAGTTGCGGTGACGGTCAGTCCGGCCTCAATGAGGCCGTTGAGCATAGTTTCCCAGCCAGTGGAGGCGGTCCCGCTGTCGTCACTTTCCGCTTGTTTGAAGGCGTAGAAGACCGTCACAGGAATATCGGGACGATGGTCTTGGCGAATGCGAGTAAAGGTGCTGACAAAGCCGGTCTCAAAGTGTTCCTCTGCTTTCACTTTGCTGCCGCCGAAGCGGTACGGCGTCGCCACCAGCTCGTCGCTCTTGGGCGTCTGCATCGTCGACAGTAGGCTCGGGTGAACATCGACGAGCGCCCGGCGAAGCCAGACGTAGAAAAAGTCTGAAAGGTCGGCATAGCCAATGTTGTCGTAGTAAGGCGGGTCAGTACTGACCACCGCGGCGGCATTCACTTGCCGGGCATCCGCCTGTTGCGCGTATCCGCGTGCTCTCGCAGGCAGGCGTTCCAACACCTTCGAGGGCCACACGAAAGCGTCCAGCCAGTTACCAGAAGACGCGCTGAAGGGGTTCCCCTCACAAAAGTCCCAAACCATAGGGATGGCCTGTCGTGCAAAGAGGTGACCGACTCCCTCATTCTTTGGGTCGCTGCGCCAAGTACATAGCGCGTTGTGGTAATCGGCCACTCGACTTAGCGCGAAGCTCATCGCCGTCGCCACGTCGTCGGCGTAAGCGGCGGCCTCGCGTCGATCGAGGTTAGCGGCGTCGGAGGCAATCTTCGCGCGGGCTTCTGCCACGAGGTCACTAAAGGTGGTGAGCGCGACAAGTTGCCGAGATGTGAAGAGGTCTGCAAACGTCCGCAAGCCGTAATTTACGCACCAGATATTGCGGGGATCGTCGGCCAGCTCCCCGTCGGGGACGTCGTCGGGCCGAGGTACGTCCGCGGCAGCGATGTGGCTTGAGGTTGCCGGGATGTAGACGCGCTGCCGCTGGCCCTCGGCGACGGTCGCGAGCAATTGTTGCCCCATACGCCCGGCGATGGCCTCGGCCTTGATGTAGGCGTCGGAGGTGACATCCCCGCAGACGAGGCAGCGGAACTTCGCGCCACGGCCGAGCTTGGGCGGATCGGGTGGCCCCCCTGCGCCGGTGACGACCTCAAAGTCGACATGGTCTCCGGCAGGCCGTGGGCGCAACCACGTCGGCCGGCCCTTCTTCTTGCTCAGCCAGAGGCTGCTGACGAGCGGCATGGTCGCGCCGCAGGCGGGGTTGGGACAGACGACCGTGCGTGCCCAGATCCAAGCGATGACCATGGCCTTTGTGCCGTCGGGCAGGGTCGCACTCGGGTACAGGTGGCCGATGCGACGTTCGGCCTCGTCGCGCAGCCACGCGCCATACCGCCGCACGTCCTCGGCGAGCCCGGTGGCGCGCGGCCAGCCGCCAAGCTTGGAGTCGGCGGCGCCGGGGAAGACGGGCGGCTGCCCGGCCCACCGCGGCGGAATCTCGATGAGCGCCTTGTTGATGAGCACCGCGACTGGGTTGAGGTCGCTCGCATGCGCATCAAGTCCGAGCCGCTGCGCCTCGAGCGGGATCGACCCGCCGCCGGCGAATGGGTCGAGGACCGCCGGCGGGTCGCCGTCGAAGCACTTGGCGATCTCGGCGTGCGCCTCACGAAGCAGCCGCTCGTCGCCGGCGTTCTCCCACACGACCAAGCGCTCGATGAGGTCGAACAGCCGCTTACGCTCAAGCGCCTGGTCCTCCTCAGTCGGGAACCGTTCAGGGTGCGCGGACGGGTCATCGACCAATTGCGCGAACAGCACCGCTCGGCAGGCAGCCAACGGCCGGCGCGCCCACCACAGGTGCAGCGTGGAGGGGTGACCGTGCCGGATGGACTTCTCCCGGGCGGACTCCCGGTTGATGGCCTCCAGCGGCAGCGCTACCTCGATCAGCTTGCGTTTCACTGCTCGTTCCTTCTCTTTCCTTGCACGCGGAGGGGCAGACGGTCGTGTCTCGCCATGGCCAGGATGTCTTCTGCCGACTTGACGATGCGCTCCAACGACACGTCGGCCGGGAGTCTGCTTTCCTTCTTGAGGTACTGCGCCAGGTGCGGTGGGAGTTCAACGCTCGAATCCCAGCGCTGCATGACGATGGCCGCGACCGACTCGGCCTCGAACTCCGACGCCACGTGGGAAACCGCACGCCGATCAGGCCACCACTTGGCGTCCGGCGTCCCTAGGTGACCGCAGTAAAGGTGCCCGAGTTCGTGAACGAGAGTCGCAAGGGCCGACGCGCCGCGCTGAGCACGGTTCACCCTCAGGTCGTAACGGACTGGAACGGACACCGTGTGCTTGCTCGGCCTGACGCGCACCACGTGCTCCTGTGCCCGCCTGCCCGAGGCCGTGGCGATGAAGCCGGCGCTCCCGGTCCCGTGGTCCACGCGATCGATGTACACCCCGTCGCGCACAGCACTCGTCACCAGTCGCGACCAGAGGTTGTCGGCACGGGCCTTGGTGAGCCGGCTACGCGTCACGAAAGGGTCGAGCACCTCGGGCGGCAGCGGAGGAGCTCCGGGCATCGGCGACGTCTGGTTGACGTCGTACACGAACATCACCGGCCCGAAGGGCTGGAGGATCATTACGACTTGCGCATCGACAGCGACGTCACGTCTCAAGTCTTGCCAGCGCCGTGCGGTGGCGACGTACGTTGCGCCAGGTCGCTGGATGTGGACAAGCAGGGCGTTGAATGGCGCGTACCAGTGGAACCTACGGATGAAAGCCACGAGCTCTTCGTATGCCCGGGACTCGTTGTAGCGCATGGACGCGTTGATGAGCGCGTTGAGGCTCTGCACGGCCTCGGACTCGGTGACGGGCCCCTTCTCAGCGGCAACATGACCTCCCGAGGTGGCTACAACCGTCGCGCAGGAAGCCACCGGCCACACATGTGCCTCTGCGCTAATAGCATCCGGTTCCCCACCAGCGGCGGCCCAGGGAGCCAACATCAACTGACCAGCATCCGAAGCCATCGTTGACCCTCCTGTGTCGTCGAGAGCGCGTGCCACCTCCTCGGGGGCAGCGCGAAGGCTCAACAGCGAGCGGTGGGTGACCGCCCCGGGCGCCGCTGCGCTCATGCCGGCTGCTGCCCGCGGTCCCACATGGCTGCCCAGTCACCCCGGACGGCGTCGGCAGCGAATTCGCCGAAGTCGAAGTCCCTGAACGGGTCCTGCAGGTAGCGAACCTCGTCGTGGTCGGCGCCGTCCCGGGACACCCTTACGAGAGCGAGCCTGTATCGGTCTGCGTTCTTGCCGAACAGCACTTCGTTGCGTGTCACGGAGAAGTCGTCAGCTCCCTCGATCCGTCCCTTCACCTCGATGAACACCAGGTGCCCGTCCTCGGTGAGCGAACGGATGTCGAAGCCCGGGTTGTTGTGCGGCATTTCCTCCGGCTGGCGACCCAACGAGTGTTCCGCAGCAATCACGGCGGCGACGGCACGCCGGTCGACCTCCGCGGTGTCCTTGGCGTACGTCGCCACAGGCTGGTCCCGCCGGCCCGCGAGACGATCGAGCAGCCCGGCCGGGACCACGAGCGCTCCACCTGCCACCACCGGCGGCAGCGGACGGAGCGCCTCGTCGGCATCGAGATCGGCCAGACGCTGCGCAAGTCGGGCCTCTAGATCGCGCGCTCGCCGCTCCGCGGTCTCCGGGCGGATCTTGAGCTGCCGGCCGGCGGCCTGCTGGTCGAGCAGGTCAGCGTGGCGCAGGTCCCAGTGGTTGATCTCCTGGGTCAGACGCTGCTTGACCTCCTTGCGGGTCCGCTCAACACCGGCGTGCACCCGCTCCCGCACGGCGGTCAAGTGCTCGCTCGCACCGTGCTCAACGGCCCAACTGACCGCCAGCCGCTCGACACCCTCCGCGAGCCACGGCTCGTCGAGGACGCTGACAAGCAGTGCGCTCTCGTCCGCCGTGGCAGCCCGGTAGTCCAGGTAGGGCGCCGGGCCGGCGGAGCGCTGGGCGCCGTCCCGACCGATCTCCACGAAGTCGAAGCGCTGGGAGACGGTCCGCGGCAGGGTGTGCCCGTCATCGATGCGTTGGGTCAGTGCGACCAGCAGGCGCGGCTCCTCCCCGACGTCCTGCGCGTCAACGAGCACGGTGCCGCTCTTGAGCAGCGTGCCGTAGCGCTCGACGACCAGATCGATCACCGCGTCGAGCAGCGGGTGGCCGGGCGCGATGAGATCGGCCTTGGGCTTGCCCGGCAGGCGGACGTGCTCGCGCTCGAAGCAGATCCGCTCGTAGCGACGCAGCACCGGCGCCCCCGTACCGATCTGCCGGTCCCGGTCGCGCACCTCGGCCGGGACGTGGGTGACCTCGAACCGTCCGGACTCCCGAGGGCTCAGCCGGCCACCGAGGTGGCGGAAGGCCTCGGCAAACAGCGCCTGAACGTAATGCGGCTGGAGCCGGCGAGCTCGCGCCTCCTCCATCCGGCGGCGCAGCGTGGCGACGTCGGCGTCAGCGAGGGTTTCGAGGCCCAGCGCGCGGTCCTGCATGAGCCGGTCGAGGCCTTCGCTGACCTCGGCGTCGATCACCTGGTCGAGCCGAGCGCGGACCTCGGGACGGTCGCCGTATCGGACCGCCTCCATAAGGATGTCGCGCAGCGGACGCCCCTCGAAAGCCTCGCCCAGGACGTCGAAGACCTTGCCCTTGTAGGCGCGCCGCTGCTCCTCCACCTTGTCAAGCAGCCGCTGGAATACCTGACCTTCGCGGGTGTCCTTGGCCAGCAGGTTCCACAGCCGGCACACCTCGGTCTGCCCGATCCGGTGGATGCGCCCGAAGCGCTGCTCGATGCGATTGGGGTTCCAGGGCAGGTCGTAGTTGACCATCAGATGAGCTCGCTGCAGGTTTAGTCCCTCACCCGCAGCGTCGGTTGCCAGCAGGACCACGGTGTCCTTGTCTTGGGTGAACAGCTCCTGCGCGGCCCGGCGCTGCTCGCGCGCGACGCCACCGTGGATGGCGACCACCGCCTCATCCCGGCCGAGCAACGTGCGGACCTGGTCGACGAGGTAGTTCAGGGTGTCCTTGTGCTCGGTGAAAATGATGATTTTCCGCCGCGCGCCGTCGCGGTCGTACATCGCCTCGTCGTCGAGCAGCAGGCTGCGCAGTTCGGTCCACTTCTTGTCCGTGCCCGACAGTCGGACCCGCGTGGCCAGCTTCACCAGGTCGCCGAGCACGGCGATCTCCTTATCGAGCTCGGCGATGGTGCGGGCGGCGCTCGCGGAGTCGACGACGGCGTCTTCGGCGGCCTCGCGCTCCTCGCCGGTCAGGTCGTCCAGCTCTTCCTCGTCCAGCTGCTGGGCCCTGCCGAGCAGTGCCGCCAGACGCCGTTCGAAGTCGCTGCCACCACCAGGCTGCTGCAGCTCAACCCGGCGAGCCTCCAGCCGCCGGCGTCGCCGCTCCAGGCTGCGAAGGATCGCCTCCGGGCTGGACGCCAGACGCCGCTGCAGGACGGTCAGCGCGAAGCCGACGGTGTTTCCACGCCTGCCCTCACCTTCCCTGGCCAGCTGCTCCGCCCGGTTCATCTGCTCGCGGACGTAGTCCGTGACCGCCTCGTACAGGTCCTGCTCCATCGGGCTGAGTTCATAAGCCAGCGTGTCCGCGCGACGCTCGGGGAACAGCGGTTTGCCCTCGAAGGTGAGGAGGTCCTCCTTGATCATGCGTCGCATGAGGCCGTCGGTGTCGACAGAGTGCACCCCGTCGCGGTACTTGCCCTCGAACCGGTCCCCGTCGAGCAGCGCCATGAACAGCTGGAAGTCGGCCTCATTGCCGGCATGTGGCGTTGCCGTCATGAGCAGCAGGTGACGGGTCACTCGGCCCAGCAGGCGGCCCAGCTCGTAGCGCCTGGTGGTCTTGAGCTCCGCGCCGAAGTAGTGCGCGGACATGCGGTGGGCCTCGTCGACGACGACCAGGTCGTAATCGGCGCGCTCGAGCTGCTGCTGCAGCTCCTCCGACCGGCTGAGCTGGTCCATGCGAGCGATGAGCAGCGGATAGCGATCGAAGGCGCTTTCGTCGAGCAGCCCGTCGATCATGCTGCGGGTCAGAAGCTCGAAGCGCAGGCCGAACTTGTCGAGCAGTTCCTCCTGCCACTGCTCGACGAGACTGCCCGGGGCAACGATGAGGCAGCGCGCCAGGTCACCACGGAGCTTGAGCTCCTTGATGTAGAGGCCCGCCATGATCGTCTTACCGGCGCCCGGGTCGTCGGCGAGCAGGAAGCGCAGGGGGGTGCGCGGCAGCAGCTCGCCGTACACGGCCTTGATCTGGTGCGGCAGCGGCTCGAGGTCACTGGTGCTGACCGCCAGCATGGGGTCGAAGCGGGAGGCCATGCGGATGCGCAGCGCCTCAGCCGCGAGCCGAAAGAGGTGCGGATCGCCGTCGAAGGCGTACGCGCGGGACGGCTGCTCCACGCGCAGGCGGGCCTCGACGTCCCGATACAGAAGGGTTTCCGCGACCTGGCCGGAGTCGTCGCGATAGGTGAGCGTGACGGCGTTTGCCCCATGCCACGAGACGTCGATGACCGAGACTGACCCCGTAGCTGTTACGCCGAGAACTCGCGCCCCGGGCGTGAGGTCCTCCAGGCGCCAGTGGGTGCGCTCGCCGATGTGAGCGTGCTGCGAGGTGTAGGGAAGGTCCGTCATCGTCCCGTGACCGTACCCAGGACCACCGTCACGGGAGGGTTCCGGCTCGTGATCAGCTCGGATAACACCGGCGGCGCAACCACGGCCCCTTCTTCCTCACCTACTGCTACTCGCAACAGGGGCCACGGGAGGTGCCTCGCGCACCGGGTGCGAGTGCGAAGGGCTCCGTCGATGGCGCCATGAGTGGCAGGTGCGGCGCGGGTGCACTCGCTATCCCTCGAACGAGCGCGGGGGAACCATTTTCGTCGTCCATCTGTGTTAGCAAAGGCAGCCGGCGTGACGCCGGACTCATGCGGTTGCCCACGGGGGAGTTGACGTGCCACTGGTGTACCGGGCTGTGCTCGATGACACCGACGGGGAGATCGCGCGTCGGGTCGAGCCCCTCTTCGCCGCCTGGATGCACGAGAAGGGCCTGACCACCGACGACTTCGCCTTCAGCCCTGGCATGAGTACCGCGCTGTCTGCCAGCGACGACCCTGCATGGATTCAGCGGCGCTCGGTTCGACTCGACCGGTCTGGGGGGCAACTTCACCGCATCCGGCTCGTGGAGGAGACGCCGGAGGGCAGGTGGACGACGACTGCCTTGTGGGCCACCGAGGCGGCGCAGCAGCAAGTCATCGACGTCGGCCATCACGCGCCCGAGCAGCTCGCGGCCATCGATTTGAACGTCGGGGCCGCGAGGCACTGGATCTGGATCGATCTGGAGCAGGAGCCGTCTGGCGGGCGACCGCTGCGGCCCGGAAGCCCACGGCTGGTCAGGGATCTGATGGCGGCCGGCGAGGCGCACGACGGACGCTTGCCGCTTACAGCGGAAGCCCTGATGGTCACGGTCAGCCACGTCTCTGAGCTTGTGTCGTACCTGGGCGACCCGAACCGGCGCGTCCCTATCGTCGTCTTCGCGCACGACCCTCACCGTGCCTACGACCAGAATCGACTCGCTCGGTTGCTGGCCCGAGACCTGGCTGGCGTGGCAGCTGTCTTCCGCTTGGCCGACGGAGTTGCTACAGCGGCTTTCGGCACGGCCGTGCCGGACGGCTACGAGGTTTACGGCGGCGCGTTAAGGACCTACCTGCCCGGGGCGCTCGCAGTTGAGGACGCGCCCACACGGCATCGTGTGCTCGGCCGCACGTCGATTACAACGCTGGGCTCTCGAGCTTTTCCGGCCGTGAAGGACCAAATCCTCCACCTGTCGACGCAGCGTCCTGGCCCGCTTGATGCCCTGACGGTGCGACGACTCCTCGCTGAGCCGGCCACACAGTCCCTCGCAACTACTGGTGGGCAGCCAAGCCGGTCGGAGGCCCTGCTGGCCTGGTTCGGGCGGCAAGTGGTGCGGATTCGAAGCCGTACCGGGGCGGAGCGCTCGACGCCCGACTTCCGGTCTGTCGCCGTTGCTCAGCGGACGCTAGCGACCGAGATCGACGCGCTGCTCAGAGACCGCACAGCTGCTCCGCTGGTCGTCGGCGCTCGGGAAGATGACCTGGAGCAACTCCGTGCTGAGCTGGCCGCCAGTGAGGCCGATCGTGAGGTGCTGGGCCAGCTGCTCACGGAGGCCGAGGCCGAGGCGAGAGAGATAGCCGTGTCGGTACGCCGGCTCACAGACGATGCTGAGTACTTGCAGCTGGAGGTTGCCGAAGCGGCACGGGACTCGGACGCGGCGCGACGGCGCGCGCGATGGCTCGAATCCCAGGTCCGCGAGGCGGGCCTGTCGGCCTGGCAGGCCCCGGCGGAAGTCGTCCACGTCCCAGCGTCCGTGGCTGAGGTACTTGTGGTCGCACGCTCGCGATTGCGTTACGTGGTAATTGGCGCGACTGACCAGGTGGCCGCCGAACTAGACGTGCATCCCGGTGCAGAGCTCTTCGCAGCCAAGACGTGGAACGCGCTCATGGCGCTTGAGGACTATGCAGCAGCGGTTGCAGGCGGAGACTTCGCCGGGAGTTTCCATCTCTGGTGCCAGTCGCCGCCGGCGTCAGCTACGGCGATTTCGGCGACGGCGCTCTCACTTGTGGAGTCGGAATCTGTCGACTCGCACCCGGATCTTCGTAGCAAGCGGACATTCCCGGTGCCGCCAACCGTCCACCCAAGCGAGCGCCTCTACATGCCGGCACATATCAAGGTGGTAAAGCGGGGAGCGCCTGCTCCGCGATTGCACTTCCACGACGACACCCGCGGAGCTACCGGGTGTGTTCATGTCGGATACGTGGGGCCGCACCTGCCGACGGCCCAGTTCAAGTGACACAGCAGACGGCCCTTCGCGGGTTCAGGGATGAGTGGACGTAGACGATGACGACCGCAAACAGGGCAGACTTAGCGCTCGAGCAAGAGCACTTCGACCTTGCATGGGAAGCGCGGGAGCGCAAGCGCCGGACCTTGCAGGGTGCTCCCTCGGCTGCCGCTGGCCCGCGGGCGGCCGTCTCAGCGGTCAAGAAGGGAGCCGACCGCCTGCTGGAGTCGATCGGTGCGCCAGACGAGCCAGTCGCGTTCGGACGCTTCGACCTGGCGGATGGGGAGGCCGTATACGTCGGCAAGCACCTCATCGCCAACGATTCACACGACCCGCTGGTCATTAACTGGCGGACCGACTTCGCGGCTCCGTACTTCACCGCGACGTACGACGACCCCCGCGGGCTTACTCGGCGACGCAAGTTCCAAACGACGAAGAACACCGTCGACGATTTTGAAGAGCTCGTCTTCGAAGACCTCGCACGACGCATCGGGGAGCTCTCCGGACTCGAGCAGTCCGGCATCGATGACGCCGTTCTCCGCGACCTCGAACAGCACCGCACTGGCGAAATGCGTGACATCGTCCAAACGATTCACGCCAGCCAGTACGAGCTCATCCGGTTGCCCCTCGAGCGACTTCTGATCGTCCAAGGTGGTCCCGGGACAGGGAAGACGGCGGTGGCCCTTCACCGCGTGTCCTGGCTGCTCTTCAACAACCGGGATCGGCTGACGCCTGAGCAGGTCCTCGTCGTGGGCCCCAATCCCACCTTCACCAAGTACATCCGCTCCGTGCTGCCGGGCTTGGGTGACGCTGACGTCATCCACCGTGACTTGCGCGGCCTGGGGCCTCAGCCGAGTTCTGGCCGCCTCGAGGATCCGGCCACCGCCCGACTCAAGGGCGATGCGCGGATGGCCGACCTGCTCGACCGCGCACTTATGCAACGTGTGCGTGTCCCGGACGGGCTGACGGAAGTCCTTGTCGGGCCAGAGCGCGGTGGGGTGCGGATCCCCCGGCCACAGCTCGAGTCAGCGCTCGAGCGCTACTCCTCTCAGGGAACCTATGCCTCGGGACGAGCCGCCTTCCGCAGGTGGGTAAATGAAGGCCCCGTACGTCGTGCGGCCGAGACGGTAACGCCCACGCAGATCGAGAGCGCCGTAGAGCGTCTATGGCCCTCACTCAGTCCGCAGGCCTTCCTCCGCGACCTCCTGGGCTCCCGGGAGCGGCTACTTGCAGCGGCAGGCGACGACTTCACGGGTACGGAGATCGGGCGCCTGGTGCGCCAGCAAGCCGACCGCCTCTCGGGAGAGACGTGGAGCGATGCCGACGTCGCCTTGCTGGATGAGGCGGACGCGCTGATCAACGGACCGGGTCCGCGCTTTGGACACATCGTGGTTGATGAAGCACAGGACCTCGCGCCGATGCAGCTGCGTTCGTTGGCGCGGCGCTCCGCGGAAGGCTCCATGACCCTTGTAGGAGACCTAGCGCAGTCAACCGGCGCATGGGCCAGGGACTCGTGGGACGACGTTGCTGAGGCACTGGAGAAGGCCTACGACGTCCAAATCGAAGAGCTCAGCTTCGGCTACCGGGTTCCACGACAAGTGTTCGAGCTGGCGGCTCGACTGCTCCCTCAGGCTGCGCCTGACGTTACGCCTCCACGGGTGGTCCGGGAGGGGCCGGAGGCGCCGCAGCTCGTCGAAGTAGATGAAGAGGATCGCTTGGTGGAGGCGGTTCGAATTGCCCAGGAGAGGGCCGGTCAGGGGCTGTTCGTCGGCCTTGTTTGTCCAGACACATTGCGAGACGACTTGGTCGCTCGGTTGAAGGCCAAGCGAGTCACATTCAGCGACGCCAGCGCAGGGGGCATCGGCGCCTCAATCAACCTCGTGAGCCCTGCGGACGCCAAGGGGCTCGAGTTCGACTCCGTGGTCGTCGTGGAGCCTGAGGCCATCGTCGCCGAGCACCAGCACGGTTTGCGGATGCTGTACGTGGCGCTGACACGTACGACTCAACACCTCGCCGTCGTGCACACGGGCGCACTGCTACCCCTGGAGGAGCTGCCGGTCGCACTAGTGGCGTCCGACTCGGCAGCCGCTGCCATTGCCCCGTCGCTTGAGATGGAGGGGCCAGAGGAAGGGGCTGTCGCGGCAGTGGGCAGCCAGCCGTTAAATCTCGACGAGCCGGCTACGAGGGAGCAGGTTCGTGTCGAGTGGCTGCCGCCAACACGTCCACCCCTGACCACGCCACCAGCGGCGGGGCTGGACGCGGTCAGCGAGCTCGTCGTAGGAGCGGTCACTGGGCCGCTGGCGCAAACGATCCGTGCCAGCGTCCCGCCCGGTCTGTGGCCTCGGTTGCTCGACCGTCTCCGGGAGGAGCTCGGCCTCCACAGCGCTGCCCCAGCGCCAGAGTCCCCCGGCGTTCCGGCTCCTGCCGTTCTCGCTCCTCGTGATCCAGATCCTGAGCCCGCCGACGCGCCATCCGACGCCGCCGAGGAACTGGACCTCGCCGGGCTCGAGGCTGCCTTCGACAAGCGGGTCAAGGATGACCTGGTGAAGCATGGCAGCCACATAAACGACTGGCTGTCGCGCAACCTCGGGGAGCTCGGGGGAGTGGGCTTTGCAAAGTTCCTGCTCGCGCGCGCTGAGCCTGTGCGGCTGCTGTACACGTTGGCGCGAAAAAGACTACTTCTCTACAGCATCGAGGCAGCAGTGCTCGATCCTCGATTCGCTCCCTTGTTCACGGCTGAGGAGCTGTGGGTGGCCGAACGACGTCTTTCAGACCTGGGATATACGACTGAATCAACGCGCGGATTCCAATGAGTGGCGTCCCTGTCCTACTCCGAACAAGCGGTTGGCAATGGAGCGGTCCGCAGGAGGCGTGCGTCCCTGAGTAGGCGACGGCGCCTGATGCCGAAGGCACGCGTCCGCGAACCCCTCCAGCTGTCGCCGCCAGGGCGGAGCCTTGCATCAGCCGGGTCACGGCGCCGTTAGGCACCGTGTGCCCCAGTGCGGCCGGCATCCACCACGCGCACGCCGTAGATGCCGAGGTCCGGGGCGGGCGCCGGCAGACCCCGCTAAGGCAGCCCCGACACGCGACGACTGGAGGAGATAGATCCTGGTCTCGTCAGGCGACCTTGGCCGCGTGGAAGACGTCCGCAGGAAGGGCGTGGTGGAGCTGCCAGAGGATCCGCATCGGTCGCTCGCCGGTGTGAGACAGGTATGTCATCGGGCCGGCGTACAGGTAGGGCGGCGTGCCCAGCGTTCCGTCCGACGTCTTCGTCTCGCGGACGAACAAGTGCACAGAGGTGCCCAGCTCGCGGTGGTTGATGTACCGCTGGCCGGTTGCGGACCGCTCGGCCGTGTTGTTCTGTGACTCCCACTGAAAAAGCGTCGGGGAGATGGCGTGGTCGGCGTACATGGTCGTGGGGGAAAAGTGCGCCTCTGACTTTAACAGCGTCACGAAGAAGACGTCGGCTCGATCGTCCGGGACCCACCGCACTCCCGAACCAAAGGTGCCGTTGAGGTTCTCCATCCCGAACGCAGCCAGGGCCTCGTCTCGGCTGTACCGCGCATGGACGTGCAGCGGCCGGGGGCCGGCGATCTCCAGCGCCGGCGCGACGCGGTGAATACGGTCGTGCAGCACACCGCTCAGCTCACGGAGCTCGGCCGCGCGTCCCGGGTGAGCCAGCAGCCGTTCCAGGCTGGCTTCGATGCTGCTGAAAGGCGTCCGGTTGCCGAAAAGGGAGAAGTGCAGCATCGCTGCGAGACGGCGGGTCCGGTCGTCGAGCTTGAACTTCCCCTCGGTGACCGACCGGAAGAACTGCAACCGTTCGACGTCGTCCGCGTGCAGCATGCGGCCGAGCGCTCCACCCAGAGTGGCGTCGTCGGGTCCCGGCCGGTCCTCCACCCACCCGGCAGCTCGTTGTAGGTCCAGCCAACTGCGACCACTGCCGCGATACAGGTCTTCGAGATCCACGCCGGACTCTTCGAGGAACCCCACGAGGGTCGGGCGCTGGAGACGACGAGCCTCGGCGGCGAGCCCCTTCCAAGACACGGTCAGTGACGACTTGATGTTGTCCAGTACGAGCTGCTGCGCCACCCGGTCGAGCTCGATGTGGCAGCCGGCCGGGAGGAGCGGAAACCCCTGCTCAACGTCTCGTTGCAAGCCTCGCCGTGAGCTGCCGGTGAGAGCGCGGAACCGAAGGTCGAAGCGAAACTCCTGGTGCTGCGCCCCGATGAAGTCGAGAACCGTCAGGCACGACTTGTCCTCGGACAACCGCAAGCCGCGCCCGAGCTGCTGGAGAAAGACGGTGGCGCTCTCCGTCGGCCGGAGGAACAAGACGGTGTCGACGGCCGGCACGTCGAGCCCCTCGTTGAACAGGTCGACCGTGAACAGCACGTTGACTGTGCGATCGCGCAGTGCGATGAGTGCCGCTGCGCGGTCCTCACGGGAGGTTCCCGAGGTGACAGCGAGGCTGGGGATGCCCGCGTCGGTGAAGCGGCGCGCCATGAAATCAGCGTGCTGGATGCTCACGCAGAAGCCGAGGGCCCGCATCCTGCCCGGGTCGTCGACCTTGTCCCGGATCGCTTGGAGAATGAGCCGTACCCGGACGTCATCGCCGGTGTAGATATTGGTCAGCTCAGCTGTGTCATAGCCGCGTCCGCGCCTCCATCGCACCTGTTCTAGGGCGACGTCGTCGTGGATGCCGAAGTACTGGAACGGCGCCAACAGCCCTTGCTCCAGCGCTTCCCATAGCCGCAACTCGACTGCGGTGCGGCCGTCGAACCATTCCCGCACATCGGCGCCGTCCGTCCGTTCGGGCGTCGCGGTGAGTCCGACGAGGACCTTGGGCGTGAGGTGCTCGAGAAGGCGTCGGTAGGTGGCGGCCATCGCATGGTGAAACTCGTCGACGACCACTAGGTCGAAATGCGCCGGATCGAGTTCCGCCAAGTCGAGCTGGGACAGCGACTGCACCGATCCGAAGACATGGCGCCACTCCCGGGGGCGCTGGCCACCGACGTACAGCTCACCGAAGTCACCCTGCCGCAGCACGTGGCGGAACGTTGACAGGCTCTGCGCCAGCAACTCCTCCCGGTGGGCGACGAAGAGGATGCGGTCGGCGGTCCCCGCGGCTCGCAAGCGCTTGTAGTCCAGCGCGGACACCACGGTTTTCCCGGTCCCCGTCGCCATCACCACGAGGTTGCGCCACCGGTTGTGGACAGTGCGCTCGGCTTCCAGCTCGTCGAGAATTTCGCGCTGGTAGCCGAACGGCCGAACATCGAGCGACGTGATCTCGATCGGCAGGTCCGTTGGCCCCCCGCGCTCCGCGCTGAGTGCTGCGCGCAGCCGGTCGCCATCCCGCCCGGGCGCGTACGTCTCGAACGATGGATCCGCCCAGTAGCTGTCAAAGGTCTCAGCGAAGGTATCGAGCAGATGCCCCTGCTCGACGCTGGACAGGCGGACGTTCCACTCCAGGCCGTCGGTCATCGCCGTCCGCGACAGGTTCGAAGAGCCGACGTAGGCGGTTGACATGCCGCTCGCGCGGCGGAAGAGCCAGGCCTTGGCGTGCAGCCGCGTCGTGCGCGTCTCGTAGGAGATCTTGACGTCGGCGCCCAGTTCGACGAGACGGTCCAGGGCGCGCTGGTCGGTCGCCCCCATGTAGGTCGTCGTGATGACCCGGAGTCGGCCGCCCCGCTCCTGCAGGTCTAGCAGGGCCTTCTCGAGGACCCGCACACCTTGCCACTTGATGAACGCGCATAGCAGGTCGACGTCGTTAGCGGAGGCGAGCTCCCGGGCCACCTCGAAGCCGATGCGCGGCTGCCCGCGGCCGTTGACCAGGAGCGCGCTCGTGGATAGCGGCGTAGCCGGTCGTTCCGGAAATGACGTGGGGCCGGGCACCGTGCGCGGCGCCGCCACCGCGAGCAGGGTGCGTGGCGGATCAGCGACCGGCTCGTCAAAGGCGCCAGCATCGGCAGAGAGCTCATTGATCAACGTGACGATGCGATTGGCCAGCGCCACCTGGCGGGCGACGGCAGCGGCGTCGGAGCCGCCGGCAGCGCGCAACGCCCGCTTGGCCAGTTCGGTGATGTGGCGGGTCAACGCCTCGTGGGCATCGGCAGGGTCGAGTCCACCGAGGTCGACAAGCTCCGGCGGAACCTCCGCTAATGACCGCAGCAGCCGATCGGTGACCAGGTGCTCGTAGAGCCCGGGAGCCAGTCCAGCCTCGGTCGACAGTTGGTGCCTGTCCAATCCCATGGTCATCCGGGGAGCACCAGGCCCGTCGACTGCATGGTCAGACGCCCAGAAGCCATGGCGTGTGCCAGTGCCGCTTCGAGCAGCGCCACCTGGGCGGGGGTCCGTCGGCGCAAGCCGAACACCTCCAGCGTCTGAGCGAACAGTTCGTCCTGGGTCATGCCGGCCGCGGCGCGGCAGAGCGCCGCCATCGCGTTGCCGATCTCCTCGGGAGCGACGTGCTCCAGCGGCCGATCGGTGCCATTCGCGTGACGGCGGAACCCCGTCCACGTCCCTCGTTGAAGGTCGGCCGGCCAGACGAAGTCACCCACGACCAGCGACGCAGGGATGACCGCGGCGATCGCGTCCTTGCGCCCCTGGGCGACCCGGCCGAGCCCGAACGCCGACGCAGTCAGGCGCGCCAGGCGGTCCAAGTGAATCGGACCCTCGGCCTCCACGCCCGAAATGAGGACCGTCCGGACCCTCTCGGCGGCGCGGCGGCCCGGCAACTCGTCGAGGACGCTGCGATCACCGGTCGCGTCGGGCTGCCACGCCACGAACTCGGACTCGCCCTCCAAGGTGGCTGCCACTGCCTTCGGAGCCGGAGCCGTCTCCACCGTGGACGACGGCGCTGCCGCCTCGACGGCAACGCTCGGTCCGGGGTCCGAGGACACAGCGGCGGGCCGAGGGGCGTCAGCTGCGCGGGGCGGCGGCTGCTGCGCGGGCGCGTCCAGGGCGGCGACCAGCCGATCGAGAACCGCATCGGGCTCGGCGAGCCAGGACGGCAACCACACCCGCTCGACCGCCGGCCAGCCGAGCATCCCCCCGAGGACGTCGACCGGCAGCCCGTCGCGGTCGCCCACGGTGCCTCGACCCGCCCAAGCCGGACCGTCGAGAAGGACGGCCATCAGGGGACGGTCCGGCGAGTCGGCCCGAGCGACGGACAGATCGATTTTGAAGTCGGAGAGGCCGACATCGGTCCGCACCGCGAGACCACGGGCCCGGAGTCCGGCGGCGATCTCTTCCCGATGCCGATCGGGTACGGAGGGAGCCTGCCCGTCACGGGGGAGCACGCCGGTGCCCTGAGCGGCGAGGTCGAGGTAGGACCGCAGGTGCTTGACTCCTACCGACGAGGTCTCCTCCGCCCGCAGCTGGGCCGGGTCGAACGACGAGAAGACCACGACCTGCCGGCGCGCCCGGGTGACGGCGACGTTCAGCCGCCGCTCGCCTCCCGCGCGGTTCAGGGGACCGAAGTTCAACGGCAGCACGCCGCGCTCGTTGACGCTGAAGCCCGTGGAGAAGAACACCACGTCGCGCTCGTCGCCCTGGACGTTCTCCAGGTTCTTGACGAAGAGACCCTCGCCGTCGGTGCGGTCGAGCGCCTCGACGAGTCGCTCGTCTCCGGCATCGCGCAACAGCGCCTCGATGTAGGCGCGCTGCTGCTGGTTGAAGGTCACGACCCCGAGCGACGGCAGGTCGTCGGGCGAGGCGGCGAACCGGCGGCGAATCTCAGCGACGACTGCCTCGGCCTCGACGGGGTTCGTGCGCAGCAACTGACCCCTTCCGGCCCGCTGGAAGGTGCCGTCGACCCGGACGAGGGAGATCCCACGCCCGTCAGGGTCTGCCGTCGCGCGGCCGTGCACCGGTGCCGGGAAGGACGACAGGCGGTTCTCATAGTACTGCCGGTTGCTGAAGGCGATCAGCGACTCGTCCTGGCTGCGGTAATGCCAGGAGAGCCACTGCCGGGGTACCCGTGCCTGGACGCACTCGGAGAGGATGGACTCCTCGTCCTCGACGACCGGCTCGGCGGAGTTCTCGACGTCCTCGTCGTCGCCGGTACCGGATGCGGGCTCGGCGAACGTCGTTGGGGGCATCTGCTTGCTGTCCCCGACGACGACGGCAGCTTTCGCGCGACCTAGTGCACCGATGGCGTCTGCCACGCGGATCTGCGACGCCTCGTCGAAGACGACCAGGTCGAATAGTTCGGCTTCGGCGGGGAAGAACCTCGCCACCGAGTCGGGGCTCACCAAGACGCACGGGATCACCGCGGTGATCAACTCGCCGTAGGTGGCCAGCAGGCCGCGAACTCCTAGGCCGCGGCGCTGCTTCGCCAGTTCCCGCTGCAGTGCTCCGACCTGACCCAGCCCGGTCGCCGGGTCGAAGGGTCGGCTCTGCAGCACTCCGGCCGGCACCGCCGACCGCAGGTGTTCGCGCACCGCGCGAGAAGCGGCCGTGAAGCGGTGGATGGCGCGCTCGTGCCGCTCCGGCTGGAAGCCGTCCAGGCCGGTGGCCGCTCGGCGCTCGCGAACCGACGACTCGGCGAGTCCTCGATCGAATGCGCGCACCGCATCATCGGCCTCGAGCCGGCCGGACAGGATGACCTCGCGCGCTTCGCCCAGGCCGACGGCGCGCAACGACTCCACACCCGCGATGAGGTCCAGCCAGCGCTGCAACGAGGGCAGCTCGGGCACCTCCATAGCTCGCTCTGCCGCGGTGGCGTCCCAGCGGGTGAGCACCCCCTCGGCGCCGGCCCAGGCGGCGAACCGGTCCTCCGGGGTTCGACATGCGGACAGCAGGCGCGAGAGAGCGTCTCGGGCGCGCTCCACAGCTGTGCCGGCGTCAGCGTCGACGATCGGGCCGGCCGCGAGGAGGGAGCGGAGGATGCCGGGGAAGCCGTCTGCGGCATCCACGGCTGCGCCGGCGTGGCGTAGCCACTCGACCTGCCGATCCAGCAGGTCCCGCCCGGCGTCGGTGAGCGGGTTCCATTGCGGGGGCACGGCGAGTCCGGGGACGCCGGCGGCCCGCTGGGCGATGGCGCGGACTGCGGACTGGACCTGCAGCAGCGCCCCGGTCAGCTCGGGCACCGCCTTCGGCGCGACCTCGGCCCCGGGCCGCAGGACCGGTGCGAGCTGCTCCCGGACAGCGATCAGTCGCTTCTTCCGGCCGAACCAGCTCGACGCCGCGGCGGCGGTGGCGGCTGCGTGGATGTCGGCCAGGGGCAGGTCGAGAGCCGCCGGGGTGGCGGCGTCCAGCCCGGGATGCGTGGCGGCCACGAACGCCGAGACCTCGTGGGCCACGGATCGCGTGGCATCGCTCCACCGTGGCGAGCGGGTCTCGTCGAGGACGGCCAGGCCCACGGCCGGCCCCGACAGGAGTCGAGCGAGTGTGTCCAGGTCTGTCGGCGTCCGCGCTGCCCGGACGACGGGAGCGAGACGGCCCTCGCGAGGCAGCACCGCCAACGCTTCCGTCAGGTCCATCGCCGCCTGCCGGACGGCGGAGGCCGACACGTCGGCGGTGTCGACGAACGCCCACGGGTGGTCCGGACGGGGGCGAGCCTGGTCGGTCAGGTCCGGGAGGCCGGCCAGGAACTGCCGGATACCGGCGACCGCCTCCGGAGACGTACTGGCGACGAAGGTGGTGGGGACCGGGAGAGCCGCAACTTCGGTTCTTGCGGACAGCACGGCGGTGCGAGCGGTGTAGAGCGACAGCCCCGCCCCGTTCGTCTCGTGCAGCCGCTGGGTGTACCGGTCCAAGCTCCGGCGGGCCGACCGGAGGTCCTCCTGGTCGGTGGCCAGCCCCTGGTCGTCCACCGCGACCGCGTGATCCAGCGCCTGCCGGATCTGGGCCCGGACGACCGCCGGCTTGCTGCCCTTGTCGTGCAGGTCGAGCGCGAACGGGCTCATCCCGACCGCGGCCAGCCGCCGATAGACGACATCGAGGGCCGCGCGCTTCTCCGCGACGAACAGCACCCGCTTGCCGTCGGCGACGGCGCGGGTCAGGAGGTTGGTGATCGTCTGCGACTTGCCGGTGCCGGGTGGGCCCTCGAGCACGAAGGTCCGTCCGGCGGCGGCCTCGGCCACGGCGCGCAGCTGGGAAGCGTCGGCCGGGACCGGGCAGCGTGCGGCCAGGTCGTCGAGGTCGGCGTGGTCGGCTCCCGTCGTGACGGGGTCGATGAACGGTTCGGTGGGCTTGCTGACCAGGTGGGCGACGAGCGCATTGGTCGATAGCTCAGCCCAGTGCTCGTCCAGGTCCTTCCAGAGGCGGAACTTGGCGAACTGCAGGATGGCCAGGTCGGCCGTTGGCTCGACCCGATAGGGCAGCCCGCGCTCGGCGAGGGCTATCCGCATCGCCTGCAGCGCGGCGTCGAGGTCGATGCCGGCTCCGTCCTCGGCCGGCTCTGCGAGACCCGGCACGGAAAGGCCGTGGAGCTGGCGCAGCTTCTCCAGCAGGCAGTAGTTGGGCGTGCTGGTGCCGGACTCGTCGAGGACCATCCGATATCCGCTGTTGCGAGCGCCGGAGACCACGTTCACCGGGACCAGGACGAGTGGCGACCGGAGTGGCCGACCATCGAGCTCCCAGGCAAGGCTGCCCAGCGCCAAGTAGAGGTTGTTGGCGCCGGTTTCCTCGACGATCGTCTTCGCCTTGTACGCGAGGTTGCGGAAGCGGGTGAGGTAGCCGGCCTCGGTGACGTCCGCGAAGACGGCGCGCCGGCTGTGCAGGATTTCCGTCAGCTGGTCCTGGGGCAGCTCGCGCGCCGACCGCAAGCCGCGAGCTCGCTGGATCTCGGCGATGTGGTCGGAGGGGAGCAGATTGATCGGCGTCCCTTCGTTGACCATGTCCTCTAAGGCAGCGAGGGAAGCGTCCGGCACCGTCAGCGCCAACCCGGACCGGTCGGTGTAGTTGATCAGCCGGTTGCGCAGGCTCAGGTCGAGCAGGGCGTTCTTCCACTGCTGGACGCGAGCGGGGACGTCCGGCCGGTCAGCGGGACCGGCAGGGCGATCTGAAGGCTGGACGAAGCGGAGGGGAGCGCTGTGCTCGGCAGGGCGGTACTCGACGACGTTGATCGCGCCATCGGCGTCCCTGGTCCGGGCAGGCAGCGGCAGGATCTGATCCTGGCGGGCGCGGTGGACATCGACGACCCCGGTGACTCGATCCAGGTCTCCGGCGAGCCATTTCGCATACGGCTGCCGGTGCAGGTCGCCGGCCGAGTTCTGGTCGTCGCCGACCAGCATGGTGGTCTCGATCAGGCGGATCAGTCCGAGGTCGACGAGATTGACCAGCGACGCCACCTCGGTCGAGACCGTGCTCTCGACTGGCACTTCCTCCCGCCAGTAGCCGAGGAACGCGTGGCCCTCCACCACCCACAGCAGCGGACGGATGCCGGCCTGCTCGAGCGCTGCGGCGAGCACCACCACAGTGTCGAGGCAGGTACCGATCCGGCCGTCCAGGACGTCGCCCGGCGTCCGGACCTTCTGTCCGTTGTCGGCCCAGCTCGCCGGCGGTTCGCTGTAGCGGATGGAACGACGCCGCATCGCTTCGGCGAGGGCGTCGGCGATCTGGTCGACGCGTTCGGCGCCCGACTGGTAACCCTGCACCGCTGAACTGCCCGTCGCCGACCGGAGAAGCTCCGCCGCTTCGCTGACGAGCGCAGTGACGGACGGGTGGTTCGGCATGACGTGGGCCGCCAGCATCTCCAGAGCCAATGCCGGCGGTGAGGCCAGCCACTGCTGCGCGGCCAGAACCTGGACCGGAACCGCTCTGCGAGCCAGTACGCGCTCACCCTGGGCGACTTCGACGTCCACCGTGCCGGGGCGCTGCTCCTCGACCTGCAGCATGGCGGCGGGATCGAGGCGCAGGGGAACGTCGGTGAGAACCGCCGTCGCTCCCTCCTCGAGGTCCACGAGCAGTTCGACGGGCGTCCCGATCGCCCCCTCGGCGTCGCACACCGACAGTCGGACGATCGCGGCGTCGACGGGTCGCCCTCTGTTGGTGACCACCAGGCGGGAGATCACCGGCACCCGGTTGTGGGCCAGCGCGTAGCTCAGAACCTTCGTGGCGGTGACGTCGATCCCGATCGGAGGAGCTGATGCGGTCGCTCCCTGCTCGGCGTCGAACGGCATCCGGTCGGCCCCCGTGCTGTCACCCATGCGGTGTTCCTACCTTCTGCGGCTGACTCCATGAATCAGGAGCGGGTGAGCGTCATGCCATCGGGTCGGAAGTGAGCGGAGTGGCACCCCCATCGGCCATGGGCGCCCTTGCCGGCTCCTCGGACTCACGCGGACGGCGGAGGATTTCAGCCGGACGGAGGGCCGGCGACCACCGAGCCGACGGGGTTGAGGAAGGCCAGGCGTAAGTCGACGGCGGTGTTGCCCGTCGCAGCGCTGAGCACCGTCGCGTAGGAGCGCAGCTGCGGCGCGTAGTACTGGGCGCGGGCGGCGACCGCCTCGGCCGGGATAGCGTCGGTCTTGTAGTCGATGACCACCAGGGAACCGTCGTCCTCCCGATAGACCAGGTCGACGTAGCCCTCGAGCACCGTGCCGTCGTCCTGCACCGTTCCGACGTACATCTCCCGCCAGTGCTCCCTCGCGGCCGCCCGCTGCACGATCTCCGACTCCAGCGCCGAGCGCACCAGCGCAGTGACGACGTCGGCGTGCATCTCGACACCCTCGGCCACGCACTGCGCCGCCACGGCGTCGTCCAGACCGCTCCCGGTGGCCAGGTCGATCTGCTGCAGCACCCCGTGCACCGCCCGGCCGATCGCCGTCCCATACCGGCCCTTCGACCAGGCCGGCAGTTCGACGTTGAGGGCGCCCTTCGCCGAGCCGGTGTCGCCGCCGCCGAAAGCGACCGAAGGCTCCGTCCCCTCGAGCCCCGATGCCGAGACCGCCGAGGCGACGCCGCTGGCCGAGCGCACCCGGGTCAGCTCCGCCAGCCAGTCGCCGTACTCCTCCGGAACCCGGGGCGCGACGGGCTCGGCGAAGACCGACGAGCCGTCGCCCAGCTCCGCCACCGACCACGACTCCGCGCCGGACGCGCTACCTCCCGCGTCCGCGATCAACTTGGCCGCCGTCTCGGTGCGCGACACCGCCGAGCGGTGCAGCGACACCACGAGGTGGTCCCGGGCCCGGGTCGCCGCGACGTACAGCAGCCGCCGGCGCTCGCGCTCGTCCATCTGCTCATCGACCGGCTGGGCGGCGTCGAAGTCACCCGTCGTCACGCCCTTGCGCAGGGACACCTCGTAGCCGCCGGACGCCGGCCACAGCACCCGGACCCCCGAGGGGCTGCGCGGCCCCGCGGTCAGGCCGCTCATCACGACGATCGGGAACTCCAGCCCCTTCGCTGCGTGGATAGTCATGATCCTCACCGCGCTGGCGTCGGTCTCCGGCAGCGACGCCTCCACCACCCGTGAGCTCTCCTGGCCGTGCAACTCCGCCCACGCCAGGTAGGCCCGCAGCCCGCCGTGCTCCGACTCCGACCACGCCCGCGCCTGGTCGACGACGAACCGCAGCCGCCGCCACTGGTCTCGCGCCCGCGGGCTGGTCGCCGCCACCTCGAGCATCCGGCGGTCGGCCACCAGGGCGGCCAGCACCTCGGCGGGCGACAGCCAGCGCGAGTCGTTGTGCAGCCGCCGCAGGTATGCCAACGCCTGCGCCACCGGGTGGTCGCGGCGGTCGTCGGCGACCGGCGCCAGGAGGTTGAGCACCCCGCCGTCGCGCTTCCAGGTCCAGAGGTCGTCGTCGCCGCAGCCGAACAGCGGCGAGCGGAGCGCGGTGACCAGGGCCAGGCCGTCGCTCGGGTCGGCGACCGCCCGGGCGGCGGCCAGCAGGTCCCGGACCTCCTGCGCCTCGTAGACGAGCGAGCTCGCCTCGGCGCGGTAGGGGATGCCGGCGTCGTCGAGCGCCTCCTCCAGGAACGGCAAGGAGGTGCGCGCCGGCACGAGGATGGCGATGTCGTCGAGCCGCGCCGGCCGCCACTCCTTCGTCTCGTCGTCGCAGACCTGCCAGGCCTCGGTGATCGCCCGGCGGACCACCCCGGCGACGTCCGCGGCCTCCAGCTCACGGAGTTCCGCCGCTGAAAGCTTGTCGGTGTGCGCCTCCGCGCTCAGGGCCACGACGGACGGTGCGTTCCCGAGCGGCTCACGCACCGCGTCCAGGGCGCGGTACTCCGGCTGCCTGTCCGGCTCCGCCACGATCAGCCGGCCGAAGACGTCGTTGACCCAGGAGAGGATCGGCTCGGTCGTGCGGAAGTTCGATGTCAGGCTGACCTCGGTGCCGATCACCCGCTGCGACCGCAGGTACATCGCGATGTCGGCCCTGCGGAACCGGTAGATCGACTGCTTGGGGTCACCCACGACGAACAGGGACCCCGGTGGGACGACGACGTCCTCCCACTGCTCCTGGCTCGCCTCGGCGCCGCCCGCGATGCGCACCGCCAGCTCGATCTGGATCGGGTCGGTGTCTTGGAACTCGTCCAGCAGCAGGTGCGAGTAGCGGTCGTGCAGCGCCGCCCGCACCGCGGGCTGGTGTCGCAGGAGGTCGCGCGAGATGACCAGCAGGTCGTGGAACTCCAGGCGGCCGGCGGCCTTGCGCTCCTGGGCGGCGTCGATGACCCGCGCGGCGATCCACCGCGACAGCAGCCGCAGCGTCGTCTCCAGCACGTCCTTGACGACCGCGTCGGCGTCGACGATCAGCTGCTTGCAGGCGTCCTTGATCCCGTCCAAGGCCGCCTTGCCGCCCCAGTTCTTCGCCTGGCCGTACCGGTGCTTCAGCTCGGCGGCCTCGCGCAGGACCTCGAGCCGTTGGGCCGCGTCCACCGCCGCACCCAGTCGGGTGCCCCACGCGCCGAAGGAGGTGAGGTCGGGGAGGAACTTGTCGGCGGCGTCGGTGCACTCATCGGTGCGGCCGGCCAGCTCGGTCGCCATCCGCACCAGGTCGTCGAGGTCCCGCAGCTCGGGGACCGGCAGCTGCTCGTCGGTGAGCACCCGCTCGGACACCAGGTCCCAGTCGGCGTTGAACAACTTGGTCAGGGAGCGCAGGTGGTCCAGCGTCACGCCGGCCGACATCGCCAGCAGCAGCGGATGCGCGATGGCGTCGTCGTCCAGCAGCCGGGTGCGCTGCTCGGCCCACCGCTCCTCGAAGGCGACCGAGCTGCTCAGTTCATCGGCGACCTCCAGCAGCGGCGGCAGGCCCGCTTCGATCGGGTGCTCGCCGAGGATCCGCTGCGCGAAGGAGTGCAGCGTGCCGATCGCCGCGCCGTCCAGGTCGTCGAGCGCCTGCTGGGCGAGCTCGCCGTCGTCGCGCTCCAGCGCCGAGCGCAGCCGGTCGCGCAGCTCGGCGCCGGCCTTCTCGGTGAACGTGACCGCGGCGACCGACCGCATGGGGACGCGCGCCTCGGTGACCAGCGCGGTGATCCGGTCGACCAGGCAGGTGGTCTTGCCCGACCCCGCACCAGCCTCGACGAAGAGGGTGCGGTCGAGGTCCTCGCGGATCGCGCGGCGGGCGGCGTCGTCGTTCAGGTTCATGCCTGGCCTCCGTCGGCGGGCAGCGGCTCGATGAGGGCGACCAGCTCGGCCAGCCGCGGATCGGTCTTGGTGCGCAGCCAGCGGGCGCGGGCGTTGCCGTGGCCGATGCCGTCGGGGTTGCAGAAGGCGCACTGGACGTAGGCGAAGTCGTCCTTCTCCGGCGGCCTGGCCGGGAAGAGGCCGGTGCGGATGCCGGCGACCAGCACCTGCAGGGTCTCCGCGTACCGCTGCTCCACCTCGGGCGTGAGCGGGACGGCGATGCGCCCCTTGTCCCGCCGCACGAACCAGTAGGCGGCCTCGACCTCGGCGTCGGGCCGGTCGAGGACCTGCCGGGCCGCGTGGGCGTACACGGGCAGCTGCATCTTCGTGCCGCCGAGGACGGGGTCGTCGGCGCAGAGGCCGGCGAACGAGCGGGCGCTGCCGCTCTTGATGTCGGTCACCACGAGCCGACCATCGGCCGTCTCGTCGACCTTGTCGGCCGAGCCGCGCATGAGCACGGTGCCGCCGTCGGGCAGCTGGACGGCCACCGGTTCTGCACCGTTCATGCCGAAGGCCAGCTCGCTCGCGAGAACGCGGGCCTGCTGCTCGGCGCGCCACACGTCGTCGGCGGCGAGCATCGCCTGCAGGTCAGCCTGGATGCGGACGAGCACCTGCTGCCACAGGCGCGGGTGACCGGTGCGCCCGTCGGCGGCCATTTCCGCGGCCCGGGCGTCGGCGATCTCGGCCAGCCGGTGGCGATGTGCGTCGGTCCAGGGCTCGCCGTGGCCGGGCAGGTCCTCGGCGAACTCGGTGACCAGCTGGTCGAACGACTCGTGCATCAGGGTGCCGATGTCGGCGGGGCTGATCGTGAGGACGTCCTCGGGCTGCTCGATCGGCTGGATGCCCAGCACCCGGTCGATGAAGTAGGAGTGCGGGCAGCCGGCGTACTTCTCCAGCGCGGTGGGGGAGACGGCGCGCTCGCCGGCGGCGAAGTCGGGGAGCCCGTCGGGGACAGCGGAGAGGTCACCGTCGAACCGGGTGAACGCGTCGCTCTCGCGGCTCGCGTTGAGGGTGTGCGCGGCGGCGACGACGGCGTCGTCCAGCTGCAGGCCGCCGTGTGCCGCCTGCGTCCGCCACTCCTGCTCGCTGGCCGGCTGCTGGGCCGTGGCCAGGGAACCGGCGAAGGAGGGGGAGGTGGTGAGGTGGCCTGCGGCCGTCTCCCACTTGGTGGCGGTCAGGCCCGGGTCGCCGGAGAGCTCCCGCAGGGTGGGCAGCAGCCAGCGGCTGGGCAGGTACCGGCTCTTGGTGCGCAGATCGCCGCGGGGGAACGACGCCACGACGCGTGGTGCGGCGGCGAAGGCAGCGAGCAGGTGGCGGTGGGCGGCGTCGATCCGCTCCCGGTAGCCGAGCAGTTGGCCGCCGGTCACCTCGCGGGCGCGCTCCGGCAGCAGCGGGTCCTCGCGCAGCCGGCCGGGGTACATCCCTTCGGCCAGGCCGAGGACGAAGACGACGTCGGCGTCCAGCCCGATGGCCGCGGAAACCGGGGCGACGAGCACGCCGTCGCCGAACCGGCCGACGCGGGGGAGCGCGGCTTCGAGCTGGCTGGCCAGCGTCTCGCGCAGCTTCCTGAGCCCGGCCGGGGCGCCGAGGGCATCGAGGGCGCCGAGCGCGCGGAGTGACTGCTCCAGGGCGCCGGCCGCGTACTGCTCTTCGACGGGAAGGGCAGTCAGCTCCTCGGCCTCGCCGATCAGCGAGTGGACGAGATCCAGCGCCCAGCCGGAGAGCTCCGCCCAGCTGAGCAGGCCTGCGCCGCGGTGCAGCTCGGCACGCAGGCGGACGGCGAAGCCGCGCAGCCGCTCGGCGTTGTCGATGTCGGCGGCCAGCTTCTCGCGCCGTCCGTCGCTGTCGGTCCCCGCCAGCTCCTCGCGGTGGGCATCGGCGTAGTGCTGGAGCCTCGTGTCCCAGTCGTCGCCCTGGACGACGCCGGCCGCACGCGACAGCCGCTCCCAGCGCGAGACGGGGATGCGCTGCCCGTCGGCGGTCCGCATCGGTACGGCGGCCAGCACGCGGAACAGGTCGCTACGGGACAGCTCGTTGGTCGCCAGATCGAGCAGCTCGAGGACGGCTCGGGCGACGGCGCGCTCGTGCACCGGGCGGGTGCCGGGCCCGTTCACGGTGATGCCGGCCGCGCCCAGGTGCTCGTGCAGCAGACGGGCGTAGGGGTTGCCCTTCGCGTAGAGGACGGCGACGCGGTGGGCCTTCGTCGTCTTCAGCGCGGTGACGACCTCGCGGACGACGCAGCGGACCTCGTCGTCGGCGTCTGAGGCGGTGACGACGCGGGTGGCGGTGGGTTCACGTGCGCTGTCGCCGGCGTCGGCGCCCACCCGGTGGAGGGACCGGAGGACGGCGGCGTCCGCCTTGTCGCTGCCGGTGCGGCCGGCGACGACCCGGAGTGTGCCCGCGGTGGCGACCGCATTGACGAAGTCGGCCTCGGCCTGGGTGAGCTGCTGGGGCAGGTAGAGGACGACGGTGCCGACCTCTCGCATCCGTTCCGGCTGCTCGCGCGCGATGCGGGTGGCGGTGTGCAGGAGGTCGGTCTCGTCGTACCAGGCGGGGGAGAGGCCGGCCCGCACGTCGCGGTGGAGGCGGACGAGGTCGGGGCCGAGGGTGGTGGCGCCGGCGACGGCATCGAGGACGGCGTCGTCGAGGTCGCGCAGCTCCCGGCCGGCGCGGACGAGGGCCTCGACGGTGGCGGGGTGTTCGGCGACCGCCTCGAAGACGCCGGGCTCCTTGCTGAGCGCGGCCCGCCACGACGCTGCGACGACTGCCGTGGTGGCGGGGCGGCGGGGGTGCAGCGCTGGAGTCGCGAGCTGCTCGGCGAGGCGCACGATCGTCGTGGGGAACAGGGCCGCGACCCCGGAGTGGCCGTCGCCGAGGCCGTGGGCGAGGAAGCGGCGGGCCACGATGCCGGCGATGTTGTTGGGCACGAGGACCGTCACGGGTGCGAGCGGGTCGCCGTCCTTGGCCTCCCGGACGGCGTCTCGGAGTTCTTCCAGCGCAGCGCGGCCGTACGCGGTCATGCATCCCCCCGTGGTCAGAACCACGGCGGACCGTAACAACGACGCCGCGGCATAGCGGTTACCGCACCGGATGCTGCCTGGCGTCTCCCCCTATCGGGTCACAACGACCTCACGCATCGCACGAGCGACCGACTCAGCCGCCCACGACATAGCTGATGCCGCCTACGCACGCGAAGGCCCGTCGAAGCCTCGTCTGGGTCTCAACCATCCAGTCGAGGTAGGCGGGCCAGCTCTCGCGCTGGTCGACAGCGGCCGGCCCCGTCTGATCCTCGATCCGGCAGGCCTTCTTTCCCTCCAAGGGATCGAAGTGGAGCTGTCCGCCGTACTCGGCTTCGAACTGCTCGCGCACGTCCAGAAGTCGGGCGAACATCGCCTGGTTCTGCTGAGCGCTGGCGTTGTCGAAGTACAGCTCGCTGCGCAGGCGGGAGTCCTTCGCGAAGCTCACGCCCCAGATGAGGCCCTGGCCGCCGCCGGGCATGTCGAAGTGGCTGGTGGTCGGCGCCTTACCCTTCGACCAGTTCAACTGAAGCGCCCCAGGTTTCGTGCCGCTCTCATACGGGCTGCTCCTGCGGGATGAGGGCAGCGTAGTGGGCCTCCTCGGCCTCGTTCGGGGTGATCATTCC
>NZ_SSXC01000036.1 GCF_021699055.1 Blastococcus sp. MG754426 | reverse complement strand
GTCGGTGAGGGTCTGCGGGGAGCGCTCAGCCGTCGGTGACGTGGACGGCGGACTCCTCGGGACCCTCGCCGCCCACGGGCAGGTCCGCGGTCGCCTCGACGTCGTCGGCGGTGCGGTTGGTGCCCGAGTCGCTCACGGGGCTCGTGGAGGTGTCCTGCTCCAGCTGGGCGTCCGCGCGGTCCGGGTCCTCGGCGGGCCGCACGTCGAGCGCGTCGTCGGGGAGCTCGCGCTCCAGCCGCTCGGTCAGCGGCTCGCCCTCGGACTGCTCGAAGGCGGTGGTGCCGAAGTCGGTGGTGGCGGTGGGCCGCTCGCCGGGCAGCGGCTCGAACTGCGGGTCCTCCGCGCGGTCCATCGTGGGGGAGTCGTCCTGCGCGACCTCGGGGATGCCGTCGTCCTCGGGGAAGACGTCGCGCGCGGTCTGGCCCTCGGGCTGCGTCATGCGGTGCCTCCGTCTCTGCGCGGGTGCGCTCGTGGTCCTCGTCGGCGTCGCACGGGGGACGCCGCGCCGGCCGGGGGGCCGGCGCCGGACCCCGGCCCTACCCGGGTGCCCGGTCCCCATGCGCCGGTGTGCCCCGCCGCACTGCGGGGGCGGGGTCGGCATGGTCGCGCGCCTGCCGGGTAGCGGGGGGCCATGGCGATCGCAGACGAGGTCCAGCGGGTGGGGGCGCCGCTCCGCCGGTGGGCGCGCACCCAGGAACGCGAGTACACCCAGGGCGAGCCGCGGCCCCTGGCCGGCGACCTGGGCGCCATGGGCGTCTACGCGGGGCTGGTCGCGGCCGGTGCCGCAGCCGTGCGGGCGGCGGGCCGGCAGCTGCCGGAGCGGATCCCGCCGGGCGACGTCGCGCTGCTCACCATCGCCACGTTCCGGCTGGCCCGGCGCATCGCCAAGGACCCGGTGACCAGTCCGCTGCGGGCGCCGTTCGTCCGGTTCGAGGGAGCCTCCGGGCACGCGGAGGTCGCCGAGGAGGTGCGCGAGCACGGCGGGGTGAAGCACGCCGTCGGGGAGCTGCTCACCTGCCCCTTCTGCCTGGCCCAGTGGGTGGGCACGGCCTTCGTCTTCGGGTACGTGACGGCGCCGCGGGCCACCCGGCTGGCCGCGCTGACCATGACCACCGTGGCCGGCTCCGACGTCCTGCAGTTCGTGTACGACTCGATCCAGAACGGGGCGCTCACGCCGACGGCGGACGCGCCGGGCGAGCCGGTCTGAGTTCCCGGCGGTCGCCCGTCGGGGGTACCCGGCGCGGCGTTCGCGCTGCCGCGGGGGGCGCGGCGGACCTATCCTGCGATCTTGACCCGGCTGCGGGCCGGGGACCGCCCGGCGCAACGGGTGCGAGGGAGGCTCGGCATGCGATCGATCTGGCGCGGCGCCGTGTCGTTCGGCCTGGTCAGCATCGGCGTGAAGCTGTACTCGGCGACCGAGGACAAGGACATCCGCTTCCACCAGGTGCACGCGGCCGACGGCGGCCGGGTGAAGTACCGGCGGGTGTGCTCGATCGACGGCGAGGAGCTCGAGTACGCCGACATCGCCAAGGGCTACGAGCTGCCCAGCGGCGAGGTCGTCATCCTCACCGACGAGGACTTCGACGAGCTGCCGCTCAGCACCCGTCGGGAGATCGAGGTGCTGGAGTTCGTCGACCAGGGCGAGATCGACCCGATCATGTTCGAGAAGACCTACTACCTCGAGCCCGACGGCCCCGCGGCCCGCCCCTACGTCCTGCTGCGCGACGCGCTGGAGAACGCCGGCCAGGTCGCGATCACCAAGATCGCCCTGCGGCAGCGCGAGTCGCTCGCCGCCCTGCGGGTGCGCGACGGCGTCCTCGTGCTGCACACCATGCGGTGGCCCGACGAGATCCGGCGGCCCGACTTCGGCTTCCTGGACGAGGACATCTCGGTGCGGCCGCAGGAGCTGAAGATGGCCGAGGCCCTCATCGGCTCGATGACCACCGAGTTCGACCCCACGCAATTCACCGACGACTACCGCGAGGCGATGACCGCGCTGCTGGAGGCCAAGCAGACCGGGGGCGAGGTGGCCCAGCCGGCGGAGGTGCCGGACGAGGGGGCCGCCGTCGTCGACCTGATGAGCGCCCTGCGCCGCAGCGTCGAGCGGGCCCGCGGCGGCGCCGCCGAGGAGGCGCCGGAGAAGCCGCCGGCGAAGAAGGCGGCGTCCACCCGGAAGGCCGCCGCCGAACCGGCGGAGAAGCCTCCGGCGAAGAAGGCCGCCGCCAAGAAGGCGGCTCCCAAGAAGGCGGCCGCGGGGAAGACGACCTCGCGGGCCACCGGCGGCGACAAGCCACCGGCCAAGCGGGCCCGCCGCAGCGCCTGAGGTGGCGGCGCCCGAACCGGCCGGCCTGCCGCTGCCGATGCTCGCGGTGCCCGGGGAACTGCCCGCCGACGACGACGGCTGGGGCTACGAGTTCAAGTGGGACGGGGTGCGCGCGGTCGCCGGGGTCCGCGACGGCCGGCTGGTGCTCGCCTCGCGCAAGGGCGGCGACATCACCGTCCGCTACCCGGAGGTGGCGCGGCTCCCGGGTGCGCTCGCCGGCCGCGACGTCGTCGTCGACGGCGAGATCGTGCTGATGGACGCCCGGGGGCGGCCGGACTTCGGTGCGCTGCAGAGCCGGATGCACCGCACCGGGCCCGAGGTGTCGCGGCTGGCGGCGGCCGCCCCGGTGACCTTCCTCGTCTTCGACCTGCTCGCCCTCGACGGCACCGACCTGCGGGGCCGCCCCTACGGCGAGCGCCGGGCGCTGCTCGACGACCTCGCGCCCGCCGGTGGCCGCTGGGTGGTGACGCCGTGGTTCCCCGGCTCCGGTGCGCAGGTGCGGGCGGCCAGCGAGGAGAACGGCCTCGAGGGCATCGTGGCCAAGCGGCTGGCCTCCCCCTACCGCGACGGCGCCCGCAGCCCCGAGTGGCGCAAGGTCAAGAACGTCTCCACGCAGTCGGTCGTCGTCGGCGGGTGGCGGCCCGGGCAGGGCCGGCGCGCGGGCACCATCGGCTCGCTGCTGGTGGGCGTGCCGGACGACGACGGCCGGCTGGTCTACGTCGGGCACGTGGGCACCGGCTTCGGCGACCAGGACCTGCGCGACCTGCAGCGGCTGCTCACCCGGCGGTCGTCGTCACCCTTCGACGGGGCGCTGCCGCGTGAGATCACCCGCGACGCGCAGTGGGTGGAGCCCGACCTGGTCGGGGAGGTGGGCTACGCGGTCTGGACGGCGGAGGGTCGGCTGCGGCACCCGGTCTGGCGCGGGGTGCGCGACGACCTGGAGCCCGACGACGTGGTGCGCGAGTCGTGAGCCCGGCCAGGCAGCTCGTGGAGATCGGCGGCCGGCGGCTGTCGGTGTCGAACCTGGACAAGGTGCTCTTCCCCGAGGTGGGCTTCACCAAGGCGCAGGTCATCGACTACTACGTGCGCATCGCACCGGTGCTGCTGCCGCACCTGGCCGGCCGGCCGGTGACCTTCACCCGGTGGCCCGACGGGGTGGAGGGGCAGGCCTTCTTCGAGAAGAACAGCGCCCGGCACGCCCCGGACTGGGTGCGCCGGGTCCGGTTGCCGAGCCCGGGCAGCTCGCGGGGCCGCGAGACGCTCGACATGGTGCTGCTCGCCGAGGTCCCCGACCTGGCGTGGGCGGCGAACCTCGCGGCCCTGGAGGTGCACGTGCCCCAGTGGCGGGTGGACGACGCGGGGGAGCCGCAGCTGCCCGACCTGCTGGTGCTCGACCTCGACCCGGGCCCGGAGACCGGCATCGCCGAGTGCTGCGAGGTCGCCGAGCGGCTCGGCGTGCGGCTCGAGGCCGACGGCCTGGACCCGGTGGTGAAGACCTCGGGCTCCAAGGGCATGCAGGTCTACGCGCCGATCGAGCCGCCGGCCGACCGCGAGCACCCCAGCCGGTACGCGAAGGAGCTGGCCCAGGAGCTGTCCGCCGAGACACCGGAGCACGTCGTCTGGCGGATGGAGAAGGCCCTGCGCCCGGGCAAGGTGCTCATCGACTGGAGCCAGAACAACCCGGCCAAGACGACGGTGGCGCCCTACTCGCTGCGGGCCCGGGCGGGCGCGACCGTCTCCACCCCGATCGGCTGGGACGAGGTGGACGCCGTGCGCGACGGCTCCCTCGACCCGGCCGCGCTGCGCTTCACGACCGACCAGGTGCTGGCGCGCGTCGAGGAGTACGGCGACCTGTTCGACGTCGCCGGCGCCCGGCGCGCACCCCTGCCCCCGGCCTGATGGCGGACCCCGTCCTCCTCACCCCTCGCCCGCTCGGGGTGAGCCTCCGGACGGGGCCGCGATCGCGCTCTGGGAAACTCTGCGCCATGCCAGCCGCCGACCAGCACGACCACCGCACCGCCGACCTCGGGCGGCTGGTCGTCCGCTGCCCCGACCGGCCCGGGATCGTCGCCGCGCTCAGCGGTCTGATGGCCGAGGTCGGCGCGAACATCACGGAGTCCCAGCAGCACTCCTCCGACCCCAGCGGCGGCATCTTCACCCTGCGGCTGGAGTTCGTCCTCGCGGACCTCGCCGGGCGGCGCGCGGAGCTGGAGCGGCGGCTGGACCAGCTCTCCCACGAGTGGCGGCTCACCTGGCGGCTGACGGAGGCCGCGCACCGCCCCACCCTCGCCGTCTTCGTCAGCCGGACCGACCACGTGCTGCAGGAGCTCGTCTACCGGGTCCGCGCCGGGGACCTGCGCGCCGACATCACCGCGGTCGTCAGCAACCACCCCGACCTGGAACCGGTGGCGGCCGCGGCGGGGATCCCCTTCCACCACGTGCCGGTCACGCCGGGCACCAAGGCCGACGCCGAGGCGCGGGCGCTGGAGATCGTCGGCGACGTCGACCTCGTGGTGCTGGCGCGCTACATGCAGATCGTGTCGCCGGAGTTCTGCGCCCGGTTCCCCGAGCGGCTGATCAACATCCACCACAGCTTCCTGCCGGCCTTCGTCGGGGCGAACCCGTACCAGGCCGCGCACGACCGCGGGGTGAAGCTCATCGGGGCGACCGCCCACTACGTCACGGCGGAGCTCGACGCCGGGCCGATCATCGAGCAGGAGGTGGCCCGGGTGGACCACCGCGCGACGGTCGAGGACATGCGTCGGGTCGGGCGCTACGTCGAGCGGCAGGTGCTGGCGCAGGCGGTGACCTGGCACGTGGAGGACCGGGTCATCGTCGAGGGCGACCGGACGATCGTCTTCGCCTGAGGTGAGGGCGCCCCGTCTGCCGGCGCTCCAGGATCAGCTCGCCCCGGGTCCGACCCGCGTGACGACAGGTGCTGCCGGCCCACGAGGTGACCGTCGGCCGACCTGATCGGGGCGCGTCCTCCCTCGCGGTGCACGGTCAGGGAGGCCGCGTGGCGCGGTCGACCGCCGGGCACCCAGCCGCCGGTGCCGTTTTCTTGACTGAGTCAAGAAAGGGGCGTTGGATGGTCGACGTGGAGACGATCTGGGCGCACCGGCTGCGGGAGGCGGGGCTGCGCGTGACGCGACCCCGGCTGTCGGTGCTGAGCGTCCTGGCCGACCGGCCGCACGCGGACGCCGACGCGATCGTGACCGGCGCCCGCGGGCTGCACCCGTCGCTGTCCCCGCAGGCCGTCTACGGCGTCCTCAAGGCCCTCGTCGCCGCGGGGATCGCCCGCCGGATCGCGCCCGCGGGTGCGCCCGCGCTGTTCGAGCTGCGGGTGGGCGACAACCACCACCACCTGGTCTGCCGCTCGTGCGGCGCGGTCGCGGATGTCGACTGCGTCCTGGGCGCGGCCCCCTGCCTGGCCCCCTCGGACCCGGCCGGCTTCGTCGTCGACGAGGCCGAGGTCGTGTTCTGGGGGCTGTGCCGGGCATGTCAGAACCGTGGCCGCCAGGTCGCGGACGCCGCCGACCCCGTGCAGCTCGAGGAGCACGGGACCCGAGGAGGAGCAGGAGCATGACCGACGTCGCATCGCAGGGCACGGCGCCCAGCCAGGCCGGCAAGCCGGTCCTGACCAACCGTCAGGGCCACCCGGTCTACGACAACCAGAACCAGCGGACGGTGGGCGCCCGGGGCCCCGCCACCCTGGAGAACTACCAGTTCCTCGAGAAGATCAGCCACTTCGACCGGGAGCGCATCCCGGAGCGCGTGGTGCACGCCCGCGGCGTGACCGCCTACGGCTGGTTCGAGGCCGACGGCACCGTCGGCGACGAGCCGATCGGGAAGTACACCCGCGCCAAGCTGTTCCAGGGAAAGGGCAAGCGCACCGACGTGGCGCTGCGCTTCTCGACCGTGGCCGGTGGCCGCGACTCCTCGGAGATGGCCCGCGACCCGCGCGGCTTCGCCGTGAAGTTCTACACCGAGGAGGGCAACTGGGACCTCGTCGGCAACAACCTGGGCGTCTTCTTCATCCGTGACGCCATCAAGTTCCCGGACTTCATCCACTCGCAGAAGCCCGACCCGGTGACCTTCGAGGCGAACGTCGCCGAGCGCGCGTTCGACTTCTTCAGCCAGACCCCGGAGGCCATGCACATGGTCTCGCTGGTCTTCAGCCCCCGTGGCCTGCCGGCCTCCTACCGCCACATGCAGGGCTTCGGCGTGAACACCTACAAGTGGGTCAACGCCCAGGGCGAGACCGTCCTGGTGAAGTACCACTGGCTGCCCGAGCAGGGCGTGAAGTCCTACACCGCCGAGGACGGCGCCAAGGTGCAGGCGCAGACCCTCGGGGCCCACACCAAGGACCTCCACGACTCGATCGCGGCCGGCGACTTCCCGTCGTGGGAGCTGCACGTGCAGCTCATGAGCGACGACGAGCACCCCGAGCTCGACTTCGACCCGCTCGACGACACCAAGGTGTGGCCGGAGGAGGTCTTCCCGCTCCGCAAGGTCGGCACCATGACCCTCGACCGGATGCCCGAGGACTTCTTCGCCGAGAACGAGCAGATCGCGTTCGGCACCGGTGTGCTGGTCGACGGACTGGACTTCTCCGACGACAAGATGCTCGTCGGCCGGACGTTCTCCTACTCCGACACCCAGCGCTACCGGGTGGGGCCGAACTACCTGCAGCTCCCGGTCAACCGCCCCAAGGTGCCGGTGAACACCAACCAGCAGGGCGGCCCGATGTCCTACGGCCGCGACGACGTGGGCGGCAACCCGCACGTCAACTACGAGCCGTCGATCACCGGCGGCCTGCGCGAGGCCACCTACCCCGGCCACGACGAGCAGGGCCCGGTCATCAACGGCCGGCTCACCCGCAAGCGGATCCCGCGGACCAACGACTACCAGCAGGCCGGGGAGCGGTACCAGCTCTCCGAGCAGTGGGAGAAGGACGACCTGGTCACCAACCTGGTCGGCGCCCTGCAGCAGTGCCGCCGCGAGATCCAGGAGCGGATGGTCTGGCACTTCTTCATGTGCGACGACGAGTGGGGCCAGCGGGTCGGCGAGGCCCTGGGCATCTCCGCCGACGACGTCCGCGGCCTGGAGCCGCTGCAGACGCAGACCCTGTCCGAGGAGGAGCTGCAGCGCGCGGCCAACCTCGGCAAGAACGGCCCGCGGGACGTGGCCGGTCACGTCATGACGCACTGCGTGCCGAACGAGCGCGTCGTCGTCGCCTGAGAGAGGCCTCGGTGCCCCCGCCGGGCGCATGGTCACGGCGGGCACCGGGGCCGACGGACGTGATCACCGCTCGCTCCGTCCGGAGCGCACGTGCCGCGGGCCGTGACCGGACCTCCCCGGTCGCGGCCCGTCGCCGCCTGCGGGTTTCCACCCCCCCGGAAGGCCGGTGCGGGCCCGCGGCGGTCCGGGACCTAGCGTGTGGCGACGCTCGCCGACCCGAGGGGACGACGTGGACTCCGCTCCCACCACCGCCACCAGCAGCCGCCGCGCGGTCGGCTGGGTGGCCCCGCTGTGCTGGATCGCCGTCCTGCTGGACGGCTTCGACCTCGTGGTGGTGGGTGCGGTGATCCCCACCCTGCGCACGCCGGAGGAGTGGGCGCTCAGCGGCGCCGGAGCGACCGCGGTCATCACCGTCGGCCTGGTCGGCATGATGATCGGCGCGCTGACCATCGGCACCCTGACCGACCTGGTGGGCCGGCGGAAGGCGCTCATCGGCGCCGTCGTGGCCTTCTCCGTGCTCACCCTGCTCTGCGCCTTCGCGCCCAACGCCCTCGTCTTCGGGGTGCTGCGCTTCCTGGCCGGCATCGGCCTCGGCGGCGCCCTGCCGACCGCGATCGCGATGGTCAACGAGTTCACGCGGGCGGGCCGCAGCGGCCGGGCGACCACGACGATGATGACCGGCTACCACGTCGGCGCGGTGGCGACGGCGGCGCTGGCCATCGTCGTCGTCCCGGCGCTCGGGTGGCGGTGGATGTTCGTGATCGGTGCGCTGCCCGCACTGGTCCTGGTGCCGCTGATGCTCGCCCGGTTGCCGGAGTCGGCGGCGTTCCTCCTGGCGCAGGGCCGGAGGGCGGAGGCCGAGCGGGTGGCCGCCCGGTACGGGCTCGAGCTCGAGCAGCCGGCGGGCGGCACCGACCCGGCCCCGGAGGCGCCCGCCGGGGCGGCCGACACCCTGCGGGCCCTCTTCGCGGCGCGCTACGTGCGCAACACCGTCGCCATCGGTGTCACGTCCTTCATGGGCCTGCTGCTGGTGTACGGCCTGAACAACTGGCTGCCGACGATCATGCGGGAGGCCGGCTACGACCTCGGCGACTCCCTGGCCTTCCTGCTCGTGCTGAACGTGGGCGCCGTGGTCGGCCTGCTGGTGGCCGGCGCGGTGGCCGACCGGATCGGTGCGCGCTCGGCCGGGATGGTCTGGTTCGCCTCGGGTGCGCTGTTCCTCGCGCTGCTGTCGGTGGAGCTGCCCACTGCCGGCCTCTACGCGATGTGCTTCCTGACCGGCTGCTTCGTCTTCAGCGCCCAGGTGCTGGTGTACGCGTTCACCAGCGCCAACCACCCGCCGCAGGTGCGCGCCACCGCGCTGGGCTGGTCCGCCGGGGCCGGGCGGATCGGCGCCATCGTCGGGCCGGTGCTCACCGGCGCGCTCGTCACCGCCGGCATCGCGTTCCCCTGGGGCTTCTACCTGTTCGCCGCCGTCGGCGCGCTCGGGGCGGTGGCCCTCAGCGCCACCCGGCGGCGCGACCGGCCCTGACCGGTCAGTCGCGTCGGCGGTCCTGGTCGGCGAGGAACCGCTCGAACTCGGCGCCGATCTCCTCGGCGCTGGGCACCTCGCCGGCACCGCCCAGCAGGTCGGTGCCCTCGCGGGCGGCGGTGAAGGAGTCGTACTGCTCCTCCAGGGCGGCCACGACGGCGACGTTGTCCGCCGACCGCGCGATCTGGGCGTCGACCTCGGTGCGGTGCAGTTCGGCGGCCTCGCGCAGCGACTCGGTCGGCAGCTGGAGCCCGGTCAGCCGCTCCAGGTGCTCGAGCAGCGCGAGGGAGGCGGCGGGGTAGGTGGCCTGCGCCAGGTAGTGCGGCACGTGCGCGGCGACCCCGAAGGCGTCCACCCCGGCCTCGCCCATGCGCAGCTCCAGCAGCGCCGAGACGCTGCCGGGGATCCGCATCTCGCCCCAGTACACCGGATAGGACTCGATCAGCTGCCGCCGCGTCGCGTGCGCGGTGACGGTGACCGGCCGGGTGTGGGGCACCGGCATCGGGATGGCCTGCAGCGCGGCGACGGAGGTGACGCCGAGCCGCTCCACCAGCCCGCCGACGGCGGCGGCGAACCGCTCCCAGGCGTAGTCGGGCTCGGCGCCGTGCAGCAGGAGGAACGTCCTCCCCGCGTCGTCCTCGACGGCGTAGAGCTGGATCTCGGGCGCGGTGAAGCCCTCGTAGTGATCGGCGTTGAACGTCATGCGCGGGCGGCGGGCCCGGTAGTCGACGAGGCTGTCGGCGTCGAAGCGGGCGATCACCTCGTGCGGCAACGAGGCCAGCAGGTGTGCGCCGGCGAGCGTGCCGGCGGAGGCGGCGTCGAAGTCGCCGGCGAGGTCGTGCACGAGCACGAGCCCCCGCCGCCCGGCCGGGTCGCTGACGGCGGCCTCGCGGGCGAGGAACGGCTCCGCCGCGGGGAGCAGCTCGACCAGGTCCTCCGGTCGCTGGGCCACGGGGCACCTCCTGTGGGGTGATCGGGTGGAGCTGGCGGGTAGCGCTCCTCGGTAGAGCCGCGGGGCGGCCCGCGGCATTCCCCCCCGGCCGCAGGCCCACCCGGTCGGGCGGGTCAGCGGGTGGCGGGCTCCTCCCGGCCGCCCTCGCCGTGCTGCCGGTCCGCCTCCGCGTCCCCGTCCTCCGCCGGGGCGGCCTGCTCGCGGGTCAGGTGGGCGCCGGTCTCGTCGGGGACGATCTGCGCCCGGGTCCCGTCCGGGAGGATCTCCGGGGACTTGCCGTCCAGCTGGTCGCGCCCGTAGCGGTAGGCGACGGCGATGAGCGCGGTCACCGGGACGGCGAGGAACGCGCCGATGATGCCCGCCAGGCTGGCGCCCGCGGTGACGGCCAGGATCACCACGGCGGCGTGCAGGTTCAGCCCGCGGCCCTGGAGGATCGGCTGGAGGATGTTGCCCTCGATCTGCTGCACGAGGATCACGATCCCGAGCACGATCAGGGCCGTGGTGAAGCCGCTGTCGACCAGCGCGATGAGCACCGCGAAGCCGCCGGCGACGAAGGCACCGATGATCGGGATGAACGCGCCGAAGAAGGTCAGCACCGCCAGCGGCAGCACCAGGGGCACGCCCAGGATCCACAGGCCGAGGGCGATGAAGAACGCGTCGAAGAACCCGACGAGGGCCTGCTGGCGGATGAACTCCGAGAGCGTCGACCAGGTCTTGTAGGAGAGCGCGGCCACGTGCGGCGCCGCGGGAGGACCGGTCTGCGCGGCCAGCCACGGCACCCAGCGGGGGCCGTCCTTGAGGAAGAAGAAGGTGAGCACCAGCGCCAGCACCAGGTTGATCAGCGCGCCGCCGATCGCCGTGGCGCCGGTGACGGCGTACTGCGCGATGTTCTGGGCGTTGCCCTGGATGGTGTTGATCGCCTGGTCGACGGCGGTGCCGATCTGCTCCTCGCCCAGGTTGAAGGGCGGGCCGGTCAGCCAGCTCTGCAGCTGCTGCAGGCCCTCGCTGACGCCGGTGCCGAGTTCCTCGACCTGCCCCACGACGGGGGGCGCGATCAGGGCGATGATCCCGGCGAAGGCGGCGAAGAAGGTGAGGAGCACGGTGAGCGCGGCGAGGGCCGAGGGCCAGCCGTGGTTGCGCAGGAAGCGGGTGGGCGGCCACAGCACCGTGGTGAAGAGCAGCCCGAGGACGACGGGCAGCAGGACCACCCAGAGCCGTCCGAGGACCCAGCCGAGGACGTACACGCCGCCGACGATGAGCAGCAGCTCGGCCGAGGCGACGGCCACGGCGCGGCTCGCCCGGCGCAGGCGCTCCCCGCGCTCGGTGGTGGGGGCGGGGGCGTGCGTGGCCGGCCGGACGCCGGCGTCGGGCGCGGGCTGGTCGGGCTCCACGTCCTCGGCGGTCTCGTCCGGCGGCGGGTCCGTGCGGCCGGGCAAGCGGATCCTCATGCAGCGATCTCAACACAGATGCACGCGACCGACCGGGTGGGAAACGATCATCACACCCGCGTCGTAGCGTGCCGGTATGCCGAAGATCGCGACGGCCGACCGGGTCGACCGGGAAGCCCTCCTCGAGTTCCTCCGCCCCCGGCACCGCGCGGTGCTGCTCACCCGCCGGCGCGAGGGCGGCGCCCAGCTCTCGCCGGTGACCTGCGGGGTGGACGCCGAGGGGCGCGTCGTCGTCTCCACGTACCCGCAGCGGGCCAAGGTCGCCAACGCACGGCGTGACCCCGCCGTCTCGCTCTGCGTGCTGTCCGACGAGTGGGACGGTCCCTGGGTGCAGCTCGACGGCCGCGCCGAGGTGCTCGGGCTGCCCGAGGCGCTGGAGCCCCTGGTCGAGTACTACCGGTCGATCAGCGGGGAGCACCCCGACTGGGCCGAGTACCGCGCCGCCATGGAGCGCCAGGGCAAGGCGCTGCTGCGGGTGACCGTGACCTCGTGGGGCCCCATCGCGACCGGCGGCTTCCCCGCCGGGGTGGCCGACAAGCTCTGAGGCTTGCTCATGCCGAGGAAAGGTGTCAGGCTTTCCCAGTGGTGTACGTGCTGACGGTCGACCAGCGGGGCAGCCGGCGCGGGCCCGACCGGGTCGCCGGCGTCCTGGCGCAGCTCAACGCCGAGGTCGGGACGGTGCTGGCCTTCGAGCGCACCGCCGGCGACGAGTTCCAGGGGGTCCTCGGTGAGCCCGAGGCCGCCGTCGACGTCGCCCTGCGCCTGGTCCGGCTGGGGGGGTGGAGCATCGGGATCGGCGCGGGCGGGGCCCAGCAGCCGCTGCCGCCGAGCACGCGGGCGGCGGCCGGTCCGGCGTTCCTGTGCGCCCGGCGCGCCGTCGACGCGGCCAAGCAGCGCTCCGTGCACCTGGCCGTCCGCGGGGCGGTGGCCGCCGACGCCGCCGATGCGCAGGCGGTGCTCGGCGCGCTGGCGGTGATCGTCGGCCGCCGCAGCGAGCAGGCGTGGGAGGCGATCGAGCTGGTCGAGGGCGGGCGCACGCAGGCCGAGGCGGCCGCGGCCCTGGGCATCTCGCGCCAGGCGGTCGGCCAGCGCCTCGGCGCCGCCTCCTGGGACCTCGAGCGCGAGCTGCGGCCGACGGCGGCCCGCCTCCTGCAGCGGGCGGCGGGATGAGCGCCGCCGTCCTGCTGCTGCTCGGCCTGGCCGCTCTCGCGGGGCTGGTCCTCGCCCTGCGCGGGGAGCGGGGGACCGGCGCTGCCGGCGCCGTCGCGCTGGTCGGGTCGCTCGCGGTCGCCGCCGCCTTCGCCTGGCCGGCCGACGGCGGGGCCGGCGTGGCCCAGGCCGGCGCGGCGCTCGCCGCGCTGGCCGCGGTCACCGGGGGCGGGCCGGTGGCGACGGCGGTCCTGCACGCCGCCGACCCCGCCGCCACCGGGGTCGGCGGGGGGCCGCAGGACCCCGACATCCTCCGGGGCGGCGCGTGGATAGGCGTGCTCGAGCGGGGCGCGATCGCCGCCACCCTGCTGGTCGGGTGGCCCGAGGGGCTCGCGGTCGTCCTCGCCGTCAAGGGGCTGGGCCGGTTCTCCGAGCTGCGCGCCCCGGCGGCGGCCGAGCGGTTCATCGTCGGCACCCTGGCGAGCGGGCTGTGGGCCGCCGCCTGCGTGGGGGTCGCGGTCCTGCTGCGCGGGTGAGTGCTGGTGCGCGTGGCGCGCTGCCCGCGGTGGCGGGGGACCGACCGGCGTCCGGACCCGGGCGCCGGCGGTCTCCTACGCTGGGTCGGGTGAGCGGCCAGCCGATCGATCCCGGAGTCATCGAGCTCGCCGGGCGCGTCTTCGACCTGGCCCGCGGCGGGCACACCGACGAGCTCGCCGCCTACGTCGACGCGGGCGTGCCGGTGAACCTCACCAACGACAAGGGCGACACCCTGCTGGTCCTCGCGGCGTACCACGGGCACAGCGGCACGGTGGCGGCCCTGCTGGAGCGAGGCGCCGACCACGGCCGCGCCAACGACCGCGGGCAGACGGCACTGGCCGCCGCCGTCTTCAAGCAGTCCGCCGAGACCGTCCGGCTGCTCCTCGGTGCGGGCGCCGACCCCGACGGCGGGGGGCCCAGCGCCCGCGAGACCGCGGCGTTCTTCGACCTGCCCGCCATGACCGAGCTGCTGGAGGGCCGGGCCTGACGGGCTCGGCGCAACCGGTGCGGCCGCGGGTGGCGGAGGGGGAGGTGGGCGTGCCGGCACGTCGCGACCTGCCGGGGACGGAGCCGGACGCGCGGCCGGACGCGGGGCCGGACGCGGGGCCGGAGCCCGCCGTCCGCCTGCCCGCGCCCGAGCCGGGGGTGCCGCGCTGGCTGCTGCTGGTGGGCGGCGCGGCCGCGGCCACCATCGCCATCGCCGGCCTGCAGGCCGTCGCCTGGCTGGTGGCGCCGGTGTTCCTCGCCCTCGTCGTCGTCATCGCGCTCACCCCGGTGCAGCGCGGGCTGCGGCGCCTGGGCGCGCCGCGCTGGCTGGCGACGACGGTCCTGCTCCTGCTCGTGTGGGCGGTGCTGCTCGCCTTCGTCGCCCTGCTGGTGGCCTCGGTCGCCCAGTTCGCCGCCCTGCTGCCGGACTACGCCGACCAGGCCCAGGTGCTGATCAACGACGTCGTCACCGACCTCAACAGCCGGGGGATCGTCTCCGGCCAGCTCTCCGACCTCGTCGAGCAGATCGACTACGGCTCGCTGGTCGGGCTGGCCACCGACCTGCTGAGCCGGCTCACCGACGCGGCGACCACGCTGGTGCTCCTGCTCTCGGCGCTGGTCTTCATGGCCATCGAGAGCAGCGGCTTCGGCCGGCGGCTGGCGCTCATCGGGGCCGAGCGCCCGCACCTGCCGGTGGCCCTGGGCCTGTTCACCCGCGGCACCCGCAGCTACCTGCTGGTGAGCACGGTGTTCGGGGCGGTCGTCGCGGTGGGCGACACGATCGCCCTCGCCCTGCTCGACGTGCCGGCGGCCCCGCTGTGGGGCCTGCTCGCCTTCATCACCAACTACGTGCCCAACATCGGCTTCCTGCTGGGCGTCGCGCCGCCGGCGGTGCTGGGGCTGCTCGCCGGCGGCTGGGGCGACTTCGTCGCGATCCTGGTCGTCTACTCGCTGCTCAACTTCCTCGTCCAGACACTCATCCAGCCCCGCTTCGTCGGCGACTCCGTCGGCCTGTCGATGACGGTGACCTTCGTGGCGCTGCTGTTCTGGGGCTGGGTCCTCGGTGCGCTCGGCGCGCTGCTGGCCATCCCGCTGACGCTGCTGGTCAAGGCGCTCATGGTCGACGTCGACCCGCGCGGCCACTGGCTCGACGCGCTGCTCCGCGAGGAGCCCCGCGCCCCGCGCACCATGCGGGCCCGGCGGCGGATGGCCGACCGGCACGCCGCGCTGGCGTCGATGCGGCGGCTGCACCACCACCCCTCCCGCCGGTCGGCGGCCGCCGACGCGGAGCAGGAGGAGACGCCGACCCCGGCGGGGCGGTCCTGAGCGCGCAGGAGCTCGTCGTCCTCGCCGGCCTGCAGGGGGCCGGCAAGAGCACCTGGGTGGCGGAGCACCTGGCCGGCACCCACGAGGTGGTCAGCAAGGACCACTGGCCCCGGGCCCGGCGCCGCGAGGCCCGCCAGCAGCGCGTGGTCGCGGAGCTGCTCGCCGCCGGGCGCAGCGTCGTCGTCGACAACACCCACCCGGCGCCGGAGGACCGCGCGTCGCTCGTCGCCCTGGCCCGCGAGGCAGGGGTGCCGGTGCGCGCGGTGTGGCTGGACACCCCGCCGGAGGTCTGCCTCGCCCGCAACGACGCCCGCACCGGCCGTGCCCGCGTCCCGCTGGTCGGCGTCCACGCGACCCGGGCCCGTTTCGTGCCGCCGTCGGCCGCCGAGGGTTTCGACCGGGTGGACGTCGTGCGGCACGTCCCGCCCCCGCTCCCGCCGGGAGACGGCCGCGGTCCCGGGGCGGGCGCGCCGGAGCGGCGGACCGTGTGACGGCGGCCGCAACCGGCCGCCGTAACGTGTCGGGGGCAGCTCGCCGCGCGCTTGGGCCGTCCGCCCCGGCGACCGCAGGCATCCGAGACGAAGGGAACGACATGACCGAGGCAGGCACCACGGCTCCCCGCGTGGCCATCGTGACCGGCGCGGCCCGCGGCATCGGCGCGGCCACCGCCCAGCGGCTGGCCGCCGACGGCTTCGCCGTCGCCGTCCTGGACCTGGACGAGGGCTCGGCCAAGGGCACCGTCGAGGCGATCGAGGCCGCAGGGGGCCGCGCGCTGGCCGTCGGCGCCGACGTGAGCGACACCGCGCAGGTGGAGGCCGCGATCGAGCGCATCGTGACCGAGCTCGGCCCGCCGACCGTGCTGGTCAACAACGCGGGCGTGCTCCGCGACAACATGCTGTTCAAGATGTCCGACTCCGACTGGGACATCGTCATGAACGTGCACCTCAAGGGCGCCTTCCTGATGACCCGCGCGGCGCAGAAGCACATGATCGACGCCAAGTGGGGCCGGATCGTCAACCTCTCCAGCACCTCGGCGCTGGGCAACCGGGGGCAGGCCAACTACTCGACGGCGAAGGCGGGTCTGCAGGGCTTCACCAAGACCCTCGCCATCGAGCTGGGCAAGTTCGGCGTCACCGCCAACGCGATCGCCCCGGGCTTCATCGAGACCGAGATGACCAAGGCCACGGCCGACCGCATGGGCATCCCGTTCGACGACTTCATCAAGGGCGCGGCCTCCCAGATCCCGGTGGCCCGCACCGGCAAGCCCGAGGACATCGCGCACCTGGTGTCCTTCTTCGTCAGCGAGGGCGCGGGCTTCGTCTCCGGCCAGGTCGTCTACGCCGCCGGCGGCCCGAAGGCCTGAGGAAGGACCCCGCTGCCCCTCACCAGGGGGCCGTTCCAGTCCCTCACGAGGGGCCGGGCCGCCTGACCGGCGGTCCGGCCCCGCGCCGCGTCCGCACCGTCCCAGGAGGTCCCGTGCCCGAGCAGTCCGTCCTCGTCGAGCGCCGCGGTGCGGTGCAGGTCATCACCATCAACCGGCCGGAGGCGCGCAACGCCCTCGACGGCGAGGTCGCCCGGGCCGTCGCGGCCGCGGTCGACGAGCTCGACGCCGACGGCGACCTGCGGGCCGGGGTGCTGACCGGGGCGGGTGGCACCTTCTCCTCCGGGATGGACCTCAAGGCCTTCCTCCGCGGCGAGAGCCCGTCCATCGAGGGCCGCGGGCTGTGCGGCATCACCCGCACGCCGCCGCGCAAGCCCCTGGTCGCGGCGGTCGAGGGCTGGGCCCTGGCCGGCGGCTTCGAACTGGTGCTCGCCTGCGACCTCGTGGTGGCCGGCCGGGGCGCCCGGTTCGGCGTGCCCGAGGTCAAGCGCTCCCTGGTCGCCGCCGGCGGCGCCGCCCTGCTGCTGCCGCAGCGGGTGCCGCGCGCGGTCGCCCTCGAGCTGCTGCTCACCGGCGAGCCGGTCGACGCCGAGCGCGCGGCGGCGGTCGGGCTGGTCAACCGGGTGGTCGACGACGGCGGTGCGCTCGACGCCGCCGTCGCGCTCGCCGAGGTGATCGCGGCCAACGGCCCGCTGGCGGTGGCCGCCACCAAGCAGGTCGTCCTCGAGGCGCCGTCGTGGCCGGCGGAGGAGGCGTGGGAGCGGCAGGAGCAGGTCGTCCGTCCGGTGTTCAGCTCCGAGGACGCCCGCGAGGGCTCCACCGCCTTCGCCGAGCGCCGCCCGCCGGTGTGGCGCGGCCGCTGACCCGCCCGCGGAGGCATACCGGCGGGGTCGGCGTCGTTGACCCGACGTGGACCGCTCCGCCCTCCGCCTGCTCGTGCTCGGGGACTCCCTCGGCCGCGGCACCGGTGCCGCCCGGCCCGCCGACGCCCTGGGGCCCCGGCTGGCCCGGGCGCTGGGCGAGGACGGGTTCGACGTCGACCTGCACGTCCTCGCCGTCCCCGGTGCCGTCTCGGCCGGGCTGGCCGACCAGGTCCGCCGGGCGCTGCCGCTCGCGGCCGACCTCGCCGTCGTCGTCATCGGCGCCAACGACCTGGCCCGCTTCGTGCCGGCCGAGCAGGCCGCGGCGGCGCTCGCGGCCGCGGTGACCGTGCTGCGGGCCGCCGGCACCGACGTCGTCGTGGTGCCGGCGCCGGACATGTCGATGGTGCCCTTCGTCCCGCCGGCCCTGCGGGCGCTGGTGCGGGGGGCGTGCGCGGTGCTCCAGCAGCGGCAGGCGCACGTCGCCCTCTCCGGCGGCGCCACGGTCGCACCCGTCGCGGCCCAGGTGGCCCGCGCCTTCGCGGCGGACCCGGCGCTGCTCTCCGCCGACCGCTTCCACCCCTCCTCGGCCGGCTACGCGCGGATCGCCGAGGCGCTCACCCCCGCGGTGCGGGCCGCTGCCCGGGCCCGGCGGGACGACGCCGCCGCCTGACCCGCCCCGCGGTCAGCCGAGCCGGTCCGCCAGCAGCTCGGCGAGGTGCCGTCCGCGCCGGCCCGCGAGCTGGTCGAGCTGGGTGCGGCAGGAGAAGCCGTCGGCCAGGACCACGGCGTCGTCGGGGAGGTCCCGGACGGCGGGCAGCAGCTGCTGCTCGGCGACGGCGACCGACACGTCGTGGTGCCCCCGCTCGACGCCCCAGTTGCCGGCGAGCCCGCAGCAGCCGCCGAGCCGGGTGACGCGGGCACCGGCCTGCTGGAGCAGCCGGGCGTCGGCCGACCAGCCCAGGACCGACGCGTGGTGGCAGTGCGGCTGGGCGACGATCTCCAGGCCCGCCAGCGACGGCGGCGTCCAGCCGGGGGTGTCGCGGAGCAGCTCGGCGAGCGTGCGCGTCGCCGCCGCCACCTGCTCGGCCTCCGGACCGCCGACGAGCTCGAGCGCCTCGCTGCGCAGCACCGCGGTGCAGGAGGGCTCGATGCCGACGACCGGCACGCCGGCGGCGGCGAGGGGGGCGAGGGTGCGCACGGTGCCGCCGAGGATGCGCCGGGCGGCGTCGAGCTGGCCGGTGGTGATCCAGGTCAGCCCGCAGCACGTGTCGGCGCCGGGCACCTCGACCCGGTAGCCGGCGGCCTCGAGCACCCGCGCGGCGGCGTGCGCCACCTCGGGGGCGAAGTGGTCGGTGAACGAGTCCACCCACAGCGCCACCCGCTGCCCGTCGCCGGCCGGGGGCCGCTGCGCCCACTCCTGCCGGAAGGTGCGCGGGGCGAACGCCGGCACCGGGCGCCGCTGGTCGATGCCCGCGCCCCACTTGGCCACCGGCCCCACCAGCGCGGAGCCCAGCATCGCGTTGACCAGGCGCGGCGCACGGGCCACCAGGTCGGACCAGAACGGCAGCCGGCCCAGCGTGTAGTGCGAGCGGGGCCGCAGCCGCCGCCGGTAGGACTGGTGCAGCACCTCGGCCTTGTAGGAGGCCATGTCCACCCCGGTCGGGCAGTCCGACGAGCAGCCCTTGCACGACAGGCAGAGATCCAGCGCCTCGTGCACCTCCGGTGCGCGCCAGTCGCGCACCGGGCCGCCCGGGGCGAGCATCTCCTGCAGCACCCGGGCGCGGCCGCGGGTGGTGTCCTTCTCCTCCCGCGTCGCCGGCCAGGACGGGCACATCACGGCGCCGGTGGACTGCAGGTCGGCCCGGCACTTGCCGACGCCGGTGCAGCGGTGCACCGCCGCGGAGAAGTCGCCGCCGTCGTGCCGGTAGGCCAGCGCCAGGTTCTCGCGCAGCGGCGGGGCGGCGGCGATGCGGACGTCCTCGTCCAGCGGCGCGGGCCGGACGAGCACGCCCGGGTTCAGCACGTCGGCGGGGTCGAACACGGCCTTGACGCGCTCGAAGAGTTCCAGCGCGGCGGGGGAGTACATGTGCGGCAGCAGCTCGCTGCGCGCCCGGCCGTCGCCGTGCTCGCCGGACAGTGACCCGCCGTAGCCGGCGACCAGCCGGGCGGCGTCCTCGACGAACGACCGGTAGGCCCCGCGCCCGCGGTCGGCGCCCGCGCCGAAGGGGAAGTCGATGCGCACGTGCACGCAGCCGTCGCCGAAGTGGCCGTAGGGCACGCCCTGCAGCCCGTGGCCGTCGAGCAGCGCCTCGAAGCCGCGCAGGTACTCGCCGAGCCGCTCCACCGGGACCGCAGCGTCCTCCCAGCCCGCGTGCGCCGGTCGGCCGTCGGAGGTCCGGTTGGCCAACCCCGCGCCGTCCTCCCGGATCCGCCAGATCGCCGCGGCGTGCGCGGGGTCGGTGACGACGAGGGAGTCCAGCGCGCCGGCGTCGGCGAGCACCCCCTGCGCCTTGGCCTGCACCTCGCCGACGGTGTCGCCGGTGAGCTCCACGATCAGCCACCCGTCGCCGCGCGGCAGCTCGGGGACGACGGCGGCGGGCACGTCGCGCAGCCGCTGCACGATCCGCTGGTCGAGCCCCTCCACCGCGGTGGGCTCGTGGGGGAGCAGGCCGGGGGTGGCATCGGCGGCGTCGGCCATGCTCGGGTAGCCCAGCACCACCAGCCCGCGGACGGGGGCGTCGGCGACCAGCCGGACGGTGGCCCCGAGGACGACGGCGAGGGTGCCCTCGCTGCCCACCAGCGCCCGGGCCACGTCGAAGCCGCGCTCGGGCAGCAGGTGCTCCAGCGAGTAGCCCGACACCTGGCGGCCGAAGGTGCCCAGCTCCGTGCGGACGGTCGCGAGGTGCCCGGCGACGAGCCGGTGGAGGTCCTCGAGCACCCCCGGCGCCGGCTCGGTGCCCGGGCCCAGCCGCAGGCGCGTGCCGGTGCCGGTGACGACGTCGAGGCCCACGACGTTGTCCGACGTCCGGCCGTAGCCCAGGGCCCGGGAGCCGCAGGCGTTGTTGCCGATCATCCCGCCGATCGTGCAGCGGTTGTGCGTGCTCGGGTCGGGGCCGAAGCGCAGCCCGTGCGGGCGGGCGGCGGTCTGCAGCGCGGCCTGCACGACGCCGGGGTCGACCGTCGCCGTCCGGGCCTCGGCGTCGATGCCGTGCACCCGGTTCAGGTGGCGGCTGGTGTCCAGCACGACGCCGGTGCCCACGGCGTTGCCCGCGATGGACGTCCCGGCGCCGCGGGCGGTCAGGGGTACGCCGAGCGAGCGGCACACGTCGAGCGCGGCCACGATCTCGTCGGGGTGGCGCGGCCGGACCACGGCCCGCGGGAGGACGCGGTACAGCGACGCGTCGGAGGAGTACAGGGCCCGGGCCAGCCCCGAGTCGTCGACGTCGCCGATCCCGGCGCGCCGCAGCTCGGCCACCACCGCCAGCCCGTCGTCGGTGCGCGTCGTCGTGTCCGCGGCCGGTGCGCTCATGGTGCCGAGTCTGGCTCCCCCTCCCCGGGCCGGCGCGCCCGGCCCCCGGGACGCCCGTGGCCGGGCCCCACGCGGGTGCCCGGCCACGGTTCGAGATGCCGCGGGGTCAGGACGACGGCGGCTCGTCCTGGCCCGACTCCTCGGCCTCGTCGGCCTCCTCCTTGGTCCTGTGCACCGCGCCGTCGGCGTGCTCCGGCGGGCCGTAGACGGTGTAGAGGACCAGCGGGTTCTCCCCGGTGTTGAGGAAGTTGTGCTTCGTGCCCGCGGGCACGACCACCAGGTCGCCCTGGGCGACGTTCTTCTCGTTGCCCGAGATGACGGCCTTCCCGACGCCGCTGACGAACGTGAGGATCTGGTCGATGTCCTCGTGCGTCTCCTCGCCGATCTCACCACCCGGCGGGATGGTCATGATGACCAGCTGGGTGTTCTTCCCGGTCCAGAGGACCCGGCGGAAGTCGGGGCTCTTCTCCGCCTCGGTCGCGATCGTGTAGTGGATGACGGACGCCATGGACGGCGCTCCTCTCGTCTCGGGGACGGGTGGCTGCGGCCGGCCCTGCGCGGGCGCCGGCCGGTGACGGGCCTGCTCCTGCCCGGTCCGGGCCGGGAGTAGTCGTCCCGGCCCGGCGGTGGCGATCACGCTCTCGGAGGGTGGGCGTCGCCCCTTTCGTCGCCACCCAGACCTGGTGCGCCCCACCGCCCGGTCGGGGGACACCCGGACGGCGTAACGACGCCGGTCCGGGACGCCGCGTCACCGGGGGCACCGGTACCACTCGCCCTCCCGGGGGCTGAACTCCCAGCTCAGGGCGGTGTGCAGCGACGCACCGCACTTGTGGCGCCGGACACCGTTGATCTAGCTTCTCCGCCGGTACCACGCGGTACCAGGCTCCGCACCCGCGGCGCCGCGCGCTCCTCGGCGGGCGCGGCTCCACCGCCACCGCGCAGCGTCGCGGGGTGCCATCCGATGGGAGTTCGATGTACAGAGACCGACGAACGGCCGGGGGGCGGAGCCGCTTCGTCGGACCCGCCGTCCTGCTGGGTGCCGCGGTGGCCTCCGGCGGCTTCCTGTGGCTCATGGGCACGGTGTCCGACGGCGCCGACGAGGTCCGCGACGGTGCCGTCCGCATGGCCGCGGGGCAGACCGAGTTCGCCGACGGCTGGGACCGGCTGGCCGGCGGTGTCCAGGACCTCGACGCGGGCGCGGCCGAGCTCGGGGAGGGCGCCGACGCGTTCGTCGCCGGCGTGCGGGAGTACAGCGCCGGCGTCGGTCGGTTCGTCGACGGCGTCGGCCTCCTCGCCGACGGCTCCGACCAGCTGGCGGCCGGCTCCGGCCGTGCGGCCGCGGGTGCCGGCCGGCTGGCCGACGGCGCCTTCGACCTCGATGCCGGCCTCCGCGCGCTGACCAGCGGCTCCGCGACCGCCGCGGACGGCGCCGACGACCTCGTCGCCGGGCTCGGCGTGCTGGCCGACAGCACCTCGTCCGCGAGCCCCCTCCGGGAGGGCGCGGCGAAGCTGGCCGGCGGCGCACCGGCGCTGGCCGACGGCGCGGCGGACCTCAGCGACGGCCTCGGGGCGGCGCAGACCGGAGCCCAGGGCATCGCCGGCGCGCTGGCCACCGCCGAGGACGAGGCCGGTCAGGCGCTGACCGGCATCGTCGGCCCGGGTGGGCTGGGCAGCACGCTGCAGGCCGCCGGCGCCGGCGCCGGGCGGGTGCAGGAGCTCGGGGCCAAGCTGCAGGGCGGCACCCCGCTGTCCGTGGCCGAGCAGCAGGAGCTGCTCGGCCTGTTCTCGACGGCCCTGGGCAACGTCCAGGCCGCCGGTACCCAGCTGACCGCGGTCGGGACCGATGTGGGCATCGCCCAGGCCTACCTCGCCGGGGCCGGTGCCGGGGTCGGCGACCTGCGGGCCGGGCTGGACGAGCTCAAGGCGGGCGTCGACCAGCGCCTGCTCCCCGGGGTCACCGAGCTCGCCGCCGGGGCGCCTGCCCTGCCGGCGGGCATCGACCAGCTGCACGCCGGGATCGGCCGGGCGGCCGCCGGGGCCTCGGCGCTCGCGGCCGGCACCGACCGCCTCGCCGCCGGCCTGGGTGCCGCCGCCGAGGGGTCGGGCGAGCTGCGCGCCGGCGCCGGGGAGCTCGCCGAGGGCACCGACGAGCTGGCCGCGGGCAGCGCCGCGCTCGACGACGGTGTCGGTCAGCTCACCGCGCGGAGCGGCGAGCTGACCGAGGGCGGCGCCCGCCTCGACTCCGGGGGCGCCGAGCTCACGGCCGGTGCGGACCGGCTGGCGGGCGGCACCGGTGACGTCGCCGACGGCGCCGGGGAGCTGGACGCGGGCCTGCTGCGGCTCAGCGCCGGCCAGGGGGAGCTGTCCGACGGCGCCGCCCGGCTCGACGACGGGGTCAGCGCCTTCGCGCCCGAGCGGCTCGCGCTGCCGGTGGCGATCGCCTTCGTCCTGGCCGCGCTGGTCATGGCGGCGGTCCGGATCCGCCGCTCCTCCCGGGCCTCCCACGCGGCGGCCTGACCCGCACCACCAGCCCGCGGCCCGCCTCCTGCCCGGAGGCGGGCCGCGGGTGCGGGGCCCGCCCGCCGCGGCGCCGGCCGGGCGGGCTCAGCGCCGCTCGAGCAGACCCACCACGACCGCCGTCGCGTCGTCCACGTCGTCCCCGAGGTGCCCGGCGTCGCCCCGCTCGACGCGGGCGAGCATCAGCTCGTTGATCCCGCCCACGGCGGCGAGCACCAGCTGCCGGTCGACCGGCCGCACCTCGCCGGGGTGCTGCCGCGCCAGCTCGCCGGCCACCTCGCCGATCAGGTCGACGTACCGGTCGATCACCTGCCGGCGCAGCGCGCGCGCCCGCGGACCGGCCGCCTGCACCTCGACGAGCGCGGCCCAGGCGATCGCGGGCTCGGTCGCGAGCGTGCGGAGGTAGCAGCCGATGCCCGCGCGCAGCCGGTCCCGCCACGGCAGGCCGGCTGCGCGGGCGTCCTCCTGCGCCTCACGGACCCGGTCCAGCACCTTGTCGTTGGCCCGGGTGTAGAGCTCGAGCAGGCAGTGCTCCTTGTCCCGGAAGTGGGCGTAGACGACCGTCTTGGACACCCGGCCCTCGCGGGCGATGTCGGAGATGGTGGTGGCGGGGTACCCCTTTCCCGCCATGCAGGTGGCCAGCGCCCGCAGGATCCGTCCGCGGCGGTGCCCGTCGTCCACGGCCGGGTCGTCGGCGGGGTCCACCAGCGCGTCCACCGGGCCGAGGCTAGCGGGCCCGGGTGGCCCGGTGAGGCAACTCACGGCCACCGGGGGAAGAGGGGCCCCGGTCGTGGTGTCCTCCTCAGGTGACCTCCGCCGACCGTGCCCGTCCGTCGGGCCGCGCCTACGCGATGTGGGCCGTGGGCCTCCTGGCGTACGCGGTCGCCGTCTTCCACCGCTCGTCCCTCGGCGTCGCCGCCGTCGAGGCGCAGGAACGCTTCTCGGCCGGGGCCTCGGCGGTGTCGCTGTTCCTCGTGCTGCAGCTGGCGGTCTACGCGGGGCTGCAGGTGCCGGTCGGCGTCGCGCTGGACCGCTTCGGGTCGCGGCGGATGATCCTCGCCGGCGCGGTCACCATGGCGGCCGGGCAGCTGGTGCTGTCGCTGGCGACCGACGTCCCCACCGCGGTCGTCGCCCGGGTGCTGGTCGGCGCGGGCGACGCGATGACGTTCATCAGCGTGCTCCGGGTCGTCTCCCTCTGGTTCCCGGGGTCGGCCGCGCCGCTGATCACCCAGCTCACCGGGATCCTCGGCCAGATCGGCTCGATCGTCGCGGCCTACCCGCTGGTCACCCTGCTGCAGACCACCTCCTGGACGGCGACCTTCCTGGGGGCCGCGGCCACCGGCGTCCTCGTCGCGCTGCTGGTGCTCCTGGCGCTGCGGGACGCGCCCGAGGGGAGCACCCGCGCGGCGGTGCCGGACCTGGCGCAGCTGCGCCGGGGGCTCGCCGACACCTGGGCCGAGCCCGGCACCCGCATCGGGCTCTACACGCACCTGGTCACGCAGTTCTCGGGCACGGTGTTCGCGCTCCTGTGGGGCTACCCCTTCCTGGTCGTCGGCCAGGGGCTGTCGCCGGGCACCGCGGCCGCCCTGCTCACCCTGCTCGTGCTGGTCGGCATGGGCGTGGGCCCGGCGCTGGGCCGGCTGTGCGCCCGGTGGCCGCTGCGCCGCTCCGTCCTGGTGTTCGGCATCCTGGCGGCGACGGCGTCCGCCTGGACCGTCGTGCTCCTGTGGCCCGGCCGCGCCCCGCTGCCGCTGCTCGTGCTGCTGGTCGTCGTCCTGGGCACCAACGGCCCCGGCTCGATGATCGGGTTCGACTACGCCCGCACCGAGAACCCGGTGGAGCGGCACGGCAGCGCGAGCGGCGTGGTCAACGTCGGCGGCTTCGTGGCCTCCCTGCTGACCATCCTGGCCGTCGGCGCGGTGCTGGACCTGCTGACCCCCGGCGCCTCCACCGCCTACGACCTGGACGCGTTCCGGGCCGCGTTCTCGGTCCAGTACCTGTTCTGGGCGATCGGGCTGGCCGGGGTGGTGCGGCACCGCAGGCAGCTCCGTGCGCGGCTGGCCCGCGACGGGGTGGTGCTGCAGCCGCTGCACGTCGCCGTCCGGCAGCGGCTGCGCGGGGGGCCCTCGGCCGGCTGACGGTCCGGCCGGTTGCCGCCCCGCGCCTGCGCGGGCACGATGCGGACCAGCGGACGAGCCGGTCAGGGGGTGCCCGTGGACGTCGTGGTGGGGCTGGACTCGGGCACCACGGCGACCAAGGCGGTCACCGCGGGCACCGACGGCCGCGTCCGCGACGTGGCCAGCGTCGCCTACCCGCTGCTGGTGCCCGCCCCCGGCCGCGCGGAGCTCGACGCCGGGCAGCTGGCCGCGGCCGCCGTCGAGGCGTTGGGCGAGGTCGCCGCACGGGCCCGCGACCGCGGGGACACCGTCGTCGCCGTCTCCCTCAGCGCGGCCATGCACGGCCTGGTGCCCATGGACGACGAGGGCCGCCCGCTGGGCCCGGTGGTGACCTGGGCCGACGACCGCGCCGCGCAGTGGGCCCAGGCACTGGTGGCCGACGGCCGGGCCGCCGACCTGCACGCCCGCACCGGCACCCCGGTGCACGCGATGTCGCCGCTGGTGAAGCTGTCCTGGGAGCGGGCGGAGGACGCCGCGCGGGTGGCCGGCGTGCCCCGCTGGGGCGGCGTCAAGGAGCTGGTGGTGGCCGCCCTCTGCGGCGGCCGGCACGTGCTCGACCGGTCCTGCGCGTCGGCCACCGGCCTCTACGACATCCGCGGCGGGCGCTGGGACGAGGAGGCGATGAGCATCGCCGGCGTCCGCTCCCGCCAGCTGGGCGAGGTGCTGCCGACGACGGCCTTGCTGCCCGGCCTGCGTCCCGAGGTGGCCGCCGGCACGGGCCTGCCGGAAGGGCTGCCCGTGGTGGTCGGCGCCTCCGACGGGGTGCTCGCCAACCTGGGCGTCGGCGCGGTGCGCTCGGACGTCGCCGCCGTGTCGCTGGGCACCAGCGGGGCGATGCGCATCGTCGTCCCCCGGCCGACGGTGGACCCGGGCCGGCGGCTCTTCTGCTACGCGCTCACCGACGACGCCTGGGTGGTGGGCGGCGCGATCAACAACGGCGGATCGGTGGTGCGGTGGGCCGCGGAGGCCTTCGCGGCGGGGCCCGGTGACGCCGAGGGCCCGGTGGGGGAGGACGCCGACGACCTCGACGCCCGGCTGCTGGAGGAGGCCGCGGCGGTGCCGGTCGGCAGCTCCGGCCTGCTGTGCCTGCCCTACCTGCTCGGCGAGCGGGCGCCGTGGTGGCGCTCGGGGATGCGGGGGGCCTACCTCGGGCTGCGCCGCGAGCACCGCCGCCCGCACCTCGTCCGCGCCGCCGTCGAGGGGGTCTGCCAGCAGCTGGCGCTGGTGCGCGACGCCTTCGCCGCCACCGACGTGCCGGTGCGCGAAGTCCGGGCCACCGGCGGCGCGGTCGCCTCGCCGCTGTGGATCGAGACGCTGGCCGCCGCCCTGGACCTGCCGGTGCGGGTCGCCGACTCGCCCGAGGGCACCGGCCTGGGCGCCTGCCTGCTGGGCTGGCACGCCCTCGGCGCGCTGCCCGACCTGACAGCCGCCACCGCGCTGGTCGCCGTCCGCGAGCCGGTGCTGCCCGACCCGGGTGCGGTGGCGGTGTACCGGCAGCTGCGCCCGCTCGTCGACCGGTCCACCACGGCCCTGGTCGACGTCCTCACCACGCTCGACGCACTGGACGACGTACCGACCCGATCCACCTGAGCCCGTGGAGGAGCCATGCCCGAGGTCGAACCGGCGCTGAGCGCCGGCCCGCTGCTGCTGATCGCCGCGGTCGCGGTGGGGGTCCTGCTCTTCCTCATCATGAAGCTCAAGCTGCACGCCTTCGTCGCGCTGATCCTGGTCAGCCTGCTGGTGGCGCTGGCCGCGCAGGTGCCGATCGGCGACGTCGTGGACACCATGACGTCCGGCTTCGGGTCCACCCTCGCCGCCGTCGCGCTGCTGGTCGGCCTGGGCGCCATGCTGGGGCGGCTGTTCGAGCACAGCGGCGGGGCGCAGGTCCTGGCCGACAGCCTCATCCGGCGCTTCGGGGAGGAACGCGCGCCGCTGGCGCTCGGCGTCGCCGCGCTGCTCTTCGGGTTCCCGATCTTCTTCGACGCCGGGCTCGTCGTCTTCCTGCCGATCGTGTTCACCGTCGCCCGCCGGCTGGGCGGGTCGCTGCTGACCTACGGCCTGCCGGTGGCGGGCGCGTTCGCCGTCATGCACGCGTTCGTCCCGCCGCACCCCGGGCCGGTGGCCGCGGCGGAGCTGGTCGGCGCCGACATCGGGCTGACGCTGGTCTTCGGGCTGATCATCGGCATCCCGACCTGGTTCCTCGGCGGCTACCTGTTCGGCCTGTGGGCCGGTCGCCGGTACGACATCGCGGTGCCGGACATCCTGTCCGACCAGCGGACCGCCGACGACGCCCCCGACCCCTCGGTCGAGGGCAGCTCGCCGGGGATCGCCACCGCCGCCGGCGCCCGGGCGGGCACCGCGACCCGGCCGGCGCCGCCGCGCTTCGGCACGGTCGTCGGCATCCTGCTCCTGCCGCTGGTGCTGATCTTCCTCAACACGGGGCTGTCCACCCTGGCCACCGAGGGGGTGCTGGACGAGGAGTCGCTCGTGGTGGAGTGGGGGCAGCTCCTCGGCGCCACGCCCGTCGCCCTGCTGATCACCGTGCTCGTGGCGATGTGGGTGCTGGGCCGTCGCCGCGGCGAGAGCGGCGCGGAGGTCGAGTCCATCGTCAACAGCGCCCTCGGCCCGGTCTGCGCGATCATCCTGATCACCGGCGCCGGTGGCATGTTCGGCGGGGTGCTGCGGGCCAGCGGCATCGGCGCGGCGCTGGCCGACGTCCTGGGCGACATCGGGCTGCCGGTGATCGTCGCGGCCTTCGTCATCTCCACGTTGCTGCGGGTGGCGCAGGGATCGGCCACCGTGGCCCTGACCACCGCGGCCGGGCTGATCGCGCCCGTGGTGGAGGCCACCGACGGGCTGAGCTCGATCGACCTGGCGCTCATCGTCATCGCCATCGCCTCCGGGGCCACCGTGCTGTCGCACGTCAACGACTCCGGCTTCTGGCTGGTCAGCCGGTTCTTCGGGATGGACGAGAAGACGACGCTGAAGACCTGGACGGTGATGGAGACCCTGCTGGGCACGATCGGGTTCGTGCTCGCGCTGGTGCTGAGCCTCTTCCTCTGACGACGGCGGCGGCGGGGCGGGTGGGGGCCCGCCGCACCGACTGCGCCGCGCCGGCGGGCGCGCGATAGTGGGGCATGGCGCTCCTCCCACGTGCCGCGGCCGCCGGTCTCGGCGCGCTCGCCGCCGTCGCCGTCCGTGACCTGCTGCAGCGGGAGCACACGCTGCTGCGCAACTACCCGGTGGTCGGGCACGCCCGTTACCTGATCGAGGCGATCGGCCCCGAGCTGCGCCAGTACCTGGTCGCCGGCAACAACGAGGAGCGGCCCTTCACCCGCGACCAGCGGCGCTGGGTCTACGCCTCGAGCAAGCGGGAGAACAACTACTTCGGCTTCGGCACCGACAACGACCTGGAGTTCACCGCCGGCTACCCGGTGATCAACCACCGCACCTTCGGGCCGGCGGTGCCGGCGACCGACGTGCACGCGGGGCAGGACGTCGACCTGCCGTGCGCCAAGGTGCTCGGCGCCGCCCGCGGGCGGACCGCGGCCTTCCGGCCGCCGTCGGTGGTCAACATCAGCGCGATGAGCTTCGGCTCGCTCTCGGCGCAGGCGGTGGAGGCGCTCAACCGCGGGGCGGCGCTGGCCGGCTGCCTGCACAACACGGGGGAGGGCGGCATCTCCCGCCACCACCGCCACGGCGGCGACCTGGTCTTCCAGATCGGCACCGCGTACTTCGGCTGCCGCGACGAGCACGGCCGCTTCGACCTCGACCGGCTGAAGGACCTCGTCGCCGGGGCACCGGTGCGCGCGCTGGAGGTCAAGCTGAGCCAGGGGGCGAAGCCGGGCCTCGGCGGCGTGCTGCCCGCCGCCAAGGTGTCGGCGGAGATCGCCGCGGCACGCGGCGTGCCCGAGGGGGTGGACTGCATCAGCCCCTCGCGGCACGCCGAGTTCTCCGACGTCGACAGCCTGCTGGACTGGGTGGAGCTCCTGGCCGCCGAGACCGGCCTGCCGGTGGGCATCAAGTCCGCGGTCGGTGACATGACGTTCTGGGAGGAGCTCACCGGGCTCATGGCGAGCACCGGCCGCGGCGTCGACTTCGTGACGGTCGACGGCGGCGAGGGCGGCACCGGTGCGGCGCCGCTGATCTTCACCGACTCGGTCTCGCTGCCCTTCCAGCTGGGCTTCGCCCGCGTGCACGCGCTGTTCGCCCGCGCCGGGCTGGCCGACGACGTGGTCTTCGTCGGCGCGGGGAAGCTGGGGCTCCCGGACAACGCCGTCGTCGCCTTCGCCCTGGGCTGCGACATGGTCAACGTCGGCCGGGAGGCGATGCTGGCCATCGGCTGCATCCAGGCGCAGAAGTGCCACACCGACACCTGCCCGACCGGGGTGGCGACGCAGAACGCCTGGCTCACCCGCGGCCTGGACCCGGCCCTGAAGTCGGTGCGCGCGGCCAACTACATCGGCACGCTGCGCCGCGACCTGCTCAAGGTGGCCGAGGCGTGCGGCGTGGCGCACCCCGGGCTGATCGACACCGCGTCGGTGGAGGTGCTGACCGGGCGCACGACGTCCTCGCCGCTGCACGACGTCTACGGCTACGAGCCGGGGTGGGGCCTGCCCTCGGCCGCGGACCGCGCCGCGATCACCGCGCTGATGACCGGCGCGGCCCCCGAGGGCGGCAGCGCCCCGCCGTCGCCCGACGCCACCGGCTGAGGGGGCACAGGAAGCCCTGCCTGCGTCCGGGCCGCGGACGCGGGTCGGGCTCCCCGTGCCCGGACGTGTCAGGCGCCGCTGCCGCGGAGCAGGTCCGCGAAGGACGTCGCCGGGTCGGCGAACGGGTCGGCCGGGGCCGCGGGCGGGCGGCCGGCCACCAGGTCGGCGAGCTCGCCGGCCGCCCGGCGCACCCGGCTGGTGAGCGCCGCGCTGCCCTGCCCGCCGCCGGCCCAGTCCTCCGACGCCGCGAAGACCGCGGTCGGGGCGACGGTGGCCCGGAGGTAGGCGAACAGCGGCCGCATGGCGTGCTCGAGCGCCAACGAGTGCCGCGCGGTGCCGGCGGTGGCACCGAGCAGCACCGGCTTCCCGGTCAGCGCGTCCTTCTCGACGACGTCGAAGAAGGTCTTGAACAGCCCGCTGTAGGACGCCGAGAAGATCGGCGTGACGGCGATCAGCCCGTCCGCGCCGACGACGGTGTCCACCGCGCCGCGCAGCGCCTGGTTGGCGAAGCCGGTGGTCAGGTTGTCGGCGAGGTCGCGGGCGTGCTGCCGCAGCTCGACCACCTCGACGGTGGCCGAGATGCCGCGCTCGCGCAGCGCCTCGACCGCCGCCGAGGTGAGCCGGTCGGCCAGCAGCCGGGTCGACGACGGCGTCGACAGCCCGGCGCTGACCACCGCGAGGGTGCGGGTGCTCATCGGACCTCCACCTCGTCGCGCACCTGGCCGGTCACGTCGTCGGCCGGGGCGTGCACGGTGGCGTCGGTCTTCCCGCCCGCCGCGGCGACGCGGGCGGCGTGGGTGGGCGCGTCGGGCACGTGGGCGGGCTTCAGCGCGGCGAACTCCCGGCGCAGCACCGGCACGACCTCCTCGCCGAGGATGTCCAGCTGCTCGAGGACGGTCTTCAGCGGCAGGCCGGCGTGGTCGATGAGGAACAGCTGCCGCTGGTAGTCGCCGACGTAGTCGCGGAAGCCCAGCGTCCGCTCGATCACCTGCTGCGGGCTGCCGACGGTCAGCGGGGTCTCCCGGCTGAAGTCCTCCAGGGAGGGACCGTGGCCGTAGACCGGCGCGTTGTCGAAGTACGGCCGGAACTCGGCGACGGCGTCCTGGCTGTTCCTCCGCATGAACACCTGCCCGCCGAGGCCGACGATCGCCTGGTCGGCGGCGCCGTGGCCGTAGTGCTCGTACCGGCGGCGGTAGAACTCCACCATCCGCTGGGTGTGCTCCTTGGGCCAGAAGATGTGGTTGTGGAAGAAGCCGTCGCCGTAGTAGGCGGCCTGCTCGGCGATCTGCGGGGAGCGGATCGAGCCGTGCCAGACGAAGGGCGGCACGCCGTCCAGCGGGCGGGGCGTCGAGGTGAAACCCTGCAGCGGGGTGCGGAACCGGCCGGACCAGTCGACGACGTCCTCGGTCCACAGGCGGCGCAGCAGTGCGTAGTTCTCCACGGCCAGCTCGATGCCGTTCCGGATGTCCTGCCCGAACCACGGGTAGACCGGGCCGGTGTTGCCGCGGCCCATCATCAGGTCGACGCGGCCCTCGGCGAGGTGCTGCAGCATCGCGTAGTCCTCGGCGATCTTCACCGGGTCGTTGGTGGTGATCAGCGTCGTCGAGGTCGACAGCTGGAGCGTCGTGGTCCGCGCCGCGATCCAGGCCAGCGTGGTGGTGGGCGAGGAGGAAAAGAACGGCGGGTTGTGGTGCTCGCCCAGCGCGAAGACGTCCAGCCCCACCTCCTCGGCCTTCTGCGCGATCGCCAGCACGGCCTTGAGCCGCTCGGCCTCGGTGGGGGTCCGGCCGGTGGTGGGGTCGGTGGTGATGTCGCTGACGGTGAAGACGCCGAACTGCATCTCGAGCTCCAAACTGGTTGAGAGTGCAATCATCTCAGCCGGGTCAACGCGTGGACGCCCGTGGCTATGCCCGCTCGCCCGGACGGGGGTGCAGGGGCGGGGGCGCAGCGGTCCGTGACCGGCCCGGCACGCGCTGCCGTGGCACCCCCGGAGCTGCTCCGACACGGGTCACGGAGCCGTCACGGTGAGGCGCGCGTCCGGGAGCGCTCTGGGAGATTCGCTCCACCTACTTCCCAGGGGGGCCATCCGGATGCTCCGGCGTGTCGAGTTCGTCGCCAACCGTGTCCAGGACGAGGAGGTGCCGCCGGACGGGGCCGCCGCCCCCACCCCGCGGCCGTCCGGCGGCCTGGAGGTGCTGCTGGGCCACGGGCCGTCGTTCCGCGGATCGGTGCGCGGCTACGACCGGGTGCAGGTCGACAACTACGTCGCCTGGGCCGAGAACGAGCTGGCCGCCGCCCAGCGCGAGCGGGAGCACCTGCTCGACCGCGTGGTCGCCTGCGGCACCGAGCTGGAGATCTCCCGCCGGCTCCTGGCCGAGCAGCCGGCCGGCCGCGAGCGCCCGGCGGTGAGTGCCCGGGTCGCGGAGGTGCTGCGACTGGCCGAGGACCAGGCCGCCCAGGTGCTGGATGCCGCCGAGGCCGAGGCCGCGCAGCTGCGCGCCGACGCGCGCCTGGAGGCCGACGCCCGGCTGCGCAAGGCGCACGAGATCAAGGAGCTGGCGATCGACGTCGCCGACCAGCTGCGGGTCAACGCGCAGCGGGACCGCGCCGAGGGCGCCGCCGCGCTCGAGCAGGCGCAGGCAGAGGCGGCGGAGCTGCTGCGCTCCGCCGCGGCCGAGCGGGACCGGCTGGCCGCCGAGGCCGCGGCGGATCGGGACCGGCTGGCCGCCGAGGCCGCCGCCGAGCGGGACCGGTTGGCCGCCGAGGCCGCCGCCGAGCGGGACCGGGCCGCGGACCAGGCACAACGCGAGCGGGTTGCCGCCGACGATGCCGCCCGCGCCCACCTGGCCACCGTCCGGGCGGAGGTCGAGGACCTGTGCCGGCAGCGCGACCAGGCCCGGGAGTCGCTGCGCTGCCTCACCGACCGGATCGGCGCGGCGCTCCAGGCCGTCGGCGTCCCGCCGGCCGAGGAGCTGGCGCTGCTGGGCAGCCGCCCGGAGCCCGTCGGCTGACGGCGTGGCGCAGGCGCCGGTGACGTGCGCGGCCACCGGTGATGAGAGGCTGACCGGGTCGGTGGACGCGCCGGGGGGCGGGAACGAGGAGGTCAGCGATGAGCGAGGTCCGTGAGGTCGTTCGGGTCGAGGGCGGCATCGTCGTGGGTCACGACGGCTCCAAGTGCGCGCAGGAGGCGCTCCAGTGGGCCGGCCGGCTCGCCCGCCGCGCCGATGTGGAGCTGCACGTGGTGCGCGCCTGGTCGATGACCTCCGCGCCGCAGCCGGCCAGCTGGGAGCCCGGCTACGTGCCGCCGCTGGCCGACTGGGAGCAGGCCGTGCGCGACGAGCTCGCCGCCCACGTGGCCGCGGCCGGGCTGGACCCCGCCTGCCGGGTCACCACGCACGTCGTCCACCGCGCCCCCGTGGCCGGCATGCTCGCCGCCGCGGAGCAGGCCAGCATGCTCGTCGTCGGGGCGCGCGGGCGCGGCGGCTTCGCCGGCCTGCTGCTGGGCTCCGTGAGCGACCAGCTGGTGCACCACGCCCCCTGCCCGGTCACCGTCGTGCGCACCGGCGCCCGGGGGCGGGACTTCACCGCCGAGGAGGCGGGCGCCGTCGTCGGGGAGTGACGTCCGCAGGGTGCGCGGGCGGTCGGGCAGGCCGCCCGCGCCCCGCGGAGCGAGCCGGCCCAGGGCGGGCCGGGTCGGACGGCGACGTGCGGCCCATCGGGTACCCAGAGGCCGCCGGCTCCCCGATCCGGCGCCTCCCGGGACCGGGCGGACCGGCTGCTGCCCGCGCGCCGGCTCAGCCCGGTGCCGGTGTGCCGTAGACCGCCGCCAGCCAGATGCCGAGCAGGACCTCGACCACGTCCTGCTCGGCGACGGCGGGCCCGTCCCCGCTGAAGGTCGCGTACAGCACCCGCTCGTTCATCGAGGTGAGGGCGACCGCGAGGTCGCGCGCGGCGGTGCCGGGCGGTGCGGCGCCGCGCGACCGCTCGGCGTCGATGGCGGCGGCCGACCGCTGCACCCAGCGCTCGACGACCGACGACCAGAGCTCACGCACCTCGTCGCTGGTGGAGCGGGCCTGCGCCCAGGCGACCGTGAGCGCCCGGTGCGCGCGGAAGGTCTCGTAGTACGCACCGATCGCCCGCGCCCAGCCGTCCCGGGCACTGGTCGCCGGGGTGTCGAACACCTGGCGCATCGCCGTGTCGGCCTCGGCGACCACCCGGTCGAGCAGGGCGAGCAGGACGGCGTCCTTCGAGGAGAAGTAGAAGTAGAACGTCGGCCGGGAGATGCCGGCGCCGCGCGCGAGGTCGTCCACCGAGATGGCGGCCAGCGGCCGGTCGGCGAGCAGCCGCTCGGCCGTGGCGAGGATCGCCAGCTCGCGGTCGTCCCCGGAGGGCCGCGGCGCCCGCCGGCCGCGACCGGCGACGGGCGGATCGGTCGCGGCAGTCGGCACGGGACGGAGGATAGCCGCGGCAGCCCCTGTGTCGACACCGTGTTGACGTGCTCGACACGGCGTCGATAGCGTCGGGGCCAGCCCGCGGCCGCCCGGCCGGCGGCGCGGACCGGGGAGTGCGAGATGACCACCGAGCACCTGGACGTCCTGATCGTCGGCGCCGGCCTCTCCGGCATCGGCGCCGCCTGCCACCTGGAGCGCGACCGGCCCGGCACGAGCTACGCCCTGCTCGAGTCGCGGGCCGCGCTCGGCGGGACCTGGGACCTGTTCCGCTACCCGGGCATCCGCTCGGACTCGGACATGTTCACCCTCGGCTACTCCTTCCGCCCGTGGCAGGAGCCCGAGTCGATCGCCGACGGCCCCGCCATCCGCCGGTACCTCGAGGAGACGGCCCGGGAGCACGGCGTCACCGAGCGGATCCGCTACCACCACCGCGTCGTGCGGGCGGAGTGGTCCAGCGCGGAGGCCCGCTGGACGGTCACCGCGGAGCGGAGCGACACCGGCGGGACGGTGACCCTCAGCTGCTCCTGGCTGCAGGTCTGCTCGGGTTACTACCGCTACGACCAGGGCTTCCGCCCGGAGTTCCCGGGGGAGGAGCGCTTCGGCGGGCAGCTGGTCCACCCGCAGCACTGGCCCGAGGACCTCGACCTGACCGGCAAGCGGGTCGTCGTCATCGGCAGCGGGGCCACCGCGGTGACCCTGGTCCCCAACCTGGCCGAGCAGGCCGCGCACGTGACCATGCTGCAGCGCACCCCCAGCTACGTGATGTCGCTGCCCGGCCGCGACGCGCTGGCGCAGAAGCTCCGTGCCCGGCTGCCGGAGCGGACGGCCTACTCGGTGGTGCGGTGGAAGAACGTGCTCACCAGCACCGCCCTGTACCAGCTCAGCCGGCGGCGCCCGGCGCTGGTGCGCTCCCTGCTGCGCCGCCTGACGCAGAAGCAGCTGCCGGGCTTCGACGTCGACACGCACTTCAACCCGCCCTACGACCCGTGGGACCAGCGGCTGTGCCTGGTGCCCGACGGCGACCTGTTCCGCGCGCTGCGCCGGGGCACCGCGTCGATCGTCACCGACCGGATCGCCAGCTTCACCGAGGACGGGATCGAGCTGGCCTCGGGGGAGCGGCTCCCCGCCGACGTCGTCGTCACCGCCACCGGGCTGAACCTGCTGCCGGTCGGCGGGATGCGGATCGTCGTCGACGGGGAGCCGGTCGAGCTGCCCGAGCGGGTCTCCTACAAGGGGATGATGCTCTCCGGCGTACCCAACTTCGCCATGGTGATCGGCTACACCAACGCCTCGTGGACGCTCAAGGCCGACCTGGTCAACCGCTACGTCTGCCGCCTGCTGGACCACCTGGACGCGCACGGCTACGCGTCGGCGACCCCGGTCGCCCCGCCCGAGGGTGGCGGCGCGCCGTTCCTTGACCTCGCCGCCGGCTACGTGCGGCGTGGCCTCGCCGGCCTGCCGCAGCAGGGGCGGCGCGCGCCCTGGCGGCTGCACCAGAACTACCTGCGGGACGTCGCCATGATGCGGCGCGGGCCCCTGGAGGACGAGGGCATGACCTTCCAGCCGCGCGTGCCGGCCGCCGCCGGCCAGGTCGTGGCCTGATGGGCCCCTACGCGTTCGCCGGCGGGACGGCGGTCGTCACCGGGGCGGCCAGCGGGATCGGCGAGGCGCTGGCCGCGCAGCTGGCCGGCCGCGGCAGCCACCTGGTGCTGCTGGACCGGGACGCCGGCCGGCTGGCGGCGGTGGCCGACCGGATCCGCGCCGGGCACCCTGATCTCCGGGTCGCGACGCACGTGGTCGACCTCGCCGACGACGAGGCGACCGCCCGGGTGGCCGGGACCCTCGTCGCCGAGCACCCGGAGACCACGCTGCTGGTCAACAACGCCGGCGTCGCGCTGGGCGGGCGCTTCGAGCAGGTGGGCCTGGACGACGTCGAGTGGGTGCTCGCGGTCAACCTGCGCGCCGTCGTCCGCCTCACCCACGCCCTGCTGCCGGTGCTGAAGGCGCACCCCGGCGCGCACGTGGTGAACGTGTCCAGCGTCTTCGGCATCTTCGCCCCCGCCGGGCAGGTCGCCTACGCGACGAGCAAGTTCGCCGTCCGGGGGTTCAGCGAGGCCCTCCGCCACGAGCTGGCCGACGACGGCATCGGCGTCACGGTGGTCCACCCCGGCGGGATCCGCACCCGGATCGCCGAGAGCGCCCGGACCGGCGCGGGGGTGTCGCCGGCCGAGTACGAGGAGGGGCGCAGGCAGTTCAGCAAGCTGCTGCGCATCCCGCCGGAGGTCGCCGCCGCGCGGATCGTCGCGGCGGTCGAGCGGCGCCGGCCGCGGCTGCTCATCGGCTGGACCGCGAAGGTCCCCGACGCGCTCGTCCGGCTGCTGCCCGGCAGCTACTGGCGGCTGATGGCCCGGCGGGCGGCGCCGGCGCGCTGAGACCCGAAAAGCGGTTGCCGCGCCCGGTAGAACGGGAGCCGTGACCCACCCCGCGCACCGGATCGTCGAGCTGGCGCCCGACGACGACCTCTTCCCCTCCTGGTGCGAGGTGTGGGCCGCCGCGGGCCGCGACGCCCGGCCCGACGACCCGCCCCGCCCGGCGCAGGAGCACCTCGCGCTCGGCCGCGAGCTCCTGGCCCCGGGCGGCTCGCGGGACGGCACCCACCGGGCGGTCCTGGTGGACGGCGCCGTCGCCGGGGCGCTGCGGCTGGTCCTCCCGCTCAAGGACAACCCGTCGCTGGCCGTGGTCGACCTGGCGGTGCACCCGGCCGCCCGGCGCCGCGGGCTGGGCAGCGCGCTGCTGGCCGAGGCCCGCGCGCTCGCCGCCGCGCTCGGCCGCACCCTGCTCGTCGGCGAGGTGGACGAACCGGGCCCCGGGGCGCCGGGCCGGGCCTTCGCGGAGCGGCACGGCTGGAGCTGCGACTTGGTGGAGACCCGCCGGGAGCTGGCGCTGCCGGTCGACGAGGACCGCCTGGCCGCGCTGGAGGACGCGGCCGCCGCGGCCGGCGCCGGGTACGAGCTGGTCACCTGGCGGGACCGCACCCCCGAGCCGCTGCTGGCCGACCGGGCCCTGCTGGAGCGGCGCATGACCACCGACGCGCCGCACGGCGACCTGCCGGTGGGGGAGGAGGAGTGGGACGGCGACCGGATCCGCGAGCACGAGGGGACCCACCTCGCCCGCGGCCGGACGGTGCTCAGCGCCGGGGCGGTGGCCGGCGGGCGCCTGGTCGGCTTCACCGACCTGCAGATCCCGCTCGCCCAGCCGGTGCTCGCCCACCAGGGCGGCACGCTGGTGCTGAGGGAGCACCGAGGCCACCGGCTCGGTGCCCGGATGAAGGCCGCCGTGCTGCGGGAGCTGGCCGCCGGCTTCCCCGAGGTGCGCCGGGTCAGCACCTACAACGCCGAGGACAACACCCCGATGGTGGCGGTGAACGAGCAGCTCGGCTTCCGCCCGGCCGGCGTCCTCTCCTCCTGGTCGGCCCGGCTCTGAGCCGGGCGGCCCCGGTACCCGGGGTCCGGTGCGGTTGACTGCCGGGGTGGACCGTCCCATCCCCGCGGAGTTCGTCAGCGCCCACACCCGGCCGGTGCGCCCGGACCTGGTGCCCGAGGTCGAGCTCCTCGTCGCGGCCGACGTCGTCGCCCTCTGGGAGGCGATGGAGAGCGAGCACGGGCGCGCGTCCACCGACCCACCGTTCTGGGCCGCGGCCTGGCCGGGTGGGCAGGCGCTGGCGCGGTACGTGCTCGACCACCCGGGGCTGGTGGCCGGGCGCACCGTCCTGGACCTGGGCGCCGGTAGCGGGCTGGTCGCCGTCGCCGCCGTCCTGGCGGGGGCGGGCGCGGTGCTCGCCAGCGACGTCGACCCGTACGCGCTCACCGCGATCACCGTCAACGCCGCCCGGAACGGCGCGACCGGCATCACCCCGGTCGGCGACGTGCTCGGCGGGGAGCCGCCGGACGTCGGCGTCGTCCTGGCCGGTGACGTCTGCTACGACCGGGAGATGACCGACCGGGTGCTGCCGTTCCTGACGGCGGCGCGGGCGCGCGGCGCCGAGGTGCTCGTCGGCGACCCCGGCCGGGTGTACCTGCCCGAGGACCGGCTGGAGCCGCTCGCCACCTACGACGTCCCCGACACCGAACCCGCGCCGACCGCGCCCGTGCCGGTCCGCCGGACCACCGTCTGGCGCCTCCCGTGAGCTGCGCCTCACGAACCGGCGACGGCCGGGGGATTGTCACGACTGCATAACGGTGGTTACCGTGGCTGCGCCCGGACGGTCGTCCGCTCCCCACCGGGGAGGGCCGCCGGGCGCCGCCGAGCCGCCCTCCGGGGTGGGCCGGGGACCCACCGCAGCACTG
>NZ_SSXC01000035.1 GCF_021699055.1 Blastococcus sp. MG754426 | reverse complement strand
CCCCTCCCCCGGCGGCACGTCCTCCACCCGGCCCACGACCACGCCGGCCGGCGCCGAGACCTCGGTGAGGCTCATCGGACCGGCACCTTCGGCAGCGCGACCAGCGGCAGCGCGGGGCGGAACTGGCCCGCCGTCGCCGGTTCGGGCCCGTCCTGCCCCCACGGGTCGCGGTAGGCGTCGATGGAGCGCTGGATGCCGGCGTCGAGGTGGGCCGCGTCGTCGTCCAGCGCCTGCCGGATCGTGTCCAGCCCGACGCGGGGCACGAAGTCGTAGGTGCGCTCCAGCCAGTTGGCGTTCTCGCGGTAGTGCTGCAGGAACCGGCCGGTCAGGGTGAGCACGGCGTCCCGGCCCTCCACCGTGGCCAGCAGGTCGCCCTTGCGGACGGTGGCCCCGGCGGCGCCGCCGACGTAGACCTCCCACTTCCCGCCGCCGACGGCGACCACGCCGACGTCCTTGACGTAGGCCTCGGCGCAGTTCCTCGGGCAGCCGACGACGGCCATCTTGATCTTGGCCGGGCTCTCGATGCCCTGGAACCGGGTCTCCATGTCGATGCCGAGCTGGGTGGAGTCGTCGAGGCCGAAGCGGCAGAAGTCCGAGCCGACGCAGGTCTTCACCGTGCGCATGCTCTTGCCGTACGCGTAGCCGCTGGGCATGCCGAGGTCGGACCACATCGCCGGCAGGTCCTCCTTGCGGACGCCGAGCAGGTCGATCCGCTGGCCGCCGGTCACCTTGACCATCGGCACCTCGTACTTCTCGGCGACGTCGGCGATCCGCCGCAGCTGCGCCGGCGTCGTCACCCCGCCCTTCATCTGCGGGACGACGGAGAAGGTGCCGTCGCGCTGGATGTTCGCGTGGACGCGGTCGTTGATGAACTCGGCGTCCTTCTCGGGGACGTGGTCGTGGCCCCACATCATCTTGAGCAGCGACGTGAGCCCCATCTTCGACCGCGCGTCGTCCTTCCCGCCGGGGGCGAGGGCGGCGAAGACGGCGGAGACGCTGCGCAGGTCCCGCTCCCGGATGGCGGCCATCAGCTCCGGCTTGGCCATCGGGATGCCGGGCACGTAGTACGAGGCGGCGGGGTCCTCGGCGACCTCGCCGTCCGCGGCCCACTCGACGACCTGCTTCACCAGTGACCTGCACGAGCCGCAGCCCTTGCCCGCGCGGGTGCGGTCCATGACCGCCCCGACGCTGCCGCAGCCGGCGGCCACCGCGCCGCAGATGTCGCCCTTGCTCACCCCGTTGCAGTTGCAGACCTGGCTGTCGGCGGGCATCTCGGCGACGCCCACCTCCGCCACCCCGTCGGAGAGGTCGACCAGCAGCCGGATCCGCTCCTGGGGCAGCGGCGCGCCGCGGTCGAACGCCTGGGTGAGGAAGGCGACCTTGCGGGTGTCGCCGAGCAGGGTGGCCCCGACCAGCTCGTCGTCGCGGATCACCACCGACAGGTGCACGCCGCGCCGGGGCTCGGAGATGACCAGGAACTCGTCGTCGTCCCGCTCGGGGGTGCTCACCCCCATCACCGCCACGTCGACGCCCGCCACCTTGAGCTTCGTCGCCGTCCGGCTGCCGTGGTACGCGGCGTCCGGGTCGGTGCCGGTCAGCACGTCGGCCAGGACCTTCGCGTGCTCCCAGGCCGGCGCGACCAGCCCGTAGACCTCGCCGCGGTGCTGGGCGCACTCACCGATGGCGTAGACGTCGGGGTCGTCGGTGCGCAGCTGGTCGTCGACGACGACCGCCCGCTCCACCTCCAGCCCGGAGCGGACGGCGAGGTCGGTGTGCGGCCGCACCCCGGCGGCGACGACGAGCAGGTCGCAGTCCAGCCGCCGGCCGTCCTTGAGCACGACGCCCTCGACGGAGTCGGTGCCCAGCACCTCGGTGGCCAGGACGTCGAGGTGGACGGTGATCCCGAGCTGCTCGACGCTGCGCTTGAGGACGGCGCCGGCCTCGGCGTCGAGCTGGGCGTTCATCAGCCACGGCATCGCGTGCACGAGCTCGACGTGCAGCCCGTGGCCCTGCAGCGCCCGCGCCGCCTCCAGGCCCAGCAGCCCGCCGCCCATCACCACCGCGCGCCGGCAGCGACCGGTCGCCGCGAGCATCGCGCGGGTCTCGTCGATGGTGCGGAAGCCGTGCACCCCGGGCAGCAGCGAGCCGTCGTCCCGCCGCACCCCGGCCATGGGCGGGATGAAGGAGTAGCTGCCGGTGGCGAGCACCAGGTGGTCGTAGCCGGTGACGCTGCCGTCGGCGGCGTGCACCTGCTTGGCGACGGTGTCGATGCGCTCCACCCGGACGCCGGCCCGCAGGTCGACGCCGTTGTCGCAGTACCAGTCGTGGGAGTTGAGCACGATGTCGTCCTCGTGCTGCTCCCCGGCCAGCACCGGGCTGAGCATGATCCGGTTGTAGTTGCCGTGCGGCTCGTCGCCGAAGACGGTGATGCGGAACTGGTCGCCGCCGCCGCGCTCGAGCACCTCCTCCACGAAGCGGGCGCCGGCCATGCCGTTGCCCACCACGACCAGCCGGGCGCGGGGGTCGAGGTCGTCGTCCAGGTGCAGGGCGGTGGCGCCGGCCAGGCGGGCGCCGAGGATCGCCGACATCTCAGACCTCCACCAGACCCAGGTCGACGACGATCTCGCCGGTGACGCCCTCCGGCGCGGCCGCGTGCAGCTCCAGGACCGAGCCGCCCACCACGTCCTCGACGACGCGCAGCGGCACGTGCGTGTCAGCCCTGGCGCCGATCGGGAACCAGCGCACCGGCTCGCCGTCGCGGACCAGGAGCACGTAGACCAGCTCGCCGGTGGCGTTGCCACCGCGGAAGTACAGCGCCTGCGCGCTGCACCCGGCGGGCACGGTGTAGCGCAGGGCGGGGTCGATCGGGCCGGGCTTGGCCAGCCCCTCCCCGGTGATGGGGAAGACGCCTTGCAGGAAGCGCGGGGTGCTCTTCACGGGGGTTCTCCTGGTCAGCGAGCCGGACGGACGGGTGCGGGACGGCGGGCGCGGGACGGGTGCGGTGGCGGGCCGGTGGGGCACGGGCCGGGGCTGGGTCGCGGCCGGCGGCGGCGCGACGCGCTCCTCCGGGCCGGTCACGCGGGTGACGGCGACGGCGCAGGCCTTGAACGGCGGCATCCGCGACGTGGGGTCGAGGTCACCGGCGTCGGTGAGGTCGTTGGCCCCGGCCCAGTGGAAGGGCACGAAGACGACGTCGGGCCGGATGGCGTCGGTGACCTGCGCGTGGAACCGGGCGCGGCCACGCCGGGTGGCCAGCTCGACGACGTCGTCCTGCGCGATGCCAAGCCGGGCGGCGAGGTCGGGGTGCAGCTCGGCCCGCGGGCCGGGCGCGACCAGCTGGAGGCTGCGGGTGCGGCGGGTCTGGGTGCCCGACTGGTACTGGGCGAGCACCCGGCCGGTGGTGAGCACCAGCGGGTAGTCGGCGTCGGGCCGCTCGTGCGCGTCGACGTGCTCGACCCGGAGGAAGCGGGCCCGGCCGTCGGGGGTGGCGAACCGCTCGGTGAACAGCCGCGGGGTGCCGGGGTGCCCCGGCGAGGGGCACGGCCAGAACACGCCGCGCTCCTCGTCGATGCGCCGGTAGCTGATGCCGGCGTAGTCGGCCGTCCCCCCGGCGCTGGCGCGGCGCAGCTCCTCGAAGACGGTCTCCGGGTCGCCGCTGAAGCCGTGCACCCCCAGCCGGCCGGCCAGCGTCGCCAGCACCTGCAGGTCGTCGGGCACGCCGTCGGGCGGGTCGAGGGCGCGGCGCCGCCGGATGACGCGGCCCTCGAGGTTGGTCGTGGTGCCGGCCTCCTCGGCCCACATGGCGCTGGGCAGCACGACGTCGGCGAGCTCGGCGGTCTCGGAGAGGAAGAAGTCGCTGACGGCGAGGAAGTCCAGGTCCCGCAGCCGGCTGACGACCCGGCGCGCGTCCGGCGCGGAGACCGCGACGTTCGACGCCAGGACCAGCAGGGTGCGCACCCCGCCGTCGGTGCCGAGCGCGTCGAGGAGCTCGTACGCCGACCGCCCCGGCACCGGCAGGTCGTCCGGGTCGACGCCCCAGACCGCGGCGACGTGCGCACGGGCGGCGGGGTCGGCCAGCGACCGGTAGCCGGGCAGCTGGTCGGCCTTCTGCCCGTGCTCGCGACCGCCCTGCCCGTTGCCCTGGCCGGTGATCGTGCCCCAGCCGCTGCCCCGCCGGCCCGGCAGGCCGAGGGCGAGCGCCAGGTTGATCCACGCCTGCGCGGTGTCGGTACCGCTGCGGTGCTGCTCGGCGCCACGGGCGGTCAGGATCATCGCGTTCCCCGCGCGGGCCAACGCGAACACGGTGCGCCGCTGGTCGGCGACGGGCACGCCGGTGAGCCGCTCGACGCGGTCGGGCCAGTACGCGGCCACGCCGGCCCGCACCTCGTCGAAGCCGGTGGTGCGCGCGGCGACGTACCGCTCGTCGACCAGCCCCTCGGCCACCGCGATGTGCAGGAGGCCGTTGGCCAGCGCCAGGTCGGTGCCGGGCAGCGGCTGCAGGTGGAGATCGGCGTTGCGGGCGGTGGCGGTGCGGCGCGGGTCGACGACGACGTGCCGGGCGCCGCGCTCGCGGCCCGCGTCGAACCACTGCATCGCCGGGGGCATGGTGTCGGCCGGGTTGCTGCCCACCAGCACGACGACGTCGGCGTCGGCGATGTCGCTCAGCGGGAACGGCAGCCCGCGGTCCAGGCCGAACGCGCGGGTGGCCGCCCCCGCGGCGGACGACATGCAGAACCGGCCGTTGTAGTCGATCGCGCTGGTGCGCAACGCGACCCGGGCGAACTTGCCGAACTGGTAGGCCTGCTCGTTGGTGAGCGAGCCGCCGCCGAAGCAGCCGACGGCGTCGCGCCCGTGGGTGGCCTGGGTCCGCTCGATCGCCGCGACCAGCCGGTCCAGCGCCTCCTCCCACGTGCTCTCCACCAGCGGGCTGGTGCGGTCCCCGGCGACGGCGCGGACCAGCGGCCGGGTCAGCCGCTCGGGGTGGTCCAGCAGCTCGGCCGACGACCAGCCCTTGGAGCACAGCCCGCCGCGGTTGGTCGGGAAGTCCAGCGGGACCAGGGTGGCGGGGCGGTCCCCGGCGGTGACGGCCATCCCGCACTGCAGCGAGCAGTAGGGGCAGTGCGTGCTCGTCGTCCTCGACGCACGCACCCCCGGGGCGGCGGCGGTCGGCGAGGCGGGAGCGGGCACGGGGACGAGAGTGGGTCGCCGTCGTTTCCCGGCGTCGACCCCGGCGTCAAGGTTGCGTTCCGTTCACCTCACCGCGGCCGCCGGGCCGGTGTGCGGCGGGACCGGTCAGGTGCCGACGGCCGGCCCCGGGAGCCGCGCCGGGTCGTCCACGGGGTGCACGCCCACCTGGCCCTCCGGGACGAGGAGCGCCCCGCTGACCGACAGGACGGCGTCCTCCACCCGGTGGTGGATCGTCTGGGCGGTGATCCACCCGTCCTCGATCAGGTAGGAGTCGATCCCGCAGCGGATGTCGAACTGCTCGTTTGCGGCCGCCCCACTCGAGCACCGCCATCCGGTCGTCGGCCAGGACGTAGCCGTACGAGTAGGTGCCCTCGGCGGCCGCCCGCCACAGCCGGTGGGCGGACGCGCGCACGCCGTCGTGCCCGCGGAACACCTCGCGGGCGGAGAGGACCACGACCTCGGGGTGGTAGTTCTCGGCGAGGTCGGCCTCGAGGTCGCCGGAGCGGCGGTGCTGGAGGTGGGAGGCCATGACCTGGCGGGCGGTGCGGCTGCGGGGATCGCGCGCGGCTGTGGTCATGCCCCCGATCGTGGCCCTGCCGGCGGCCGCCGTCGACGCCGCGCCCGTACATGGTGGGATCAGGGGGTGACCCCTCCAGGCCCGGTCGTCCGGCGGATCGACGACCCCGACGAGCCCGGCCCCGACGTCCGCCTCGCCGAGCAGCGGGACGTGCCCGCCATCGCCGCCACGCTCACCGTCGCGCTCGCCGACTCCCGCTGGACCCGGTGGGCGCTGCCCGACGACGGCCGGATGCAGCGGCTCACCCGGCTCAACGAGCTGGATGCGGCCCACCGCGGGGTGGCCACCGGCACCGCGTGGGTGACCGAGGAACGCGACGCCGTCGCCGTCTGGGACCCGCCGCCCGGCGCATCCGGCACCCGCCCGCTGCCGGACGACGTCCGGGCGGCGCTGGCCCGCGAGCTGCCCTACCTGTCCGCCGACCGCGCCCGGGTGGTGGCCGAGACCGAGGCGCTGGTGACCGCGGCGCTGCCCGACCGGCCGCACTGGCGGCTGCGGCACCTGGGCGTCCGCCCGTCGTCCCGACGAAGGGGGCTGGCCGCCGCCGTCCTCGCCCCGGTGCTGGTGCGCTGCGACGCGGAGAAGACCCCCGCCGCCGCGGCGGTGTTCGGCTGGGCCAACGTGCGGTTCTTCCGGGGCTTCGGCTTCCAGGTCGCCGAGACCACCCGCACCAGCGACGACGAGCTGCCGCTGTGGGTGCTCGTCCGCGAGCCGCTCTCGCTCAGCTGACCGCCGTCCTGCCGACCCCCGGAGGCCTCGTGCCCAGCGCTGCCGCCCGCCTGCTCCCCCCGCTGATGCGCCTGCTCCGCTTCCGGCGGGAGTTCGAGCACCCGGAGCGCATGCTGCGGGGCGTGGAGGAGCGGCTGCTGCGCCCGGTGCCGTACGGGCCGCCCCGCGGGCTCGGCCCGGTGGAGGTCGAGGTGGACGCCCGGCACGAGACCGGCTGGCCGGTGTACCGCGTCCTCCCCCGCGACCGGACGCCGGAGCGGGCCGCCGTCTACGTGCACGGCGGTGCCTGGGTCAACCAGATCCACCCGCTGCACTGGCGCCTGGTGGGCCGGCTGGCCGCCCGCAGCGGCACCGCGATCACCGTGCCGGTCTACCCGCTGGCACCCCGGGGGACGGCGGCGACGGTGGTGCCGCGGGTGGCCGACCTGCTCGCCGCGCTGGCCGACCGGTACGGCGCCGGGCGGGTCACCGCGATGGGCGACTCGGCCGGCGGCCAGATCGCGCTGTCCGCCGCGCTGCTCCTCCGCGACCGCGGCGTGCCCCCGCTGCACCGGACGGTGCTCGTCTCACCCGCGGTGGACCTGACCCTCGCCAACCCGGAGATCGACCTCGTCGAGCCGCGGGACCCCTGGCTCGCCCGACCCGGCACGCGGGCGGCGATCGAGCTCTGGCGCGGCGGGCTGCCGCTCACCGACCCGCTGGTCAGCCCGCTGTTCGGGGAGCTGGCCGGGCTCGGCCCGCTGACCGTCTTCAGCGGCACCCGCGACATCACCAGTCCGGACACCCGGCTGCTGGTCGAACGGGCCCGGGCGGCCGGCGTGCCGGTCGACCACCACGAGGAGGAGGGGCTGGTGCACGTGCACCCGCTGCTGCCGGTGCCGGAAGGGCGGCGGGCGCGGCGCGTGGTGACCGCCGTCCTCGCCGGCTGAGGAGCCCCCGCGCCGCGCCGGAGGTGCTGGCGCCCCCGCGGCCGCGCTGACATCGTCCCCTCGAGGTGTGTCGATCCGGCGGGTCGCCGTTCGTACTGGGGGTGAGCGACCGGCACGGAGCCGGCGCCGGACCCCGGGAGGCAACCATGGCCCAGTACCTGCTCAGCATCGTCCAGCCGGTCGGCGAGGTGCCGCCGCCGGAGGAGCTGGAGCCGGTGATGGAGGAGCTCGCGGCGCTCAACGAGGAGATGCAGGCCGCCGGGGCGTGGGTCTTCGCCGCCGCGCTCCACCAGCCCGAGGCGTCGACCGTCGTCCGGGCACAGGGGGACGACGTGCTCGTCACCGACGGCCCGTACGCCGAGGCCAAGGAGTTCGTCGGCGGGTTCGACGTCATCGAGGCCGCCGACCTGGACGCAGCCCTGGGCTGGGCCGGCAAGCTGGCCCGCGTGCTCGGCGGCCTGCCGGTCGAGGTCCGGCCCGTCGCGCAGACCTTCTGACGCCCGTGGCCGGCGCCGTCGCCGAGGTCGAGCGGGTCTTCCGCGAGCACCACGGCAAGGCCGTCGCCGTCCTCACCCGCCTCCTCGGCGACATCGACGCCGCCGAGGAGGCGGTGCAGGACGCGTTCCTCACCGCGGTGCAGCGCTGGCCGGGCGACGGGGTCCCGCCGAGCCCGGCCGGGTGGATCGTCACCACCGCCCGCAACCGGGCGGTCGACCGCTGGCGGCGCGACTCCACCCGCACCGACCGCCACGTCCAGGCCGCGCTGCTCCGCGGCGATCCCGCCCCCGTCGAGGAGGGGCCGGTGCACGACGACCGGCTGCGGATGGTCTTCACCTGCTGCCACCCGGCGCTGGCCGCGCCCGCCCGGGTGGCGCTCACCCTCCGGCTCCTCGGCGGCCTCACGACCGCCGAGATCGCCGCGGCGTTCCTGGTGCCCGAGACGACGATGGCGCAGCGCCTCGTGCGGGCCAAGGCCAAGATCCGCGCGGCGGGCATCCCGTACCGGGTGCCGCGCGAGGCGGAGCTGCCCGACCGGCTGCCGGCCGTGCTCGCCGTCGTCCACCTGATCTTCACCGAGGGGCACACCGCCACGAACGGAGAGGCCCTCGTGCGGGCGGACCTGTGCGCGGAGGCGATCCGGCTCGGCCGCGTCCTCGCCGAGCTGATGCCCGACGAGCCGGAGGTGACCGGCCTGCTGGGGCTGATGCTGCTCACCGAGGCGCGCCGGCCGGCGCGGACCTCCGCCGACGGTGATCTCGTGCCGCTGGCCGACCAGGACCGGTCGCGCTGGGACCGGGTGCTGGTCGCCGAGGGCCAGGAGCTGGTGCGGCGGTGCCTGCGCCGAGACCGGCCGGGTCCCTACCAGCTGCAGGCCGCGATCGCCGCCGTCCACAGCGATGCGCCGACCGCGGCCGCGCCCGACTGGCGGCAGGTCGTCGCGCTCTACGACCACCTGCTGGCGCTCGCGCCGAGCCCGGTCGTCGCGCTCAACCGGGCCGTCGCCGTCGCCGAGGTCGAGGGCCCGGCCGCGGGGCTGGCGCTGGTCGACCGCCTGGAGCTGCCGCACGACCACCTGCTGCCGGCCGTCCGCGCCGACCTGCTGCGCCGCGCCGGGCGGGACCAGGAGGCGGCCGCGGCGTACGACGCGGCGATCAGGCGGTGCGGCAACGAGCGCGAACGGGCGTTCATGCGGCTGCGGCGCGATGGGTTGTCGCCGTCCCGACGGTCGGAGGAGGCATGAGCACCCCCACCGCCCTGGACGTCACCTTCACCGCGCCCATCGAGGAGGACGGCGCGTTCCCCACCCACCTGGAGGTCCCGGACTCCACCGCGCTGCCGGGCCCCCGCCGCGCGCTGAAGGTGACCGGCACGCCGACGGGCACGCCTTCGCCGCCACCCTCGTGCCGTCGGGCACCGGACCGCACTGGCTGCCGCTGCGCGCGGCGATCCGCTCGGCCATCGGGAATAGCCGCGCGGGCGAGCAGGTCACCGTGCACCTGCAGCGGCGGCTGAGCCAGCCGTCACGCCGCGGCGGCCGCCGGTCAGTCCCAGTCCCGGCGCTGCTGCTTGAGCTGCCCGCGCTGCTTCTTGGCCTGGATGCGGCGCTCCTGGGAGCCCCGCGTCGGCTTGGTGCGGCGCCGGGCCGGCGCCGGTGGGGCCAGCGCGGCCCGCAGCACCGCGGCGAGCCGCTCGCGGGCGGCCTGGCGGTTGCGCAGCTGCTGGCGGTGCTCGCTCGCGGCGACGGTGAGGACGCCGTCGACGAGGCGGCCGGCCAGCCGTGAGGCGAGCCGCGCCCGCTGCGGGTCGCTCAGCCCCGGCAGGTCCAGCGGCCGCACCGAGAGCTCGACCCGGGAGTCGGCGGTGTTGACGCCCTGCCCGCCCGGCCCCGAGCTGCGGGAGAAGCGCCACGACTGCGCGGCCGCGGGCACGACGAGGGAACCGGTGACCGGGAGGTCACCGGAGGCGTCGTCGGTCCCTGGCACCCGGACAGTGTGGCCGACGCAGGTCAGCCGCCGGGCGCCAGCGGGCCCGGCGCCAGGTGCTCGGCGGTCCACCCGGGCACCGCGCCGGCCCACTCCGTGCGCTCGGCCTCGTGCACGCCGCGCAGGATCCGGCGCCAGGTGAGGGCCCGCTGCAGCGGCGCGACGTGCAGCGCCTGGTCGCACAGCTCGCGCAGCTCCGCGGGGGTGCCGTGGTCGAGCCACTGGTCCAGGTAGGCGTCGCGCAGCCGGAACAGCGCCGGGTGGCCCGGCGACAGGTCCAGCACCTGCCCGGCGAACCGCAGGACGACCAGCAGCACCAGGAAGGGGTGCGAGATCGACGCGTCGCCCCAGTCGAAGAAGCGGTAGCCCCCGCCGCCGGCGAAGACGTTGCCGTCGTGCAGGTCGTCGTGCTGCACCGTCGCCGGGACGCCGCCGTCGGCGAGCTCCCGGCAAGCCGCCGCGTAACGGCCGGTCCCGGCGAGCACGCGGGCGCGCACCTCCGGAGCGAGGCCGTCCGGGCGGCCGGCCTGCTGCGCATCGCCGTCGGCCAGCAGGTCCGCCACCAGCGCGGGCAGCCGCTCCGGGCGGTGGTCGGGGACCCCGAGGGCGACCAGCCCGTCCGCGTGGTCCGCGACCTCGGCCTGCAGGCGGGCGTGGGCGACCAGCATCGCCGTCCAGGCGGCGAGGTCCGCGCCGGCCTCGCGCAGCGTGGGCCCGCCGTCGGGCAGGAGGAGCAGCCGGCGCCCGCGGTCGACCGCCAGGGGCACGAGCACCCGCTCCGGCACCCGGACCGCGAGCGCCTCGGCCAGCACGGGCTCCTGCGCCGACCCCGGGCCGACCGCCTTCAGCCAGACCGCCTCCCCGCCGCGCAGCGGGATGCGGAAGGCGGTGGACCAGGCGCGCACGTGCGGCTGCTCCGGCTCCCCGCCGGGGACGAGGCCGGCGCGTTCGAGCTGCCCGGCGGCCCACCCCAGCGCGGCGGCCCGCCACCCCGGGTCGCGCCACGTGCGGGTCCCGGTCACCACCGGGCGACCGTAGGCGACGCCGGCCGCGCTCCGGGTCAGGCCGGTACCGGGTCGGTGCCCCCGGCAGCGCCGGGGCGGCAGCGCACGAGCCGGCGCAGCGTCAGCCAGGAGCCGCGGAGGGCGCCATGGGTCTCCAGCGCGTCGATGGCGTAGGCCGAGCACGTCGGGGTGAACCGGCAGCACGGCCGGCGCCGCGGGCTGATCTCGCGCTGGTAGTACCGGACGGCCGCGACCAGCCGGGCCGCGGCCCCGCCGCCCTGCTGCCCCGCCCGGATCGCCGGGAACGAACGGGGGGCGACGAGCAGCAGGTCCATCCCGCAGCCGATCGCGTTGGCCAGGCAGCAGCCGGTGTTGAGGAAGAGGAGGTCGCGCAGGCAGGAGTCGTCGCGCCGGCGGCGGCCGTAGCCGGGGCCGTAGCCGTACCCGGGGCCGTACCCGGGGCCGTAGCCCCGCCCGTAGTGCCCGGCGTAGTGCCCGCGGTAGCCGCCGCCGCGGGGCCTGCGCCGGCGGGGACCCCAGCCACTGCTCCAGATGAAGACCATGGGTGCGCAGGTACCGCGGGATCATGGTGTCCATGCCCGATCTCACCGACGCGCTCGCCGCCGGACCGGTCCTGCTGGACGGCGGCCTGTCCACCGAGCTCGAGGCGCGCGGGCACGACGTCTCCTCCGCGCTGTGGTCCGCCCGCCTGCTCCGCGACGACCCGGCGGCGGTCGTGGCCGCGCACGCCGCCTTCGCCGCAGCCGGCGCCCGGGTGGCGACGACGGTGAGCTACCAGGCGACCGTCGAGGGGTTCGCCGCCGCGGGGGTGGGCGCGGCAGAGGCCCACCGGCTGATCGCCTCGTCGGTCGCGCTCGCCCGCGAGGGGCAGGGCGAGGGCTGGGTCGCGGGATCGGTCGGACCTTACGGCGCGATGCTCGCCGACGGGTCGGAGTACACGGGGGACTACGCCGACCGGGTCGGCGTCGCCGCGCTGCGCGCGTTCCACCGGCCCCGCATGGAGCTGCTCGCCGAGGCCGGGGCCGACGTGCTGGCGTGCGAGACGGTGCCCGCCGCCGCGGAGGCCGAGGCGCTGGTGCTGGAGGCGCAGGCGCTCGGGGTGCCGGTCTGGCTCTCGCTGACCACGGTGGTGGACGACGGTGGCGTCGTCCGCACCCGCCGGGGCGAGCCGGCGGCCGAGGTCTTCGCGATGGCCGGGGACGTCGACGCCGTCGTCGCGGTCGGCGTCAACTGCACGGCGCCCTCCGGCGTCGGCCCCGCGGTGACCCAGGCGGCGCGCACCGGGAAGCCGGTGGTCGTCTACCCGAACAGCGGCGAGGCGTGGGACGCCGTCGCGCGGGGGTGGACCGGCACCCCGGGGATCGCTCCGGACGACGTCCCCCGGTGGGTGGCGGACGGCGCGCGGCTGATCGGGGGCTGCTGCCGGGTGCGGCCGCAGCACCTCGCCCGCCTCGCCCGCACCCTGCCCTGATCGACGCGTCCGCCCGCCGGGCTGCGAACACCGGTCCGGTCGTGGAGGATGCCGCCGTGATCCTGCCGGAGGTCCCGGACCCTCGACTGGTGACCATCCGGCGCGGCGGGACCCTCACCGACGCCGACCACCACCTCCTCGCGCTGTGGGCGGCCGCGTGTGCCGAGCACGTCCTCCCGCTCTTCGAGACCGAGCGTCCCGACGACGACCGGCCGCGTGCGGCGATCGAGGCGACCCGCGCCTGGGCCCGCGGGGCGATGCGCATGATGCGGGCGCGTGCCGCCGGAGGGCACGCGATGGCCGCGGCCAGGGACCTGCGGGGTGCGGCCCGGCACGCGCCTACGCCGCCGGGCAGGCGGGCGCGGTGGCGCACGTCGCAGCGCACGAGCTCGGGGCCGCCGCCTACGCGGTCAAGGCGGTGCGCGCGGTGGCGCCCGCGGGTAGCAGCGACGCCGCGGGGTCGGCCGAGTGCCGGTGGCAGCGGGACCAGCTCCCCGAGGGCGTCCGCGCCCTGGTCCTGGACGACCAGCGGCGGCGCAACGACCTCTGCTGGTCCGCCTTCGACTGCTGAGCGGGCCCTGCGACGGTCAGCCCAGCTGATCGTGCAGCGCCCTCCCTCACGCTGGGCTGTGAGGGAGGACGCCCCGTGATCAGGTGAGCTGATCGTGGCCGCGTCAGAGGATGGGCTTGCCGCCGGTCACGGCGACCCGGGCGCCGGAGACGTAGGACGCCTCGTCGCTGGCCAGCAGCACGTACACCGGCGCGAGCTCGGCCGGCTGACCCGGACGGCCCATCGGCACCTGCTGGCCGAAGCCCTCCACCTTCTCCTCCGGCATGGTCGCCGGGATCAGCGGCGTCCACACCGGCCCCGGGGCGACGCTGTTGGCCCGGATCCCCTTCTCCGCCAGCATCTGCGCCAGCGACGCGGTGAAGTTGGCGATCCCGGCCTTGGTCATCGCGTAGGCGATGAGGTTCGGGCTGGGGTTGTCGCTGTTCACCGACGACGAGTTGATGATCGACGCCCCCGGCTGCATGTGCGGCAGCGCGTCCTTGGTGAGGGTGAACATCGCCGAGAGGTTCGTGGCGAGGGTGAAGTCCCACTCCTCGTCGGAGATCTCCTCCAGCGAGTCGTGGCTCATCTGGAAGGCGGCGTTGTTGACCAGCACGTCCACCCGGCCGAACTCCTCGACGGCCTTCGGGATGATCGTCCTGCAGTGCGCGCGGTCGGAGATGTCACCCGGCACCAGCACGCACCTCCGGCCGGCCTGTTCGACGTACCGGGCGGTGTCCTGGGCGTCCTCGTGCTCCTCCAGGTAGGAGATGAGGACGTCCGCGCCCTCGCGGGCGAAGGCGATCGCCACCGCGCGGCCGATGCCGCTGTCGCCACCGGTGATCACGGCGACCTTGCCGGCCAGCCTCCCGGAGCCCTGGTAGCTCTCCTCACCGTGGTCGGGCTTCGGCGTCATCTCGCCGAGCGTGCCCGGGGTGCTCTGCTGCTGGGCGGGCTGGGAGTCGGGGCGGGGTTCGGACACGGGCGTCCACCTTCCTGGTCGGGAGCGCTGTGCACCCGGGCGCTGGTCTCACGCCCCTGCGGTGCCGCGGCGCGGGGCGACTACCCGCCGCCCGGCGTACGGAACCCCGGACGACGCACGACCCGGGCGGGAGGAGAGGCGCACCTCGCTGTGCACCCCTCCTCCCGCCCGGGTCGGGAGGGTCCTGCTCTGCTCAGGCGGCGCGCGCCACCGGGCCGTGGGTCGCCGCGGCGCCGAGCGGCACCCAGCGCATCTCGAGCCGCCGCCGGCCCGCCTGGTCGGTCACAACGGTCCACCGGCATTCCGGGCAGAAACGTTCACGCATGGTCTCGGCCACCTTCCGTTCACCTGTTGTTCACCTTCCTCTCCGGTTACGGCGGATGTCACACCTCACCGCAGGTCTCGTTACCGGATCGTTACCGTCCGCCTGGCACGACTCCGCCGTGGGGCCTGGGTCCGGGGAAGCAGGAGCCCGTCGGGCACGCTGTCCCTCCTGATGACGACCACCGCCGCCCCTCCCCTGCTGGACGACCCCGGCGACCTCACCGCGCTGCGCGCGACGGGCGCCGATCCCGACGCGCTGTTCGCGGCCTTCGCCGAGTGGGCGGAGGCGGGCGGCACCGCCCTCTACCCGACCCAGGAGGAGGCGCTGATCGAGCTGGTCAGCGGCGCCAACGTCGTCCTCGCGACGCCGACGGGGTCGGGCAAGTCCCTGGTCGCCACCGGCGCCCAGTACGCGGCGCTGGCCGGCGGCCGGCGCAGCTACTACACCGCTCCCATCAAGGCGCTGGTCAGCGAGAAGTTCTTCGCCCTCTGCGGGGTCTTCGGCGCGCAGAACGTCGGCATGCTCACCGGCGACGCCGCGGTCAACCGCGACGCCCCGATCATCGCCTGCACCGCCGAGGTGCTCGCCAACATCGCGCTGCGCGAGGGCGGCGAGTCGGAACAGCTCGCCGACGCGCTCGTCGTGATGGACGAGTTCCACTTCTACGGCGACCCCGATCGGGGCTGGGCCTGGCAGGTGCCGCTGCTGGAGCTCCCGAAGGCCCAGTTCCTGCTGATGAGCGCCACGCTCGGCGACGTCACGTCCCTGCGCGAGGACCTGACCCGCCGCACCGGCCGGCCCACGGCGCTCGTGGCCAACGCCGTGCGGCCCGTCCCCCTGCACCACTACTACGCGACGACGCCGATGCACGAGACGATCCAGGAGCTCCTGGACACCAAGCAGGCGCCGGTCTACGTCGTCCACTTCACCCAGGCCTCGGCGCTGGAGCGCGCCCAGGCGCTCATGAGCGTCAACGTGTGCAGCAAGGAGGAGAAGGCCGCGATCGCCGACATGATCGGCGGGTTCCGGTTCTCGTCCTCCTTCGGGACGACGCTGTCGCGGCTGGTCCGCCACGGGATCGGCGTCCACCACGCCGGCATGCTCCCCAAGTACCGGCGGCTGGTGGAGCAGCTGGCCCAGGCCGGGCTGCTCAAGGTCATCTGCGGCACCGACACCCTCGGCGTCGGCATCAACGTGCCGATCCGCACCGTCGTGTTCTCGGCGCTGTCCAAGTACGACGGCACCCGCACCCGGCTGCTGCAGGTGCGCGAGTTCCACCAGATCGCCGGCCGCGCCGGGCGGGCCGGGTACGACACCGCCGGCACGGTCGTCGTCCAGGCACCCGAGCACGAGGTGGAGAACCTCAAGCAGTTCGCCAAGGTCGCCGACGACCCGAAGAAGCGCCGCAAGCTGGTGCGCAAGAAGGTTCCCGAGGGCATGGTGCCCTGGAGCGAGGCGACCATGAACCGGCTGGTCGAGGGCGAGCCGGAGAAGCTGACCAGCCACATGCGGGTGACGACGGCGATGGTGCTCGACGTCGTCGACCGGCCGGGCGACCCGTTCGCCGCGATGCGCCGGCTGCTCACCGACAACCACGAGCCGCGCAAGAAGCAGCTGCGGCTGATCCGGGAGGCCATCGGCATCGCGCGGTCGCTGCTGCAGGCCGGCGTGCTGGAGCGGCTGCCCGAGCCCGAGGCCGACGGCCGGCGCTACGACCTGACGCTGGACCTCCCGCCGGACTTCGCGCTCAACCAGCCGCTGTCCACCTTCGCGCTGGCCGCCATCGACCTCCTGGACCCGGGGTCGGACACCTACGCGCTCGACGTCGTCAGCGTCATCGAGGCCACCCTGGACGACCCACGCCAGATCCTGGCCGCCCAGCTGAACAAGGCCAAGGGCGAGGCCGTCGCGCAGATGAAGGCCGAGGGCATCGAGTACGACGAGCGGATGGAGCTGCTCGAGGAGATCAGCTACCCCAAGCCGCTGGAGGAGCTGCTCGGGCACGCCTACGAGGTCTACCGGCAGAGCAACCCGTGGGCCGCGGACGCCCAGCTGTCGCCGAAGTCGGTCGTCCGGGAGATGTGGGAGCGGGCGTTCACCTTCCGCGAGCTGGTCACCACCTACGGCCTCACCCGGGCCGAGGGCGCCGTGCTGCGCTACCTCTCCGACGCCTTCAAGGCGCTGCGCTCGGGCGTGCCCGCGGCGGCGCGCACCGAGGAGGTCACCGACCTGGTCGAGTGGCTGGGCGAGCTGGTGCGACAGGTGGACTCCAGCCTGCTCGACGAGTGGGAGGCGCTGACGAACCCGGACGACGGGCCGGTTGCCGAGGTCGCCGTCCCCGCCCGGCCGCGGCCGCTCACCGGCAACGAGCGGGCGTTCACCGCGATGGTGCGCAACGCGCTGTTCCGCCGCGTCGAGCTGTGGGCCCGGCGCCGCTGGTACGACCTGGGCGGGCTGGACTCCGGCTCCGGCTGGGACGCCGACCGGTGGGGCGAGGTCGTGCAGGCCTACTTCGCGGAGCACGAGGAGGTGCGCACCGGCGCCGACGCCCGCGGCCCGGCCTTGCTCATCTGGGACAGGTCGGAGCCGGGCACCTGGCGGGTGCGGCAGATCGTCGACGACCCCGAGGGCAACCACGACTGGGGCTTCGACGTCGAGGTCGACCTGGAGGCCTCCGACGAGGAGGGCGCCGCGGTGATCCGGCTGGTCGACGCCGGCCGCAAGGACTAGACCGTCCCCACCGGGCGGGCCACGTCGGCGCGGTCGCCTCACCGCACCCGCAGCCGTGCCGCTCCCGGCCGGGAGGTGGGGCGACCGCGCGCACCGGTCACTCCGCGTGATGGGTGACAACGCGTGACGTCCGACGCGCCGGAATAGTTCCGAAAATGGCATGGTGATGAACCGAGCACGGTGAGCACATGCAGGTCACGGGCTCGCAAGGCCTTGACACCGTTCGCGGCGCGGTGAGACGTTGCCGCCCCTGCCACCGCAACTGGGCAGGTCACCGACCGGTCGAGCATCGTCGTCCAGACCAATGGAGGTCTGCCTCGTGCTTGCTGAACCCGTGGGCCAGGACGGTCGTCCTGCGCCCCGCCCTCGGTAATCGCGCCTGCGGGCGCATCACTCTCCGTCACTGTTTCCCTGTGGACGGCCGGGCATCCGCCACCGGCCGTGACGCGCTGTGCCACGGTCGCCCCCCGACTCGTCGACCGACCCCGCGCTCGTCATCGAGCCCCCGCGCTCGTCATCGAGCGCCCGCGGGCTGCCCCGATCGGCCCCGCGGGCTGCCCCCGATCAGCCTTGGACCGGTAATGAGCTCACTCTCCGTCCCGCGTGCCGGCAGCGGCCCGCGCCCCTCCGCTCCGGCTTCCGTCGCGCCACGCATCGTCGCCGTTCCGGAAGCCTTCAACACCGAAGACCTCTACGTCGACCTCACCGGAGTCGTCGGTGCTCCGCTGCACCTGAAGTGCGAGGGATTCAACTTCGCCGGTTCGATCAAGCTCAAGGCGGCTGCCGAGATGGTCGACGCAGCCATCCGGGACGGGCACCTCACGGAGGACTCGGTGCTCGTCGAGTCGTCGTCGGGCAACCTCGGCGTCGCGCTGAGCATGATCGCCGCAAGCCGGCGCCTGCGCTTCCTGTGCATCACGGACCCGCGCTGCAACCTGTCCACCCGCCGGCTGATGGAGGCTCTCGGCAGCCGGGTCCACGTCGTCACCGAGCCGGTGGACGACGGGGGCTTCCTCGGCGCACGCATCCAGTACGTGCACCGGCTCTGCGCGTCCGACCGGCGCTACGTGTGGCTGAACCAGTACGCCAACCCGGGCAACTGGCGCGCGCACTACCGCACCACCGCACCGGCCATCGCCCGGCACTTCCCGGACGTCGACGTCCTCTTCGTCGGAGCCGGGACCACCGGCACGCTGATGGGTTGCGCGCGCTACTTCCGCGACCGTGACCGGCACGTGCGGGTCGTCGCCGTGGACGCCGTCGGCTCGGTGACCTTCGGCGGGCCCCCCGGACGCAGGATGATCCCGGGGCTGGGCACGAGCGTCCGCCCGGCCCTGCTCGACGAGAGCTACGTCGACGAGGTCGTCCGGGTCGAGGAGTGCGACACCGTGCGCACCTGCCACCGCATGGCCCGCCACGGGTTCCTCTTCGGCGGCTCCACCGGCACGGTCGTCAGCGGCGCCGGACGCTGGCTGGCCGAGCACGACGCCGACCGCCTCACCGCCGTGGCCATCGCGCCCGACCTGGGCGAGCGCTACCTGGACACGCTCTACCAGTCCAACTGGGTGGAGGCCCTCTACGGGCCGGAGGCGCTGGCCGTGTCGACCGACGACGCGCGGTGGGCGGACACGGCCGGCACACCGACCCCGGACGCCGTCGGCCAGCCGACCACGGGCGCGCTGGCGCCATGAGCACCGGGCCACGGCCGGCCGGCCGGACACCGCGGGCGGCGGCCCCGTGACGGCGGGGGCCCTGGCAGCCGCTCCCGTCGGTGCCGTCCCCGCGCGGGGCGACCTCGCGGCCACGGGTGTCGAGGCCGCGTTCTGCGGTCTCCTGCGGGACTGCCTGCAGGGGGCGGAGGTGACGCCGGAGTCGCACTTCTTCGACGACCTGGGCGCGGACTCGATGGTGATGGCGCAGTTCTGCGCCCGCGTCCGCAAGGATCCCGAGCTGCCGCGGGTCTCCATCAAGGACGTCTACCGGCACCCCACCGTCCGGGGCCTCGCCACCGCCCTCGGCGGCCCGGTGACCCCAGGCGCGACCCCCCCGGTGGTCGAGCAGCTGGGGTCGGTGCTGGCCGACGTGCTCGGCCGCGAGCGGGTCGACCCGGAGGCCCACTTCTTCGACGACCTGGGCGCGGACTCGATGGTGATGGCGCAGTTCTGCGCCCGCGTCCGCAAGCAGCCCGGCCTGCCGACGGTGTCGATCAAGGCCGTGTACCAGCACCCGACGCTCACCGGGCTGGCATCGACGCTGGCGCCCACCCCGGTGGCGGTCGAGCCGGAACAGGCCCGACCCGCCGGCCCGACGGCGGCCCCGCGGTCGGGGACGCCCGGAGCGAGCGCGCCCCCGGCGGTGCTCGCCCCGGCCCGCGGGCGCCCGCGCTACGTGCTGTGCGGCGTCCTCCAGGCGCTGACGTTCCTGGGTTACACGTACGCGACCACCGCCCTGGCCCTGCGCGGCTTCGAGTGGGTCGTGGACAGCGAGGACCTGTTCGCCTTCTACCAGCGCGCGGTGCTGGTGGGTGCGGCCACGTTCGCCGGTGCGGCCCTGTTCCCGGTGGCGGCCAAGTGGATCCTCGTCGGCCGGTGGCGGGCCGAGCGCTTCCGGGTGTGGAGCCTGCCCTACCTGAGGTTCTGGGTGGTCAAGACCCTGCTGCGGACCAGTCTGGTCACCCGGCTGTACGCCGGGTCACCGCTGTACTGCCTGTACCTGCGTGCGCTCGGCGCCCGCGTCGGGCGCGGGACCCTCGTCCTGACGCGGGCCATCCCCGTCTGCACGGACCTGCTGACGATCGGCGAGGGCGCGGTGGTCCGCAAGGACACCTTCCTCTCCTGCTACCGCGTGGTCGACGGGGTCGTCGAGACCGGGCCGGTCACCATCGGCCGGCACGCCTACGTCGGCGAGGGCTCGGTGCTCGACATCGGCTCGTCGCTCGGGGACGGCGCCACGCTGGCCCACCGGTCGTCGCTGCACGAGGGCCAGTCGGTGCCGTCCGGGCAGACCTGGCACGGGTCCCCCGCCGCGCCCACGGACTCCTCGTACCGGTCGGCCGCGCCCCGCCGGAGCGGTTCCGCCAGGCGTTTCGCCTACGGGCTCGGGCAGTTGGCCACGACGGCGCTGCTCACCATGCCGCTGGCCGTGGGGGTGCTCGACGCCGCCATCGCGGACCTGCCGGTGCTCGACGTCGACCTCACGCCGGGGACGCCGGGGGACGCCGGCTTCTGGCTGGGCTGCCTGCTGGTCTCGCTGGTCGTCTTCACCGGCGGTGCGCTCGGGTCGGCGCTGTTCGTGGTCACCGTCCCGCGCCTGCTGGCCCTGCCCCTGCGTCCGGGCCGGGTCTACCCCGTCTACGGCCTGCACTACTCCCTGCAGCGCACGATCGCACGCACCACGAACTCGAAGTTCCTGACCGGGCTGTTCGGCGACAGCTCCTACATCGTCGGGTACCTGCGCGCGATCGGGTACCGGATGACGCCGGTGCTCCAGACGGGGTCGAACTTCGGCACCGGCGTGCGGCACGAGACGCCGTACCTCGTCCGGATCGGCACCGGCACGATGGCCGCCGACGGGCTGTCGATCGTCAACGCCGACTTCTCCAGCACGTCGTTCACGCTGGCGCCGGCGCGGATCGGCGCGCACAGCTTCCTCGGCAACGCCATCACCTACCCGTCCGGCGCCCGTGTCGGCGACAACTGCCTGCTGGCCACCAAGGTGCTCGTGCCGGTCCACGGCCCGGTGCGGCACGACGTGGGACTGCTCGGTTCCCCGGCGTTCGAGATCCCGCGCTCGGTGGACCGCGACCTGGCCCTGCTCCCGCCCGAGGACCAGGTGCCGGCCCTGCTCCGGCGGAAGAACCGGTACAACCTGCGGACCATCCTGCTCTTCCTGCTCGCCCGCTGGTCCAACCTGTTCCTCGTCCTCGGCGCCACGCTCGTCGCCGCCGAGCTCTACCCGCGCTTCGGCTCCGTGGTGTTCGCGGCCTCCACCGTGCTCGCCCTGCTGCTCACGACCGCCTGGGGGGTGTTCCTGGAGCGCCTCTCCACCCGCTTCCGCCCCCTCCGGCCGCGCACCGTCTCCATCTACGACCCGTACTTCTGGTGGCACGAGCGCTTCTGGAAGATGCACGCGCACCCCGAGGTCTTCAACGGCACCCCGGTCAAGGGCCTGATATGGCGTCTGCTCGGTGTCCGGGGCGCCCGGCGGCTCTTCGACGACGGCTGCGGGATGCCCGAGCGGTCCCTGGTGACCCTCGGCGACGGCTGCACGCTGAACGCCGGCGCCACCGTCCAGGGCCACTCGCAGGAGGACAGCGCCTTCAAGTCCGGGGCCATCACGCTGGGGGCCGGCTGCACGGTCGGCGTCGGCGCATGGGTGCACTACGGGGTGACGATGGGCGAGAACTCCGCGCTGGCCGCGGACGCGTTCCTGATGAAGGGCGAGGAGGTGCCCGCCGGGGCGGTCTGGAGCGGCAATCCGGCGGTCCAGGTCCTCGACCCGCCGGTCGCCGCGGCCGGGGACGGCGCTGGGCGGCCCGCGGCGGCGGCGCCGGGGGCGTCCCGTGGTTCCCCGGACCTCCGCGGCCCGGCGATCGTGATCCCCGCGGAGCCCACGAGCCGCGCGGCCGCCGACGGGCGTCCTCCCGCGACGGGACCCGCCCGGCACCGCGCCGGCGCCGCCGCTGGCGGTGTCGCGGTGGCCGGACTGGTCCCGGCCCTCACGGCGGCGAGCGTGGGCCGCGGCCGGCACCGCGCATCCCCAGGCAGTCCGACCCGGAGGTCCCGATGACGGCCCTGCACGAACCGGCACGGAGCGACCCGCCCGACGAGGCCGGACGTCGCGCTCACGACCCCGCCGGACGCTACTGGCGGAACGTGCTGCTGGCCGGCGGCACGACGAGCCTGCCGCGCTGGGCGGCCCCGGGGTCCGCCGGCGTCGCGGTCGTCGACCTCGAGGTCGACGGGCCCACGACGGCGCGGCTGCGGGCGTTGGCGACCGAGCTCGCCGTTCCGCTGCGCACCCTCGCGCTCGCCGCGCACGCGCGCGTGCTGGCCGCCCTGTCGGGCGAGGCGCAGGTGGTCACGTCGTACGTGACCGGGCCGGTGGGGCTGCCGTGCGTGCTCCCGGCCACCGCGCCGTCGTGGCGAGCCCTCGTGGCCGAGGTCGGCGCCCGTGAACTCGCCCTGCGGGCCGCCGCGGGGTACCCCGTGGACGACGTCCGCGCCGAGCTGGGCACCACCGGGCCGGTCAGCGAGGCGGAGTTCGACCCGGCCGGCCGGCCCGGGCCGCCCTCCCCCGGATCGGTGCTCCGCCTGGAGGTCGAGGCGGGGGACGGCCGCCTCGTCCTGCGGCTGCGCCACCGCACCGAGGTGTTGGACGCCTCCGCCGGCCGGCGCATCGCCGGGTACCACCGCGCGGCGCTGACCGCGCTGACCACGGATCCGGACGCCGATCCCGGTGCGGCGACGCTGCTGTCCGGCACCGAGCTCGACCACCAGGTGCACGGTCTCGCGGGCCCCCGCCGGCCGCTGCCGGCTGAGCGACCGCACGAGCTGGTCCGCAGGCAGGCGGCCGAGCGACCGGATGCGGTCGCCCTCGAACGCGGGGACGCGCGCTGGACCTACGCCGAGCTCGCCGCCCGGGCCGACCGGGTCACGGCTGCCCTGCTCGACGCCGGGCTCGCGGGCGAGGACGTCGTCGCGGTGGTCACCGAGCGCTCGACGGAGTGGGCCGCAGCAGTGCTCGGCGTGCTGCAGGCGGGCGGGGCGTACCTGCCCCTCGAGCCGCACTTCCCGCCCGCCCGGATCGCCTCGGCCCTCGGCCGCGCCGGGGTGCGCCTGGTGCTCACCGAGGAGGGCAGCCGCGGCTCGCTCGACGCGGCCCTCGCCGACCTGCCCGCCGTCCGCGCCCTCGACCTGGGGGCCGTCTGCTCCGGCGATCCCGTCGTCGCCCGGCCGGTGGCCGTGCCCGCGACCGGGCTGGCCTACCTCTACTTCACCTCCGGCTCGACCGGGGAACCCAAGGGTGCGATGTGCGAGCACGCGGGCATGCTCAACCACCTGCTCGCCAAGATCACCGATCTCGGCCTCGACGAGCACAGCGTCGTGGCGCAGACCGCGCCGCAGTGCTTCGACATCTCCCTCTGGCAGCTGCTCGGGGCCTGGCTGGTGGGCGGACGCACCGTGCTCGTCCCGCAGGACGTCGTCCTGGACATCGGGCGCTTCGTCGACACCCTCGTCGAGCGCCGGATCAGCGTGCTCCAGGTCGTGCCGTCCTACCTGGAGGTCGTCCTGGCCCACCTGCAGCAGCGGCCGCGGGACCTGCCGGACCTGCGGGTGGTCTCGGTGACCGGCGAGGCGGTCAAGCCGGAGCTGGTGCAGCGCTGGTTCGACGTGCTGCCGACCGTGCCGCTGGTGAACGCCTACGGCCTGACCGAGACGTCCGACGACACCAACCACGAGATCCTGCACCGCCCGCCGGACGGCGACCGGGTGCCCCTGGGCCGGCCGGTCCAGAACGTGACCGTCTACGTGCTCGACGACCGCCTGCGGCCCGTCCCGCTGGGCGCACCGGGTGAGATCGCCTTCTCGGGGGTCTGCGTGGGACGGGGGTACGTCAACGATCCGGAGCGGACCGCCCGGGCCTTCCTCCCCGACCCGCTGCGGCCCGGGCACCGGCTGTACCGCAGCGGTGACCAGGGCCGGTGGCGGCCGGACGGCAAGCTCGAGTACCTGGGCCGGCAGGACCACCAGGTGAAGGTGGCCGGGTTCCGCATCGAGCTCGGGGAGGTCGAGAACGCGCTGCTCCGGCTGCCCGGCGTCCGGGACGCCGCCGTCGTCGTCACCGGGAGCGGGCGCAGCGCCCGGCTGGTCGCCTTCTGGACCGGCGACGGGCCCTCCGGAGCCGAGCAGGGGTTCGCCGACCTGCTGGCCGGCGCTCTCCCCGCCTACATGGTGCCGGCCCTCTTCTGCCGCCGCCCCGAGCTGCCGCTGACGGCCAACGGCAAGGTGGACCGGAAGGCCCTCACGGCGCTCGCCGCCGACCTGCGCCCGGCGCCGCAGGCCTCGACGCCCACCGGCCCGACGGAGCAGCGCCTGGCCGCCCTCTGGTCGAACCTGCTGGGCGTGCCCGTCGAGCGCATCGGCAGGGAGACCTCGTTCGTCGAGGCCGGCGGCACGTCGCTGTCCGTCGTCCGGCTCGCCGCCGCCCTCGACCGGGCCGTGTCGCTGGGCGACATCACGCGCACGCCCGTTCTCGCCGACCTCGCCGCCCTGCTCGACGAACGCGCGGCGTCCGCCGCTCCCGCGCGCTGACCCCTCCCGGAAGGAACCCGCCATGTCCGCCGCCCCCACGGTGCCCCCCGACCTCCGGCTCGCCCCGGGGGCGCTGCCGGTCCTGCGTGTCGCCCCCGACGACCCGGGGCGGTGGGGCGCCGAGAACCGCGGGACCGTCCGGGCGCTGGTGGCCGAGCACGGCGTCCTGCTCGTCCGCGGGCTGGCGATCCGGACGGCGGCGGACGTCGCGCTGCTGGCCGGCCGGCTCGGCTCCGGGCCGATGACCGAGCGCGAGGCCTTCGCCGCGCGCACCGCGGACGCCGACGGCGCGTACCCGTCGACGCCGTGGCCGGCGAACCAGCCGATGTGCATGCACCACGAGCTGAGCTACACGTCCGCTCCTCCCGGCCTGCTGCTCTTCGGCTGCCTGACCGCTCCGGAGACCGGTGGGGCCACCGCCGTGGCGGACGCCGCCGCCGTGCTGGCCGACCTGCCGCCGGACCTGCGGGCGCGCGCCGAGCGGCACGGCTGGGTGCTCGAGCGCACCTACAGCGAGGAGATCGGCGCGTCGTGGGCCGACGCGTTCGGCACCGACGACCCCGCCGCGGTCGACGCCTACTGCCGGGGTGCCGGGATCGAGGCCGTGTGGCGCCCCGGCGGCACGCTGCGCACCCGGCAGCACCGTCCCGCCGTCGTGACCCACCCGGTCGGCGGCCGGCGCTGCTGGTTCAACCAGATGGCCTTCCTCAGCGAGTGGACGCTGCTGCCGGAGGTGCGCGACTTCCTCGTCGACGAGTACGGGCCCGACAACCTGCCGTTCACCACCCGGTTCGGGGACGGCAGCCCGGTGGGGCCGGAGGAGGTGGCCGCGATCAACGAGGTCTACGACGCCCACACGCGGCGGGAACCGTGGCAGGCGGGTGACCTGCTGCTGGTCGACAACCTGCGCACCGCCCACAGCCGCGAGCCCTTCACCGGCCCGCGCGAGGTGGTCGTCGCGCTGACCGACCCCGTCCGCGTCGACGCCGCCGGCACCACCGAGGGAGGTGCGTCGTGACCGACGTCCGCAGCGCGCCGTCGCCCCTGCCGTCGTCGGCCGACCTGCCCGGACCGGGGCCGGCCCTGCCGCCGCCCTTCGCGATCGTGCCCGGCGCCCAGGTCGCGTCGGTCCTGCACGGCAGGGAGCGGGAGGTGGTCGCGCTGGTCGAGGAGACCTACCGGCTGCACGGCGCCGGTGCCACCGTCAACCCGCCGTCGTACTTCCTGCGTTTCCCGGACCGGCCGGCGTCGCGGATCATCGCCCTGCCGGCGTCGCTGGGGGGCGACGCGCCCGTCGACGGGCTGAAGTGGATCTCCAGCTTCCCCGGGAACGTGTCCTCTGGGCTGCCCCGGGCCTCCGCGGTGCTGATCCTCAACGACCCGGCGACCGGCTACCCGTACGCCTGCCTGGAGTCCTCCATCATCAGCGCGGCGCGGACCGCGGCGTCGGCCGCGGCGGCCGCCGAGCGGCTCAGCCGGGGCCGGCCACGGCCCCGGCGCGCCGGGTTCGTCGGCGCCGGGCTGATCGCCCGCTACGTGCACACCTACCTGGCCGCCACGGGGTGGACCTTCGAGGAGGTCGGGGTCCACGACCTGGACCGGGGCAGCGCCGAGGGGTTCCGCGGCTACCTGGACCGCTCCGGCACCCCCGGCCACGTCACCGTCCACGACGACCTGGAGTCGGTGGTCCGGGGCAGCGACCTGCTCGTCTTCGCCACCGTCGCGGGCACCCCGCACGTGCACGACCCGGCGTGGTTCGGGCACGCCCCGGTGGTGCTGCACGTGTCCCTGCGCGACCTCGCCCCCGCGGTGCTGCTCGAGGCCACCAACGTCGTCGACGACGTCGAGCACTGCCTGAAGGCCGAGACCTCGCCGCACCTGACCGAGCAGCTGACCGGCAGCAGGGACTTCCTCGACGGCACGCTGGCCGACGTCCTCGACGGTCGGGTGGAGGTCCCGCCCGACCGGACCGTCGTCTTCTCGCCCTTCGGCCTCGGCGTGCTCGACCTGGCGGTCGGCCGGTTCGTCCACGACGCCGTGCGGGACAGCGGCGGCCTGCGGGTCGTGGACGACTTCTTCAGCGAGCTGACGAGGCACGGGTGAGCGCATCCGCGGCCCCCGCGGCCCGCCCGGCGGTCGGCGCGCTCCCCCACCTGGCACCCGGCAGCTGCCAGGTCTGGTGGATCGACACCGACGAGGTCCACGCCGGGCACGACGACCTGCTGGACCCCGACGACGTCGTTCGGCGCGGGCGGCTGCACCGTCCCGCGGACCGGCGGCGGACGACGGCGGCGTGGGCGGTCGCCCGCCTGGTGCTGGGCGGGCTCGCCGGCCTCCCGCCCGAGGCGCTCCGGATCGACCGGACCTGCCTCGCGTGCGGGGGCGGGCACGGCAAGCCGCGCCTGCTCGGCGACGTGGGGCTGCACGTGTCGGTGTCCCACGCCGGGAACCGGGCGGTCGTCGCGGTCGGCCGGGACGCCCCCGTGGGCGTGGACATCGAGCAGGTGGGCGCGTGGGCGGACGCCGACCTGACCGACGTCGCCCGCCTCGTCCTCGCGCCGGAGGAGCGGGCGGTGCTCGCGCGGCAGCCGGCCGGGACCCGCGCCGAGGTGTTCACGACCTACTGGACCCGCAAGGAGGCCGCGGTGAAGGCGACCGGCGCCGGGCTCTCGGCGCCGCTGGACGACATCGTCGTCTCCTCCCCCGCGTTCCCCCCGCACCTGCTGCGCTGGGGTGCCGGGAACGGGGACGTGCCGGCCCCTTCCCTCGCGGCGCTCGCCGCGCCCGCCGGTTTCGTCGGCACCGTGGCGGTGCTCGGCCCGGCGGCCCCACGGGTCGTGGAGCACGACGCCGGGCCGCTGCTGCGCCGCTGCGGCTAGCGGCGGCCGTCCTCGCTCACCACTGCCGGAGAGCGCCCTGCGCAGGTCGGAGCCGATCGTCGCGGGCGACCCCGCCGGTTTTCTCACCCGGCCGATCTCAGGGACACTGCTCGCGGTAGTGCTCATCGTCGTCCCAGGTCCCCTGCTGTCCCGGCTGGTCGCCCGTCGACGGGCGACCGCCCACCGTCCTGCCAAGGAGCCCGTATGACCGTCCTCGTCGGATTCGTCCCCACCCCGGAGGCCCGCGCGGCCCTCGACGCCGGCATCGCCGAGGCCGCGCGCCGCGGCGAGGGTCTCCTGGTGCTGAACTCCGCGCGCGGAGGCGCCCCGGTCAGCGTGGAGGTCGCCGACGAGGACACCCTCCGCGACATCGGCGCCCGGGCCGAGAAGGCGGGCGTCGCCGTGGAGGTCCGGCAGGTCACGCGCGAGGGCGAGGTGGCCGACGAGGTGCTCCGCGTGGCGCGCGAGGTCGACGCCTCGGTGATCGTCATCGGGCTGCGCAAGCGCTCCCCCGTCGGCAAGCTGCTCATGGGCAGCAGCGCCCAGCGGATCCTGCTCGACGCCGACCGCCCGGTCCTCGCCGTCAAGCCCTGACGCCCGCCCCGGTGTGACCGGATCGACGGCCCCCGCGCGAGCGGGGGCCGTGCCAGGCGTGCCAGTCTCGTCGGGATGGACGCATGACGGGCGCGGAGATGGTGGCGGTCGCCGCCGCGGGGTTCGCCGCGGGCGGGATCAACGCCGTCGTCGGCTCGGGGACGCTGGTCTCCTTCCCAGTGCTGCTCGGCGTCGGCCTGCCGCCGGTGCCGGCCACGATCAGCAACTCGCTGGGGCTGGTCGGCGGCAACCTCACCGGCGCGATCGGCTACCGGCGCGAGCTGCGCGGGCAGGGCCGGCTGCTGCTCGGGTTGGTCCCGGCGTCGGTCCTCGGTGGCCTCACCGGCGCCTTCCTGCTCCTGCACCTGCCCGCCGCGGCCTTCGAGGCGGTGGTGCCGGTGCTGATCGCCGTCGCCGTCGTCCTCGTCGCGGTGCACCCGCTGGTCAAGCGCCGGATCGCCCGGCGGCACCCGGCGGGTGCCCCGGAGCTGCGCATCGGCCCGGGCCGGCGGACCGCGCTGTTCGGCACCGCCTACCTGACCGGCACGTACGGCGGCTACTTCGCGGCCAGCCAGGGTGTGATCCAGATCGGCCTGTTCGGGCTCCTGCTCCGCGAGCCGCTGCACCGGCTGAACGCGCTCAAGAACGTGCTGACGCTGACGGTGAACGGCGTGGCCGCGGGGGCCTACGTCGTCGTCGCGACCGACCGGGTGGTCTGGTCGGCGGCGGGCCTGCTGGCCGCCGGTTCGCTCCTGGGCGGGTACGTCAGCTCGCGCTACGGCCGGCGGCTGCCCGAGCCGCTGCTCCGGACGGCGATCGTCGTCCTGGGCGTGGTGGCGATCGGGGTGCTCCTCGGCGGATGACCGTGCCCGAGTTCCTCTTCCTCCTCGCCGCCGGGGTGGGGGCCGGCCTGACCGGCAGCATCGCGGGGCTCGCCTCGCTGGTGAGCTACCCCGCGCTGCTGGCCACCGGGCTGCCCCCGGTCACGGCCAACGTCACCAACACCGTGGCCCTGGTGCTCAACGCGGTCGGCTCGGTGAGCGCGTCGCGGCCGGAGCTGCACGGCCAGGCGCGCCGGCTGCGGCCGCTCCTGGTGGCGGCGGTGGCCGGTGGCGTCACCGGTGCGGTCCTCCTGCTCCTCACCCCGCCGGACGCGTTCGAGCGGATCGTGCCGTGGCTGATCGCCGGCGCCTCGGTGGCCATCCTCGTGCAGCGGCCACCTCGTGAGCTGGCCGCCGAAGGGGCCCGGCACGCCGCTGCCCACGACCCGCGCTGGCTGGCGCTGGGCACGTTCGCGGTGACCGTCTACGGCGGCTACTTCGGGGCGGCAGCAGGCGTCCTGCTGCTGGCCCTGTACCTGCTCTCCACCGGCGAAGGGCTGCCGCGCGGGAACGCCATGAAGAACGTCGTCCTCGGGGTCGCCAACGGCGTCGCCGCCCTCGGCTTCGCCTTCCTGGCCGACGTCGCGTGGGCCGCCGCGCTGCCGCTGGCGATGGGCTTCTTCCTCGGTGGCCGGCTGGGCCCCCGCGTGGTGCGCCGGGCGCCGCAGACGGCCCTCCGCACGGTCATCGCCCTGGCCGGGCTGGGGCTCGCCGTCCACCTGGGGATCCAGGCCTACCTCTGAGCCCGCCCGCCGTGGTCGGGAACGACCACGGCCGGCGGTCCCGCTCAGCGGGCGACGTAGGCGGACAGGAAGAGCACGAAGGCGCTGACCAGCAGCAGCAGCCGCGCGGGGGTCAGCCCGTTCACCAGCCCGGCCGTCGCCTCCACCCACTGCGGGCGCACCCCTGCCTCCCGGGACCGCTGGCGCACGATCCGCACCTCGTCGGCGAGCAGGACGCCGGCGGCGCCGAGCAGCCCGAGGCCCAGGACGGCGAACACGAGCGCCAGCCGGTCGGCGAAGGTGTCCGCCGACCCGGCCAGCAGCAGGACGGCGACCAGCCCCAGGAACAGGCCGAGCAGCCCCCCGGCCACCGGCGCCCAGGGGCCCATCACCGTCATGGGGCCGCGCCGCGGCTTGCGGGGCGCCGGCCGCACGCCCACCGGGGCCGTGGGGTGCCCGGCGGGCGGCGCGTCCCCTCCCGGCACCGGGGTCGGCTCGGGCACGGGCGGCACCGGCGCGGCCCCCGCCGCCCCGCCGGGTGGCGTGCCACCGGCGGTGGCCCCGCTGGGACTCGCCCCGCCGGACGGGGCCCCGGCGCCGTCGGGCCCGGGCGTGGGCAGGGACATGGTCTGGTCACGTTCGCTCATCGCACTCACCTCACCGGCCACGCTAGGCACAACCGCCCCGGCCGCCGCGCAGGACACCCCGCGCGGACGGCGTGGCCCATCCCTCACCGGCCCGGGAGGCCGGATCCCCGGTCAGCGGGTGACCGGACGCGCGCAGCCGGCGACCGCCGCGCTCAGAGCAGCCGGCGGCTATCCTCCCCGACCACCCGGAGCCAGCGGTAGCCGTAGCCCTCCAGCGCCACCTCCGCGCCGCCGTCGTCCCCGAGCTCGGTGGAGCAGGACATGAGCAGGTCCTCCAGGCGGTGCCGGCTGTCGCACCCGGGCACGGTGAGCGGCACCGTCCGCGGCTCGGACCCCAGGTTGTGCAGGGTGACCAGGGCGGCGTCGTCCCAGGTGCAGAGCAGGGCCAGCACCGAGGGGTGCGGCTGCTCCAGGACGGTGAACTCCCCCCACCCGAGCTCCGGGGACTCGCGGTAGCGCCGGATCAGCAGCTTCATGAAGGACAGCAGCGACTCCGGGTCGCGACGCTGGTCGGCGACGTTGACGAACTCGGGCCCGAACCCGCCGTCGACGACCGGCCGGGTCAGCTCGTCGGCCGGAGCGCGGGAGAAGCCACCGTTGGCGGCGCCGGTCCACTGCATCGGGGTGCGCACCGAGAGACGGCTGCCGGCCGAGAGGTCCTCCCCCATCCCGATCTCCTCGCCGTAGAACAGGACCGGGGTGCCCGGCAGGGCGAACAGCAGGCTGTAGACCATCCGCACCCGGCGCGGGTCCCCCGACAGCATCGGGGGCAACCGCCGGATCAGCCCCCGGTCGTAGACCTGCATCTCCGGCTCCGGGCCGAAGGCGGCGAAGACCTCCGCGCGCTCGTCGTCGGAGAGCTTGTCCAGGGTCAGCTCGTCGTGGTTGCGGACGAACGTCGCCCACTGGCTGTCCGAGGAGATGGCCGGTCGGGCGGACAGCGAGGCGGCGAGCGGCCCGGCGTCGCCGCGGGCCAGCGACAGGTACGTGCGCTGCATGGTGTTGAAGTCGAACTGCATGGTCAGCTCGTCGCCGTCCCCGCCGCCGAAGAAGCGCACCTGCTCCTCGAAGGGCAGGTTCACCTCGCCCAGCAGCACGCCGGCGCCGGTCCGCCGGCCGAGGAAGGCACGCAGGGCGCGGAGGTACTCGTGCGGGTCGGGGAACCGGGAGGCGGACTCCTCGTCGATCCCGGCGGTCTCCAGGAGGAAGGGGACGGCGTCGACCCGGAAGCCCGAGAGCCCCAGCTGCAGCCAGAAGCCCATGATCTTGGCGATCTCGTCCCGCACCTTCGGGTTGGCCACGTTCAGGTCCGGCTGCTCGGAGTAGAAGCGGTGCAGGTACCACTCACCGGTCTCCGGGCTGTGCGTCCAGATGCCACCCTCGGCGTCGGGGAACACCACCTGGTCGCTGGTGTCCGGCGGCTCGTCCCCGCGCCACACGTAGAAGTCCCGGTACGGCGACTCCTTGCTCTCCCTGGCCGACCGGAACCACGGGTGCTGGTCGGAGGTGTGGTTGACCACCAGGTCGGCGATCACCCGCATCCCGCGGTCGTTCGCCGTCCGGATCACCTCGACGAGGTCACCGAAGTCGCCGAGCCGGGGGTCGACGCCGTAGTAGTCGGTGATGTCGTAGCCGTCGTCCCGCCCGGCCGTCGGGTAGAAGGGCATCAGCCACAGGCAGGTGACGCCGAGGTCGGCGAGGTGGTCCAGCCGCTGCGCCAGGCCCTGCAGGTCGCCGACGCCGTCGCCGTTCCAGTCCATGTAGGTCTCGACGTCCAGGCAGTAGACGACGGCGTTCTTCCACCAGAGGTCGCTCGTGTCGGTGATCCTCACGGCGCCGGCACCGGCTCGACGCGCGGGCGGCGGTTCTCCGCCGGCCCGGGTGGGTCGATGGCGGCCACCGGGCCCGGGCGCTCCAGGTCGAACTGGGGTAGCACCCGCTCGCCGAACGCGTCCAGGAACGGCCGCTGCTCCTTGCCCACGTGGTGCAGGTAGACCTGGTCGAAGCCCAGCTCCAGGTACTCGGCGATCCAGGCCGCGTGCTGCCCCAGGTCGGCGGAGACCCGGACGGGGCCGTGCATGTCCTCCGGTGCCACGTGCGCGCTGGCCTGCTCGAACGCCTCCGGGCTGTCGAGGTCCCAGCACAGCGGCGGCGGGAAGACGTTGCTGCGCCACTGGTCGTGGGCGATCGCCAGCGCCCGGTCGGGGTCGGGATCCCAGGAGACGTGCACCTGGAGGACGAGGTCGCCCTGGCCGCCGGCATCCCGGTAGGCGGCGACCACCTGGCGCAGCTTCTCGTGCGGCTGGTTGATGGTGACCAGCCCGTCGGCCCAGTCGGCGTGCCGGCGCGCGGTGTCCACGCTCACCGCGGGCCCGATCAGGGCGGGCTGCGGGTCGGGGAGCGTGTAGATGGCCGCACGGTCGACGGTGACCAGGCCGTCGTGGGAGACCTCCTCCCCGGCGAGCAGCCGGCGGATCACGTCGACGCACTCGCGCAGCCGGGCGTCGCGGACCTCCTTGCGCGGCCAGGCGTCACCGGTGACGTGCTCGTTCATCGCCTCGCCGCTGCCGAGCGCGACCCAGAAGCGCCCGGGGAACATCGCACCCAGCGTCGCGATCGCCTGGGCCACGACCACCGGGTGGTAGCGCTGGCCGGGCGCGTTCACGGCACCGAAGGGCAGCGACGTGGTCGCCATCGCCGCGCCGAGCCAGGACCAGGCGAACCCCGACTCGCCCTGCCGCGGGTTCCACGGGGTGAGGTGGTCGGAGCACATCGCGGCGGTGAAGCCGACCTCCTCGGCGTGCCGGACGGCGTCCAGCAGCGCGGAAGGGTGGATCTGCTCGTGGGAGTTGTGGAACCCGATCACCGGCATGGGCCATGCCTACCGGGGCGGGGGTCGCCCGGCCAGACGAGCGCGCGCCCGGGTCGGCGGGCCGGGGCCGCCGGCCGAGAGGAACGCCACCACGGCCCGGACTGCGCGCCCGGGCGCACCCGGCGAGGATCGACAGGTGACGACGAAGCCGACGACCGACGACTGGGGCATCGATGCCAGCTGGCTGGACGCGCTGGACGAGGAACACCAGGTAGCCCGCGAGACGATCGAGACGCTGCGCGCCGTCATCGGCGAGCCACCGGCCGACCTGGAGGAGCGGGCGCCGATCGTCGCCCGCCCCGGTGACGCGCTGGAGGTCGACGAGGCCGACGTCGTCTGCGAGGACGGCGAGGTGCGGCACGTCGACGGCGAGCTGCCGCCGGACTTCCCGCTCGGCTACCACTGGCTGCAGGCGCCCGAGGGCCCGCGCCGGCGGCTGATCGTCTCCCCCGGCCGGTGCTGGCTGCCCGAGGACCGCGCCTGGGGCTGGGCGGTGCAGCTGTACGCCGCGCGCGGCCGGGAGAGCTGGGGCATCGGCGACCTCGGCGACCTGCGCACGCTGCGGCAGATGGCCGCCGAGCAGGGCGCCGGGTTCCTGCTCATCAACCCGCTGCACGCGGTCGCGCCCCTCGCCACCCAGGAGGCCAGCCCCTACCTGCCGGCCACCCGCCGTTTCCGCAACCCGCTCTACCTGCGGGTCGGGGAGGTACCCGGCGCCGATGCCGTCGACCTCGAGGCCGACGCCGGGCGCGCGCTGTCCGACGGGGCGCTGATCGACCGGGACTCCGTGTGGGCCCGCAAGCGCGAGGTCCTCATGCGGATCTTCTTCGCCCACGGCGGCGGTGAGGCGTTCGCCCGCTGGCGGGAGGAGCAGGGCCGCACGCTGCAGGACTGGGCGACGTGGGCGGCGATCACCGAGGAGCACGGCGCCGACTGGCACACGTGGCCGCCGGAGCTGCGCCGCCCCGATGCGCCCGCCGTCGCCGGGTACGCCGAGCGGCACGGCGCCGTCGTGGCGTTCCACGCCTGGCTGCAGTGGGCGCTGGAGCTCCAGCTCACCGAGGCGACCGCCGGGATGACCGTCATCCAGGACCTGCCCATCGGCTTCGCCGGTGGCGGCGCCGACGCCTGGGCCTGGCAGGAGGTGCTGGCCGACGGCGTGAGCGTCGGCGCACCCCCGGACGCGTTCAACTCCGCCGGGCAGGACTGGGGCTCCCCGCCGCTGATCCCGTGGCGGCTGCGCGACGCCGACTACGAGCCCTTCGTGCAGTCCATCCGGGCCACCATGGCCGGCGCGGGGGGCCTGCGGATCGACCACGTGATGGGGCTGTTCCGCCTGTGGTGGGTCCCCGCCGGCGGCAGCGCCGCCGACGGCGCCTACGTCCGCTATCCGGCCGAGGACCTGCTGAACATCGTCGCGCTGGAGAGCCACCGCGCCGGCGCTCTCGTCGTCGGGGAGGACCTCGGCACGGTGGAGGACGGCGTCCGCGAGGCGATGGCCGAGCACGGCGTCCTGTCCTACCGGCTGCTCTGGTTCGAGGAGGACGAGCCCGCCGAGTGGCCGGCCGAGGCGATGGCCGCCATCACCACGCACGACCTGCCGACCGTGGCGGGGCTGTGGACGGAGGCCGACGTCGACGAGCAGCGGGAGCACGGGACCGGCACGGAGGAGGAGCTCGAGCGGGGCCGCGGCTCCCTGCTGGCGCACCTGCCCGGGCTCAGCGACGACGCGAGCGTGGAGCAGGCGGTCGAGCGCGCCCACCAGCTCCTGGCGCAGGCCCCCTCGCTGCTGCTGTCGGCGACGCTGGACGACGCCGTCGGTGAGCAGCGCCGGCCGAACATGCCGGGCGCCGACGACCGGCCCAACTGGTCGCTGCCGCTGCCCGTGGCGGTGGAGGACCTGCCGGCCCACCCGCTGCTGCGGACGGTGGCCCGGACCCTGGCCGACGGGGTCCGGAAGGGCTGACACGGCACCGGCGCGCGTCACGTGCGGGTGCGGGTCAGGACTCCGTGCCCTCCTGCTCGGCGGTCCCCTCCCCGCGGCCCTGGTCGAGGCGGTCGGTGCCCGGCCCGCCGATCAGCACGTCGCTGCCGTTCCCGCCGTCGAGCCGGTCGTCGCCGAAACCGCCGGACAGCACGTCGTCACCGTTCTCGCCGGCGATGCGGTCGTCGCCGGCGCCACCGCAGACGACGTCGTCGCCGCCGCGGCCGCGGATGACGTCGTCCCCACCGAGGCCCATGATCACGTCGCGGCCCTCCGTGCCGCTGAGCTTGTCGCGGCCCTCGGTGCCCCGGATCGTGGGCAGCAGGCCCTGGCAGCGCTCCTCCAGGTCGACGCCGACCACCACCGGGTCGTGGTCGCTGGACCGGTACGGGTCAGCGGCGTAGAGCGCCGGGTCCCCGTAGTACTGGTAGGCGAAGGACTCGACCGCGTTGATGTTCCAGTGCGCGACGCCGGTGACCTTCGCCGCCAGCTCCGCCGTGGCCAGCGCGTGGTCCAGCGAGCCGGACTGGTCGTCGAACACGTAGCTGTAGCGGCCCGGGTCGAACTGCTGACCGAGGTCGACGTACCCCTCCCCCTCGAGGAGGACGATCGGGTCCTCCTCGCTGTAGGCGTTGAAGTCGCCCATCAGCACGACGTCCTCGTCGGCGCTCTCCGCACGCAGCCGCTCGGCGAACTGCGCCAGCGATGCCGCCTGCCGGACCCGGTCACCGTTCCAGGCACCCTGGCCGTCGCCGGAGTCCACGTTGTCGCCGGTCGGCTCGCCGGGGCTCTTGGACTTGAAGTGGTTGGCGACGACGGTGAACGCGTCGCCGTCCTTCACGAAGGTCTGGGCGAGCGGCTCGCGGGCGTTGTCCCACACGTCCTCGTCGACCAGCCCCGCGGGCTCGCCCACCGGGAGGACGACGTCGCCCTGGTAGATGATCCCGTTGCGGATGACGTCGCGGTCGACCGCGTAGAGCTCGTCGGGCAGCGGCACGTAGTCCCACTTGTCGTACCCGGCGGCGGCGTTCAGCCGGCGCACCAGGTCGGCCAGCGCGGTGTCCGCGTCGCCCGGCGTGAGACCGGTGGCGTCGCTGTCCTCGATCTCCATGAGGGTGACGACCTCGGCCCCGAGGGCCTCGATGGCCGGCACGATCTTCCCGGCCTGCTTCTCGAGCTGCTCGGGGTCGCGCGCACCCCGGCCCGGCTCCCCGAAGGTCAGGAAGTAGTTGAGCACGTTGAAGGCGGCGAGCCGGACGTCGCCGCCGACCTGCTCCGGGGCCGCCGGCCGGGTGTTCTGCGGGGCGAAGACGCCGTCGGCGGTGCCGTCGGCGGGCTGCAGCCGCCACTGGTCGAAGCCGTAGCCGAGGACGAGGGGCTCGGTGAACTCGAGCTCGTCACCGACCCGGACCGGCGTCTCCGAGGTGAGGTAGGGGCGGGTGGTGGCGGTCACCCGCGCGCTCACGCCGTCGTCGAGCACGATGCGGCGCAGCACGTTCTCCGCCACGACCGCCTCGGCCGCGGCGGTGCCGGGCCGCGCGAGCTCGGTCGGCTGCACCAGCAGGCCGCCCTCGGAGAGGGTGAGCTCGCCGAAGCTCGTGAGGTCGAAGACCTCGCTGACGGTCAGCGTGTCCACGGGCGCGACGAGCATGCCTTCGAGCCGCTCGCGCTCCGCGTCCCCGGCGGGCAGGTCCAGCGGCGCGGCGCCGGGCAGGTCGTCCGCCGTGCCCTCGGCGCAGACCGCGGCGTTCTCACGGGAGCTGATCTGCGTCTGGCCGAAGTACTCCTGCGCCTGGCCGGTGACGGCGACGGTGTCACCGAGGTCGACCGCGACGTCGCTGAACACGAAGATGCCGTCGGAGGTCGCGGCGTCGCCGTCGCCGTCGGCGTCCTGCAGGTGGAAGCCGCCGAAGCCCTCCAGGTCACCGACGACGACGCCGCGGACGGTGACCTGCTGCCCGGCGAGCGGGGTCTCCGCGCCCGGGCCCTGGACCGCCCCGATCTCGTGCGTCGGCGCCGTCGCGCAGACGTCGACCGGCTCCTCGGGCTCCGGCTCGGCGGCGCCCGCGGGGTTGACCGCGCCCCGGCTGGCGGTCGCCGGGTCGCTCCACACGAGGGCGTCGGCCGCCGCGTCGTAGGTCCGGGACAGCGACTGCCCCACCGGCGTCGCCCCTCCCTCGGAGACGCCGATGTCGGTGCTGGCCAGCCCGGCCGCCGGCCCGTCCGCGGCGGTGACGGTGCCCTCGTAGGAGAGGAACTCCAGCACCTCGGTGCCGCGCACCAGCGCGACGCCGTCCGGTGCGCCGTTCTGCAGGCCCGGGGCGTCGACGGCCACGACGGCGGGGGCATCCGCGGGCGCGGTCGCCTCCCCGAGCTCGATGGCCCCGTAGGAGGCACCGTTGCTGCCGTTGTAGAGGACGACGGACAGCCCCTCGGACGTGGTGCCCGCGGGCAGGTGCACCTCGACGAACTCGCCGGTGTCGGTGCCGTCGTTGTCGTAGTGGATCTCGGAGATGAACGGGGTGGTCGGCGGCGCCGCCGAGGCGACGGCGGGCAGGCCCACCGCGGCCACGGAGGCGGCGAGGGTGCCGAGGGCGGTTCGGCGCGCGAGGAGGCGCGGACCGCCGGTGCGTACGAGCACGGAGGAGTCCTTCCGGAGGGACGGGGAGACGCGCGAACGGTAAGCCGATCGGGTGACGATCGGCACCACGGAAGGTGACCGGCACGTGACGGACCGGTCCCTATGGGATATGTCACATTTCGGAACGCGGTCACGACATGTTCACCCGCCGGTGTGACGCTCCCCGGGCAAGCTCCCCCAACCACCCCGGAGCGTCATGTCTCTGAAGCACCTGCGCCGCGGCACCGTCGTGGCGACCGTGGCCGTGGCCTCGCTGGCCGGCGGCACCCTGGCGGGGACCGCCACCGCCGCGCCCGCCCAGGATCCCCGCCCCGACTTCACCCTCACGCTGCTGCACGCCAACGACCTCGAGTCGGCGCTGCTGCCGGTGACCGCCGACGACGGCGGCACCTACGGCGGGGCCGACCGCTTCGTCGAGCTGATCCGCCGGCAGCAGATGCTCGCCCTGACCGGCCCGCGGCCCGAGGGCGCGGCGAAGAACCGGGGCGTGGTCACCGTCTCGGCCGGCGACAACTTCCTCCCCGGCCCCCAGCTGGCCGCCAGCGAGGAGTCCGGGCGCCGGATCTACGACGCCACCGCGTTCAACGCCGCCCGCTTCGACGTCTCGATCCCGGGCAACCACGACTTCGACCTCGGCCCGGACTTCTTCGCCGAGTGGATCGGCGACATCCGCCCGGAGACGACGATCGTGTCCAGCAACCTCGGCTTCGAGCAGGAGCCGGCCCTGCTGGCGCGCGTGGCCGACGGCACCGTCGTCACCTCGCACGTCGTCGAGGAGAGCGGGGAGCAGATCGGCTTCATCGGGCTCACCACGCCGGACCTCGCCCGCCTGACCAGCTCCCGCGACGTGACGATCGACCCCGACCTCGCCGGGATCGCGAACGCCCAGGCCGCCGCGTACGAGGCCGCCGGCGTCGACAAGGTCGTGCTCGTCTCGCACCTGCAGGACATCGAGAACGAGGTGGCGCTCGCCACCGAGCTCCGCGGCGTCGACGTCATCATCGGCGGCGGGGGGCACGAACTGCTCGCCGACGAGGGCGACCCGCTGGTCCCCAACGGCACCGACGTCTTCGGCTCCTACCCGCTGACCCCGACCGACGCCGACGGCGAGGTCCTGCCCGTGGTGACGACGGCCGCCCTCTACAGCTACGTCGGGCGCCTCGTCGTGTCGTTCGACGCGGCCGGCGAGGTCGTCACCGTGCACGACGACGCCTCGCGCGTCCTCCCGGTGGCGGCCCAGGGCCCGGACGCCGTCCCGGCGAACTACGCGGTGAACCGGTGGGTCGTCGAGCCGGTGCAGGAGTACGTCGCGGACCTCGCCGAGCAGGTGGTGGCCACCTCGCAGGTCGACCTCAACGGCATCCGCGACGACGTCCGCAGCCGGGAGACCAACCTGGGCAACCTCGCCACGGACGCCCTCCTGGCCGCCGGCCGGCGCGAGGCCGCCGCGGCCGGCGTCACGCCTCCGGTCGTCGCCCTGCAGAACGGCGGCGGCATCCGCAACGCCGCGGTCATCCCGGCCGGGGAGATCACCGCCCTGGACACCTACACGGTCCTCCCGTTCTCGAACTTCGTCGGCGTCGCCCCGGCCATGCCGGTCGAGACCTTCATCGCCGGCGTCGAGCGCGGACTGTCCGGTCTGCCGGGCGCGGCGGGCCAGTTCGCCCAGGCTGCGGGCTACCGGGTCACCTACGACGTGACCCAGCCGGTCGGCTCGCGGGTCGTCGACCTGGTCCTGGACGACGGGACCGCGCTCGTGGAGGGCGGCGTGCCGACCGGTGCGCTGGAGACCATCCCGGTCGCCACGATCGACTTCCTGCTCCGCGGCGGCGACGGCTACCCGTTCGACGGGGTCGCGTTCACCGTCCTGCCGGTGACCTACCAGGAGGCGCTGGAGACCTACCTGGTCGAGGACCTCGGCGGCGTCGTCAGCGCCACGG
>NZ_SSXC01000034.1 GCF_021699055.1 Blastococcus sp. MG754426 | reverse complement strand
GTCATGACGGGCTCCCGGGCCGGGGTGGCGCGGGGGCGAGGAGGGCCGCTCCGGTGCCCACCGCCGTCCCCCCGCCCCGGGAGCCCGTCATGACCGAGCGCCGCCTCGCGCCGCTGACCGCCCTGACCACGCTGGGTCGCCGCCCGCCGCGGCCGGCCCCCGCGCCGGCGCCGAACGGCGCCACGGCTGCCGCCGCTGCGATCGACGGCGCGGCTGCGCGGTCGCGGATCGTGGACAACGCCGTCTACTCCGAGGGCCGCCGCGTGGCGACGCCGGATTCGCCGGCCGAGAGCCGCGAGGAGCTCCTCCACGGGGAGGGGCGGCTGGCCTGGCTGGGGCTGTACCGCCCGGGGCCGAAGGAGCTGGGGGCGCTCGCGGAGCTGTTCGACCTGCCGGAGCTCGCGGTCGAGGACGCGATCAAGGCCCACCAGCGGCCGAAGTTCGAGCGCTACGGCGGCACCCTGTTCGTCGTCCTCAAGGCCGCGCGGTACCTCGACGCGGCGGAGGAGGTCGAATTCGGCGAGCTGCACCTGTTCCTCGGGCCGGACTTCGCGATCACCGTGCGGCACAGCGAGTCGCCCGACCTGTCCCGGGTGCGGCGGCGGCTGGAGAGCGACCCGGAACTGCTCTCCCGCGGGAGCGAGGCGGTGCTCTACGCGACGCTGGACGCCGTCGTCGACGGGTACCGGCCGGTGGTCGATGGGCTGGCCAACGACATCGACGAGATCGAGACGCAGGTGTTCGGCGGCGACCCGGGCGTCTCCCGGCGCATCTACGAGCTCTCGCAGGAGGTGCTGGAGTTCCAGCGGGCCGCCCAGCCGCTCACCGGCATCATCGCCGCGCTCACCGCCGGGTTCGACAAGTACGGCGTCGACGAGGAGCTCCGCGGCTACCTGCGCGACGTCGCCGACCACGTCATCCAGGTCAACGAGCGGGTGGAGGGCTTCCGGCTGCAGCTGCGCGACATCCTGACGGTCAACGCGACCCTGGTGGCGCAGCGGCAGAACGAGGAGATCCGCGAGCTGACCGAGACCTCGATCGCGCAGGGCGAGGAGGTCAAGAAGATCTCCGCCTGGGCCGCCATCCTGTTCGCGCCGAGCCTCGTCGGCGGCGTCTACGGCATGAACTTCGACCACATGCCCGAACTCGACGAGGTGTGGGGGTACCCGTTCGCGCTGCTGCTCATGATCGGCGTCAGCCTGACGCTCTACCTGGTGTTCAAGCGCCGCGACTGGATCTGAGGAGGACGGGCCTCCCGCCCACCCCCGGCGCGGGCGGGTGGCGGCCGGCCGCGGGGGTCCGGGACGGCAGAGCTCCGGCACCCCCTCCTGACCCCCGCGGGACGGATCCCGGTGCTCAGACGACGGGGGTGCCCGACGACGCCGTCAGCTCCCCGTAGGCGGCGGACAGCTGCCGGGTCAGCGGGCCGGGGTCGCCGGTGCCGATGCGCCGCCCGTCGACGGCGAGGACCGGCGTCAGCTCGCCCATCGTGCCGGTCACGAACACCTCGTCGGACGCGTACAGCTGGGTCGTCGAGAAGTCGCCGACCTCGGTGGTCACGCCGGCCGCGGCGGCGAGGTCCAGCACGGTGGCCCGGGTGATGCCCTCGGGGCAGGCGCCGGTCGTCGGTGTGCGGAGGACGCCGTCGGCCGCGAAGAAGACGTGGGTCGCGTTCGTCTCGGCGACGAAGCCGCGGGCGTCGAGCATCAGGGCGTCGTCGGCACCGGCCACGTTCGCCTCGATCTTGGCGAGGATCGAGGTGAGCAGGTTGTTGTGGTGGATCTTCGGGTCGAGCACGTCGGGGGTGGGGCGGCGCACGCTGGAGGTGATCAGCGTGATGCCGCCGGTGTCGTAGACGGGCGGCTTGTGCTCGGCCAGCACGATCAGGGTCGGGCCGCTCCGGTTCAGCCGGGGGTCCATGCCGCTGGTCACCTTCACGCCGCGGGTCAGGGTGAGCCGGATGTGCACGCCGTCGGTCATGCCGTTGGCGGCCAGCGTGCGGCGGATCTGCTCGACGATCGCCGCATCGTCGGGGATCTCCGTGAACGCGAGCGCCTGCGCGGAGCGCCGCAGCCGGGCCAGGTGTTCCTCGAGGGCGAAGATCCGGCCGCGGTAGAGCCGCAGCCCCTCCCAGACCGCGTCCCCGCCCTGCACGACGGAGTCGAACGGGCTCACCCCGGCCTCGTCGCGGTGGGCCAGCCGGCCGCCCACGTTGACCACCAGGTCGCGGTTGCGCTCGTCGAACTGCTGCAGCACGGGTCAGCTCCTCAGCCGGCCGGCGGCCAGGTCGTCGTAGTGGGGGAGGCACTCGGCGGCGAGCCCGGCCAGCGAGCCGGGCAGCTCCACCGGCGTCTCGCGGTACGGGCCGAAGCCGGTGGAGGCCTCCACGCTCGCGTACCAGTGCGGTGCCCACACCCCGTCGGACTCCCGGCGACCGGGCGGCCACGACAGCATCCGCTCGTCGAAGGGCACCTCCAGCGCCGCGCACAGGGCGGTGAGCACGCCGCGCGGGTCGCGCAGCAGGTCGTCGGAGTCCACGACCGGTCCGCCGAAGCGGCGGTGCAGCGCGACCTGCTGGACCAGGCCGAGGTCGGCCAGGGTCGGGTGCTCGCGCACGCGGGCGTAGGAGGCGAGCAGCCGGCGCGGGTCGCGGATCAGGAACGCGTGCCGCAGGCCGGTGAAGGCGTCGAGGTCGACCTCCGGCAGCACGTGGTGGGTCATGTGCTTCTGGTAGGAGATGGTGGCGCCGCCGGGCAGCTCGCCCTCGGTGAGGGTGCGGACGACGGCGCGCCAGTCGGTGGGCTGGCTGGCGACCACCTCGTCGCGGCCGGGGTGATCGAGCCCGGTCGCGGCCAGGTAGTAGCCGTAGAGCGGCTCGTCGACGACGACCGTGTCGGGGCGGTTCTCCCAGGCGCGCATCGTCGCCGTCGACAGCGTGCGCGGACCGGACCACATCGCGATCCGCACCGGCGTCGTCGCCCGGCCGGTCCCCGTCATGCGGGCATCCTGCCTGACCGCCGGCCGGCGGGCAGCCGAACGCCCGGGAACAACGGGCTGGACGGGGCCGTTACCCTGATCGCACAACTACACAGGGGGTGATTGGTCTCGACTTCGGTCGGGTGTCCAGGGGAAGCGAGCCGAGGAAGCCAACGATGAGCTCGTTAACCACGCGTTGGAAACAACACAAGCGCCGACTCCAGTCAGCGCGAGTTCGCCCTCGCTGCCTAAGTAGCGAGGCGACTCTGTCAGCCCGGGTTCGTCATCGGCCCGGATCCTGGCATCAGCTAGATGACTCACCGTGAACGCCGGTCGCGGGCGTTCACGGGACATCTCACAGCGACTGGGCCCGTCACATCGACTCGTCCGTGAGATCGATGGGGTCGAGCAGAGGCAGTAGCGGACTGCGCTCGGAGAAGCCCTGGTCATGCGTCGAAGGACGCGGGTTCGATTCCCGCCACCTCCACCCCTGCGATGTCGTACGACATCCCGGACGCCCGGCCCCACGCCTCGTGGGGCCGGGCGTTCGTCGTTCCGGCGCCGGACCGGTGGCTAGCCGGGGGCCGGACGGGTAAGCACGGCGCTGTGGGACGAGCCTTGCGCAGGTTGCCCGGTCTGGTGGCGGCGGTCGGTGCTGCAGCGGCGGCGGTCGGGCTGCTGTGGCGCCCGTCGGCCGACCCGGTCACGGTGGTCACCCCGCGCGGGCAGTCCGCCCGGCTGGCCGGATCCGGGCTGTACCGCTACGACACGGTCTTCACCGCCACGAACAACACCGCCGTCGACGCCGTCCTCCTGGCGTTCGGCATCCCGCTCGTGGTCCGGGCCTGGCTGGAGCACCGCAAGGCATCCCCGCGCGGGACGCTGCTGCTCGCCGGCTCGCTGGGCTACCTGCTGTACGTCTACGCCAACTACGCCCTGGGTGTGGCCTACAACCCGCTCTACCTGGCCTACGTGACGCTGCTCTCGGGCTCGCTGTTCGGGTTCGTCGCGGCGCTCAGCGAGACCAGCCGGGCCGCCCTGGCCGCCGCTGCCGCGGACCCCGACCTCCCGCACCGCTCCCTGTCCTGGTTCCTGCTGGCCTCGGCGGCGGTGACGGCCGTGGTCTGGTTGCAGCCTCTCGTGACCGCGCTGCTGCAGGGGACCGCGCCCGACCTGCTCGACGTCTACACCACGACGGTCACGTACTCCCTCGACCTGGCCGTCATCACCCCGGCGGCTGCGCTGGCCGGGCTGCTGGTGCGCCGCCGCGAGTCGTTCGGCTACCTGCTGGCGGCACCGCTGCTCGTGACCATCGTGCTGCTGCTGCCGTCGATCTCCCTGGCCACCGCGCTGCAGGTCGCCGCCGGGATCTCCTTCACGCCCGCCCAGGTCGTCGGCCCGATCTCCGGCTTCGCCGTCCTCGGTGCAGTCGGTGGCTGGCTGCTGGCCCGACTGCTCCGCGCGGTCCCCACGAGCCTGCCGGGGCCGGCCCCGGACGTCGCTGTGAGTGACGTCGCAGGTCGTGGAGGGGAAACGCCCGGATCCGGTCCGTAGACTCGCTGCCGCAACCATCCGGAGCGGCTGAGAGACCTGGCTCGTCGACGTCGCAGCAACCCCCCGCATCGGCGGGCGCGGGTGCTACTGCCAGGACCGATGGAGGAACACCATGCGGTACGAGCTGCTCTCGTGGGCCCGCCGGCACGTCGACCTGTGCCGCACCGGCACAGCCCTGTGCCGCTGAGGCCTCCCGCCTCCCGGCGACGCCCGCCCTCGTAGCGGCGGGCCTGCCGCCCCCACCGCCCGGCGCACCGCGGTCCACCACGCCCTCGCCGGCGTCGTCGCCCGCCCGTGCCTGCTCAACCCCCGGAGACCCCATCCCGTGATCGAACTGAAGGACGTCCGCAAGGTCTTCCCCGCCCGCGGGCGGGCCGGCGAGGTCGTCGCCGTCGACGGCGTCAGCCTGTCCGTCGACCGGGGCGAGTTCGCCGGCGTCGTGGGCCCCAGCGGCTCGGGCAAGAGCACGCTGGTGCGCCTGGTCAACCTGCTGGAGCGGCCCACCTCAGGCTCGGTGACCGTCGACGGGCAGGTGCTCACCGAGCTCCCCGACGAGCGGGTCCGGCAGGCGCGGCGGTCCATCGGCATGGTCTTCCAGCACTTCGAGCTGCTCGACTCGCGCACCGCTGCGGGGAACGTGGAGCACCCGCTCGAGCTCGCCGGCGTCGGCCGGGCCGAGCGCCGGCGGCGGGCGGGGGAGCTGCTGGACCTCGTGGGCCTCGCCGACCGCGCGGACGCCCGCCCCGCGCAGCTCTCCGGCGGGCAGCAGCAGCGGGTGGCCATCGCCCGCGCGCTCGCCGCCCGCCCGGACGTGCTGCTCTGCGACGAGGCCACCTCCGCGCTCGACCAGGCCAGCACCACCGGGGTCCTGGAGCTGCTGCGCCGGGTGCGGGACGAGCTGGGGCTGACCGTCCTGCTGATCACCCACGAGATGTCCGTGGTCAAGGCCGTGTGCGACAGCGCCGTCCTGCTGGACCGCGGGCGGGTCGTCGACGGCGGCCGGCTGGCCGACGTGCTGACCCGGCCGGGCTCGCCGCTGGGCGAGGCGCTGCTCCCGGCGCCGGTCGCGGACGCCGGGGCCGGGCACGACGGCGCCCTGCTGCGGGTGACCGTCACCGACCGCACGCCGGAGACCCGCGTCCTGCAGACCCTGATCGGGGAGCTCGGCCTGGCCGTCGAGATCGCCGGCGGGTCGGTGGAGACGGTGGCCGGTGGCCGCTACGGCCGGCTGCTCCTGCGGGTGACCGGCGGAGGAGCGGGGCTGGACGACGCCGTGCACCGGCTGCGGACCGGCGGCGTCCTGGTCGAGCGCGTGGCCGCGACGGCGGAGGTGGCCCGGTGAGCGACTGGAACCGCATCTGGCCGCAGCTGCTGGACGCCACCTGGGAGACGCTGTACATGGTGGGCGTCGCGGCGCTGGTCACCGTGCTGCTCGGCGTCCCGCTGGGCGTGCTGCTCACGGTCACCGCCCCCGGCGGGCTGGCCCCTCGGCCGCTGCTCAACCGCGCGCTGGGCCTGGTCGTCAACCTCGGCCGGGCACTGCCGTTCATCATCCTGCTGGTCCTCGTCGCCCCCGTCACCCGCGGCATCGTCGGGACGACGATCGGCTCCACCGCGGCGATCGTGCCGCTGACCATCGGCGCCGTCCCGTTCCTCGCCCGGCTGGTCGAGACCAGCCTGCGCGAGGTCGCCGCCGGCAAGGTGGAGGCGGCGCTGTCCATGGGCGCCCGCCGGCGCGACGTCGTGCGCACCGTGCTGCTGCCCGAGGCCCGGCCCTCGCTGGTCGCCGGGGTCACGGTCACCGTCGTCGCGCTGATCAGCTACTCGGCCATGGCCGGTGCGGTCGGCGGCGGCGGGCTCGGCGACTTCGCCATCCGCTTCGGCTACCAGCAGTTCCGCACCGACATCACCCTGGCGACCGTCGTCCTCCTGCTGGTCATCGTCCAGGCCCTCCAGTGGGCCGGCGACCGCTGGGCGCGCTCGCTCGCGCACGCCTGACCGACCTCTCCGGCGGCCGCCCGGCCGCCGTCCCACCGCACCACCCGAGGAGAACCACCACCATGCGCACCCGCTTCACCACCGTCCTGGCCGCTTCGGCGATGACGGCCCTGCTCGCCGCCTGCGGCGGCGAGGCCGAGCTGTCGGCGGCCGACGAGCCGCTGCGGGTCGGCGCGTCCCCGGTCCCGCACGCGGAGATCCTGCGCTACATCGACGAGAACCTCGCCGAGGACGCCGGCCTGGACCTGGAGATCGTCGAGTTCACCGACTACGTGCAGCCCAACGTCGCCCTCGACGACGGCTCCCTGGACGCCAACTACTTCCAGACGATCCCGTACCTGGAGGAGCAGGAGGCCAGCGCCGGCTACGACTTCGCGGCGCTCGACCCGGTGCACATCGAGCCGCTCGGCATCTACTCGAACACGCTGACCGACCTCGCCGAGCTGCCCGACGGCGCGACGGTGGCGATCCCGAACGACCCGACCAACGCCGCGCGGGCGCTGCGGCTGCTCGAGGCCAACGGCCTGATCACCCTGGCCGACACCGGCGACGCCGCGCCGACCTCGCTGGACATCGAGGGCAACCCGAGGAACCTCGAGATCTCCGAGGTCGAGGCCGCGCAGGTGCCCCGCTCGCTGGCCGACGTGGACATCGCGGTCATCAACGGCAACTACGCCATCGAGGCCGACCTCGTCCCCGCCGAGGACGCGCTGGCCCTGGAGGAGGGCGAGGGCAACCCCAACGCCAACCTCCTGGTGGTGCGCACCGGCGACGAGGGCGACGAGCGCATCCAGGAGCTGGAGGAGCTGCTGCACTCCGACGAGGTGCGCCAGTTCATCGAGCAGAACTACGAGGGCGCCGTCCTCGCCGCGTTCTGACCGGCGCATCGTGACCACCGGGGCGGGGCGCCCGCACGGACGCCCCGCCCCGTACGCCACCCCGCTCGCATGTGTACGCTCGTTCCTATGAGCTCTCCGCCGGCTGGACGAGCCGGCCCGGTGGGCGCCGACCCAGCGCCGGTCCGCCGTCCGCGCCGGCACGACCCCGGACGGCGCGACCGGCTGGTCGACACCACCCTCGACGTCATCGCCGCGCGCGGGGTCGCGGCGGCCACGCACCGGGCGATCGCCCGCGCCGCCGACGTCCCGCTGGGGTCGCTGACCTACCACTTCGGCTCGCTCGCCGAGCTGCTCGCCGCCGCCTTCACCCGGCACGTCGACGACGTCGCCGCGCGCTTCGACGCGCGCATGGCCGCCGCCCCCGACCGCACCGCGGCGCTGGAGGCGCTGGTCGAGCACCTCACCGGCGACCTGCTGGGCTCGCAGCGGGACCTCGTGCTCGCCGTCGAGCTCTACGTCGCCGCGGCCCGCGACGCCGAGCTGCGCGCGGTCACCCAGGACTGGATGTCACGGAGCCGCCGCAGCCTGGAGCGCCACCTGGACCCGGTCACCGCCCGGGAGGTCGACGCCCTGGTCGAGGGGCTGGTCCTGCACAGCGCGCTGTCCACCGACCCGATGGACGCCGCGCAGATCCGTGCCGCGCTGCTCCGGTTCGCCGGCTGAGGAGGGCTGCCCCGTGTCCACCGCTCCCGCCGCCGTCGAGCCCCCGCGCCTGCGCCGCGCCCGCCGCGCCGTCGCCGCCTGCTTCTTCCTCAACGCCGTCTTCTACGCCGGGCTGGTACCCCGCTTGCCCGCGGTCAAGGCGGAGCTGGAGCTGAGCAGCACCGCGCTGGGCGCCGCCCTGGCCGCCGTGCCGTTGGGCGCCCTGCTCGCCGGGCTGTCGTCGGCCGCGCTCAACCGCCGGTTCGGCTCCGGCCGGGTCGCCACCTACGGCCTGGCGCTGCTCGGTGCGGTCGTGTGGACGGTGTCGGTGGCGCCCAACTGGGCCGCCCTGGCCGCCGCGTTCCTCGTGGTCGGCGCCCTCGACGCCGTCATCGACGTCGCCCAGAACGCGCACGGACTGCGTGTGCAGCGGCTCTACGGCCGCTCGATCATCAACTCGCTGCACGGCGTGTGGAGCATCGGCGCGGTCACCGGCGGGCTGCTCGGCTCAGCCGCGGCGGGGCTGGGCATCCCGTTGCCGGTGCACCTCGGCGTCTCGGCGGTGGTCTTCGGGGCGGCCGCCCTCGTCGTCTCCCGCGGCGTGTTCCCCGGTTCGGACGAGCCGGAGCCGGTGGCCGAGGCGGTGCCGCGGGAACGGCCGCGCCGGCGGGCTGCGCTCCCCGCCCTGGCGGTGCTCGGCCTGCTGGCCGGCTGCGGTGCGCTGATCGAGGACGTCGGCGCCTCGTGGAGCGCGCTCTACCTGCGCACCGAGCTCGCGGCCGGCGCGGCCGTCGCGGGGCTGGGCTTCGTCGCCCTCTCGGCTGCGATGACGGTCGGCCGGCTGACCGGTGACCGCGTGGTCGACCGGTTCGGGGAGCGCCGGGTCGCGCGGGCCGGGGGTGCGCTCGCCGCGGTGGGTCTCGGCGTGGCGCTCGCCTGGCCCTCGGTGCCCAGCACCCTGGTCGGGTTCGCGCTGGCCGGCCTCGGCGTCGCCACCCTCATCCCGGCCGTCTACCACGCCGCAGACGAGCTCCCCGGCCTGCCGCACGGCCAGGGCCTGATGGTGATCAACTGGCTGCTGCGGATCGGCTTCCTGGTCTCCCCGCCGCTGATCGGGGTGGTGGCCGACGCCGCCGGCCTGCGGGTGGCGCTGCTCGGGGTGGTGGTGGCCGGCGTCGGCGCGCTCGTGCTCGGGCGCGCGCTGCCGGGCCGCGCTGCCACCCCGGCGGGTGACGGGCCGGACGGCGGCGGCGCCGCTCGGTGATCATGGTCGCGTGACCCCGATCGGGTGCCCGGCCGTGCCGTCCGCCGGCCGCGCTCGTTGAGCCGCACGTGACCACCGCGGGCGACGACGTGCGCCGCCGGCTGACCGGCATGGCCGAGTGGGCGCCCAGCGGCCGGCTGGCCGTCCCGGTGATCGTGGGCCTGGTCATCGCGGCCAACCTGGTCGGCGTCGGCACCGTGGCGCTGCTGCTGCTCGGCGTGGACGGCGACCGGGGGAGCGTGGGCCGCGCCGAGGTGCTGTGGGCGGCCGCGGGCTACCTCGCGGTCGCCCTGCCGCTGGCCGTGCTCGCCGGGCTGGGGCGGCAACGGGCCACCAACCGCTGGCTGACGGCCGGCCGCGCGCCCACGGTGGCGGAGGCCCGTCAGGCGCTGCGGCTGCCGCTGGACACCGCCCTCGTCGCGGCCGTCGTCTGGCTGCTCGGCGCGGTGCTGGTGGGCGTCGTCGCGGCGGCCGCCTTCCCCGACGCCCGGGTCGGCGCCCGCATCGGCGTCGCCGTGGTGCTGGGCGGGGTGGTCACCGCCGGCGTCACCTACCTGCTGGTGGCCCGGGCAGCCCGCGCCGTCACCGCCCGCGCCCTGGCCGCGCACCCGCCCGCGGGGGTGCTCACCCTGGGGGTGCGCATCCGCCTGCTGCTCACCTGGGGGCTGACCAGCGGGGTGCCGATGGTCGGCGTCGTCCTGCTCTACCTCGACCCGAGCAACCCCGAGGGGCCCGGGCGCACCGCCGTCGTCTTCCTCGTGGTGGTCGCGCTGCTGGTCGGCGCGCTGGCCACCGTGCTCACCGCCCGCGCCGTGGGCCAGCCGCTGCGCGACCTGCGCCGCGCCGTGCAGCAGGTCGGCGCCGGCGACTACGACGTCGACGTCGTGGTGGACGACGCGGGCGAGATCGGCCTGCTGCAGGAGGGCGTCAACTCCATGGCCGCCGGCCTGGCCGAGCGGGAGCGGCTGCGCGACCTGTTCGGCCGGCACGTCGGGACGACGGTGGCCCAGCGGGCGCTGGCGACCGGCGTCTCCCTGGCGGGGGAGGAGCGCGCCGTCGCGGCGCTGTTCGTGGACGTCGCCGGCTCGACCGCACTGGTGCGGCGCACCGGACCGGAGGAGATGGTCGGCCTGCTCAACCGCTTCTTCGAGGTCGTCGTCGACGCCATCGAGGACGAGGGCGGCCTGGTGAACAAGTTCGAGGGCGACGCCGCGCTGTGCGTCTTCGGCGCGCCGGCCGACCACCCGGACCCGGCGGGTGCCGCGCTGCGGGCGGCCCGGCGCATCTGCGACGCCGTCGCCGCCGCCGGTGAGGTCGACGTCGGGGTGGGCGTCGCGTGCGGCCGGGTGTGGGCCGGCCAGGTGGGCGCGGCGAGCCGGCTGGAGTACACGGTGATCGGCGACCCGGTGAACGAGGCCGCGCGGCTCACCGACCTGGCCAAGGAGCACCCGGGCCGCGCCGTCGCCAGCGAGCCGACGGTGCTGGCCGCGGCGGACGACGAGCGGCGGCACTGGACCCGGGACCGCGAGGTGGAGCTCCGCGGCCGCGACGAGCCCACGACCACCTGGGTGCGCGTCCCATAGGTCGTGGCGAGCGGGGCCCGGAGGGTCCCCGAGGCACGGCCTGGGTTCCGCGCAGCGGGTCCTGACGACGGGGGGCTGGAGGCTCCCCAGAGGAAGGACGGGCAGGGCTCAGCGCAGCAGGGGACGGCACCTGGCCGCGGTCGTCGACCCGGAGGGTCGACACGTGTCACTGCGTGGGGAGCTGCATGCCCTTCCCGGGTTCGTGCGCCTTCACGACGACGAGGACGTCCTCGGGCTGCAGGGTGCCGATCAGCGGGTCGTCGAAGCGCAGCGTGCGCCCGCCGCGGGTCACCGACAGCACGATGTCGCGCAGCTGGCGCGGGCTCAGCCCCACCTCGTCGGCGGTCGCCGTCCGCTGGTGCAGGTCCAGGCCCTGGCCACCGGTGACGAGGTCCTCGACGACGGCGACCACGCGCGGGCTGTCGGTGGAGAGGCCCAGCAGCCGGCCGGAGGTCGCCGAGGTGGTGATGACGGTGTCCGCGCCGGACTGCCGCAGGAGGTTGGCGTTCTCCTCCTCGCGGACGCTGGTGGTGATCGGGACGCTCGGGTTGAGCTGGCGCACGGTGAGGGTGATCAGCACCGAGGCGTCGTCCCGGTTGGCCGCCACGATGACCGACCGGGCCCGCTCGACGGCGGCCCGGCGCAGCACCTCGGTGCGCCCGGCGTCGCCGACGATGCCGGTCAGCCCCATGGCGTTGGCCTCGTCGATGGCCCGGGGCTCGGGGTCGACGACGACGATCTTCTCCAGCGGGGTGCCGCTCGCCTGCAGGGAGCGGATGGCGCTGCGGCCCTTGGTGCCGTAGCCGCACACGATGACGTGCTGGCGCACGCGGGACCTCCAGCGGTGGATGCGGAACTCCTCGCGCGAGCGCGCGGTCAGCGCCTCGAGGGTCGTTCCGATGAGGACGATCAGGAACATGATCCGCAGCGGCGTGATCAGCAGGACGTTGGTCAGGCGGGCTCCGGGGGTCACCGGCGTGATGTCGCCGTAGCCGGTGGTGGAGAGGCTGACCGTCGCGTAGTAGGCGGCGTCGAGGATCGAGATCGGGCCGCCCTTGCTGTCCTCGTAGCCGTCGCGGTCCAGGTAGACGATCAGGATCACGATGAAGAGGACGATGGCCGCGATGACGACGCGGCGCCACACCTGGCGGACCGGGGACTGCTCGACGTGGGCGATGCGCACGCCGGTGTGCTCGGTCTCCAGCCCGTTCCGTTGCTCCTCCACGCCGCGGACGATAGTGAGCGGCGAGCACGGATGCGCGCCGCCGCACCCGTTCGGGGTGCGGCGGCGCCCACCCGTCAGCCGCCGACGGCCTCGCGCTCGCGGGCGGCGAGCTCCCGCTTGAGCACCTTGCCGGCCGCCGAGACCGGGATCGCGTCGATGAACCTCACGTCCCGCAGCCGCTTGTACGGGGTCACCTTGCCGTTGACGGCGGCCATGACCGACTCGGCGGTCAGCGCGGCGCCGTCCGCGTCGTCCTTGCGCACCACGTAGGCCACCGGCAGTTCGCCGGCCTCCTCGTCGGGCCGGCCGACGACCGCCGCCCCGGCGACGCCCGGGACGCCGAACAGGATCTCCTCGAGCTCCCGCGGGAACACGTTGTAGCCCTTGTAGAGCAGCATGTCCTTGGTGCGGTCGACGATCGAGAGGTAGCCGTCCTCGTCGAGGATGCCGACGTCGCCGGAGTGGAACCAGCCGTCGGCGTCGATCGACTCGGCGGTGGCCTCGGGGCGGTGCGCGTAGCCGCGCATCACCTGGGGGCCGCGGATGCAGACCTCGCCCCGCTCACCGGCCGGCAGGGGGTCGCCGCCGCCGAGCGGGCGGATGGTGACCTCGGTGTCGAAGATCGGCACGCCCACGGTGCCCGGCTTGCGGGTGCCCGAGCGGAAGGTGGGGTTGCCGGTGGCCATCATGGTCACCTCGGTCAGCCCGTAGCCCTCGCCGATCGTGGCGTTCGGCATGAGCGCCTGCATCTTCTGGATCAGCGAGACCGGGAGCGGAGCCGCGCCGCTGCTGATGCCGCGGACGTGCGACAGGTCGGCCTCGGCGAACCCGGGGACCTGCAGCAGCGCCACGAAGACCGGGGGCGCGCCGCCGATCGAGGTCACCTCGTACCGGACCATGTCCTCGACGTACTTGACCGGGTCGAACCGCATGTGGATGACGGTCATCGTGCCGCCCATGACCATGCCGTTGAGGTAGCCGATGGCCCCCATCGCGTGGAACCACGGCGTCAGGTTGATGATCCGGGCCTCGCCCAGCCGGGTCGGGCACTCGTCGGGGCCGAGCACCTGCTGCAGCGTCACGTCCCCCTCCTCGTCGAGGGCGGGGAGCGCGCCGGCGGTCCAGCAGCCGGACTGCAGGACGTTGGTCACGACCTGGCGGTGCGGCAGCTCCACGCCCTTGCTGACGCCGGTGGTGCCCCCGGTGTAGGCCAGGTGCGCGAGGTCGGTGGCGACGTCGAGGCCGGCGTCGAGGTGCCGGTCGGTCGGCTCGCCGGCCAGCAGGTCGGCGACGTCGACGTCGGTGGGCTCCAGGCCGTCGAGGCGGGCGGCGAAGTCGAGGGTGTGCGCCTCCCCGGTGACGACCACCGTCTCGACCCGGGTCTGCGCGATCGCGCCCCGGACGAAGGGCAGCACCTGGTCCCAGGTGATCAGCACCTTGGCGCCGGCGTCGTTCAGCTGGGCGGCGAGGTCGGCGGCCGGCAGCAGCGGGTTGGTGGGGGAGAAGGTGGCGCCGGCCAGCAGGATCCCGTAGTACAGCGGCGGGTACTGCCGGCAGTTCGGGATGTGGACGGCGACGACGTCGCCCCGACCGACGCCGTGGTCGGCCAGCCAGCCGGCCACCGCGTGCGCCCGGGCGCCCAGCTCGGTGAAGGTGAGCGGCACGTCGTGGTCGACGAACGCCGTCCGGTCGCCCCACCGGCGCACGGCGGCCCGGAGGATGGACCCCACCGGCACGCTCGGGTAGTCCAGGGACCGGGGCAACCCGGGCGGCCAGCTGGCCGTGGTGGGTGCCGGGGCGGACTGCACGGTGGTCATTCGTTTCCTCTCGTCGGGTGACCTGAGCCACAGGGTGGCCCAGCTCACAGGCTGTGTCGAGGGTTCTGTGAGGATGTGGCGCATGAGCGACCAGCGGACCGCCCTCGTGCTCGGCGGCGGGGGGATCACGGGCATCGCGTGGGAGATCGGGGTGCTCGCCGGCCTGGCCGAGGCCGGGGTGGACCTCACCGGGGCGGGTCTGGTCGTCGGCACCTCGGCCGGCTCGGTCGTCGGTGCGCAGCTCACCAGCGGCGCCCCGCTCGAGGAGATGTACGCCCGTCAACTCGAGCCCCCGACGCAGGAGCGGGTCGCGCGGATGACCCGCGGGAACCTCATCCGGTACGGCTGGGCGATGGTGGCCAGCCGCGGCCGCGACGTGGAGTTCCGCCGGCGGATCGGCACCCTCGCGGTCGCCGCCGAGCAGGCCGGGCTGACGCCGAGCGAGCAGGAGCGGCTCGAGGTGATCGGCTCGCGGCTGGTGTCCCGCGAGTGGCCGGAGCGGGAGTTCCTCGTCACCGCGGTGGACGCCGCCACGGGTGAGTTCCGCACCTTCGGCCGGGACTCCGGCGTCCCGATGGTGCACGCGGTCGCCGCCAGCTGCGCGGTCCCCGGCGTCTACCCGCCGGTCACCATCGACGGCCGCCGATACGTCGACGGCGGCATGCGCTCCGCCGCCAACGCCGACCTCGCCCAGGGGTACGACCGGCTGGTCGTGCTGGCGCCCATCCCGCGCGGGGTCGGGCCGCTGGCCAGCGTCGACGCCCAGGTCACCGGCATGGTGTCGCGCGTGGCCGTCGTCGCCCCCGACGAGGCGGCCCGCGCCGCGATCGGCCGCAACGTGCTCGACCCCGCCGCCCGGGCGCCCGCGGCGCGGGCCGGGCGCGCCCAGGCGGCCTCGGTGGTGGCGCGCGTCAGGGAGGCCTGGGCGGGCTGAGCGGGGGCACGGGTGCGCCACCAGGTCGTCACCGGGAGTTGTGCCGGGCGACGCGGCGCGGGCACCTGGCCTCGCTGGGATCAGGCCGCGGAGCCGCCGGCGAGGGTCGCCGTCCGAGCCCGCGGGAGTCCCGATGTCCCGAGCACGCCGCCTGCGTGCCACGGTCGCCGCCGTCGCGGTCGCCGTCCCCCTGTCCTTCGCCGTCCCGGCGGGCAGCACCGCCACCGCCGCCCCGCGGCCCCCGGCTCCCGAGCCCGGCGCGGCGCTCGCCGGCGACCTGCTCGTCGTGGGTCACCGGGGGGCCTCCGGCCATCGCCCGGAGCACACCCTCGCCTCCTACGAGCTCGCCGCGCGGATGGGGGCCGACTACATCGAGCCCGACGTCGTGAGCACCGCGGACGGCGTGCTCGTCGCCCGGCACGAGAACGAGATCTCCGGGACCACCGACGTCGCGAGCCGGCCGGAGTTCGCCGACCGCCGCACGACCAAGGTCATCGACGGCACGCCGTTCACCGGCTGGTTCACCGAGGACTTCACCCTCGCCGAGCTGCGCACCCTCCGGGCGGTCGAGCGGTTGCCCGAGGTCCGCGAGGAGAACACCCTCTACGACGGCCTCTACCAGGTGCCGACCCTCGACGAGGTGCTCGAGCTGCGGGCCCGCCTCTCCCAGGAGCTCCGCCGCGAGATCGGCGTCTACGTCGAGACCAAGCACCCCACCTACTTCGACGGCATCGGCCTCTCCCTCGAGGAGCCGCTGATGGCCGACCTGCAGGAGGCGCGGGTGCACAAGCACACCTCGCCGGTGTTCATCCAGTCCTTCGAGACGGCGAACCTGCGGGAGCTCGAGGAGAAGGGGGTGCGCGTGCCGCTGGTGCAGCTGCTGTCGGGCTCGGGGCAGCCCTACGACTTCACCGCCGCCGGTGACCCGCGCACCTACGCCGACCTCACCACCGCCGAGGGCCTGCAGGAGGTCGCGGAGTACGCCGAGGGCGTGGGCCCGGAGAAGAACCAGGTCATCCCGCGCGACGCCGACGGCACGCTGGGCACCCCGACCACGCTGGTCGACGACGCCCACCGCGCCGGGCTGCTCGTGCACCCGTACACCTTCCGCAACGAGAACGTGTTCCTGCCGCCGGCGCTGCGGGAGAGCGCCGCGGCCGACGACTACGGCCGGGCGATCGAGGAGCACCTCGCCTTCTGGGAGGCCGGCATCGACGGCATGTTCACCGACAACCCCGACACCGGCGTCGTCTCCCGCGACCTGTTCGACGCCGCCCCCTGACCGGTCGGCCTCTGCAGGGGGTCGTGACGTACTCGAACGGCCACCCTGCAGGGGCCCGCGCCGAGCCTGCGAGGCGCGGGGGGCAGGGTGGTCCTTTCTCAGACGACGGGGTCGGCGACCAGCGAGCCGGCCGAGTGCTCCTGCCGCAGCGCGGTCTTGAGCACCTTGCCGCTGGGGTTGCGGGGGAGCGCCCCGACCACCGAGTACTCCCGCGGGTTCTTGTAGCGGGCCAGCCGCTCCCGGCAGAACGCGGCCAGCTCCTCCGCCGTCGGCGGGTCGGCCGCGTCGCGCGGGGCGACGACGGCCAGCGGCGCCTCGCCGTAGCGGGCGTCGGGCACGCCGATCAGGGCGACCTCGAGGACCTTCGGGTGGGCGGCGAGCACGTTCTCCACCTCGGCGCAGTAGATGTTCTCCCCGCCGGAGATGATCATGTCCTTCTTGCGGTCGACGACGTAGAAGTAGCCGTCCTCGTCCTGGCGCACCAGGTCACCGGAGTGAAACCAGCCACCGGCGAACGCCTCGGCGGTCGCCTCCGGCTTGCCCCAGTACTCCTTCATCACCATCGGGCTGCGGTAGACGATCTCGCCCACCTCGCCCTGCGGGACGTCCGCCATCGCGTCGTCGACGACCCGCACCTCGACGTTGAGCATCGGGGTGCCGACGGAGCCGATCTTCCGGACCGAGTCCTCCCCCCGCAGGAGGCAGGTGACCGGGCTGCACTCGGTCTGGCCGAACGCCGTCATGACCTCCGCCTGCGGGAACGTGTCGATGAGCGTGCGCAGCAGGGTCGTCGACGCCGGTGCCGCGCCCCACGAGATGCGGGTCAGGCACGAGAGGTCGCGGTCGGCGATGCCGGGCACGGCGACCACCGCGGCCCACATCGCCGGTACGAGGAACAGGCTGTTGATGCGCTCCCGCTCGACCAGGTCCAGCAGGGCCACCGGGTCGAACCCGCCGGACGGCGTGATCACGTTGGTGCCACCGACGAGCAGCGGTGGCAGCCCGCCGGCCAGGCCGGCGATGTGGAACATCGGGGCGCCGGGTGCGGCGACCCGCTCGGTCGCGAGGTCGACGCCCAGCGTCACCAGCTGGCTGAAGACGTGCATCAGCAGGTTCCGGTGGGTCAGCACCGCGCCCTTGGGCCGGCCGGTCGTGCCGGAGGTGTACATGATGAAGGCCGCCTCGTCCTCGTCGACGACGACGTCGAGCGGCGCGGTCCCCTCCGCCGCCAGCGCCTCCTCGTACTCCGGGCCGATCACCAGCGTCGTCCGGACCGACGGCGCCTGCTCCGCGGCCGCGGCGCCGACCCCGGCCAGGGCGGCGTCCACGACGAGCGCCACCGCGCCGGAGTCGCTGAGGACGTAGGCGACCTCGTCGGCGACCAGGCGGAAGTTGACCGGGACGACGACCGCGCCCAGCCGGACGCCGGCGAGGTAGGCCTCCCACGTCTCCATGCCGTTCAGGGCGAGGACGGCGATCCGGTCGCCGGGTGCGACGCCGCGCTGCCGGAAGGCCCTCGCCAGGCGGGTGACCCGCTCGTCGAGCTCGCGGTAGCTGCGGCCGGCGCCCTGGAACCGGAGCGCGGGCACGTCCGGGCTCGTGCGGGCGTGCCGGGCGAGCTGGTCGCTCATCGTCATGCCGCGGCCCATGAGCTGGGGGACCGGGACGCTCACGGGGGCTCCTCGACGCTCGGCACGGCGGTGACCTGCGTCATGCTGGCGTTCCGGGGAGGGCGGGTCAACCGTGGGCGTCGAGGTCGAGCAGCCGGGCGGCGAGCCGCTTCCAGAGCGCCAGGTGCGGGTCGGTGGCGGCCGGCCGGTCCTCGAACGCGTAGACCAGCGCGACGCCGCGCATGCTGGTGAACAGCAGCTCGCAGAGGTCGGCGTAGGTGGGGGCGCCGGCGATCTCCGGGCCCCAGATGCCGTCGGCCACCGCCGCGATCGCCGCCCGCAGCCGGCGCTCCTCGCCGCGCAGCGCCGCCCGCAGCTCGGGGTCGGTGCGGGCCGCCGTCCAGAGCTCCATCGCCGCCCAGAACGGGGGCTCGTGGAACGTCGCCCACATCAGGTCGACGGCCCGCTCGACGCGTTCGCGCCCGGTGGGCTCGTCCCGCATCAGCGCCGCGGCCCGGCGCCGCACCTCGTCCAGCTGGGTCGTGGACAGGTGCGCGGCGGCGGCCACCAGCAGCTCCGCGCGGGAGGGGAAGTGGTGCAGCAGCCGGCCGCGGGAGACCCCGGCCCGGGCCTGGACGGCGAGCGTGGACGCGCCGGCGAACCCCTCCTCGACCAGGCAGGCGACGGCCGCGTCGAGGATCAGCAGGCGGCTGTCCGCGGTCCGCTCCGACCGCGAGCGGGGCCCGGGAGCGGCGCCGTCGGCGACGGGCTCGGCGCTCATCCGCGGAACAGTAGGCCGAGCCGGCGGTCGCGAACAGTCACCGTTGACCGTTCCGGGTGACGCCTGTCACGCTGCGGCCGACCCCCGCCCACCGACGAGAGGCGTGCCCGTGGACTTCGACGACAGCCCCGACGAGGCGGCCTACCGGGCGCGGGTCCGCGCGCTGCTCGAGGAGCACGCCGGCGAGCTGCTGCACCTCGCACCGGGCCAGGAGGGCGTCGACGCGCGCACGCACGAGGCCGAGATGCGCCGCACCCAGCGGGTGCTCGCCGAGGCGGGCCTGGTCGGCGTCACCTGGCCCCGCGAGTACGGCGGGCAGGGCGGCACGCTGGTGCAGCAGGCGATCGTCGGGCAGGAGCTCGCCCGCGCCCGGGTGCCGGCGCTGATCAACCACATCGGCATCGGCATGTGCGGGCCCACCGTCATCACCCACGGCAGCCAGGCCCAGCGCGACCGCTATCTCGCCCGCCTGCTGCGCGCCGACGACGTCTGGTGCCAGCTGTTCAGCGAGCCCGCCTCCGGCTCGGACCTCGCCGCGCTGCGCACCACCGCCGTCCGCGACGGCGACGACTGGGTGGTCAACGGGCAGAAGGTGTGGACGACGCTGGCGCACGTCTCCGACCACGGCATCCTGCTCACCCGCACCGACCCGGGGAAGCCCAAGCACGCCGGGCTGACCATGTTCGTCGTCGACATGCACGCCCCCGGCGTGACCGTGCGGCCGCTGCGGCAGATGGGCGGGCAGGCCGACTTCAACGAGGTGTTCTTCGACGACGTCCGCATCCCCGACGAGGAGCGGCTGGGCGAGCCCGGTGAGGGCTGGCGGGTCGCGCTGACCACGCTCATGAACGAGCGGGTGGCCATCGGCGGGGCCGGCGGTGCCATCGGGGCCCCGGTCGAGGAGTTCGCCGAGCACGCGCGCGAGCGGCTGCCGCGGCTGGCACCCGAGCGGCAGGTGCTGGCCCGCCAGGCGGTCGGCCGGGCGGTGGTCGCCGCGCTCGCCGCCCGATACACCGGCTACCGGCGGCTGACCGTGCTCAGCCAGGGCGGCATCCCCGGGCCGGAGGCCAGCGCCGGAAAGCTCGCCGGCACCGAGGCCGGCCTGCTCATGGCCGACGCCGGGGTGCGGCTGCTCGGCGACGACGCCGTCTACGCCGCGACGGCCGACGGCGACGACCGCTGGCAGCGCACCCAGTCGTGGCTCCCGGGCATCAGCATCGCCGGCGGCACCGACCAGGTGCTCCGCAACATCCTCGGCGAGCGGGTGCTGGGCCTGCCGCCGGAGCCGCGCAACGACAAGACCGCTCCTTTCTCGGGAGGGACGCGATGAACTTCGACCTCGACGCCGACCAGCGCGACATCGCCGACGGCGCCCGCGACTTCTACCGCGGCAACGCCTCGCCGGCCGCGGCGCGCGCGGGGCTGGAGGGCGGCCGGCTCGAGCCCGGCCGCAAGGCGCTGGCCGACATCGGCTTCCTGGGCATCACGGTGCCCGAGTCCGCCGGTGGCTCGGGCCGCCCGCTGCTGGACCTCGCCGTCGTCGCCGAGCAGGGCGGCGCGGTGCTGGCGGCGCCCTCGCTGGTGACCGCCGCGCGAGCCGCCGTCCTGCTCGCCGACGTCCCCGACCTGGCCGCGCAGCTGGCCGACGGGTCGACGGCGTTCGCCGTGCTCGACGGCGCCGTCGACGCCTCCGCCCCCTCGGTGGACGCCGCCGACGCGACCCTCTTCCTGGGCCTGGACGGCGGGGACCTGGTCGTCGGCGAGGGCGAGGTCGTGCCCGGCCGGCCGATGGACGCCACCCGCGGGCTGGCGTCGGTGCGGCTGACCTCCCGCCGGGTGCTGGCCGCCGGCGCCGGCGAGCTGTGGACCCGGGCCCGGCAGGCGGGCGCGGTCGTCATGGCCGCGGAGGACCTGGGCGGCGCCGAGCGGTGCGTGCAGCTGGGCGTGGCCTACGCGCAGGAGCGGGAGGCCTTCGGCCGCCGCATCGGCTCCTACCAGGCGATCAAGCACATGCTGGTCGACGCGTGGGTCGGCGTGGAGCAGCTGCGCTCGCTGGTCTGGTGGGCGGCGTGGGCGGCCGACAGCAACCCGGCCGAGCTGCCGCTGGCGGCGTCGGCGGCCAAGGCGTGCGCGGCGGCGACCTTCGAGCGGGCGGCGAGCACCCTCATCCAGGTGCACGGCGGCATCGGCTTCACCTGGGAGCACGACGCGCACCCGTACTGGCGGCGGGCCAAGGTCGACCGGCTGCTGCTCGGCGACGAGGCCGAGCACCTCGACGCCGTCGCGCGGCTGGCCGTCACCGGGGCCCTGGGCGCCGGGCGGTGACCGGCGAGCTGACCGAGCTGCGGTACGAGGTGGCCGACGGCATCGCGACCGTCACGCTGCACCGGCCCGACCGGCTCAACGCGTTCACCCTGACGATGGCCGACGAGCTCACCCGCGTGGCCGCGGCCGCCGACGCCGACGACGACGTCCGGGTCGTGGTCGTGACCGGGGCCGGCCGGGCGTTCTGCGCCGGCGCCGACCTCGCCGGCGGGCCCGACACCTTCGGCGACCGGCGCACCCGGGTGCGCCCGCCCGGCCCGCTGAGCGAGGAGATCGGCGGCTTCCCGCGGGACGCCGGGGGAGTGGCCTCGCTGCCGTTCGCCGCGCTGCGCAAGCCGGTGATCGCCGCGGTCAACGGCGCCGCCGTGGGCATCGGCGCCACGATGATCCTGCCGATGGACGTCCGGATCGCCGGGAAGTCGGCCCGGTTCGGGTACGTGTTCGGCCGGGTCGGGATCGTGCCGGAGGCGGCGTCCTCGTGGTTCCTGCCGCGGGTGGTCGGCATCAGCCAGGCCATGGAGTGGGTGGCCACCGGCCGGGTCTTCGACGCCGCCGAGGCGCTGCGCGGCCGGCTGGTCTCCCGCGTGGTGCCCGACGACGAGCTGCTGCCGACGGCCTACGCGCTGGCCCGGGAGATCGCCGACAACACCAGCGCGGTCGCCGTCGGTGCCGCCCGGCAGCTGCTGTGGTCGATGCTGGGTGCGACCTCGCCGTGGGACGCGCACCGTGCGGAGTCCCGGGCGCTGGTCGAGCTGGGGGACGGGCCCGACCCGGCCGAGGGGGTGGCCGCCTTCCTCGAGAAGCGGCCACCGCGCTTCCCGGCGCGGCTGCCGGAGGGGGAGGTCGCCGGGGTCCCGCGCTGGCCGCTGCCCCCGGACGACGTCCGCCCCGGCTGACCCCCGTCCCCGGTCGCGGCGGCCCGCGCGCGGAGAGTGGTTGTCGGCCGGGGCCGGGGCGGGGCAGGCTGGCCCCGTCGCCGACGAGGGGACGCCGATGGGCACACCGATCCTCCTGGCCGTGGACGACGACGTGCCGGTGCTCGCCGCGGTCGAGCGCGACCTGCGCAGCCGCTACCAGCCGCACTACGCGGTGATGACGGCGTCGTCCGGACCGCAGGCGCTGGACCTGCTGCGCCGGCTGAGGTTGCGGGACGACGCCGTGGCGCTGCTGCTGGTGGACCAGCGGATGCCCGAGATGGCCGGGACCGAGCTGCTCGCCGCGAGCCGCCGGCTCTACCCGGACGCGCGCCGGGTCCTGCTCACCGCCTACGCCGACACCGACGCGGCGATCCGCGCCATCAACGACGCCGACGTCCACCACTACCTGCTCAAGCCCTGGGACCCGCCCGAGGAACGGCTCTACCCCTTCCTCGACGACCTGCTGCAGACCTGGCGCCGGCCGCCGCCGGTGGCGAACCTCCGGCTCCTCGGCGACCGCTGGTCACCGGCCAGCCATGCGCTGCGGGCGTTCCTGACCCGCAACCTGGTGCCGTACCGCTGGCTGGACGTGCAGGGCGACCCCCAGGCGCGGGAGCTCCTGGAGCTCGCCGGGCTGGACGGGGGTGCGCTGCCCGCCGTGGTGCTGGACGACGGCGAGGTGCTGGTCCAGCCGGAGCTGCCGCAGCTCGCCTCGCGGATCGGCCTGCGGTCGAGGGCCGAGCGCGCCGCCTACGACCTCGTGGTCGTGGGCGCCGGCCCCGCCGGGCTCGCGGCCGGCGTGTACGGCGCCTCGGAGGGCATGTCGACGCTGGTCACCGAGTGCAACGCCCCCGGTGGCCAGGCCGGCACGACCAGCCGGATCGAGAACTACCTCGGCTTCCCGGTCGGCCTCTCGGGGGCGGACCTGACGCTGCGTGCACGGGAGCAGGCCGTCCGGCTCGGGGCGGAGCTCCTCGTACCCGCCGAGGTCACGGGCCTGCGGCGGGCCGACCCCTACACCGTCGTGCGGCTGGCCGACGGCACGGAGATCAGCGCCTCCGCGCTCGTGGTGGCCACCGGCGTGGAGTACCGGACCCTGGACGTGCCGGGGGCGGCCGGCCTGGCGGGCGCCGGCCTGTACTACGGGGCGGGGCGGCCGGAGGCGCTCGACCACGCGGGCGGCCGGGTGTTCGTCGTGGGCGCGGGCAACTCGGCGGGGCAGGCGGCGGTGTTCCTGTCCCAGTTCGCCGCGTCGGTGACGCTGCTGGTGCGGGGGAGCAGCCTCGGCGCCACGATGTCGGCCTACCTCGTGGACCAGATCGCGGCGCTGGACCGCGTGACGGTCGAGCACGGCACCGAGGTCGCCGGCGTGCTCGGCGGGCGCCGGGTCGAGGGCCTGCGGCTGCGCACCGGCAGCGAGGAGCGCGAGGTGGCGGCCGACGCCCTGTTCGTGTTCATCGGCCAGGCGCCCCGCACCGCCTGGCTCGACGGCGTCGTCCGCCGCGACGAGCGCGGCTTCGTGCTCACCGGCACCGACCTCGGGACCCCTCCGCCGGACTGGCCGCTGGCCGTCCCCCCGCTCCCGCTGGAGACCGCCGTGCCCGGGGTGTTCGCCGCCGGGGACGTCCGGCACGGCTCCATGAAGCGGATCGCGTCCGCCGTGGGCGAGGGGGCGATGTCCGTGCGGTTCGCGCACGAGCACCTGGCACGGGCGTGACGGCCCCGGTGGGGAGCTCCGCCCCGGCCGCCGACGTCGTCGCCGCGCTGCGCCGGTCGGCCCTGTTCGGCCTGCTGCCCGAGCGGGAGGTCACCGAGCTCGCGGCGACGACGGAGCGGTGGGAGCTCCCGCCCGGCGGCGTGCTGGTGGAGGAGGGGTCCCCGCCCGACGCCCTGTTCGTCGTCCTGGAAGGGGAGCTCGAGGTCACCCGGGAGACCGGCGGGGGCCCGGTGCTGCTCAACCTGTGCGGGCCCGGTGAGGTGATCGGCGAGCTCGGCATCGCGCACGGCCGGCCCCGGTCGGCGACCGTCCGCGCCCGCACGCCGGTCGTGGTGGAGCGCCTCGGCGCCGAGGCGCTCGACCGGCTGCTGGCCCACCCCGGGTCCGCGCGGGCGCTGCTGACGGCGACCTCCCGGCGGCTGGACCACGAGCACGGGCTGCTGCGCCACCACGAACGCATGGCCGCCCTGGGGGCCCTGGCCGCGGGTCTGCTGCACGAGCTGAACAACCCCGCCGCCGCGGTGCAGCGGGGGGCCGCGCGGCTGCGCGCGCTGCTCGCCGACGCCGGTGCCGGCAACCCGCTGGCCCCCCTGGCCGGTGCGGTCGCCGTCCCGGAGGACCCGCTGGACCGCGCGGACGCCGAGCAGGAGGTCTCCGCCCGGCTCGCCGGGGCCGGGCTGGCCGACGGCTGGGCCGATGCCGCCGACCTGGTGCGGCTGGGCGTCGACCCCGGGGCCCTGGGGGCAGCGCTCGCCGGGCTGCCCCCCGAGCAGCGCGGACCCGCCGTGCACGACCTGGCCCGCTCGGGGCAGGTCGCCGCGCTGCTCGACGAGATCTCCACCGGCGCCGAGTACCTGTCCCGGATCGTGTCGGGGGTGCGCCCGCTGGCCTACGCCGCCGACCAGTCGCTCACCGACGTCGACGTGCACGCCGGCCTGGACCAGGCCCTGGTGCTGCTCCGGCACAAGGTCCCGCCCGGCGTGCGCGTCGTCCGCGACCTGGACCCGGCCCCCCAGCACGTCCTGGGGTGGCCGGCCGACCTGGCCATGGTGTGGACCAACCTGCTGGACAACGCCCTGGCCGCCGTGGGGGACCGGGGAGAGGTCACCGTCCGCACCCGGGGGGAGCCCGACCGCGTCGTGGTCGACATCGAGGACACCGGCGGGCCGGTGCCGCCGGAGGTGCTCGCGCGGGCGTTCGACGCCTTCTACACGACCAAGCCGATCGGCCAGGGGACCGGGCTGGGCCTGGCGACCTCGCTGGCCGTGGTGCAGCAGCGGCACGGCGGCGAGCTCGGCCTCACCTCGGAGGGCGGGATCACCCGGGCGCGCGTGGTCCTGCCGCGCCGGCGCTAGCGACCGGCGCTCAGCCGCCCATGTTCCGGATCCCCTGGCCGGGGTCGGGCTCGTCCGCGGCGGGGCCCGCACCCAGGAGCGCGTCGCACACCGCCAGGAGCTCGACGACGCCGACCACCTGCTCGCCGTCGCGGACCGGCAGCTCCTGCCGCTGCTCGGCGACCATCCGGCGGGCGGCCTCCTCGACGGGAGTGCCGGCGGTCAGCGGCTCCACCCGCGCCAGGCCCAGCTGGTCGATGCGGGTGCCGGCGGGGTCCAGCCCGTCCGCGACGGCGCGGGTCACGTCCGCGTCGGTGACGACCGCGACCGGTCCCCGCCCCGCCGCCCCGTCGTCCACCACGAGCGCGCCCGCACCCGCACGTGCCATCCGGGAAGCGGCGGCGGTGAGCACCGCGCCGGGTTCCACGGTTCCGGGAACCGACCGCACCAGGCGGCCCACGGTGGGCCGCCCGGGGGTGCCCGGGGTCGTGGCCCGGGGCGACGACGTGCTGGTGGGCATGCTGGTCCTCCTCGGCGAGCCGGACGCAGGGGCGTCCATTGTGGGCCGTGCCGGCGCGGCGTGGGGTGCTCGCCCGCGCGGCCTCCGCCCGGGCGTGCGCGGGGCGGTCCCGGACGGCGGCCGGCGGGGGTAGCGTTCCGGCGTCCGGACGCCCCGGGGGGTGAGGCAGCTGCCCGACGAGTCGCGCGAGCTCCGCTCCCTGGAGGACGCGATCAGCGCCCTCGAGGGTCAGCGCGCGGTGCTCGGGGACGTGGTCGTGGACACCGCCCTGGCGCCGCTGGTCGACAAGCGCGACCGGCTGGTCGCGGCGGCCGTCGGCCAGCAGCGCAGGCAGGTCGTCGTCCTGTTCGCCGACCTCGTCGACAGCACCCCGGTGGCGACGCGTCTGGACCCGGAGGACCTGCAGCAGGTCATGAGCCGCTGGTTCACCGCGGCGCGGGCCGCGGTCGAGGACGAGGGCGGCGTGGTCGAGAAGTTCATCGGCGACGCCGTCATGGCCGTGTTCGGGCTGTACCGCTCCCGCGAGGACGACGCCGTGCGCGCGGTGCGGGCCGCCCTGGCCGTGCAGGCGGCGGTGCAGCGGCTCGACGCCGAGATCGGCGCCTCGCACGGGCTGCGGCTGCGGGTACGGGTGGGCGTGGACACCGGCGAGGTCGTCGTCACCGGCATGGGGGACCGGGCGGCGGGGGAGTTCCTGGCGGTCGGGGACACGACCAGCCGGGCCGCCCGGCTGCAGGCCGCCGCCGCCCCCGGGACCGTGCTGGTCTCCCGCGACACCGCCGACCAGGTCCGCGGGGCGTTCGGGCTGCGCCGGCTGACCGGGCTCCGGCTCAAGGGCATCGACTCGCCGGTGGACGCCTACGTCGTCGCGGGCGCCGACCGGGAGGAGTTCTGGCCGGAGGCGCGCGGGGTCGAAGGGGTCCGCACGCGCACCGTCGGGCGGGAGGAGGAGCTGGCGCACCTGCAGGATGCGTTCGGCGAGGTCGTCACCGGGCGCGGGCGGCGGATCGTCACGGTCCTCGGCGAGGCCGGCGTCGGCAAGTCCCGCCTGGTCCGCGAGGTCGAGGGCTGGCTGGCCCGCCTGCCCTCGGAGGTGTGGGTGCTGCGCGGGCGGGCCGCGCCGGCCACCCAGGGCGTCGCGAACGCCCTGCTGCGCAGCGTCTTCGCCGAGCGGTTCGGCATCCGGGGCACCGACGACCCGGGGACGGTCCGGCGCCGGTGGGCCGAGGGCTGGTCCCGGCTGCTCGGCGACGTCCCGGCGGTCGGCGGCGGGGGCGACCCGGAGTCCGACGAGCGGGCGGCGTGGACGGTCGCGGCCTGGCTCGGGTTCGGGCTCGACGAGCCGGGCCGCGCGGCGGTGGGGACGACCGACCCCGAGGTGCTGCGGCGGCGGGGGAGCGTCCTGGTGCTCCGGATGCTCGAGGACCTCGCCCTGCGCGCGCCGGTCGTCGTGCTGCTCGAGGACCTGCACTGGGCCGACGCCGCGAGCCTGGCGTCGCTGCAGGCGCTGGCGGACGCCCCGGGGGAGGGGCCGCTGCTGGTGGTCTGCACGGCGCGCCCGACGCTGTTCGACCGGCATCCGGACTGGGGCCGCCCCGGGTCGTCGCACGCGGTGCTGCAGCTCGCCCCGCTCGGCGAGGACGACGCGGCAGCCCTGGTCGGCGAGCTCCTGCAACGCGCCGAGCGGGTGCCCGACCGGCTGGTCCGCATGGTCGTCGACACCTCCGACGGCAACCCGTTCTACGTCGAGGAGCTGGTCACCTGGCTGGTGCAGGCCGGGGTCGTCGACACGCGGACCGACCCGTGGCGGGTGCGGGACGAGGCGGTGGGCTCGCTGCGGGTGCCCAGCACCCTGCGCGGCCTGCTGCAGGCCCGGCTCGACGCCCTCGACGGCGCCGACCGCGCGGTCGTCGGGTGCGCCGCCGTCGTGGGGCGGGTGTTCTGGGACGCCGCCGTCGAGCGGCTGTCCCGGTCGGTCCCCGGTGCCGCGGGGGAGGGCTCGCTGGACCGGCTCACCCGGCGGGAGGTCGTCCTGCCGCGGCCCCGGTCGACCTTCTCGGGCAGCCACGAGTACTCCTTCCGCCACGCCCTCGTCCGCGACGTCGCCTACGAGGGGGTGCTCCGGTCGGTGCGCCGCCGGCTGCACGGCCAGGCCGCCCAGTGGCTGGAGGAGGTCGTCGAGGAGAGCGGCCGCCCCGACGAGCACGCCGCCGAGGTCGCGCGGCACCACGAGGAGGCCGGCGAGCGTGCGGCCGCGGCCCGCTGGTTCCTCCGTGCCGGGCGGTACGCGGCCGCCGGCTACGCCAACGAGGACGCGCTGCGGCTGCTGGCCCGCGCCGAGGCCCTGGTGCCCCCCGAGGAGGGGGCGCTGTGGTCCGACGTCCTGCTCGCCCGGCAGACCGTGCTGGACCGGCTCGGCCGCCGGGAGGAGCAGCGCAGCACCCTCGACCGGCTCGCCGCGGCGCCGGGGCCGGACCCGGCGCGGCGGGCGGAGGTGCGGCTGGCCGAGGGCGGCTGGCTCTTCTTCCGCGGTGAGTACCCCGCGATCCCCCCGGTCGCCGACGCGGCGGCGGAGCTCGCCCGGCAGGCCGGCCGGCGCGACCTGGAGTCCGACGCGCTGATGCAGGGCGGCCGCAGCCTGGCCTACCTCAACGAGCACGACCGGGCGCGCGAGCTGCTCACCCGCGCGCTGGAGCTGGCCCGGGCCGTCGGCGACCACCGGCGCGCCGGCGAGACGCTCCGCCTGCTGGGGGTGGTCGCCACCAACCAGGGGCGCAACGAGGAGGCGCTCCAGGTGCTGCAGCAGGCCCGCGAGGAGCACCGCGCGATCCACGACGAGCAGGGGGAGGCGATGGTGAGCGGGCAGCTCGGCGCGCTGCTGGTCAACTGCGGCCGGCTGGACGAGGCGCGGGTGGCCTCGGAGCAGGCGCTGGCGGTCTTCCGGGCCAGCGGCCACCGCTACCGCGAAGGGGTCATGCTGACCAACCTGGCCCGGATCGCCATGGACGAGGGGCGGCTGGACGACGCGCTGGAGGACGGCCGGCGGGCCCTGGCCCTCACCGAGGAGATCGACGACGCCGAGGGCGTGGTGGCCTCGCTGCAGAGCCTCGGCGACAGCCACCGGCTGGCCGGTGACCTGCCCGCCGCCCGCCGGTACCTCGAGCGCGGGCTGGCCGAGAGCGACCGGCACGAGCTGGCGTACTTCCGGGTGCACCTGCTCGCCTCGCTGGCGGTGGTGGACCTGCGCGAGGGCGACCTCACCGCGGCCCGGGCCCGTGCCGCCGAGGCGCAGGAGGAGGCCGCGGGCTCCGACGTCCCGCACGCCGGCGTCCGCGCCGACCTGGTCGCCGGGATGGTCCGCCACGCCGCCGGGGACCGCATGGCGGTCGAGCCGCTGCGTGCAGCCGCGCGGCGTGCCGCCGAGCTCGACGTGCAGGCCGACCGGGTGGAGGCCCTCGGGCTCCTGGCCGGCGCGCTCCTGGAGGCCGGCGACCTGCCTGCGGCGCTCGCGCTGGTCGACGAGCTGCTGCCGGCCCTCGAGGGCGCGTACCCGCCCGGCGGCGTCGAGCACGGCCGGGCCTTCGTGGACGCCCACCGCGTGCTGGTGGCCGCGGGGGACCCCCGGGCGGGGGTGGTGGCCCGGTGGGCGGCCGACCACCTCGCCGGGTGGGCGGCGCGCATCGGGGACGAGCGCCTGCGCGCCGGGTTCCTCGCCACCCCGGTCGCCCGGGAGCTGTGCCGGATCGGCGGCGGCTGATCCGCTCCACCCCGCCCACCCCACCGCGACATCGGCGATGTCGGGCCCACCGGGCACGCTGCGGCCCGACATCGCCGATCTCGCTGGCGGGCGCGGCCCGCCGGCGCGCCCCGGGTCAGGGGATGCGGACGGGGTCCAGGTGGCGCAGCAGGGTCTCGCCGAGGTCGCGCATGGCGTCCACCTGCGCGGGGGAGAGCTGGTCGAACAGCTCCCGGCGCACCCCCTCGACGTGCACGGGTGCGGCGCCCTCCAGCGCGGCGAAGCCCTCGTCGGTGAGGACGGCGAGCTGGCCGCGGCCGTCCTCGGCGCACACCTGGCGGCGCACCCAGCCGCGCTCCTCCAGCCGGGAGACCGCGTGCGAGAGCCGGCTGCGGGAGGAGAGGCACCGGTCGGCGAGCTCGCTCATGCGCATCATCCGCTCCGGTGTCTCGGAGAGGGCGACGAGGATCTCGTAGTAGGCGTGCGAGATGCCGGTGCGGTGGCTGAGGTCGCGGTCGAGCCGGTCGAGCAGCAGCTGGGCGCTGTAGAGCCAGGCGCGCCAGGCCCGCTGCTCCTCCGGGTCGAGCCAGCGCGGCTCACCCGTGGGGAGGGACTCCGGCGACACCGACGTGGTCATGCCCCCAGAATACTGGCGGAATAGTCAAGCGCTCAACTACGCTTCAGGGCAGCGAAGGTCCAACGCTCAACCACCTGGGAGACACCATGACCAGCAGCAGCACCAGCGTCCAGATCCCCGGCTACATCGCCGGCACCTGGGACATCGACGCCAGCCACTCCACCGTCGGCTTCTCCGTCCGCCACATGATGGTCAGCAAGGTGCGCGGCTACTTCCGCGACTTCGAGGGCGTCATCGTCACCGCCGCGGAGCAGACCGCCTCGTCGGTCGAGGCGCGCATCAACATGGACTCGATCGACACCCGGCAGGAGCAGCGCGACGCACACATCCGCTCCGCGGACTTCTTCGACGTGGGCAACCACACCGAGATGACCTTCCGCTCCACCGCGGTGAAGACCGACGGCGCCGACTGGACCGTCGAGGGCGACCTGACGATCAAGGGCATCACCAAGCCCGTCGTCCTGGAGCTCGAGCTCAACGGCTTCGGCCCCGACGCCTACGGCGGCACCCGCGCCGGCTTCAGCGCCAAGACCGAGATCTCCCGCAAGGAGTACGGCGTGGACATCGACATGCCGATGGACGGCGGCGGCGTCGTCGTCGGCGACAAGATCAACGTCGAGCTGGAGATCGAGGCCGTCCTCCGCGCTGCCTGAGGAAGCGCCGCTCGGCTCCCGAAGAGGGGCCGTTCCAGCACGTCAACCGGGCCCCGGGCGGTTCTCCGCCCGGGGCCCGCTGTGCCGAACCACCGCTGGGCGGCGCGCGGCGATGTGGGTTCCTCGCGCACCGCTGACCTGCCAGGATCCGCCGGGTGACCAGCCCCGCCCCCCTCGCGCTCGCCACCGACGTCGATGGCGACGGCCCGCCCGTCGTCCTCCTGCACGGCATCGCCGAGGACCGCACGTTCTGGGCGCCCCTCGTCGCCCCGCTCCGACGTCCGCCACCGTGGTCCGGGTGGACCTGCGCGGGCACGGCGAGTCCCCGCTCGGGCCCGGCTACGAGCTCGCCGACATGGCCGACGACGTCCGGGCGGCCCTCGACGCCGCCGGCGTCACCGAGCCCCCGCTGGTCGTCGGGCACAGCCTGGGCGGCCTGCTCGCCGCGGTCTACGCGGGGCGGCACCCGGTCCGCGGCGTGGTCGACGTCGACCAGCCCCTGGCCCTCACCGCGATGCAGGCGCAGGTGCAGCAGGCGGCGCCGATGCTGCGCGGCGAGGGCTTCGAGCCGTTCATGGCCGGGATGTTCGACGCCATGCGCGGGGCCATGGACGACGACGCCCACGCGGCCCTGGCCGCCCGTCGCCGCCCCCGCCAAGAGGTCGTCACCGGCATCTGGTCGCCGCTGCTGGACCTGACCGGGGAGGAGCTCGGCGCCCTCGTCGACGAGATCGCCGCCGGCGTGCAGTGCCCGTTCCTGTCGTTGCACGGCCTGGACCCGGGCCCGGACTTCGCGGCCTGGCTGGCGCAGCGGATCCCGACGGCCACCGTGGAGGTCTGGACCGACGACGCCGGCCGGCCGCTCGGGCACCACCCCCACCTCATGGCGCCGGAGCGGTTCATGGCACGGGTGCGGGAGTTCTCGGCCGGCCTCGCCTGAGGTCCCGCGCGCCAGGGACACTGGGGGACATGTCGACCTCCGCCCTCTCCCGCGTGCCCGCCTCGCTCCTGGTCGCCGTCGGTCTCGCCGCCGGCTTCGGCATCGCGCAGGGCACCGGCGTCCGGGCGCTCGGCGGCGCGGTGTTCGCCGTCTGCGGGGTCGGGGCCGCCTGGATCGCCGCCCGCCGCCGCGGTCCCGTCGTCACCGCGGGCCTGGCCGCCCTCTACGTCGGCGCGTTCGTGCTGGCCCACGTGCTCGCCCTGGGGGCCGGTCTCCCGGCGTGGTTCGCCGTGAGTCTGGTCACTGTTGCCGCCGCAGGGGTCACCTTCGGGGTGGTCGACCGGTCGCGGGAGGCCGTCGCCACGCGCTGAGCACCTAGAGTGGGGGGAAGGTCGCGGCTCTGGTCGCTGTTGACCTGATGCCCGCGCGCGTCCGCGCGGCGCGCCCCCGAGCCTCCCGAGGTGCCCTTCCGCATGCCCACCCGCAACGACCTGCGCAACGTGGCGATCATCGCTCACGTCGACCACGGCAAGACGACCCTGGTCGACGCCCTCCTCCGCCAGGCCGGCGCGCTCGGCCGCGCCAAGGGTGAGGGCACCGACGCCGACACCACGCAGGACCGCGTCATGGACTCGATGGACCTCGAGCGCGAGCGCGGCATCACCATCCTCGCCAAGAACACCGCCATCCGGCTGGCCGACGAGGACGGCAACCCCGTCGTCGTCAACATCGTCGACACCCCCGGCCACGCCGACTTCGGCGGTGAGGTCGAGCGCGGCCTGTCGATGGTCGACGGCGTCGTCCTGCTCGTGGACGCGTCCGAGGGCCCATTGCCGCAGACCCGCTTCGTGCTGCGCAAGGCGCTGGGCAAGGGGATGCCGGTCATCCTCGCGGTGAACAAGACCGACCGCTCCGACGCGCGCATCGCCGAGGTCGTCGACGAGTGCTACGAGCTGTTCATGGAGCTCATGGAGGACGCCGGCCTGGACGCCGACGCCCTGGAGTTCCCGATCGTCTACTGCAACGGCCGCACCGGCCAGGCCTCGCTCAACCGGCCGGAGAACGGCACCGTCCCCGACAGCCCCGACCTCGCCCCGCTGGTGAAGACGCTGCTGGAGACCATCCCGGCGCCGAGCTACGACGCCGAGGAGCCGCTGCGTGCGCAGGTCACCAACCTCGACGCCTCCCCGTTCCTGGGCCGGCTGGCGCTGCTGCGCATCCACTCCGGTGAGATGAAGCGCGGCCAGCAGGTGGCGTGGTGCAAGGTCGACGGCACCATCAAGAACGTCAAGATCACCGAGCTGCTCATGACCGAGGGGCTCACGCGCACCCCGGCCGACAGCGCCGGCCCCGGCGACCTGGTCGCCATCGCCGGCATCGAGGACATCATGATCGGCGACACCCTCGCCGACCCGGCCGACCCGCGGCCGCTGCCGCCGCTGACGGTGGACGAGCCCTCCATCTCGATCACCATCGGCATCAACACCTCGCCGATCTCGGGCAAGTCGGGCAAGAAGCTGACCGCCCGGCTGATCAAGAACCGGCTCGACCAGGAGCTGGTCGGCAACGTGTCGGTGCGCATGCTGCCCACCGAGCGCCCCGACACCTGGGAGATGCAGGGCCGCGGCGAACTGGCGCTGGCCATCCTCGTCGAGCAGCTGCGGCGCGAGGAGTTCGAGCTCACCGTCGGCCGGCCGACCGTCGTCACCAAGGAGATCGACGGGAAGCTGCACGAGCCGGTCGAGCGCGTCACCATCGACACCCCCGGTGAGTACGTGGGCACCCTGACCCAGGCGCTGGCCACCCGCCGCGGCCGCATGGAGAACCTGGTGCACCACGACACCGGCTGGGCGCGGATGGAGTACGTCGTGCCGTCCCGCGGTCTCATCGGGTTCCGCACCGAGTTCCTCACCGAGACCCGCGGCACCGGCGTGCTCAACCACAACCTCGAGGGCTACGAGCCGTGGATGGGCGACATGCGCGCCCGGCCCACCGGCTCGCTCGTGGCCGACCGGCAGGGCGTGGCCACCTCGTACGCGATGTTCTCGCTGCAGGAGCGCGGCTCGATGATGGTCGCCCCGGGCACCGAGGTCTACGAGGGCATGATCGTCGGCGAGAACTCCCGCCCCGACGACATGGACGTCAACATCACCAAGGAGAAGAAGCTCACGAACATGCGGTCCTCGACCGCTGAGGAGCTCGAGCGGCTGATCCCCCCGCGCATCCTGAACCTGGAGCAGGCGCTGGAGTTCTGCGCCGAGGACGAGTGCGTCGAGGTGACCCCGGCCGCCGTCCGCGTGCGCAAGGTGATCCTCGACCAGAGCGAGCGCGGCAAGGCCAAGAACAAGAAGCCCAAGCCGAGCTGATCGCCGTCCCCGGCGTTTTGTGCACATTCCGCCGGGGAGGGCGCCACCCCTCGCGCACGCTCTGCCTCTGAGTGCACCTGCACTCAGAGGCAGAGCGCTGTCCGGCCCCCGTCTCACTCCGCCGCCCGGGCCTTTTGTGCACATTTCGACGGGGGTCGCGGCAACGTCGACGGGGGTCGCGGCGACGGCGGCGTGGTCGCGAGGTCACGAATCGTGATGACCGGCCGAGGCGGCGCGGCACGCCCGTCCCACGCTCCCCAGGAGTGGTGTGTCGCCGCACCTACGTTCTCCTCGGGGCCATCTGCCGTGGCCCGGGGACGAGTGGACGAGAGGCGGCCGACGCTCATGGCGACGATCACCCGTACGGTGCCGGCGACCGAGGGTTTCCGGGGTGGGATCGACGTCCGGGTGAGCCTGCGCGCCGACGCCGGGTCGGGCGGGTCGGCCTTCGACGGCGCCTGGTTCCCGCGCAGCCGCGACCTCGCCGTCGAGCTCCCCGAGCTCATCGCCGCCCTGGAGCGGCACGGCGTGCGGGTCGAGCGCTTCACCTACGCCCTGGACGCGTGGCAGCCCGCCCCCCGGAAGATCGAGGTGCTCGGCCGGACGGTGCGGGCCGGTGGCTTCCGGAGCATGGACCCGCAGGTCGTCTGCCTGACCTGGGCCGGGGGCAACCGCCGCGCCGACCTGCTGGTCGTCCCGCCGGAGACCGACGTGCTCACCGGCGCCCGGGCGCTGCGGCTGTGCACCCGCCGGGGCCTGCCCTCCTCGCCGCAGATGGTGCTCGCCGCGGCTCGCTCGACCCCGCTGCCGCAGGTGCCCACCCTGCCGGCGTCGCGCGCGGTCTAGCGGTTCGGCCAGCAGCGGATCAGCCCTGGGCGGATCCGCTGGACGCCGGAGGAGCGGCCGGGCTGGAGTGGCCCGCATGAGACTCCTCGTCCTCGGCGGCACCCAGTTCCTCGGCCGGCACGTCGTGTCCGCGGCCCTCGCGCGCGGCCACGACGTCGCCACCTTCACCCGCGGGGTGTCCGGACCGTCGCCGGAGGGCGCCCGGGCGCTGCACGGGGATCGCGACGACCCCGGTGCGCTGCCCCGGGCGCTGGGGGAGTGGGTGCCCGAGCTCGTCGTCGACACCTCCGCGCAGAGCCGCGCCGCCGCCCGGCACGCCGCCGCAGTCCTGGGCGGGGTGCGCGGCTACGCCTTCGTCAGCAGCCTCAACGCCTACCGCGGCTGGCCACCCGGCCCGGTGGGGCCCGAGGACGGGGAGCCCACCTGGGGCACTGCGGACGACGGCTACGGACCGGACAAGGCCTACGCCGAGCGGGTGATCGGCGCCAGCGTCGGCCGGGCCTTCCTCGCCGCGCGGGCCGGGCTGGTCGTGGGCCCGTACGACTACGTCCACCGGCTGGGCTGGTGGCTGGAGCGCATCCACCGCGGGGGCCGGGTCGTCGTCCCCGCCGAGGGGCTGGCGCAGCCGATCGCGCTGGTCGACGCCCGCGACCTCGCGGGTTGGCTGGTCGGGATGGCCGAGGCCGGTGCGGGCGGTGCCGTGAACGCCACGGGCCCGGCCGGGATGACCACGCTCGGCGGGCTGCTCGACCTCTGCCGCGAGATCACGGGGAGCGATGCGGAGTGGGTGCCGGTGCCCGAGGTCGACCTGCTCGCCGCCGGCGTCGAGGAGTGGGTGCACCTGCCGCTGTGGCTGCGGCAGGGGGTCGCCCGCACCGCGTGGGACGTCGACACGGCACGTGCCCGCGCCCTCGGGCTGCCCAGCCGCCCGCTGGCCGCGACCGTTGCCGACACCTGGGCCTGGCAGCAGGAGGACCACCGGCCGCGCTACTCGCCGAACGGCCTGCCCCGGCCGGGCCTCCCGCCCGATCTGGAGGCCGCCCTGCTCTCGTCGCGATGATCAACGGGCCCGGAGTCAGGTGGTGGTCGCACCGCCTCGATGAGGGGTGGATGCGCCCCCATCAGGTCCCCTTGTCACCGCGGCCCCGCCCAGGGGCTCGACCCGAGCCGGCGAAGGCTGAGGAGGGTGGGTGCGCTCAGTCGCGCGGGGCGCTCGGGCGGCCGGCGCCCACGGGCTCCTCGGCGCCCACGGGCTCCTCGGCGGGCACCGCGGCGACGACGTTGCGCTCGGCGACCTCCGCGACGGCGTCGGCCGACTCCAGCGCGGCGTCCTGCCGGTAGCGTCGGTAGGAGTGGACGACGGCGAGCACCCAGACGACCCCGAGGACGACGTAGACGACCGCGCTGACGGTGGCGCCGGCGCCGACCCACTCGCTGCGCAGGAGCGTGCTGGCGTTGGTGAGCACGATCATCCCGCCGACCAGGGACCCCAGCAGCCGCGGCGGGATGTGCCGCACCAGCCACGCGGCGATCGGGGCGGCGACCAGGCCACCGGCCAGCAGGCCGGCGACCCACAGCAGGTCGATCCCCTGCGAGCCCAGCGCCAGCAGGAAGCCCGCGCTGGCCGCCAGCGCGACGAGGAACTCCGAGGTGTCGATCGAGCCGATGACCTTGCGCGGCTCCATCCGGCCGCTGGCCAGCAGCGCGGGGGTGCCGACCGGACCCCAGCCGCCGCCACCGGTGGCGTCCACGAAGCCGGCCACCAGGCCCAGCGGGCCCAGGAAGCGCTTGCGGATCGGCTTGCCGACGTTGCGCCGGTCGATGCCGCGCAGGGTGAAGCGCACCAGGATGTAGGCGCCCAGCGAGACCAGGATCAGCGACATGACCGGGGCGGCGATCTCGGTCGAGAGCCCGGCCAGGAAGTGGGCACCGGCGAAGGCGCCGACCGCGCCGGGCAGGCCCACCCGCGCGACGACCTTCCAGTCGACGTTGCCGAACTTCCAGTGCGAGAGCCCGGAGGCGAGCGTGGTGCCGATCTCGGCGAGGTGGATCGTCGCCGACGCCGCCGCGGGGTTGGTGCCGATGGCCAGCAGCAGCGTCGTCGAGGTGACGCCGTAGGCCATGCCCAGGCTGCCGTCGACGAGCTGGGCGCCGAGGCCGGCGAGGGCGAGCAGGATCAGGGTCTTCACGGGGCTCTGACTCCGGGTCTCACGGGCGCGGACGCGCAGGGGCGGCCGCGTGGAGGGGGACGATACGGGTCCCGCCGGCTCGGCGGGGCGGAATCAGCAGCCCGGACAGGCAGCGGTGCAGACGCGCAGCAGGTCGACGTGCCGGCGGCTCACCAGGAGCAGCATCGTCGTCCGCGTCACGGCGGAATGTCTACCAGATCGATGCACTTATGCGCGCGCCCCGTCCCGGAGCGTGGGACGCCGGTGACGGAGGGGGCGAGGGGGGCGGCGCACCCGCCCGGCGGTCAGCTGTGCGCGGTGCCGCTGCGGCCGGTGTCCTCGCCCACCCGGGCCAGGGACTCGACGAGGTCGGCGCGCGCCCGGGCGACGCGGGACCGGATGGTGCCGACGGGGCACCCCGCGACCTCCGCGGCCTCGGCGTAGGGCAGCCCCAGCAGCTGGGTGAGCACGAACGCCTCGCGCCGGTCGGGGTCCAGCCGGGCCAGCAGGTCGGCGACCGCCGCGCTCTCGCCGACCGCGTCACCGGCGCCCGGCGGGGCCAGCACCTCGAGGTCGGCGGGCTCCCGGACCAGGGTCAGCCGCCGCCGGCGCCGCGAACGGACGGCGTCCGCGCAGACCCGGCGGGCGATGGCGAGCAGCCAGGTGCGCACCGAGGAGCGGCCCTCGAAGCGGTGCAGCGACCCGAACGCCCGCAGGTAGGTCTCCTGGGTGAGGTCGTCGGCCGAGCCGGGGTCACCCAGCGCCGCGCAGAGCCGCCAGACGTCGGTCTGCGTCTGCCGCACCAGGGTCGCCGCGGCCAGCGGATCGCCGGCGGCAGCCTCCGCGGCCGTGCGTGCCAGGTCGTCCATGTCCTCGTCAGGTGGCGGAAGTCCGGGGGTGTGGGAACCGGACGGCGCCCGGCGGAGACTAATGAACCATGTCCTGCCACCTGTGCCGAGAGGCGCTCTCCTCGCGTCTCGACGGCGAGCCGCTCGGGATGCCCGCCGAGGAGCTCGACGCCCACCTCGCCGGCTGCGCCGGGTGTGCCGCCTGGGCCGCCGCCGCGGAGCGCGTGACCCGCCGGGCGCGGCTGGCACCGGCCCCGGCCGTGCCCGATCTCACGGCGGCCGTCCTCGGCGCGCTGCCCCGGGAACTGCCCGGGGCGGGCGCGGCCGCACGCGCCCGGCTGGCGGACTCCGCGCTGCGCGTGGCGCTGCTCGTCGTGGGCGCGGCCCAGGCGACGCTGGCCTGGCCGCTGCTCGCCACGGGCGCCGGCGCGATGAGCGCGCCGGTGCACATGGCGCGCGAGAGCGGCGCCTGGAACCTCGCGCTGGCCGCGGCCTTCCTCGCCGTCGCCGCCGGCCCGCGGCTGGCCGCCGGCGCGCTGCCCTTCCTCGGGTCCTTCGTCGCCTTCCTGCTGCCGGTCACCCTGGCCGATCTGCAGGCCGGGCACGTGCACGCCGACCGGGCGCTGACCCACCTGCTGCTGCTGGCCGGCACCGTCCTGGTCGCCGCCGTCGCCTGGCGGGGCCGCCGCCGCGCAGCCCTCGCGGTCGCCGGCCGGCCGGTGACCGCGTGAGGCGCACCGCCCTCCTGCTGCTCCTGCTGGTCGCCGGCTGGTTCGGCGCGGGCATCGGAACCGCGGGCCCGGCGGCCGCGCACGCCACCCTGGTCGCCACGACGCCGGGGGAGGGGGCGCGCGTCGAGACCGCCCCCGACGAGGTGACGCTGGAGTTCACCGAGGGCGTGTCGCTGGGCGCCGGGTACGCCCGCGTCCTGGGTGCCGACCAGCAGCGGGTCGACGCCGGCAGCGCGACCGTGGACGGCGACGTCGTCACCATCCCGCTGCGCGGCGATCTGCCCGACGGCGGCTACCTCGTCACCTACCGCGTCATCTCCGCCGACTCGCACCCGGTCTCGGGCGCCTTCTCCTTCGCCGTCGGCGACGGGGAGCTCCTCGCCGCCGGCACCGCGGACGACGGGGCCGCCACCGACCCGGTCGTCGGGGCGCTGCTGCCCGTCACCCGCTGGGCCGGGTACGCCGGGCTCGCGCTGGCCCTCGGCGTGCCGGTGCTGGTGGCGGTCTGCTGGCCCGCGGGGCGGGCGTCCGCGCGGCTGCGCGCGATGGCGCTCGCCGGCGCCGCCGCCGTCGCCGTCTCCGCCGTCGTGGGCTTCCTCCTGCAGGGCCCCTACGCCGCGGGCACCGGGCTGACGGCGGTCGCCGACCCGGCGCTGCTGGCCGCGACGGCGGGCACGGGGGCGGGCTGGGGTGCGCTGGCGCGCGCGGCCCTCGCGATCGCCCTGCTGCTGGTGCTGCGCCGGTCGTGGCAGGCCGCGGACCCCGGGCGCGGTACGGCGGCCGCGGTCGCGGTGCTCGGCGTCGGGCTGGTCGTGGCCACCGCGGCGGTCGGGCACCCCGTCGCCGGGCCGTGGCCGGTCCTGGCCGTGCTGGTCGCCGCGGTGCACGCGGGGGCGATGGCGGTCTGGCTGGGCGGGCTCGCCGGCCTGCTCGCCGTCGCGGTGCGGCCCGGCGCCGAGCCCGGTGCGGTGGCCACCGCCCTCCCGGCGTTCTCCCGGCTGGCGTTCGGCGCCGTCGTCGCGCTCGTGGTCTCCGGGGTGGTGCAGTCGGTGCGCGAGGTCGCGTCGCCGACCGCCCTGGTGGAGACGACGTACGGCCGGCTGCTCGCGGTCAAGCTCGTGCTGGTGGTGGTCGTCCTGGCCGCGGCCGGGATCTCCCGCGTCTGGGTGCAGCAGCGGCTGGGTGTCCGCCGTCCGCGCAGCCGCACGACGACCGTGCACGCGTTCGCGGCGGGCGTGGCGGCCGAGCGGGCCGAACCCGCCCCGGAGGAGGTGGCGGCGGCCGCCGAGCGGGACCGGGTGCAGGCGGAGGCCGCCGCCGAGGACCTGCCCGCGCTGCGCCGGTCGCTGCTGGTGGAGGCGGTGCTGGCCGCCGTCGTCCTGGCGCTCTCGGCGGTGCTGGTCGCCACCCCGCCGGCCCGCACGGCGCTGGCCCAGCCGGTGGAGGTCGTGCTGCCGCTGCAGGGCAGCTCCGGCGCGTCC
>NZ_SSXC01000033.1 GCF_021699055.1 Blastococcus sp. MG754426 | reverse complement strand
GGCGGGGGTCGGCGCCCGGCGGGCGGGGGTCAGCCGGCGACCTCGGGCGGCCAGACGACGCGGAAGCGCTCGAAGACCACCTCGAGGTCGTCGGACCACGCCCGGCCGCGTGCGGGCAGGGTGCGCCGGAAGTAGCGCTCGTGCTCGCGCAGCCAGCTCTCCCGCGTCCGGTCGTCCTCACCCTCGTCCCAGGCGAAGGCCTCGTCCACGCTGCGCAGGGGGCCGAGCCGCAGCTCCGTCGTCCGGAGGACGCAGCGGGGCGCACCGCTGCCGTCGCACGCCACCCAGTGCCCGCCGATGCGCGGGAGCGGCTGGCCGTCGTCGAGGAAGTCGACGACCAGCGCCGCCGTCGCCCGCTTGGTCCCGGCGAGCACCAGGCCGATCAGCTCGTCGGCCAGCGCGGCGCCGTCGCCGAACCGCTCGACCGCGGGTTCCTCGAGCGGCGGGGCGGGCAGGGTGGCGGCGTAGGCGCGGTACATCGCGAGCGCGGCGGTGCGGTCCGGGTCGCCCGGCTGATCGGTGGCCACGCCGGTAGTTTGCAGGGCATGCCGCTGCGTGCCCGCACCCTGCTCGGTCCCGGCCCGTCCAACCCCTACCCGGAGGCCACCGCCGCGCTCGGCCTGCCGCTGCTGGGGCACCTCGACCCGCTGTTCCTGCAGGTGCTGGACGAGACGTCCGACCGGCTGCGCCAGGTGTTCGGCACGGACAACCGCCGCACGCTCCCGCTGTCGGCCACCGGCTCCGCGGGCATGGAGGCGGCGTTCGTCAACACCGTGGGCCCCGGTGACGTCGTCGTCGTCGCGGTGAACGGCCTGTTCGGGCAGCGGATGACCGACGTCGCCGCCCGGTGCGGGGCCGAGGTCGTCGCGGTCGAGCACGAGTGGGGGCAGCCGGTCGACGCCGAGCGGGTGCTGGCCGCGCACCCGGCGCCGAAGCTCATCGCCGCCGTGCACGCCGAGACCTCCACCGGGGTGCGCTCGGACCTCGAGCCGCTCGCCGCCGGGAAGGGCGACGCCCTGCTCCTGGCCGACTGCGTCACCTCGCTGGGCGGGATCCCGGTGCGGCTGGACGAGTGGGGCGTGGACCTGGCCTACTCGGGCTCGCAGAAGTGCCTGGGCGTGCCCCCGGGGCTCGCGCCGTTCACCATCTCCGACCGCGCCTGGGAGCGGCGGGTCGAGAAGCCGCAGAGCTGGTACCTCGACCTGGGCATGCTCGGCGGCTACGCCGGGGAGGCGGCCGGCTCCGGTGGCCGCACGTACCACCACACCGCCCCGACCGGGATGGTGGTGTCGCTGCACGCCGGGCTGGGACGGATCCTCGAGGAGGGCCTGGAGGCCGTGCACGCCCGGCACGCCGAGGCCGGGCGGCTGCTGCACGAGGGGCTGGCCGAGCTCGGGCTGGAGCTCTTCGCCGCCGAGGGCCACCGGCTGCCGGAGCTGACCACGGTGGAGGTGCCCGAGGGCGTGGACTCCGCCGCGGTGCGCAAGGAGCTGCTGGAACGCTACGACCTGGAGATCGGCGGGGGAGTGGGTGCCTACGCCGCGACGGTGTGGCGGATCGGGCTCATGGGGCCCAACGCCGCCCCGGACCGGGTGGCGCTCGTGCTCGCGGCCCTGCGGGACGTGCTCGGCCGCTGATCGAACCCCGCGGCGGGCGGCCCCGCGGCGCTCGCGGGCGTGCCAGACTGCGGCGTGCTGCCCAGCACGCGCTACGCCCGCAGCGGGGAGCTGTCCATCGCCTACCAGGTGGTCGGGGACGGCCCGCTGGACCTCGTCGCCGCCCCGGGGTTCATCTCGCACCTGGACTGGAACTGGCAGGAGCCCTCGCTGCGGCGCTTCCTGCAGCGGCTCGCGGAGTTCAGCCGGCTGATCCTCTTCGACAAGCGCGGCACCGGGCTGTCCGACCCGGTGCCCGGTCCGGCGACGCTCGAGGAGCGCACCGACGACCTGCGCGCCGTCATGGACGCGGCCGGTTCGGAGCAGGCCGCGCTGCTGGGGGTCTCCGAGGGCGGCGCCATGGCCATGCTGTTCGCCGCCCAGCACCCCGAGCGCACCCGGGCGCTGGTGCTGTACGGGGCCTACCCGCGCATCGTCGAGGCGCCCGACTTCCCCGCCGGGCTGCAGCCGGAGGTCATGGCGGCCCTGCTCACCGGCATGGTCGAGCACTGGGGCGAGGGGGTGGGGCTCGGCGCGTGGGCGCCCGAGCGCCGGCACGACACCGCGCTGCGCGCCTGGTGGGGCACGCTCCAGCGCATGGGGGCCAGCCCCGGCATGGCGCGGCGCATGTTCGAGCTCTACCCGCAGATCGACCTGCGCGACGTGCTGCCCGCGATCCGGGTGCCCACGCTCGTCCTGCACCGGCGCGGTGACCGGATGATCCCCGTCGGGATCGGGCGCTACCTGGCCGAGCGCATCCCCGGCGCCCGCCTCGTGGAGCTGGACGGCGCCGACCACCTCTTCTTCCTCGGCGACACCGAGACACCGCTGGCCGAGATCGAGGAGTTCCTCACCGGCAGCCGCCCCGCCCCGCCCGCCGTCAGCACCGTCCTGGCCACCGTGCTCTTCGCCGACGTCGCCGGCTCGACGGAGCTGGTCGCGCGGGTGGGCGACGCCGCGTGGGCGGGGATCCGCGAGCGGTTCCTGGCGCTGGCGCGCGGCGAGCTGGCCCGCTTCGGCGGGGTGGAGGTCGACGTGGCCGGCGACGGCCTGCTCGCCACCTTCGACGGCCCGGCCCGCGCGATCCGCTGCGCGCTGGCCGTCCAGGACTCCGCCGGTGCCGCGGGCGTGCGGCTGCGGGTGGGCGTCCACGCCGGCGAGGTGCAGCGGCTCGACGGCGGGCACATCGCCGGGCTGGCCGTGCACATCGGTGCCCGGGTGATGGCCGAGGCCGAGCCCGGCGAGGTCCTCGTCTCCGGGACCGTCAAGGACCTCGTGGTGGGATCCGGGCTCGGCTTCGCCGACCGGGGGGTGCGGACCCTGCGCGGGGTCCCGGGCAGCTGGCCGCTGTTCGCCGTCTCGACCTAGCTAGCCGTCCAGGCGGGCCAGCTGCTCTGGGGACAGGGTCAGCCCGGCCGCGGCCACCGAGTCCCGCACCGAGGCGACCCGCGACGCGCCCGGGATGGGGACGACGGTGTCGCTCTGCGCCAGGTGCCAGGCGAGGGTCACCTGGTACACCGAGACCCCGAGCTCGTCGGCCACCTGGGCGAAGGCCGGCGCGGTCGAGCCCAGCGACCCCGCCGAGGTCACCCCGCCGAACGGGCTCCACGGCAGGAAGGCCAGCCCGTGGCCCGCGCAGTGCGCCAGCTCGTCGGCCGAGTGCCGCCAGCCGGGGGAGAACTGGTTCTGCACGCTCACCAGCGCATCGCCCACGATCGAGCGGGCGACGTCGATCTGGGCGATGTCGGCGTTGGAGATCCCCACCATGCGCACCAGCCCGTCGTCGGCGAGCTGCCGCAGCGCGCCCATGGACTCGTCCCACGGCGTCGCCGGGTCGGGCCGGTGGAACTGGTAGAGGCCGATGGCGTCCACGCCGAGCCGCCGCAGCGAGCCCTCGCAGGCCCGCCGCAGGTAGGCCGGCGACCCGTCGAGCTCCCAGTCGGTGCCGCGCCGGGTGTGCCCGCCCTTGGTCGCGACCAGCACCGCGGAGGTGTCGCCCCCGTAGCCGGCCAGCGCCCGGGCCACGAGCTCCTCGTTGTGCCCGAACTCCGACTCGTCGCGGGCGTAGGCGTCGGCGGTGTCGATCAGGGTGACCCCCGCGTCCAGCGCGGCGTGCACCACGGCGACGGCGTCCTCCTGCGAGGGGCGCTCGTCCTTCGTGGACAGGGGCATGGCGCCCAGCCCGATGGCGCCCACGGTCACGTCTCCGATGCGTCGCTGCTGCATGGGCCCTGTCGTGCCCCGCGGGTAGCGTTCCCACCCGTGAGTTCGCTGTTCGACCCCGCACCCGGCGAGGAAGGCGCGCCGGCCGTCGACCCGGGCGCCCCGCTCGCGGTGCGGATGCGCCCGCGCTCGCTGGACGAGGTCGTCGGGCAGCAGCACCTCCTGGGCGACCGCGCGCCGCTGCGCCGCCTGGTCGAGTCCGACGAGCCGATGTCGCTGGTGCTCTACGGCCCGCCCGGCACCGGCAAGACCACCCTCGCGCACGTCATCTCGCTGGCCACCAAGCGGCAGTTCGTGCAGCTGTCGGCGCTGGACTCCGGGGTGAAGGAGGTCCGCGCGGTCATCCAGAGCGCCAAGCGCGAGCTCACCTACGCCGGCCGGCGCACCGTGCTGTTCATCGACGAGGTCCACCGCTTCTCCAAGACCCAGCAGGACAGCCTGCTCTCCGCGGTGGAGGACCGGATCGTCAGCCTGATCGCCGCCACCACCGAGAACCCGTTCTTCTCCGTGGTCAGCCCGCTGCTCTCCCGCAGCCTGGTGCTGGCGCTGCAGCCGCTCACCGACGACGACGTCCGCCGGCTGCTGCACCGGGCGCTGACCAGCGACCGCGGGCTGGACGGTGCGGTGACGCTCGCCGCGGAGGCGGAGGAACACCTGGTGCGGATCGCCGGCGGCGACGGGCGCAAGGCGCTCACGGCGCTGGAGTCCGGGGCCGGCGCGGCCCGCGCGGTCGGCGCCACCGAGATCGACCTCGCCACGCTGGAGACGGCGGTGGCGCAGGCGGCGGTCCGCTACGACCGCCAGGGCGACCAGCACTACGACGTCGCCAGCGCGCTGATCAAGAGCATCCGGGGCAGCGACGTCGACGCCGCGCTGCACTACCTGGCCCGCATGGTGGAGGCGGGGGAGGACCCGCGGTTCATCGCCCGGCGGCTGGTGATCAGCGCCAGCGAGGACATCGGCATGGCGGACCCGACCGCGCTGACCACGGCGGTCGCCGCGATGCAGGCGGTGCAGTTCATCGGCATGCCCGAGGGCCACTTCCCGCTCGCCCAGGCCGTCGTCCACCTGGCCACGGCACCCAAGTCGAACGCGGTCACGGTCGCGATGGGCGAGTCGGTGGCCGACGTCCGCGCGGGACTGGCCGGCCCGGTGCCGCCCGGGCTGCGCGACGCGCACTACGCCGGGGCCAAGAAGCTCGGCCACGGCAAGACCTACGCCTACCCCCACGCCCACCCCGACGGCATCGTGGCCCAGCAGTACCCGCCGGACGCGCTGGTGGGCAGGGACTACTACCGCCCGACCAACCGCGGCGTCGAGGGGCGGCTGGGCGAGCGGCTGGCGAAGCTGCGCGCGATCGTCCGCCGGACCCGCTGACCCGGCGGCGGGGCACGGACGGTCCGGCGGCCCCGCGACTAGTGTGACGGGGCCGGAACGTCGCCTCCCGGCGCCGTACCACCCGAGAACAGGAGCACGCGTGTCCGTAGGAGAGATCGCCGGGCTGATCGCAGCCGGGGCCCTGGTGCTGCTGGTCGTGCTCGTGGCCGTCCCGCTGCTCAAGCTCGGCCGGACGCTCGACGAGACGACCCTGACCATCCGCCAGGTCCGCGAGCAGAGCGCGCCGATCCTGAGCCAGGCCGGCACCACGGTCGCGCACGTGAACAGCAACCTGGAGCGGGTCGACGACATCACCGGCAACGCGGCCAACGTCTCCAGCAACGTCGCGGCGCTGACCAGCGTCGTCGCCGCCACCCTGGGCAGCCCGCTGATCAAGGTGGCCGCCTTCAGCTACGGCGTCCGCAGCGCCGCCAAGAAGAAGCGGGAGGGCCAGGCGATCGCCGAGGCCGCCCGCCGCGACAAGGAGGCGCGCCGCGCGCGCCGGGCCGCCCGGCGGGCCGCCTGATGCGCCGGCTGTTCTGGCTCGCGATGGGCATCACCATCGGCGCCCTCGTCGTCCGCAAGCTCTCCGCCGCCGCCGAGAAGATGACGCCGGCCGGCATCGGGGCCTCCATCGCCGACGGGCTGCGCGACCTCGCCGACGCCATCGGCGACTTCGGCGCCGACGTCCGCGAGGCCATGACCGAGCGGGAGCAGGAGCTGCGCGCCGGCACCGGCCTCGACGCGCCGCTGCCGGACCCGTCCCAGGTGGAGCTCCCCGGCCGCCGCGGCGGCGCGCACGCCGCCGACCTCTGACCCACCGGCCCGCGCCGCACGCGCACCGGGCCCCGCAGAACTGAGTTGAGATGCAGACCGCCGAGATCCGCCGCCGCTTCCTGGAGCACTTCGCCTCCCGCGGCCACACCGTCGTCCCCAGCGCCTCGCTGGTGTCGCCCGACCCCTCGCTGCTGTTCACCGTCGCCGGCATGGTGCCCTTCATCCCGTACCTCACCGGCCGGGAGCCCGCGCCCTTCCCGCGGGCCACGAGCGTCCAGAAGTGCGTGCGGACCCTCGACATCGAGGAGGTGGGCAAGACCACCCGGCACGGCACGTTCTTCCAGATGAACGGCAACTTCTCCTTCGGCGACTACTTCAAGGAGGGGGCGATCCAGCACGCCTGGGACCTGATCACCGGGCGGTTGGAGGACGGCGGGCTGGGCTTCGACCCCGACCGCATCTGGGTGACGGTCTACCTCGACGACGACGAGGCCGCCGACGCCTGGCACCGCATCGCCGGGCTGCCGGTCGAGCGGATCCAGCGACTGGGCAAGAAGGACAACTACTGGCACACCGGGGCGGCCGGCCCGGGCGGCCCCTGCTCGGAGATCTACTTCGACCGCGGCCCGCAGTACGGCCCCGACGGCGGCCCGCTGGTCGACACCGCCGGCGACCGGTTCCTGGAGATCTGGAACCTGGTCTTCATGCAGTACGAGCTCACCGACGTCCGGAGCAAGGAGGAGTTCACGGTCGTCGGCGAGCTGCCGAACAAGAACATCGACACCGGCATGGGCCTGGAGCGGGTGGCCTTCCTGCTGCAGGGCGTCGACAACATGTACGAGATCGACGAGGTCGCCCCGGTGCTGCGCCGGGCCGCCGAGCTCGCCGGGGTCACCTACGGCAAGGACGCCGAGGCGGACGTGCGGCTGCGGGTCGTGGCCGACCACGTGCGCAGCGGGCTGATGCTCATCGGTGACGGCGTCGCACCCGGCAACGAGGGCCGCGGCTACATCCTGCGCCGGCTGCTGCGCCGCGCGGTCCGCTCCATGAAGCTGCTCGGCGTCGACGAGGCCACCCTGCCCGAGCTGCTGCCGGTGTCCAGGGACGCCATGAAGGCCAGCTACCCGGAGCTGGAGACCGACTTCGCGCGCATCTCCTCGGTCGCCTACGCCGAGGAGGAGGCGTTCCGCCGCACCCTCACCTCCGGCACGGCGCTGTTCGACACGGCGGTTCGGCAGGCCAAGCAGGCCGGTGCCCCGAAGCTCTCCGGCGAGCAGGCGTTCTCCCTCCACGACACCTACGGCTTCCCCATCGACGTCACCCTCGAGATGGCCGCCGAGCAGGGCGTCACCGTCGACGAGGCGGGCTTCCGGGCCCTGATGCAGGAGCAGCGCGACCGCGCCCGCGCCGACGCCCGCGCCAAGCGCACCGGGTCGGTCGACGTCCTGGCCTACCGGCGGCTGCTCGCCGAGCACGGCCCCACCGACTGGCGGGCCTACGAGACCCTGCGCACCGACTCGCGCGTGCTGGGCGTCGTCGCCGAGGGCGAGGACGAGGGCGACCGCCCGGCCGGGCCGGGCGAGATCACCCGTGTGGTGCTGGACCGCACGCCGTTCTACGCCGAGTCCGGCGGCCAGGTGGCCGATGCGGGCCTGCTCACCTGGGACGGCGGCCGTGCCGAGGTGATCGACGTGCAGCGCCCGGTCAAGGGCCTGGTCGCCCACCAGGTGCGGGTGCTCGAGGGCGAGCTCCGAGCCGGTGCCGAGCTCACCGCCGAGGTGGACCGCGAGTGGCGGCTGTCGGCCTGCCAGGCGCACTCGGGCACCCACGTGGTGCACGCCGCGCTGCGCCAGGTCCTCGGCCCGCAGGCGTTGCAGTCGGGCTCCTACAACCGGCCGGGCTACCTGCGGCTGGACTTCGCCTGGCAGGGCGCGCTCACCGCGCAGCAGCGCGCCGACATCGAGGACGTCGCCAACGCCGCCGTCCGCGCCGACCACCGGGTCACCGCCTCCTGGATGACGCTGCCCGAGGCGCAGGCCTTCGGCGCGCTCGCGCTGTTCGGCGAGACCTACGGCGAGCAGGTGCGCGTCGTGGAGATCGGCGGCCCGTGGTCGCGCGAGCTCTGCGGTGGCACCCACGTGCGCGGCAGCGCGCAGATCGGCACGCTGGCGCTCACCGGGGAGTCCTCGGTGGGCTCCGGCTCCCGGCGCGTCGAGGCCGTCGTGGGGCTCGAGGGCTTCCGGTACCTGGCGCGCGAGCGCGACCTGGTGCGCCAGCTCGCCGAGATCCTCAAGTCGCCGCAGGACGGCCTGGTCGAGCGGGTCAGCGGCATGGTGTCGCGGCTGCGCGACCTGGACCGCGAGCTGGCCGACCTGCGCGCGCAGCAGACGCTGGCGGCCGCCGGCGAGCTCGCGGCGGCGGCGGCGGACGTCGGCGGCGTCGCCGTCGTCACCGGGTCCCCGGCCGGTCTGGGCGGCGGCGACCTGCGCACGCTGGCGCTCGACGTCCGCGGCCGCCTCGGCGCCGACCGGCCGGCCGTCGTGCTGCTGGCGTCGGAGTCCGGTGGCAAGGTGGCGCTGGTGGCGGCGCTGAACCCGGCCGCCGTCGCCCGGGGGCTGTCGGCCAACGACGTCCTCAAGGCGGCCTCGGCACCCGTCGGTGGCCGCGGTGGCGGCAAGTCCGACGTCGCCCAGGGAGGCGGAACCGATCCCGCGGGAATCCCCGCGGCACTGCAGGCCGGCGAGCAGGCGGTCGCGACCGCCACGGGAAGGTGACCAACGTGCCCGACACCGAGTACAACCCCGAGGACACCGGTCCGGTCGGTGGCCGGCGGCGCGACCTGCCGGCGGTGCCGCCGGCGCGCCCGCGCCCGTCCACGGGCGAGCAGCCGACGTACCACCCGACGACCGAGATCGACCTGAGCCAGGGCTTCCCGCCGGTCACGCACGAGACCACCGAGATCGACCTGTCCGGCGGCTGGCCGGAGCACCTCCAGGTGCCCCCGCGCCGCCCCGGCGCCGGTCCCGCGCGGGGCCGGGTGCTGGGCGTCGACGTCGGCACGGTGCGGGTCGGTCTGGCGCTGTCGGACCCGACCGGCACCCTCGCCGGCCCGCTGGAGACCCTCCGCCGCGCCAGGGACGGGGCCGACCTGGACCGCCTGGCCGCCCTGGTGGTGGAGCACGAGGTGTCAGAGGTGGTCGTGGGGGAGCCGGTGCACCTGTCCGGTGCCGCCGGTGCCTCGGCGCAGGATGCTGCCGATTACGCACAGGAACTGGCCGACCGGATCCCGGACGTGCCGGTGAACCTGATCGACGAGAGGCTCTCGACCGTGACCGCAGCCAGCCACCTCCGGGACGGCGGCATCGACAGCCGTCGGCAGCGCGCGGTGATCGACCAGGCGGCCGCCGTGGTCATCCTGCAGCAGTACCTGGACAGCCGGAAGGCCCCCTCGTGACCGCGCCCGGCGGGCCACGGCGGGGGAGGCACGCGTTCGACGACGGAACCGGTGGCATGCCGGCGCCGTTCCCGACCGGCTTCGGCGCCCCCGCCGGTGGTTTCCCGCCGGGCCCCACCGGCGGCCACCTCCCGGTCGCCCGGCACGCCGGCGGGGACGACCCCGTCCCCGGCCGCCAGCACCCCTCGGCCCCGCTGCCGCCGATGCCGGCCGGCGCGTGGAACCGGTTGCGGCCGCGCGAGGACGACATGGACGACGACGCGACCGTCGCCGCCCCCCGGCTCTCCGGCCCGCGCGACGACGCGACCGAGGAGCCGCCGGCCGAGCCCGCCGCGGACGACCCGACCGGCGGGCTCGACGTCATCGGCGCGAACGTCGACGACGACCGGCCGCGGCGACGGGGCCTGCGCCGGCGCCGGGACGACGACGCCCCCGGGGCCGTCGCCGACGACGAGACGGTCGCGCTCCACCCGCAGGACGACCTGGACCGGCACGGGGACCCCGACGACGGCGGCCTGCTGCACGACGACGAGATCCCGGTCGCCCCCTACGACCCGCGCTCGGACCCGCAGCGCCGCCGCCGGCGCCGCCGCCCCCTGGCGATCGGGCTGGCCCTGCTGATCCTCGGCGGGATGGTCGTCGGCATCGTCCTCGCCGGGCAGCGGCTGCTCGGGATGCTCGACCCGGAGGCCCGGGACTACGCGGGCCCCGGCACCGGTAGCGTCGACGTCCGGGTGCAGCAGGGCGACACGCTCACCGACATCGCCCGCACCCTGGCCGACGCCGACGTCATCGCCTCCACAGGTCCCTTCGTGGATGCCGCCCAGGACGAACCCGCGGCCACCGGCATCCAGCCCGGCGTCTACTCGCTGCGGCTGCAGATGAGCGGGCAGGGCGCCCTGGAGCTGCTGCTGGACCCGGCCTCCCGCCAGGTCTCGCGGGTGACCGTGCCCGAGGGCTTCACCGTGGACCAGGTCCTCGCCCGGCTCGCCGAGCAGACCGGCACGCCGCTGGCGGAGCTCGAGGCGGCGGCCGATCCCGCCGCGCTGCCGCTGCCCCCGTACGCGGGTGGGCAGCTCGAGGGCTACCTCTTCCCGGCGACCTACGACTTCGAGCCCGGCACCACCCCGCAGCAGATGCTGCAGCGCATGGTCGAGACCTTCGACGAGGTCGCCGCCCGGCTGCAGCTGGAGGAGCGGGCCGCCGCCCTCGGGCGCACGCCCGGCGAGGTGGTCACCATCGCCTCGATGATCCAGTCGGAGACCCGGCTCGACGAGGAGCGGCCGGACGTCGCCCAGGTCATCTACAACCGGCTGGACGCCGGCATCGCGCTGGGCATCGACGCGACGCTGGCCTACGGCCTGGACAAGAGCGGCAACGAGCTGACCGTCACCGACCTGCAGAGCGACGACCCGTACAACACGCGGAACCGGCGCGGCCTGCCCCCGACCCCGATCAGCTCGCCGGGCGAGGCGAGCCTGGAGGCGGCGCTGGCCCCCAGCACCGGTGACCTCCTGTACTACGTGCTCGAGTCGCAGGACGGGGCGCACTTCTTCACCAGCGACTACGCCGAGTTCCAGCAGGCCCGCCAGCGGTGCGCCGACGCCGGCCTCGGGTGCGGTGGCTGAGCGGCCGCAGCGGGCAGCGGTCCTCGGGCGGCCGGTGAGCCACTCGCTCTCCCCGCTGCTGCACCGTGCCGCCTACGCGGCGCTGGGGCTCACCGGGTGGAGCTACGACGCCCTCGACGTGGGGGCCGAGGACCTGCCGGTGCTGCTGGCCGGGCTCGGCGAGGAGTGGCGCGGCTTCTCGGTGACGATGCCCTGCAAGCAGGCCGCGGTCGCGGTCGCCGACGTGGTGGAGCCCCTCCCGCGGCTGCTCGGAGCGGCCAACACCCTCGTCCGCACCCCGGCCGGCTGGCGGGCCGAGAACACCGACGTCGCCGGCGTGGGCACCGCGCTGCAGGTGGCCGGCGTCGACGACGTGCGGCACGCGGCGCTGCTCGGCGCCGGGGGGACGGCGGCGGCCGCGGCGGTGGCGCTGGCCTCGCTGGGCGCCGAGCGGGTCGACGTCGTCGTGCGCGAGCCGGCCCGGGCCGGTGACGTGGTGCGGGTCCTGGAGACCCTCGGCGTGACGGCGCGGGTGCTGCCCCTGGCCGGGACGCTGGTCGAGGCGCCCGTCGTGGTCAGCACCGTCCCGGTGGCGGGCCAGCCGGCCGTCGCGGCCCTGCAGTGGCACGGCGGCCAGACCGTGCTCGACGTCCTCTACGCACCCTGGCCCACCCCGCTGGCCGAGCGGGTCTCCGCCGCCGGCGGCGCGGTGATCAGCGGGCTGGAGGTCCTGTTCTGGCAGGCCACCGCGCAGGTGGAGCTCATGACCGGGCAGCCGGCGCCCATCGGCGCCATGCGCGCCGCGCTCGACGCCCGCTGAGCCGACCGCCGTGGAGGTGTCCGACGCCGTCCTCGCCGGCGCCGCGGTGGTCGCCGGGTCGGTCCTCGGGCCCGTCCTGGCGCGGGGCACCGTCCGCCTGGCCGCCCGGGACGACGCCGCCACCCCGTCGCCGGCCCGGGTGGCGCTGACCGCGGCGCTCACGGCGGGGGCGCTGGCCGCTGCGGTGCTGCTCGGCGGGCCCCGCCCCGCGACGCTGGCGCTGGCCTGGGCCGCGGGCGCGGCGGTCGTGCTGGGCGGCGTCGACCTGGCGGCGCACCGGCTGCCCGACCGCGTCCTCCTCCCCGCCGCCGTCGTCTGCGGAGCAGCCCTGCTCGCCGACGCCGCGGTGCTGGGCACCTGGGCGGCGCTGCTCCGGGCCCTCGGGGCGGGCGCCGCCGCCCTGCTCCTCTCGGGAGCCGCGCGGCTGGCCGCGCCCGCGGGCCTGGGGTTCGGCGACGTCAAGCTGCTCGGGTTGCTGGGGATGGTGCTCGGCTGGGCGGGCTGGGGCGTGCTGCTCGCCGGTCTCTTCCTCGGCCTGGTCGCCGGGGCACTGGTCTCGCTGGTGCTGGTGGCGACCGGGCGGGCGGGCTGGCGCAGCACCGTGCCGTTCGGCCCACCGCTGCTGGCCGGCGCCGCCCTGGCCCTGGCGCTCGGCGGGCTGCCACCCGCCGGGTGAGGGACCCCGTCCTCCGCACCCCCCGCAGGCTCGGGGCGCGCCTCGGGACGGAGCCCGGGTAAGGCACAATGCGCTGCATGTTGCGCTGGCTGACCGCCGGTGAGTCGCACGGCCAGCAGCTCACCGCCATCCTCGAGGGCCTCCCGGCCGGGGTCGAGGTGCAGACGGCCGACCTCGACCTGCAGCTCGCCCGCCGCCGGCTGGGCCACGGGCGGGGTGCCCGGATGTCCTTCGAGCAGGACGTCGTCACCCTCACCGGCGGGGTCCGCCACGGCCGCACCCAGGGCGGGCCGATCGCGGTGCAGGTGGGCAACACCGAGTGGCCGAAGTGGCAGACGGTCATGTCCGCCGACCCGGTCGACGCCGAGGTCCTCGCCGGGCAGGCGCGCAACGCGCCGCTGACCCGCCCGCGGCCCGGTCACGCCGACCTCGCCGGCATGCAGAAGTACGGCTTCGACGACGCCCGGCCGGTGCTCGAGCGGGCCAGCGCCCGCGAGACCGCCGCCCGGGTCGCCCTCGGCGCCATCGCCCAGGCGTTCCTGCGGCAGGCGCTCGGGGTGTCGGTCGTGAGCCACGTGGTGGGCATCGGGCCGGTGGCCGCGCCCGACGGGCTGGTGCCCGGGCCCGACGACAACCCGCGGCTGGACGAGGACCCGGTGCGCTGCGCCGACCCCGCCACCAGCGAGCGGATGACCGCCGAGATCGACGACGCCCGCAAGAACGGGGACACCCTCGGCGGCGTCATCGAGGTCGTCGTCCACGGGCTGCCGCCCGGTCTGGGCAGCCACGTGCACTGGGACCGGCGCCTGGACGCCCGGCTGGCCGCCGCCCTCATGGGGGTGCAGTCGGTCAAGGCCGTGGAGGTCGGCGACGGGCTGGAGACCGCCCGCCGCCGCGGCTCGGTGGCCCACGACGAGATCGTCCTGGCCGACGACGGCCGGCGGGTGCAGCGGCTCACCGACCGGGCCGGGGGCATCGAGGGCGGCATGACCAACGGCGAGGTGCTGCGCGTCCGCGCCGCCATGAAGCCGATCAGCACCGTCCCCCGCGCGCTGCAGACCGTCGACGTCGCCACCGGGGAGGCCGCCGTCGCCATCAACCAGCGCAGCGACGCGTGCGCCGTGCCGCGCGGCAGCGTCGTCATGGAGGCGATGGTGGCGCTCGTGCTGGCCGACGCCGCGCTGGAGAAGTTCGGCGGCGACTCGGTCGCCGAGACCCGGCGCAACGCGCAGGCCTACCTCGACGCCCTGCGCTACCGGTGAGCCGTCCGGCCCTGGTCCTCGTCGGCCCGCCCGCCTCGGGGAAGACGACGGTCGGCACGGCGGTCGCCGCCGCGCGGGGGCTCGCCTTCCGCGACACCGACCGCGACGTCGAGGAGTCCACCGGGTCGACCGTCGCCGACCTGTTCGTCCAGCACGGCGAGCCGCACTTCCGCGCGCTGGAGGAGCAGGCGGTCGCCCGGGCGCTCGGCGAGCACCCGGGGGTGCTCGCGCTGGGCGGGGGCGCGGTGACCAGCGCCGCGACCCGTGAGCTGCTCGTGGCCCACGGCCGGGCCGGCGGGGCCGTCGTCTGGCTCGACGTCGACGTCGCCTCCGCCGCCCGCCGGGTCGGGCTGTCCCGCGACCGCCCGCTGCTGGCCGTCAACCCGCGCGCGATGCTGCGCGCCATGCTCGAACAGCGCGCCCCGCTCTACACGGAGGTGGCCACGCACCGCGTCGCCACCGCGGGGCGCCCGCCGGAGGAGGTCGTCGCCGAGGTGCTCGCCGTCCTGGACCCGGAGGGGGGCCGGTGACCCGCCGCGTCCCCGTCGCGGGGGAGCGGCCCTACGAGGTCGTCATCGGCCCCGGCGCCCAGGCGGAGCTCGCGCTCGTCCTGGCCGGCACCCCCAAGGTGGCCGTGGTGCACGCCCCACCGCTCGCCGCCGCCGCCGGCGCCGCCGTGGAGACGCTGCAGACCGCCGGCGTCGCGGCCGAGGCGGTCGTGGTCCCGGACGGCGAGGCGGCCAAGACCGCGCAGGTGGCCGCCGAGGTGTGGGACGAGTTCGGCCGGCTGGGCCTGACCCGGTCCGATGCCGTCGTGGGGCTCGGCGGTGGCGCGGTCACCGACCTCGCCGGCTTCCTGGCCGCCACCTGGACGCGCGGCATCCGCGTCGTCCAGGTGCCCACCAGCCTGCTCGGCATGGTCGACGCCGCCGTCGGCGGGAAGACGGGCATCAACACCGCCGCCGGCAAGAACCTGGTCGGCGCGTTCCACCCGCCCGCCGGCGTGCTCGCCGACACCGATCTGCTGGCCGGGCTGCCCGACGCGGAGTTCCGTGCCGGGCTGGCCGAGGTCGTCAAGTGCGGCTTCATCGCCGACGGCCGGATCCTCGAGCTGCTGGCCGCCGACCCCACGGGGCGCCGCGACACCGAGGAGCTCATCGAGCGCGCGGTGCGGGTGAAGGCCGCGGCGGTGGGGGAGGACCTGCTGGACACCGGTGTCCGGGAGTTCCTCAACTACGGCCACACCCTCGGGCACGCGGTCGAGCGGGTCGAGGACTTCGGCTGGCGCCACGGCGAGGCGGTCGCCGTGGGGCTGGTGTTCGCCGCCGAGCTGGCGGGGCAGGCCGGGCTGCTCACCCGCGCGGAGGTCGACCGGCACCGCGAGCTGCTCACCGCCATGGGGCTGCCCACCACCTACGCCGGCGACTGGGCCCGGCTGCAGGAGGTCATGCGCGTGGACAAGAAGGCCCGCGGCGCCTCGCTGCGGTTCGTCGTCCTCGACGGGCTGGGCAACCCCCGCATCCTGACCGATCCCGACCAGGCCTGGCTCGACGCGGCCTGGGCCGCCGTCTCCGGAGACGACTCATGACGATCCACGTGCTCAACGGCGCGAACCTCGGCCGGCTCGGCACCCGCGAGCCCGAGATCTACGGCACCACCACCTACGACCAGCTGGTCGAGCTGGTGGAGACGGCCGCCCGGGAGCTCGGCGTCGAGGTGCTGGTGCGCCAGACCGACGACGAGGGCCAGCTGCTGCGCTGGGTCCACGAGGCGACCGACGCCGGCGCCCCCGTCGTGATCAACCCCGGGGGGTGGACGCACACGTCCGTCGTCCTGCACGACGCCCTCGCCGCGGTCACGGCCCCGGTGGTGGAGGTGCACATCAGCAACATCCACCGCCGCGAGGAGTTCCGGCGGCACTCCTACGTCTCGCGGGTGGCCGACGGCACGATCGCCGGCCTCGGCGTGCACGGCTACGTGCTGGCGCTGCAGTGGATGACGCTGCGGGGTGTCTCGTGAGCCGCGCCCGTGAGCGGCGCGAGGTGCTCCGGGCCACCGCCGCGGAGCGCGGGCTGGACTCCGTGCTGGTCACCAACCTGCTCAACGTCCGGTACCTCACCGGGTTCACCGGTTCCAACGGCGCCCTGCTGCTGCGGGTCGACGGCCGCGACCTGTTCGGCACCGACGGCCGCTACACCACCCAGGCCGGCGTGCAGGTGCCCGACGTGGAGCTGCTCGTCGACCGGGCCACCGTGCCCGCGCTGGCCCGGGAGGCGGTGCGCCGCGGTTCGGGGCGGATCGGCTACGAGTCCCACGACCTCACCGTCGACGGGCTGCACGGGCTGGAGCGGGTGCTCGCCGACGCCGCCGCGGGCGGGCCCGTCCCGGAGCTGGCGTCGGTGCGCCGGGCGGTCGAGGCCCAGCGCGCGGTGAAGGACGCCGACGAGGTCGAGTCGCTGCGCCGGGCGTGCGCCGTCGCCGACCAGGCGCTGGCCGAGCTCGCCGCCGAGGGCGCGCTGCGCCCGGGCCGCACCGAGCTGGAGGTGGGCCGCGAGCTGGACGCCCGGATGCTGGCACTGGGTGCCGAGGCGCCGTCGTTCGAGACGATCGTGGCCACCGGGGCGAACTCGGCCATCCCGCACCACCGGCCCGACCGCACCGAGCTGCGCCCCGGGGACTTCCTCAAGCTCGACTTCGGCGCCACCGTCGAGGGCTACCACTCCGACATGACCCGCACCCTGGTGCTGGCCCGGGCGGCGGACTGGCAGCGGGAGGTCTACGCCCTGGTGGCGGAGTCCCAGGCGGCCGGCCGGGCGGCGCTCGCGGTGGGGGCCGACGTCGTCGCCGTCGACGCCGCCGCGCGCGACGTGATCGTCGCGGCCGGGCACGGCGAGCACTTCACCCACGGCCTCGGGCACGGCGTGGGCCTGGAGATCCACGAGGCGCCGGGCATCGGCCAGCAGGGCGCGGGTACTCTGGCCGCCGGTATGGCCGTCACCGTGGAGCCGGGCGTGTACCTGCCCGGCCACGGCGGTGTCCGGATCGAGGACACCCTGATCGTCACCGACGACGCGCCCGAGTTGTTGACCCTCACGAGCAAGGAACTGCTGGTCCTCTAGATGGCTACCACCAACGACCTGAAGAACGGCATCGTCCTCAACCTGGACGGGCAGCTCTGGACCGTCACCGACTTCCAGCACGTCAAGCCCGGCAAGGGCGGGGCGTTCGTGCGCACGACGCTGAAGAACGTGCTGTCGGGCAAGGTCGTCGACAAGACCTTCAACGCGGGCACCAAGGTGGAGACCGCCACCGTGGACAAGCGGTCGATGACCTACCTGTACAAGGAGGGCACCGACTTCGTCTTCATGGACGGCGACACCTTCGAGCAGATCTACGTGCCGGCCGAGACCGTGGGCGACGGCGCCAACTACCTGCTCGACAACACCGAGGTCATCGTCGCGGTGCACGAGGGCACCCCGCTGTACGTCGAGCTGCCGGTGACCATGGAGCTCGTCGTCGAGCACACCGACCCGGGCCTGCAGGGCGACCGCTCCACCGGTGGCACCAAGCCCGCGACGCTGGAGACCGGCGCGCAGATCCAGGTGCCGCTGTTCATCAGCACCGGTGAGAAGCTCAAGGTCGACACCCGCGACGGCCGGTACCTCGGCCGCGTCAACTGACCGCGAGCTGACTCCGTGGCTGCGCGGACCAAGGCGCGCAAGCGCGCCGTCGACGTCCTCTACGAGGCCGACGTGCGGGGCCGGGAGCGGGTGGAGCTGCTCCGCGAGCGGGTCGCCGACGGCAACCCCCCGATCCCCGACCACGCCATCCGCCTCGTCGAGGGTGTCGCCGAGCACGGGGCGCGCATCGACGAGCTGATCGAGACGCACACCGCCGGCTGGTCGCTGCAGCGGCTGCCCGACGTGGACCGCGCGATCCTGCGCATGGCGACCTTCGAGCTGCTCTGGGTGGACGACGTGCCCGACGCCGTCGTCATCGACGAGGCGGTGGAGCTCGCCCGCGCGATCTCCACCGACGAGTCGCCCCGGTACGTCAACGGCGTCCTCGGCGCCATCCTCGCCGCCGAGGTCCCCACCGCCTGACCGGCGGCGCCGCCAGGTCTGGGGGTGGCCCCACCCCCTCCCGAGGGGGTCGCCCGGACGGCGGGATGCAGCACCATCGCCGGTGGTCGACCGGTCCGGGCGGGCACGCGCCGTCGGGGTCCGGAGGGGCGGAGGCCCCGACCACCGGAGTGCGAGGAGCGCCAGGTGCAGCAACCCCGTGCCCACCGTCGTCGGTGGAGGGCCGCAGCCGCCGGGACGGCGGTCGCCCTGGTCGCGCCGGTCCTCGCCGGCACGGTGCCGGCGTCGGCGTCCCTCACCGGGCCGGGTGTCGGGCCCGGCAAGAACATCACCGTCTTCCACAACCTCGACTTCGTCGGGGTCTTCGGCTACGGCACGATCGGCCAGACCATCCGGGTGGAGGTCCTCCGCGACGGCGCGCTCATCGGCGTCGCCCAGGGCCCCGCCTGGGGCACCGACGAGGGCGTCGGGCTGGAGGTCAACCACGGCGTCGAGACGGGGACGCCCTTCCCGGGGGACTGCTGGGCCGGCGGCACCCCCGACATCAGGCCCGGCGACCGGGTCGTGGTGTACGCGGGGAAGGCCCGCAACGAGGTGACGGTCGACGACATCCGCTGGACCGGCGCTCCGCAGTCGGCGGACGAGGACGGGGACGGTACGGCCGACTCCGTCGTCGTCCACGGTGTCGCCCGGCGTTTCGACGGCACCGTCATCCCACCGGCGGAGCTCGACTCCGGCGAGTTCCGCAACGAGAGCGGCAAGTACCGCGCCACCCCGGACACCATCGAGGCCGACCCCGGGGTGCACGGCGGCTTCGTCGTGCGGTACCGGGCGCCCTACCCCGGCTTCCGCAACAGCGACGGCCTGAGCGAGGCGCAGCGGCGGCAGGCGCTGCTGACCGAGGACGGGCACGCGATCGGGTTCGGCCACACCGAGCCGTTGCCGCGGGAGTCCATGCTCGTGGACGGCCTGGCGGACGTGACCGGCCCCGCGCCCGGCTGCGAGGGCTTCAGCCAGGACCTGCTGCCTCCCCGGGCGGTCACCCTGACCCCGGCCCCCGACAGCCGCGACGTGGGCCGGCTGACCAACGTCGCCGTCGCGTTCGACGAGCCGGTCACCGGGCTCAGCGCCTCGACCTTCACGCTGACCGCATCCGACGGGACGGCGGTGGCCGCGGGCGTCTCCTACAACCGGACCACCGGCGTGGCCACCCTCAACCCGTACCCGGGCACCACCGACCCCCTGGCCGCGGGTACCCGCTACACCGCCACCGTCAGCGAGGCGGTCACCGACGCCGCGGGGAACCCGCCGGCGACGACCAGCTGGTCGTTCGTCACCAGCGGCGAGGGTCCGGACAACGACCGCACCGCGCCCACGGTCACCAGCCGGTCACCCCAGCCGGACGCGACCGGGGTGGCCCGGGGCGCGAACGTGCTGGTCGGCATGAGCGAGGCCGTCGCGAGACCCGACCCGGCATCGGTCTGGCTGGAGGCGCCGGACGGCTCGAAGGTCCCCGCGGCGGTCAACTACAACGCGACGACCAGGACGGTGATCGTCAACCCGGATGCCGACCTCGCTGCCGGCACCGCCCACAGGGTCGTGCTGACCGAGGGCGTCGTGGACCTGGCCGGCAACCCGCTGGCGCCGACGAGCTGGACGTTCACCACGAGCGGCACGGCGTCCGGGGACACCGTGCCGCCGACGGTCACCGCCCAGTCGCCCGCGGCGGGCGCGACGGGGGTGGCCCGGGGCGCGAACGTGCTGGTCGGCATGAGCGAGCCGGTCGTCAGGCCGGCTGCGTCGGCGGTGTGGCTGGAGGCGGCGGACGGCTCGCGGGTCCCCGCGGCGGTCAACTACAACGGGACGACCAGGACGGTGATCGTCAACCCGGATGCCGATCTGGCCGCCGGCACCTACACGGTCGTGCTGACCGAGGGTGTGGTGGACCTGGCCGGCAACCCGCTGGCGCCGACGAGCTGGACGTTCACCGTCGGGACGGCCCCGTCGGACACGGTCGCGCCGACGGTCACCAGCCGCGCGCCGGACCCCGACGCCACCGGCGTGGGCCGGGCGGCCAACGTGTTCATCACCTTCAGCGAGCCGATGCGCAAGCCCGACGCGTCCGTCGTGTGGCTCGAGGCGCCGGACGGTTCGACGGTCCCGGCGACGGTGAACTACAACGCCACCAGCAGCACCGTGATCCTCAACCCCACCGCGGACCTCGCGGCGGGCGCGACGTACACGGTGGTCCTGACCGCCGGGGTCGCGGATGTCGCGGGCCTGCCCGTCGCCCCCGAGCGGTGGGCCTTCACCACCCGTTGAGCCCGGCAGCAGGGTGACCCCGGGGTGGGGAGCGACCCCGGGGTCACCGGGCCCGCGACGCCGAAGACGACGCTGCCGGGGGGGCTTCCTCAGTGCAGGTCGCGCCGGACGAAGAGCCAGACCCCGGCCCCGACGACCACCGCGGCGAAAGCGGTCACCACCAGCCCGCCGTGCAGGTTGGTGAGCAGGTAGGACGGGGGCTCGCCGCTGCTGCTGGACTCGCTGTGGTCGAACACCCGGAACCCGCCGGGGGCGACGAGCGCGACCGAGTTGGAGACCACCAGCCACCGGTCGACCATCGGGTCCCAGATGCGCAGCGCGTTCTCCACCACGGCGAAGTAGACGAACGCCACGCCCAGCGCCGCCCCGGTGTTGCGGGTCAGGTTGGCCAGGCCGAAGCCGATCAGCCCGACCAGCACCGCGAGCAGGACGCCGCGGGCCTGCACCGCCAGCAGCCCGGACCAGAAGCCGTCCGGGAGCGGGTCGTCGGTGCCCACGAGCGCGTCGAGCACCCACGCCATCGCCAGCCAGCCGAGCTGCGCGAGGACGCCCAGGGCCAGCGCGGCGAGGGCGAGGACGGCGGCCTTGGTGCCGATGACCTTCAGCCGGCGGGGCACCCAGAACAGCAGGGCGACGATCGTGCGGGTGGACCACTCGGCCCCGATCCAGGTGGCGCCGACCAGGAAGGCGAGGACCGCGGCGGCGGCGGCGAAGCCGATGGCCCCGGGCTCGCCGGCCGAGGCGAGGTCGAACGGGGCCGTGGTGAGGAAGTCCTGGACCGGGACGTCGGAGGCGGTCAGCGCCGGGCCGCAGAACTGGTCGACGGGCTGTCCGGCCTGCTCGGCGTCCTGCTCGCAGACCTGCCGGAACTCCTGCTCGGCGGCGAGGAACTGGTCGCGTTGCTGGGTCGCGGTGGCGAGGTCGGCGTCGCTCGGCTCGCCGAAGTTCAGCAGCCCGATGACGACGGCGCCGAGCCAGCCGAGGAGTGCCAGGCCGAGCAGCACCTGGATGAACCGGCGCGAGGTGAACCGGAGCACCTCGGCGCGGAACAGGCTGCCCCGCGCCCGGTTGGCGGCCGGGCCCGGGGTGGTCGTCGGCTGCTCGGTCGCCGCGCTCACGCCCGATCCCCGGTGATCGCGAGGAAGGCGCTCTCCAGGTCGGGGGTCACGCGGACCAGCTCCTCGACGTAGTGGCCGTGGCCGGCCAGCACCCGGGTGATCTCGCCGGGGGCGGGGGCGCCGTGCACGAGGATCTGCCCGTCGGGTGCGGGGGAGACGGAGAAGCCGGCGCCCTGCAGCACCGCGGCGGCGGCGGCCGGGTCGGGCACCGCGACCCGGACGTCGCCGGTGCCGGCCCGGTCCAGGACGGAGGAGACCGGCCCGGCGGCCACCTGGCGGCCCCGGGCGAGGATGGTCACCGAGTCGCAGACCTGCTGGATCTCCGGGAGCAGGTGGGAGGAGAGCAGCACCGTCGTCCGGCCGCCGGACCCCAGCCGCCGGATCAGCTCCCGGACGTCGCGGATGCCGGCCGGGTCCAGCCCGTTGCTCGGCTCGTCCAGGACGAGCAGGCGGGGCGCCTTGAGCAGCGCCGCGGCGATGCCGAGACGTTGCTTCATCCCGAGCGAGTAGCCCGTGAACCGCTCGTCGGCGCGCTCGCGCAGGTCCACCAGCTCCAGGCACTCCTCGACACGCGCCGCGGGGACCCCCGCGGTCTCGGCGAGCAGCCGGAGGTTGCGCCGGCCGGTGAAGCCGGGGAAGAACAGCGGCGTCTCCACCAGCGCGCCGACCTCGCCGATCACCCGGGGCAGGTCGTCGGGCACCGGCCGGTCGAGCAGCCGCACGTCACCGGCGGTGGGCCGCACCAGGCCGAGGAGGATCCGGATGGAGGTGGTCTTGCCCGATCCGTTGGGTCCCAGCAGCCCGTGCACGCCGCCGGAGTCGACGGTCATGTCCAGGCCGTCGAGCGCCCGGAGGACCTGGCCGCCCCGCCCGCGGTAGGTCTTGGCGACCCCCGCCATGTGCACCGCCGGCACGCCGGTCTCCCACCTCCCGGTCGTGCGCCCGGGTCGCCGCACCCTGGCACATCGGCGACCCCGGCGACAGCACCCACCGCGCGTGTCCGGGGCCCCGGTGAACCGATGGAACGGCCCCCTGCAGGGACCCGGTGCGAGCGCCGGGGGCAGGGGTCCTTCTATCAGCGCGGGGAGCGCCGGCGGTCCCCCCAGGTGTCGTCCACGTCCTCCTCGAGCTCCTCGTCCCCGCCGGAGCTGACGATGCCCTCCATGCCGGGGGAGAGCACGCCCCACTCGATCAGCCGCGAGGTGAGCTCGTCGGGGCTCATGTCGTAGATGATCGCCAGGGACTTGAGGTCCTCGGCGCGGATCGACAGCACCTTGCCGTTGTAGTCGTGGCGCTGCGCCTGGATGGTCGAGGCGTAGCGCGCCAGCGGGCCGGCCTCGTCGGCGGGCAGCGAGCCCAGCGACTCCAGGTTCAGCACGATCTTGTTGGTGGAGGTCACCGCGGAGCTGGGGCGCGGGTCGGGCAGCAGCTCGGACACCGGCACGCCGTAGAACACCGCGAGCTCGGAGAGGCGCTGGACGGTCACGGCCCGGTCACCGCGTTCGTAGGAGCCGACGACGACCGCCTTCCAGCGGCCGTGCGACTTGTCCTCCACCCCCTGCAGGGAGAGGCCCTGCTGGTTGCGGATCGCGCGGAGCCGGGCGCCGAGGGCCCGTGAGTAGTCGGTGCTCATCGCTGTCTGCTCACTGTCCGTCGTCTCGGATCGGGGCTGTTCGTCACGCAGCGTACGTGCGAAGCGGGGATCGCAACAGCGGGGTCGGCGCGAAAGCGCAGGCGGGCGACGCGCCCCCGGGCGCGTCCGGGGGCCGGTCGGCGCGGAGGGGTCGTGCAGTACCGTCGTCGGCGGTCCGACCACTCCTTTAACGACCCGTCCCGTGAGGCGGGGAAGGAGGCCTCATGGCCCGCTCGTCCGATCCTGCCCGGAGCACCCCACCCGGCAGCACTCCCGGCACCCTCCTCTCGCCCGCCGACGTCGCCCGCGTCGTCGACCGCATGGCCCACCAGCTCATCGAGCGGTACGCCCGGGCTGGTGGGGTGGGTGATGACGACGTCGACCCCGGGGGTGGGCGGGGAGACGGCACCGCCGGGCTCTCCGACCTGGTGCTCGTCGGCATCCCGACCCGCGGCGCTCCGCTCGCCCGCCGGCTGGCCGCCCGCATCGAGGCCTTCACCGGCGTCGCGGTCGACGTCGGCACCGCCGACATCACGCTGTACCGCGACGACCTGCGGCTGCGCGGCGTCCGGGCGCTGGAGCCCACGGTCCTGCCCGACGGCGGGATCGACGACCGGCTCGTCGTCCTGGTCGACGACGTCCTGTTCTCCGGCCGGTCGGTGCGCGCGGCGCTGGACGCCCTGCGCGACCTGGGCCGCCCGCGCAGCGTCCAGCTGGCGGTGCTGGTCGACCGCGGGCACCGCGAGCTGCCGATCCGCGCCGACTTCGTCGGCAAGAACGTGCCGACGTCGCGGGCCCAGCAGGTGCGGGTGCACCTGACCGAGGTCGACGGGGTCGACGAGGTGCTCGTGACCGAGGAGGGCAACCGGTGAAGCGGCACCTGCTGGAGGCCGCCGACCTCGACCGGGACGACGCGACGCTGGTGCTCGACACCGCCGCGCAGATCGACCAGGCGCTGGCCGGTCGCGAGGTCAAGAAGCTGCCCACCCTGCGCGGCCGCACGGTGGTGAACCTCTTCTACGAGGACTCCACCCGCACGCGCATCTCCTTCGAGCTCGCCGCCAAGCGGTTGAGCGCCGACGTCATCAACTTCTCCGCGAAGGGCAGCAGCGTCTCCAAGGGCGAGAGCCTGAAGGACACCGCGCTGACCCTGGAGGCGATGGGTGCCGACGGCGTCGTCGTCCGGCACTCGGCCTCCGGGGCCCCGCACCGGCTGGCGCACTGGGTGCGCGGCAGCGTGGTCAACGCCGGCGACGGCACCCACGAGCACCCGACGCAGGCGCTGCTGGACGCCTACACGATCCGGCAGCGGCTGGGCCGGCTCGACGGGGTCCGCGTGACGATCGTCGGCGACGTCCTGCACAGCCGGGTGGCCCGCTCCAACGTCGGGCTGCTGCACACCCTGGGCGCCCAGGTGACGCTGGTCGCCCCACCGACCCTGCTGCCGGTGGGTGTGGGCAGCTGGCCGGCCGAGGTGGGCTACGACCTGGACGCGGCGCTGCCCAAGAGCGACGTGGTGATGATGCTGCGGGTGCAGGCGGAGCGGATGAACGCCTCGTTCTTCCCGAGCGCCCGCGAGTACAGCCGCCGCTACGGGCTGGACGCCCGGCGCATGGCCGCGCTGCCCGACGAGGCGATCGTCATGCACCCGGGCCCGATGAACCGCGGCATGGAGATCGCCGCCGAGGTGGCCGACTCCGTCCGCTCCACGATCGTCGAGCAGGTCGCCAACGGGGTCTCCACCCGCATGGCCGTGCTCTACCTGCTGCTCGGAGGCTCCCCCCAGTGACGACCTACCTCATCAAGGGCGCCCGCCCCCTCGGGGGCGCGCCCGCCGACATCCTGGTCACCGACGGCCGGATCGCCGCGATCGGCGACTCGCTGGACGCGACCGGCGCCGAGGTGGTGCAGGCCGCCGGCCTGGTCGCGCTGCCCGGCCTGGTCGACCTGCACACCCACCTGCGCGAGCCCGGCCGCGAGGACGCCGAGACGGTGCAGACCGGTTCCCGCGCCGCGGCGCTCGGCGGGTTCACCGCGGTGCACGCCATGGCCAACACCGACCCGGTCGCCGACACCGCCGGGGTGGTCGAGCAGGTGTGGCGGCTGGGTCAGGAGGCGGGTCTGGTCGACGTCGTCCCGGTGGGCGCGGTGACCGTCGGGCTGGCGGGCGAGCGGCTGGCCGAGCTCGGCGCGATGGCCGACTCCGCCGCCCGGGTGCGGGTCTTCTCCGACGACGGGCACTGCGTCGCCGACCCCGCGCTCATGCGCCGCGCGCTGGAGTACGTGAAGGCCTTCGACGGGGTGATCGCCCAGCACGCCGAGGAGCCGCGGCTCACCGCCGGCGCGCAGATGCACGAGGGCGACCGCTCCGCCCGGCTCGGGCTCACCGGCTGGCCGGCCGCCGCGGAGGAGGCGATCATCGCCCGCGACGTGCTGCTCGCCGAGCACGTCGGTGCCCGGCTGCACGTCTGCCACGTCTCGACGGCGGGCTCGGTGGAGATCCTGCGCTGGGCGAAGTCCCGCGGTGTCCGGGTGACCGCCGAGGTGACCCCGCACCACCTGCTGCTCACCGACGCCTGCGCGGAGTCCTACGACCCGGTGTTCAAGGTGAACCCGCCGCTCCGGACGGACGCCGACGTCGAGGCCCTGCGCGCCGGGCTGGCCGACGGCACGATCGACGCCGTCGGCACCGACCACGCCCCGCACGCGGTGGAGGACAAGGAGAGCGAGTGGGCGCAGGCCCGGCCCGGGATGCTCGGGCTGGAGCAGGCGCTCTCGGTCGTGATCGAGACGATGGTCGAGCCCGGCCGCCTGGACTGGGCCGGGGTCGCCGACCGCATGTCGGTCCGCCCCGCGCAGATCGGCCGCCTGGCCGACCACGGCCGCCCGATCGCCCCCGGCGAGCCCGCCAACCTGGTGCTCGTCGACCCGACCGCCCGCGCGGCGGTCGACCCCGCGGCGCTGGCCAGCCGCAGCCGCAACAGCCCCTATGCCGGCCGGGAGCTCCCCGGCCGGGTGGTCGCGACGTTCCTGCGGGGGACCGCGACCGTCCTGGACGGAAAGGCAACACGGTGATCGACGCGACTTCCGGCGGCGAGATCGGCGATCTCGGCCCCATCAACGCGCGGACGGGGACGAGATCGGCGATCTCGTCCGAGGTGGCAGGCAGCCGGAGGGTGCAGCGGTGAGCGACGCGATCCTCGTGCTCGAGGACGGGCGCACGTTCCGGGGCGAGTCCTACGGCGCCACCGGGACGACGGTCGGGGAGGCGGTCTTCGCCACCGGGATGACCGGTTACCAGGAGACGCTCACCGACCCCAGCTACGCCGGCCAGATCGTGGCCATGACGGCGCCGCACATCGGCAACACCGGCGTCAACGGCGAGGACGACGAGAGCAGCCGGATGTGGGTCGCGGGCTTCGTCGTCCGCGACCCCGCGCGGCGCACGAGCAACTGGCGTGCCACGGGCGGCCTGGACGACGAGCTGGCGGCCCAGGGGGTCGTCGGCATCAGCGGCGTCGACACCCGCGCGCTGACCCGGCACCTGCGCGACCGGGGCGCGATGCGCGCCGGCATCAGCACCGAGCTGGACGCCGAGGCGCTGCTGGCCCGGGTGACCGCCGCCGCGAGCATGTCGGGTGCCGACCTGGCCCCCACGGTGAGCACGGGGGAGCCCTACGTCGTCCCGGCGGTGGGGGAGAAGCGGTTCACCATCGCCGCCCTGGACCTCGGCATCAAGACCGCCACCCCGCGCCACCTGGCCGCGCTCGGCGTCGAGACCCACGTGCTGCCCTCCACGGCCACCGCCGAGGAGCTGCTGGCCGCCGGGCCCGACGGGGTGTTCCTCTCCAACGGCCCCGGCGACCCGGCCGCGGCGGGCTACGCCGTCGAGGCGGTGCGCGGGGTGCTCGACGCCCGCCGGCCGCTGTTCGGCATCTGCTTCGGCAACCAGATCCTCGGCCGGGCGCTGGGCCTGGGCACCTACAAGCTGCGCTTCGGCCACCGCGGGCTGAACCAGCCGGTGCTCGACCGGGTCAGCGGCACGGTGCGGGTGACCAGCCACAACCACGGCTTCGCCGTCGACGCCCCGCTGGACCGGCCCACCGACACGCCGTACGGCCCGGTGGAGGTCAGCCACGTCGGCCTCAACGACGACGTCGTCGAGGGGCTGCGGCTGGTCGACGCCCCCGCGTTCAGCGTCCAGTTCCACCCGGAGTCGGCGGCCGGCCCGCACGACGCCGCCCCCCTGTTCCAGCGCTTCGTGGACCTGATGGAGACCGCCCGCCGCGGTGGCGACGCGGTCAGCCCGCCTCCCGTCGTGGAACGCAGCACCGGCGAGAAGGAGGCCTGACGTGCCCAGGCGCACCGACATCCAGCACGTGATGGTGATCGGCTCCGGGCCGATCCTCATCGGCCAGGCCGCCGAGTTCGACTACTCCGGCACCCAGGCCTGCCGCGTGCTCAAGGCCGAGGGGCTGCGGGTCAGCCTGGTCAACAGCAACCCGGCGACGATCATGACCGACCCGGAGATCGCCGACGCCACCTACGTGGAGCCGCTGACCCCGGAGTTCGTCGAGAAGGTGATCGCCAAGGAGCGCCCCGACGCGCTGCTGGCCACCCTCGGCGGGCAGACCGCGCTCAACATCGCGATCGGCCTGTACGAGAACGGCGTGCTGGAGAAGTACGGCGTGCAGCTCATCGGCGCCGACGTCGACGCGATCAACCGCGGCGAGGACCGGCAGATGTTCAAGGACATCGTCCGGTCCATCGGCGCCGACGCCCCGCGCTCGCGGGTCTGCGCGACGGTCGAGGAGGCGCTGGAGACCGCCGAGGAGGTCGGCTACCCGGTCGTCATCCGGCCCAGCTTCACCATGGGCGGCCTCGGCTCCGGGTTCGCCACCGACGAGGCGATGCTGCGGCGGATGGCCGCGCACGGGCTGGCCGACTCCCCGGTGCACACCGTGCTGATCGAGGAGTCGGTGCTCGGCTGGAAGGAGTACGAGCTCGAGCTGATGCGCGACCGCAGCGACAACGTCGTCGTCATCTGCTCCATCGAGAACATCGACGCGATGGGCGTGCACACCGGCGACTCGGTGACCGTGGCCCCGGCGATGACGCTCACCGACGTCGAGTACCAGCGGATGCGCGACGTCGGCATCGCCGTGCTGCGCGAGGTCGGGGTGGACACCGGCGGCTGCAACATCCAGTTCGCCGTCAACCCCGCCGACGGCCGGCTGGTCGTCATCGAGATGAACCCGCGGGTCTCGCGGAGCTCCGCGCTGGCGTCCAAGGCGACCGGCTTCCCGATCGCCAAGATCGCCGCGAAGCTCGCCATCGGCTACACCCTCGACGAGATCACCAACGACATCACCGGCGTCACCCCGGCGGCGTTCGAGCCGACGCTGGACTACGTCGTCGTGAAGATCCCGCGCTTCGCGTTCGAGAAGTTCCCCGGCGCCGACCCCCGGCTGACCACGACGATGAAGAGCGTCGGCGAGGTCATGTCGATGGGCCGCAACTTCGCCGAGGCCCTGGGCAAGGCGATGCGCTCCACCGAGACGAAGGTGGCCGGGTTCTGGACCGGGGGTCCGGAACCGCGGTCGGCCGAGGAGCTGCTCGAGGCGCTGCGGACCCCGGTCGACGGGCGGCTCTACACCGCCGAGGCGGCGCTGGCGGCGGGCGCGACCGTCGAGCAGGTGGCCGAGGCGAGCGGCTTCGACCCGTGGTTCGTCGACCAGATCGCCCTGGTCCGCGAGGTCGCCGAGGAGGTCCGTGCGACGCCGTCGCTCACCGCGGGGCTGCTCCGGCGGGCCAAGCGGCACGGGCTGTCCGACCGGCAGATCGCCGCGCTGCGCCCCGAGCTCGCCGGCGAGGACGGCGTCCGGTCGCTGCGCTGGCGGCTGGGCGTGCGGCCGGTCTACAAGACCGTCGACACCTGCGCCGCGGAGTTCGCCGCCCGCACCCCGTACCACTACTCCTCCTACGACGAGGAGACCGAGGTGCAGCCGCGGGAGAAGGAGGCGGTGCTCATCCTGGGCTCCGGCCCCAACCGGATCGGCCAGGGCATCGAGTTCGACTACTCCTGCGTGCACGCCGTCATGGCGCTGCAGGACGCCGGCTACGAGGCGGTGATGGTCAACTGCAACCCCGAGACCGTCTCCACCGACTACGACACCGCCGACCGGCTGTACTTCGAGCCGCTGACCTTCGAGGACGTCCTCGAGGTGGTCGAGGCCGAGCGCGCGGCCGGGCCGGTGGCCGGGGTGATCTGCACCCTGGGCGGGCAGACGCCGCTGGGCCTGGCGCAGCGGCTCAAGGACGCCGGCGTCCCGGTGCTGGGCACCTCCCCGGAGGCGATCGACGCCGCGGAGCACCGCGGCGCGTTCTCCCGCGTGCTGGCCGACACCGGTCTGCTGGCCCCCAAGCACGGCACGGCGACGACGTTCGCCGAGGCCCACGCGATCGCGACGGGGATCGGCTACCCGGTGCTCGTGCGCCCCTCCTACGTGCTCGGCGGGCGCGGCATGGAGATCGTCTACGACGACGCCACGCTGGAGGGCTACATCGCCAAGGCGACCGAGGTCAGCGACGACCACCCGGTGCTGGTCGACCGCTTCCTGGAGGACGCGGTCGAGATCGACGTCGACGCCCTCTACGACGGCACCGACCTGTACCTGGGCGGGGTCATGGAGCACATCGAGGAGGCCGGCATCCACTCCGGTGACTCCGCGTGCGCGCTGCCGCCGATCACCCTCGGGTCGGCCGACCTGCTCAAGATCCGGGCGGCGACGGGGAAGCTGGCCGCGCGGATCGGCGTCCGCGGGCTGATGAACGTCCAGTACGCGATCAAGGACGACATCCTCTACGTCATCGAGGCCAACCCGCGGGCCAGCCGCACGGTGCCCTTCGTCTCCAAGGCGACGGCGGTGCAGCTGGCGAAGGCGGCGGCGCGGATCGCCGTCGGCGAGTCGATCGCCTCGCTGCGGGCCGCGGGTGTCCTCCCGGCCACCGGCGACGGCACCGACCTGCCCGACCACGCGCCGATCGCGGTGAAGGAGGCGGTGCTGCCGTTCCACCGGTTCCGAACCGTCGAGGGCCACGGGGTCGACACCGTCCTCTCCCCGGAGATGAAGTCCACCGGCGAGGTGATGGGCCTGGATGCGCAGTTCGGCACGGCGTTCGCCAAGTCGCAGGCCGCCGCCTACGGCTCGCTGCCCACCGGGGGCACGGTCTTCGTGTCCCTGGCCAACCGGGACAAGCGCTCCGCGGTCTTCCCGATCAAGCGGCTCGCCGACCTGGGCTTCCGCCTGCTCGCGACCACGGGCACCGCCCAGGTGCTGCGGCGCCACGGCGTCGCCGCCGAGGTGGTCGGGAAGTTCAGCGAGGGCCCGGGCAACATCGTGGAGCTCATCCAGGCCGGCGAGGTGGACCTGGTCTTCAACACCCCGTTCGGCGCCCCGGGCAACAGCGGCCCGCGGCTGGACGGCTACGAGATCCGCACGGCCGCGGTCAGCGCCGGCATCCCGTGCATCACGACGGTGCAGGGCATGGCCGCCGCGGTCCAGGGCATCGAGGCGCTCCGCCACGGGGGCATCGGCGTGCGCAGCCTGCAGGAGGTGCACGCGGCGCTGGCCGGCGGCACGCACGGCGGCCCGAGCACCTTCGCGGGGACGCAGGCGTGACGACGTCGTCGCCCGGCGCGGTCGCCCGGCTGCGCGACGACGTCGTCGCCCGCGGGCTGGTCGAGGGGCTGCCCGCGGCGTTCGCGGCGGGGCTCACCCGGTTCGGGCGGCCCCCGCAGGCCGACCTCGACGCGCTGACCGGTGCGGCCACCGACCTGGCCGCCCGGCTGGCCACCGGCGCGGTCGGCGAGGACGACCTGCCGCTCCTCACCCGCGTGCTCTGCACCGCCCGCCGGGCCGACCTGCTGGCCGCGCACGGGCTGCCCACGCCCGCCTACGACGTGCTCGGCTCCTTCCGCGAGAACCTGGAGCGGCCGCTGGGCCCGCGGCTGCCCGAGCGGCCGACCGCGGGTGGGCGGCGCTGGCCGCTGCTCGGCCGCACGGTGGGGTTCCCCGTCGGGGTCTCCTCGTGCGTCCTCAACGGCAGCGCGGCGTGGGTGCGGCACAACGTGGCCAACGGCTGGAACGTGCTCACGTACAAGACCGTGCGCGGCCGCGCCCACCCGCCCAACGAGGCCCCGAACTGGACGGTCGCCCCGGCGCAGACGGCGAGCCTTCCCCCGGGAGCCGTCGCGGACGTCGTATCCGACCCCTGGGACTGGGTGCCGCCGGGCTCGCCGGCGGTGAGCAGCGTCAACTCCTTCGGCGTCCCGTCGCCCGAGCCGGAGGAGTGGATGGCCGACCTGGCGCGCGCCGTGGCCGCCGTCGGCGAGGAGCAGGTGCTGCTGGTGAGCGTCATGGGGGAGGGCGACGACCTGGCGGCTGACTTCGCCCGCACCGCGCTCCTGGCGCAGGAGGCCGGCGCGACGGTGGTCGAGCTGAACCTCTCCTGCCCCAACACCCTCGACCGGTCGGCGGCCGGGGTGAAGCCGCCGCTGTGCCTGGACGCCGACGCGACCGTCGCGGTCGTCGAGGCGGTGCGACGGCAGCTCGACGACCGCACGGGGCTGGTGGCCAAGCTCTCCTGGCTGGACGTCGACCGGCTGGCTGCGCTCGTCCCTCGGCTGGCCCCGCTGGTCGACGGGATCGCCGGCATCAACACCGTGCAGAGCCGGGTGCGCCGCAGCGACGGCACGCCCACCTTCCCGGGGCGCGAGCTGGCCGGGCTGTCCGGGATAGCCGTCCGCGAGCCGGCGCTGGACTTCACCCGCCGCCTGGTCGCCCTGCGCGCGTCGGGCGGGGCGCACTTCGACGTCCTGGCGATGGGCGGGGTGACCGACCCCGCCTCGTTCGAGGCGCTCTTCACCGCCGGGGCCGACGCCGTGCAGGCCGCCGCCGGCGCGTTCGCCGACCCCATGCTCGCGCGGCGCTGCGTCGACGCGCTCGGCGAGACCCTGCCCCGATCCGTGGAGGCCCCGTGAACGCACCCTTCGGTCAACGGCTCGCCGACGCCGTGGCCGCCCGGGGGCCGCTGTGCGTCGGCATCGACCCGCACGCCGCCCTGCTGGACGCCTGGGGGCTGCCCGACAGCGCCGAGGGGATAGCCGCGTTCACCGACGCCGTCATCGGCGCGCTGGCCGGGTCGGTCGCCGTCCTCAAGCCGCAGATCGCCTTCTACGAGCGGTTCGGCTCCCGCGGCGTCGCCGTCCTGGAGGAGGGGGTGGCCCGGGCGCGGGCCGCCGGGGCGCTGGTGCTGCTGGACGCCAAGCGCGGCGACATCGGCTCGACCATGGCCGCCTACGCCGACCACCTGCGCGCCGACCACCCGCTGGCGGTGGACGCGATGACCGTCAACCCCTACCTGGGACCGGGCTCGCTGCAGCCGGCGGTCGACACCGCGCGGCAGCACGGCGGGGGGCTGTTCGTGCTGGCCCGCACCTCCAACCCCGACGCCGGGACGCTCCAGCACGCGCGCGCCGGCGAGCGGTCGGCCGCGCAGGTCGTCGTCGACACCGTGCGCGGGTGGAACACCCCGGGCTGGGTCGTGGGCGATCCGCTGCCCGACCCCGGTGCCGTGCGGGACCTGGCGACCGGGTTCGGGCCCACCACCGGCTCGTTCGGGGTGGTGGTCGGGGCGACGCTGCGGGAGCTGGACGTCGACCTGGCCGGTCTGGGCGGTCCGGTGCTGGCACCCGGCCTCGGTGCGCAGGGCGGCACGGTGCGCGACCTGCGCCGGCTGTTCGGCGTCCGCGCCGCGGTCGTGCCCACGGTGTCCCGGGACGTGCTCGGCGCGGGCCCGGACCCGGCCGCGCTGCGGGCCGCCGCCGAGCGCTGGGCGGAGGCGCTGGCGGCCTGAGCGGGGCGGGAACCGCTGCCGGGCGTGTCGTCCCGTCGGCGTGTCGCGGCGCCTCGGACCAGGTGCGCGGGCAACCGACCCGGCGAGACCCGACCGTCCGGTTAGCGCATCCGACCTGGGCTGATCACGGAGGGTCACCGAAAGGGCGGCGATCGTGCGGACCCGGGGTGCCGGGGCCGTGCCGCGGGTCGCCGCGTCCGCGCGGACCTGCGGATTTGCCCTGAACTCCCAGGGCGGACAGGCTCGCAGCCGGGGACGCGGTGCGTCCCCGGAAACCGAACGACCGCCGGTCGCACATCGGCCGACGACGACACGATTGGGTTGCACGATGCCCCTGCCTGAACTGTCCCCGGAACAGCGGGCCGCCGCCCTCGAGAAGGCGGCCGCGGCCCGCAAGGCGCGCGCCGAGCTGCGCGAGCGACTCAAGAGCAAGGGCGCCACCGTCGGCGACGTCCTCAAGCAGGGCGAGACCGATGAAGTGATCGGCAAGATGCGGGTCTCCGCGGTCCTGGAATCCCTGCCCGGTGTGGGCAAGGCGCGGGCTGCGAAGATCATGGAGCGCCTGGAGATCTCCCCCACGCGACGCGTGCGGGGGCTGGGCGCCAACCAGCGGCGGGCGCTGGAGGCCGAGTTCGGCGGCGACACGATCGACGCCGACCAGGTCCCCGCCGACGGCTCCGTCTGAGGGGGTCGTCGGCAACCGCCGACGACCCCGGGCGAGGACGACGAGTGGCAGCAGCGACACCGGCACGGCTGACCGTGCTCTCCGGACCCTCCGGGGTCGGCAAGGGCACCGTGGTCGCCGAGGTCCGGCGGCGGCACCCCGAGGTCTGGGTGTCGGTGTCGGCCACCACTCGTCGTCCCCGGCCCGGCGAGGTCGACGGCGTGCACTACCACTTCGTCTCCGCCGCCGAGTTCGACCGGCTGATCGCCACCGACGGGCTCCTGGAGTGGGCGGAGTACGCGGGCAACCGCTACGGCACCCCGCTCGCGCCGGTGCAGGCGCAACTCGCCAGCGGCCGGCCGGCGCTGCTGGAGATCGAGCTCCAGGGCGCCCGGCAGGTCCGGGCCCGCGCCCCCGAGGCGCAGCTGGTCTTCCTCGCCCCGCCGTCGTGGGCCGAGCTGGTGAGCCGGCTGGCCGGGCGGGGGTCGGAGCCGGCCGCCGTCCAGGAGCGCCGGCTGGCGATCGCGCAGGCCGAGCTGGACTCCTCCGGCGAGTTCGACGTGGTGGTGGTCAACGACGACGTCGCCCGCGCCGCGGACGAGTTGGTAGGCTTGCTGACTGCGCCCTCGCCCGGACCCCTTCCGGGCACCGGCGCCCACGAGTGAGCCCGCCGGTCCGCCGGCCGCCCGCTCCCACGAAAACGATCGAGGAGACCCGTCCGACCGTGTCCGGAGTCGCACCCGCCCCCGAGGGCATCACCAACCCGCCGATCGACGAGCTGCTCGAGCGCACCAGCAGCAAGTACGGCTTGGTGATCTTCGCCGCCAAGCGCGCGCGCCAGATCAACGCCTACTACAGCCAGCTCTCCGAGGGCCTGCTGGAGTACGTCGGCCCGCTGGTCGACACCGCGCCCCAGGAGAAGCCGCTGTCGATCGCGCTCCGCGAGATCAACGAGGGCCTCCTGGCGCACACCGCCGGCGAGAACTGAGACAGGACCCCCTCGCCCCCCACCGCTCGCTCTACTCGCGGCGGGCCCCTGCGAGGGGGCCGTTCCATCCCTTTCTGGTGACGCCCCCGGCCCGCGCCGGGGGCGTCGTCGTGCCTGCGGCAGGATGAGCGCATGAGCCGGATCGTGCTGGGTGTCAGCGGGGGAGTGGCCGCCTACAAGGCCGCGCTGCTGCTGCGGGCCCTCACCGAGGCGGGGCACGACGTCCGCGTCGTCCCCACGCCCGGTGCGCTGCACTTCGTCGGGGCGGCGACCTTCGAGGCCCTCTCCGGCAACCCCGTCACCACCGACGTATGGTCCGACGTCCCCGAGGTCGCCCACGTGCGCATCGGGCAGACCGCCGACCTCGTCGTCGTCGCGCCGGCCACCGCCGACCTGCTGGCGCGGGCCGCGGCGGGCCGGGCCGACGACCTGCTCACCGCCACCCTGCTCACCGCGCACTGCCCGGTCGTCTTCGTGCCGGCCATGCACACCGAGATGTGGCTGCACCCCGCGACGCAGGACAACGTGGCGACGCTGCGCCGCCGGGGCTCGATCGTCCTCCCGCCCGCCGTCGGCCGGCTCACCGGGCCCGACTCCGGCCCCGGCCGGCTGCCCGAGCCCGGCGACGTCGCCGCCCTGGCCGCCGTCGTCCTCGAGGGCGGCGCCGCCGCGCTGCCCCGCGACCTCGCCGGCCGGACGGTGGTCATCAGCGCCGGCGGCACCCGCGAGCCGCTGGACCCGGTCCGCTACCTCGGCAACCGCTCCTCGGGCCGGCAGGGCTGGGCGCTGGCCCGCGTGGCCGCCGCCCGCGGCGCCGAGGTGGTCCTGGTCGCGGCCAACGTGGAGGCCCCCACCCCCTTCGGGGTCCGGGTCGTGCCCGTGGAGACCGCCGAGCAGCTGCGGACGGCGGTGCTGACCGAGGCCCAGGCCGCCGACGTGGTGGTCATGAGCGCGGCGGTGGCCGACTTCCGCCCGGCCGGCGTCGCCGCGACCAAGCTGAAGAAGGGTTCGGCCGCGGAGCCCAGCGCGGTGGAGCTGGTCCGCAACCCCGACGTGCTCGCCGAGCTCGTCGGCGAGCGGCGGCCCGGTCAGCTCGTCATCGGTTTCGCCGCCGAGACCGGGGACGCCGACGGCGACGTGCTCACCCACGCCCGGGCCAAGCTCGCCCGGAAGGGCTGCGACCTCCTCGTGGTCAACGACGTCTCGGCGGGCCAGGTGTTCGGCCGGCCGGACAACGCCGTCGTCGTGCTCGCCGCCGACGGCGCGGTCACCGAGGTCCCGCGGGGCAGCAAGGACGCCGTCGCCGCCGGGATCTGGACCGCCGTCGCCGCCCGGCTGGGCGGGCCCGGCGAGGCCTGACGGAGCCGTCGTGCCCGTCGCGGGGGTGCGCCGGTAACGTTCCTCCCCGGTGCTCCGCACCGAACGTCCGTCGAGCCGCCGTCGCTCCGCCCCCACCCGCCCACCGTCCCAGGGAGTCACCGAGTGCCACGCCGCCTCTTCACGTCCGAGTCGGTGACCGAGGGCCACCCGGACAAGATCGCCGACCAGATCAGCGACTCGATCCTGGACGCGATGCTCGCCCAGGACCCGCGCAGCCGCGTCGCCGTCGAGACGCTCATCACCACCGGCCAGGTGCACATCGCCGGCGAGGTCACCACGGCCGGGTACGTCGACATCCCGGCGATCGTCCGCGAGACGGTGCTCCGGATCGGCTACGACTCCTCGCGCAAGGGTTTCGACGGTGCCTCCTGCGGCGTCAGCGTGTCCATCGGCGCCCAGTCGCCCGACATCGCCCAGGGCGTGGACGTCGGGTACGAGTCGCGGACGCAGGCCCAGGTCCGCGACCAGGAGCAGGCCGTCGAGGATGCGATCGAGCGCCAGGGCGCCGGCGACCAGGGCCTGATGTTCGGGTACGCGACCGACGAGACCCCCGAGCTGATGCCGCTGCCGATCGCGCTGGCCCACCGGCTGTCCCGCCGGCTCTCCGCGGTGCGCAAGGACGGCTCGGTGCCCTACCTGCGGCCCGACGGCAAGACCCAGGTCACCGTCGTCTACGAGGACGACCGCCCGGTGGCCGTCGACACGGTCGTCGTCTCCTCGCAGCACGCCGAGGACATCTCCATCGAGACGCTGCTCACCCCCGACATCGAGGAGCTCGTCGTCGAGCCGGAGCTGGCCGCGCTCGGCCTGCCCACCAAGGGGCACCGGCTGCTCGTGAACCCGACCGGCAAGTTCGTCATCGGCGGCCCGATGGGCGACGCCGGGCTCACCGGCCGGAAGATCATCGTCGACACCTACGGCGGCATGGCGCGCCACGGCGGCGGTGCCTTCTCCGGCAAGGACCCGTCGAAGGTCGACCGCTCGGGCGCGTACGCGATGCGCTGGGTCGCCAAGAACGTGGTGGCCGCGGGCCTGGCCCGCCGCTGCGAGGTGCAGGTGGCCTACGCCATCGGCGCCGCGCACCCGGTCGGGCTGTTCGTCGACACGCAGGGCACCGGCGCGGTCGCCGACGAGGTGCTGGAGAAGGCGATCACCTCGGTGTTCGACCTGCGGCCGGGCGCCATCGTCCGCGACCTGGACCTGCTCCGCCCGATCTACGGCCCCACCGCCGCCTACGGCCACTTCGGCCGCGCTGACCTCGACCTGCCCTGGGAGCGGCTGGACCGGGTCGAGGCGCTGAAGGCCGCGGTCGCCTGAACCGAAGGACCCCGCCGACCCCCGGAGCCGGGGAGTTGTCGGTGTGAGCACGGAGACTGGTCCGGTGCAGGTCGCCCGGGTCGTCGTCGACGTGCCCCTGGCGCACCTGGACCGGCCGTTCGACTACGCCGTCCCGGAGAAGTACGCCGGCACGGTGCAGGCCGGGTGCCGGGTGCGGGTCCGGTTCCACGGCCGGCTCGTCGACGGCGTGGTCTGGGAGCTGGCGGAGAGCACCGACTTCGCCGGCCGGCTGCAGCCGCTCTCGCACGTGCCCTCCGGCGAACCGGTGCTCACCTCGCAGGTCGCGCGGCTGGTCCGGGCCGTGGCGGACCGCTACGCGGGGACGGCGAGCGACGTGCTGCGGCTGGCCCTGCCGCCGCGCCGGGGCGCCGCCGAGAAGCGGGAGTCGCCGACCCCCGCGGCCCTGCCCGAGCCGCCGGACCCCGCCGGGTTCGCCCGCTACCAGGCCGGGCCGGCGCTCCTGTCCGCCCTGGCCGAGGGGCGGCCGGCGCGCGCGGTCTGGACGGCGCTGCCCGGTGAGGAGTGGCCCACCCGGCTCGTCGAGCTGTGCCGCGCGGCGCTCGCGGGGCGGCGCGGGTCGCTGGTGGTGGTCCCCGACGGCCGGGACCTCGACCGGCTGGCCGCGGCGGCGCAGCGCCTGCTGCCCGAGCACTCCTTCACCGTGCTGCGGGCCGACGACTCGCCCGAGAAGCGCTACCGGCGGTTCCTCGCCGCCTCGCGCGGCGCCGCGCAGGTGGTGCTGGGCACCCGGGCGGCGATGTTCGCGCCGGTCCGGGACCTCGGCCTGGTGGTCGTCTGGGACGACGGCGACGACCTGCACTCCGAGGAGCGGGCGCCCTACCCGCACGCCCGCGACGTGCTGGTCCAGCGCGCCTGGCTCGACTCCTGCGCCGCGGTGGTCGCGGGCACGTCGCGCACCGCCGAGGCCGCGCTGCTCGTGGAGTCCGGCTGGGCCAACGAGCTGGTCGCCGACCGCCCGGCGCTGCGCGCCGCGGCCCCGCGGGTGCAGGCGCTGGGCGACGACTTCGAGCTGGCCCGCGACCCGGCGGCGCGCACCGCGCGCCTGCCCTCGCTGGCCTACGAGACGGCCCGCCGCGCGCTGGCCGCGGGGGCACCGGTGCTCGTGCAGGTGCCCCGGCGCGGCTACGTCCCGTCGCTGGCGTGCGCCCGCTGCCGGGCGCCGGCCCGGTGCGCGCACTGCGCGGGCCCGCTGGGCATATCGCCGCGACCAGGTCCCGGGGGGACCCGCATCCCGGCCTGCCGCTGGTGCGCCCGGCCGGCGGCCACCTTCGACTGCCCGCACTGCCACGCGACGAAGCTGCGGGCCGCGGTGGTGGGGGAGTCGCGCACCGCCGAGGAGCTCGCGCGCGCCTTCCCGGGCACGACCGTGCGCACCTCCGGCAGCACGTCCGGGGTCCTCGCCACCGTGCCGGCGGGGCCGGCGCTGGTCGTCGCCACGCCGGGGGCGGAGCCGGTGGCCGACGGCGGTTACGGCGCCGCGCTGCTGCTGGACTCCTGGGCGCTGCTGGGCCGGGCCGACCTGCGGGCGGGGGAGGAGACGCTGCGCCGGTGGACGACCGCCGCGGCGCTCGTGCGACCGGCCTCGGCCGGCGGGCAGGTGGTCGTGGCCGCCGACGCCGCCCACCCGGTGGTGCAGGCCCTGGTGCGCTGGGACCCGGCCTGGCTGGCCGAGCGGGAGCTCGCCGACCGCCGGGAGCTGGGGTTCCCGCCGGTGACGCGCATGGCGTCGCTGGTGGGGTCGCCGTCCGCGCTGGCGGAGTTCCTGGCCACCGCACGGCTGCCCGACGGCGCCGACCTGCTGGGGCCGGTGCCGGAGCGGCCGCGGCCGGGGCAGGAGGGGGAGCGCGAGCGGTACCTGGTGCGGGTGCCGCGGACCGAGGGCGCCGCCCTGGCGCACGCGCTCGCCGAGGTGCAGGGCGTGCGGAGCGCGAAGAAGGTGCCCGAGCACGTGCGCGTGCAGCTGGACCCGCTCGACCTGGTGTAGGCGTCGCCGCTGCGGTGGTGGTCTCCCGGTGCTGCTGCCCCCGGCCGGTCGCGCTCTGCCCCGTCTGCGTGGGCAGGGCGCGACCACGCGCGGGAGAGCCCGGAGGCCCGCACCGCTGCGCCGGGCGCCGGCGAGCTGCGACGATGCCGGGCGTGCGGACGATCGGGCTGCTGGGCGGGATGAGCTGGGAGAGCAGTGCGCTGTACTACCGGCTGCTCAACGAGGCGGTGCGCGACCGGCTCGGCGGGTTCCACTCGGCGCGCTGCATCCTCCTCTCGGTGGACTTCGCCGGCGTCCAGCGGCTGCAGGCGGCCGGCGAGTGGGCCGCCGCGGGGGAGCTGCTGGCGGCCGACGCGCGTGCGCTGCAGGACGCCGGCGCGGACCTGGTGCTGCTGTGCACCAACACGATGCACACCGTCGCCGATGCGGTGACCGGCGCGATCGACGTCCCGGAGCAGCCCGACCGCGACCTGGTGCACCGGGTGATCTACGACGAGCTGGTGCTCGGCGTCGTCCGCGAGGAGTCGCGGCGGACCTACCAGGAGGTGGTCGGCCGGCTGGTGGCCCGCGGCGCGCAGGGGGTGGTGCTCGGCTGCACCGAGATCGAGCTGCTGATCGGGCCGGACGACGTCCCCGTCCCGACCTTCCCCACGACGGCGCTGCACGCCGCCGCCGCCGTCCGGGCCGCGCTGGGAGAAGGACCCCGCTGCCCCCCACCGCTCGCGAGCTCAGGGCGGGACCCTGCAGCGGGCCGCTCCAGCACCTCAGCAGCGCCGCCTACGATCGACCGGTGAGCGTCACCCCCATCCGGCTGTTCGGCGACCCGGTGCTGCACCGGCCCGCGGCCCCCGTCGTCGACTTCGACGCCGAGCTCCGGCGGCTCGTCGACGACCTCACCAACACCATGCGGGCCGCCGGTGGCGCGGGTCTGGCCGCGCCGCAGATCGGCGTCGGGCTGCGGGTCTTCACCTGGTACGTCGACGGCGAGGTCGGCCACCTGGTCAACCCCGACGTCGCCCCGGTGGGGGAGGAGGTGCAGGACGGCCCCGAGGGCTGCCTGTCCATCCCCGCCCTGCGCTACGACTGCCGGCGCCACCTGCACGTGGTCGCCACCGGCTGGAACGTGCACGGCGACCCGGTGCGGGTCGAGGGTTCCGAGCTGCTGGCCCGCGCGATCCAGCACGAGACCGACCACCTCGACGGCGTGCTGTTCGTCGAGCGGCTCGCCGACGCCGACCGCGCCGCCGCGCTCGCCGAGATCCGGGCCGCCGAGTGGAACGGCCACGGCAGCTACCTCCCCGTCGTGAAGGTGAGCCCGCACTGAAGCTCCTGTTCGCCGGCACGCCGGCGCCCGCCGTCCCGTCCCTGGAGGCGCTGCTCGCCTCCGACCACGAGGTCGTCGCCGTCCTCACCCGGCCGGACGCCCGCTCCGGGCGCGGCCGGAAGGTCAGCCGCTCCCCGGTCGCGGAGCGGGCCGACGCGGCCGGCCTCCCGGTGCTCCAGCCGCGTTCGCCCCGCGAGCCCGAGTTCCTCGAGCAGCTCGCGGCCCTCGGCGTCGACTGCGTGCCCGTGGTGGCCTACGGTGCTCTGGTGCCCCAGGCGGCGCTGGACGTGCCGCCGCGCGGCTGGGTGAACCTGCACTTCTCGCTGCTGCCCGCGTGGCGGGGGGCAGCGCCGGTGCAGCACGCGATCATGGCCGGCGACGAGGTGACCGGGGCGTCGACCTTCCTCCTGGAGGCGGGCCTGGACACCGGGCCGGTCTACGGCACCCTGACCGAGGCCATCCGGCCGCGGGACACCGCCGGCGACCTGCTCGAGCGGCTGGCCGTCAGCGGAGCGCAGCTGCTGCTGGCCACCCTGGACGGCATCGCCGCCGGTGCGCTGGAGCCGCAGCCGCAGCCGGCCGAGGGCGTCAGCCTCGCCCCGAAGGTGGAGACGGCGGACGCCCGGGTCGACTGGACGCTGCCCGCCCACGTGGTGGACCGGCGGATCCGCGGCGTCTCCCCGGCCCCGGGCGCGTGGACGACGTGGCGGGGGGAGCGGATGCGCCTCGGCCCGGCCGTGCCCGTCCCCGGGGGCCCGGCCCTGGCGCCCGGTGAGCTGCACGTCGACGGGGACGTGCTCGTGGGCACCGGCCACGGCGCGGTGCGGCTGGACCAGGTGCAGCCCGCGGGCAAGCGGATGCTGCCGGCGGCGGACTGGGCCCGCGGGGCGCGTCCCGCCACGGGCGAGCGGCTGGGCGGCGGGTGACCCGCCCGCCCGAGCGCCAGGGAGGCGCCCCCCGCCGCGGCGGCCGCCCGCGCCCGGCTCCCCGGCGGCGCCCGCTGGACGGGGCCCGCCTGACCGCGTACGACGTCCTCGACGGCGTGTCCTCGCGCGACGCCTACGCCAACCTGCTCCTCCCGCAGCTGCTGCGCGAGCGCGACCTCGAGCCCCGCGACGCCGCCTTCGCCACCCAGCTCGCGTACGGCGCGCTGCGCGCCCGGGGCACCCTCGACGCGATCCTGACCGGGCTGGTGTCCCGCCCGCTGACCGAGCTGGACCCGCGGGTGCTGGACCTGCTCCGGCTGGGCGCCTACCAGCTCGTCGACCTGCGGGTGCCCTCCCACGCGGCCGTGGACACCACCGTCGCCCTGACCCGCGCCATCGTCGGCACCGGTGCCTCCGGTCTGGTCAACGCCGTGCTGCGCAAGGTCGCCGCGGGCGGCGACCGGGCCGCGTGGCTGGCCGCGCTGGGGGCCGGGGGCGACGAGCGGCTCGCGCTGGCCACCGACCACCCGCGCTGGATCGTCGAGGCCTGGCGCGACGCACTGGGTGGCGACGACGAGCTGGAGCCGGCGCTGCTGGCCGACGACGCGGCCCCCGAGGTGCACCTGGTCGCCCGGCGCATGGAGCGCGCCGCGCTGGCCGAGGAGTCCGGCGGTTCGCCGGGCCCGTGGTCGCCGTACGCCGTCCGGCTCGGCGGGGGGGACCCGGGCCGTCTCGCGGCGGTGCGCTCGGGGCGGGCGGCGGTGCAGGACGAGGGGAGCCAGCTCGCCGCCCTGCTGCTCGCTCGCGCACCGCTCGAGGGGCCCGACGAGGCGTGGCTGGACGTGTGCGCCGGCCCCGGCGGGAAGGCCGGGCTGCTCGCCGCGCTCCGGCCCGGCGGCGTCCGGCTCACCGCCGCCGACCGCGCGCCGCACCGGGCCGAGCTGGTCCGCCGCGCACTGGCCGGGGAGGCCGACGTCGAGGTGCTGGCCGCCGACGGCCGGGAGCCGCCGTGGGCGCCGGGCTCCTTCGACCGGGTGCTGCTGGACGCCCCGTGCACGGGCCTGGGCGCGTTGCGCCGCCGTCCGGAGGTGCGCTGGCGGCGGACCCCCGAGGACGTCCCGGCGCTCGTCGAGCTGCAGACCGAACTGCTCGCCGCCGCGCTGGCCTCGGTGCGCCCCGGCGGGGTGCTGGCCTACGTGACGTGCTCACCGCACACGGAGGAGACGGTGGCCGTCGTCGGCACCGCCGCCGCCCGGGACGACGTCGAGGTGCTGCCGGTGGCCCCGCTGTTCCCGGAGGTGCCGGGCATCGCGCGCGGGGACTTCGGGCAGCTGTGGCCGCACCGGCACGGCACCGACGCGATGTTCATGGCGCTGCTCCGCCGGACCCGCTGAGGCCGCCCCCGTCAGGCGCGGTCCGCGCCCTGCCGGTGGCGCTCGGCCCAGAGGGCGGCCTGCGTCCGGTCGGCGACCCCCAGCCGCTGGAGGATGTGGGTCACGTGCGCCTTCACGGTGCGCTCGCTGATGGCCAGCCGGCGCGCGATGGACTTGTTGGGCTGCCCCTGGCGGATCAGCTCCAGCACCTCGCGCTCCCGTTCGGTCAGCGGGTCGGCCTGCGCCCGCCCGCGCACCTCGGACAGCAGCGACCGGGCGACCGCAGGGTCGACGGGTGCGTCGCCCCGGACCACCGCCCGCACCCCGTCGAGGACGGTCTCGGCCTCGCTCTGCTTGAGCAGGTAGCCGTCGGCGCCCGCGTGGACGGCGGCGAGCACCAGGTCGGCGTCGGCGAAGGACGTCAGCACCAGGATGCGGACCGGGTCCCCGGCCGCGCGCAGGGCCCGGATCACCTCGACGCCGTCGAGCACGGGCATCGACAGGTCGAGCAGGAGCACGTCCGGCCGCAGGGCCGCCACGGCCGCCAGGCCCGCCCGCCCGTCGGCCTCCGTGCCGACGCAGACGACGTCCGCGGCGGTGCCCAGCAGGTGCGCGAGCCCGGTCCGGACGATCGAGTGGTCGTCGACGACCAGGACGCGGATCACCGGACCGCCCCGGCCGCGGGCACGGCGGCGGCCGGCCGGGGGCCGGCCGGCTCGACGGGGACGGTGACCGTCAGCCGGGTGCCGCGCCCGGGACAGCTCTCCGCGGTCAGCGAGCCCCCCGACTCCCCGATCAGGTCCGACAGCGCGCGCAGCCCCAGGTGGCCGGCAGCGCTGCGCTCGGCCAGCCGGGCGTCGTCGAAGCCGACCCCGTCGTCGTCCACGACCAGCGTGACGACGTCGTCGCGGCGGGTCAGCGTGATCCGGACGGTGCGGGCCCGGCTGTGGTGGGACACGTTGCGGACCGCCTCCAGGGCGCAGCGGTACAGCAGCGCGGCCGCGGGGCGGGGCAGGCCGTCGGCCGGGCCCGCGTCCAGGACCACCTCGCAGCCCCGCCGCTCCAGCCCCGCGGCCAGCCCCTGGAGCGCCGGCCCGAGCCCCGCGGCGGGGAGCGGTGGCGGGCTGAGGTCCACGAGGAGCCGGCGGAGCTCCGAGACGCAGCGGCGCAGGCCGCCGGCCGTGGCCGCCAGCAGGGCGCGGGTGCGGGGGTCCGCGGAGCCGCCCAGCCGGGCGGCGTCCAGGTCGTAGGTCAGCCCGGTGAGGTCCTGCACGACGCCGTCGTGCACGTCGTGGGCGATGCGCCGCCGCTCGGCGTGGGAGGCGTCGACGGCGGCCCGGAGGAGGACCGCCTCACCCTCCTGGCTGCGGCGCAGCCGCCGGGCCAGGTCCCACGCCAGCGGAATCTGCAGCAGCTCGAGGGCCAGCAGGGCGCCCAGCCCGGCCGGGGCGAAGCGCCGCCAGGCCTGCTCGGCGGCCTCGGCGACCGCGTCGTAGGACTGGTACACCTCCACGATCAGCGGCCGGCCGCTGCTGTCGCGGACGCCGACGTAGGCCTCCAGCAGCTCCCCGTGACCGCGCTCGTACCGGTTTTCCGGGTCGGACAGGTCGCTGACGTGGGAGAGGACGACGTCCCCGGAGAGCACCCGGAGCTCGGCGTCGTCCAGGGGGAACACGCGGCCGATCAGGCGCGGCTCGTCCGACCAGACCAGACGGCCCTCGGCGGTCCAGACCTTCACCCGGACGACGGGACCGGAGGCGACGACGGGCTGGACGGCGTCGGCCAGGGCCGCGCCGGCCCCGGGGTCGCCCACGGCCACCTCAGGGGTCAGCCGCGGCTCCACGACGCCGTGGGCCACGACGCGGGCCAGCCGCTCGGCCGAACGGGTCGCCTCCTGCTCGCCGGCGTGCTGGGCGAGGACCCCGGTCACCCCGATGAGCGCGGCCGTCACCAGCAGCCCGGCGAGGGTGAACCGGGCGACCGAGCCGGCGACCGAGACCCTGGCCCCGACCCCGCTGCTGCGGCGACTTCGCGACACGGGCGGAGGGTAGGCGCGGATGCGCTGGTGGAGAGGGGGGTGCACCCCGGACCCCCAGTTTCGGGTGGGACCGCGGTACTAGCCCCAACGTCCACTGGAGGACGCGACCCCCGGCGGGGGAACGTGCCGCCATGCGACGGCACGGCGCTCCGCCCGGACCCCGGGGTCTGCGGCCGGTGCTGCCGTTCGTCCGTCCCGAGCGCGGCCGGCTCGCGCTGGCGGCCGGTGCCTCCATCGGTCAGGTGGGCTGCTCGTTGCTGCGCCCCTGGCCGCTGGCGCTCGCGGTCGACTCCGCGCTCGGCGGGCTGCCGCCGCAGGGCCCGGCGGCGCCGCTCGCCGGTGTGGATCCGGTGGGCCTGCTGGTCGTCGCCGCGGTCGCCACGGTGGCGCTGGTCGTCGCCGAGGGGCTGCTCGGTGTCGCCGCGACGGCGAGCAGCGAACGGGCGGCCGAGCGCATCGGGGGCCGGTTGCGGGCCGGCGTCTTCGCCCACGTGCTGACCCTCTCGCTGCGCTGGCACGACCGGACGCGCTCCGGCGAGGTGGCCAACCGGCTCACCACCGACGTGGGGCGGGCCCTCGACGCCGTCGTCGTCACGTTCACGACGCTGGTCCCCGACCTGCTGCTGCTCACCGGCGTGCTGGTCGTGCTGCTCGCCGTCGACCCGGTGCTGGCGTTGCTCGGGACGACGGTGCTGCCGGTCCTGGCGTGGCTGACCGCGCGGCAGCGCCGGCGGGTCCGGGCGGCCGAGCAGGCCGCCCGCGCCGCGTCGGGACGGCTGGCCGCCACGGCGGTGGAGCTGCTGCGCAACGTGCGGGCCGTCCAGGCGTTCGGCCGCCTGGACCGGGCGCAGGCGATGTTCGCCGCGCACAACGACAGCACGGTCGCCGCCGAGCAGGCCGCGGTCACCACCGAGGCCCGGTGGTCGCCCGTGCCGTCGGTGGTCCTCGCCTTCGGCACCGGCGCCGTCCTGCTCGCCGGCGGCCTGCAGGTGCGCGACGGGGTGCTGACCACCGGGGAGCTCCTGGTGGTCCTGGCCTACCTGCGCGACCTGCAGTCCCCGGTCCGCGGCCTGGTGCGGCTGACCGGGGTGCGGGCGAAGGCCGCGGCCAGCATCGCGCGCCTGGCCGAGGTGCTCGACTGCACCGAGGCGGTGCCCGCGCCCGCCCGCCCGCACCCGGTGCCGCCGGTGCGGGAGGGGCTGCGGCTGGAGGGCGTGCGGTTCGCCTACGCGCCGGACCGCCCGGTGCTCGACGGCTTCGACCTCACCGTCGCGGCGGGGGAGACGGTCTGCCTGTTCGGGCCGAGCGGATCGGGCAAGAGCACCGTCCTGCAACTGGTCCTGCGGCTGTACGACGTCGACGGCGGCCGCATCCTGCTCGACGGGACCGACCTCCGCGGCTTCGACCCGGTGCAGCTGCGCCAGAGCCTGGCCTACGTGCCCCAGGACCCGTGGCTGCTCGACGGCACGCTCGCGGAGAACATCGCGTTCGGCAACCCGGCGGCGACCTGCGAGGAGCTGGTGGCGGCGGCGCAGGCGGCCCGCGTGGAGGAGTTCGCCGCCCGCCTGCCCCTGGGCTACGACACGCCGCTGGGCGAGAGCGGGGCCCAGCTGTCGGGCGGCCAGCGCCGGCGGGTGGCCCTCGCCCGGGCCGTGATCTCACCGGCACCGGTCCTGCTGCTCGACGAGCCGACCGCCTCCCTGGACCGGGAGGCGGCCCACCAGGTGATCGCCGCGATCCGCACCGTGGGCCGCGGCCGCACCGTGCTGGTCGTCACGCACGACCCCCGGCTGGCCGCCATCGCCGACCGGACCGTGGAGGTGCAGCCGCCGGCCGGCCCGCTGCCCGCGCCGCCGCCGGTCGTCGCGGCCCGCCCGGTCGCCGCCCGTCCCGTCCCGGCGCACAGCGCCCGCGGCGGCGCCACGCCGCGGCCGCCGGTCGCGCCCGCGCCCACGGCACCCGCCGGGTGCGCACCTGCCACCGGCCCGGGCCGCAGCCCGGCCCGCGCCGGTCGTCCGTCCCAGGGGGAGAGGAGGTGACCTGCATGTCCACCACCCGCGTCCTCGGCGCCGTCGTCTCCGCGCCGAGTCACCGGAAGAAGAAGGGGCGCAGTCGCAGCAAGAGCCGCAGCTACTCCCGTTCGCGCTCGCGCTCGAAGAAGTACTGAGAGCGCTCCCCCGAGCGAAGCGTCCCCCCGGCCGTCCCCCCAGTCCCGGCCGGGGGGACGCTTCCCCGCCCGAGCCCCTCGAGGAGTACCGCCGTGAGCCTGCCGCCCGTGCGCCCGGACCGGGACGACGGCGGCCCCGTGTGGGCCCCGCCGCGCGGGAGCCACCTCGTGCCGGGGCAGCTGGCGTGGGAGGAGCTGGCCGTCGGGCACCACTGCCAGACCTGGTTGTGCTGGTCGGCGCAGCTGTGGCAGCCGACCCTGGTGAAGGTCGTCCGCCCCGGCTGGTCGCGGCCGCGCTGGACCCGGGCGCTCGGGCGGGAGGCCCGCGCGCTGCGGGCGGTGCGGCACCCGGTCTTCCCCCGGCTGCTCGGCAACGGCACCCGCGCGCCGCTGCCGCACCTGGTCCTCGAGTACCTGGACGGTCCCGCGCTCGACGAGGTCGTCGGCGAGGACGGGCCGCTGCCCGCGCCCGACGCGGCGCGCCTGGGCGTGGCGCTGCTCTCGGCCCTGCGTGGGCTGCACGCGGCCGGCCACGCGCACCTCGACGTCTGCCCGGACAACGTCCTCCTCGTCGACCGCCGCGCGCGCCTGGTGGACCTGGGCGCCTCCCGCCCGCTGGGGCACGTGCTGCGACGGGGGGAGGAGGTCGGCACCGACGGCTTCGTCGCACCGGAGCTCGCCGCGGCTCGGGGCGGGCCGGTGACGGCGGCGATGGACGTCCACGGGGTCGGCGCGACGCTGCGCGCCGTCCTCGACCCGGCGAGCGGCCCCGGACCGCTGGACGGCGTGCTGGACGCGCTCACCCACCCGGAACCGGCGGCCCGGCCGACCGTCGAGCAGGCGCTCCGGCTGCTGGTCCGGCGCACCGGCCGGGGGGCGGACCGCCCCTGGCCCCGCTGGGCCGACCGCGAGCTCGCCCCCGCCGCACCCCACCGGCGGGCGCCGCGCGGGCTCGCGGGCCGGGCCGCCGGAGGCGCCGGGCGCGACGGGCTCGTGGCGATCAGCGGGTGACGACCCCGGGTCCGTCGCACCCGGTGTGGACCCGGTGCGCCCGCCGGGGTCGTCAGAAGGGGAAGCGGCGCCGGGTGTGCTGCACGCTCACCCAGTGGTCGGTGGTGAACTCCTCGATCGCCCACTCGCCGCCGAACCGGCCCAGGCCCGACTCCTTCTCGCCGCCGAACGCGGTGTTGTTCTCGTCGTTGAGCGGGGAGTCGTTGACGTGCGTCATCCCCGCCTCGACCTGCAGCGCGAAGTTGACCCCGCGCAGGGTGTCCCGGGTGAAGACGGCGCTGGAGAGCCCGTACTCGGTGTCGTTGGCGATGGCGAGCGCGTCGGCCTCGTCGCGGGCCCGGATGATCGTCGCGACGGGGCCGAACACCTCCTGGCGGGCGGTGGCGACGTCGTTGCCGCCCAGCAGCACGTGCGGGGGCAGCACCGAGCCGATCGGTCCGGTGGGGTCGCCACCCAGCAGCTGCTCGGCGCCGTCGTCCCGGGCCTGGGCCACCTTCTGCTGGATGCCCTCCAGCTGCTTGCCGTTGATGATCGGGCCGATCACGGTGTCGGCCTCGCGGGGGTCGCCGGCCTTCAGCCCGCGCACCCGCTCCACGTAGCGGTCGACGAACTCGTCGTGCACCGCGGCGTCCACCACGATCCGGTTGGTGATCATGCACACCTGGCCCTGGTGGAAGAACTTCCCGAACACCGCGGCGTCCACGGCGTACTCCACGTCGGCGTCGTCGAGCACGACCAGCGGGCCGTTGCCGCCCAGCTCCAGCGAGAGCTTCTTGAGGCCGGCCTTCTCGGCGATCCCCTTGCCCACCGGCGTGGAGCCGGTGAAGGACACCACGCGCGGCGTCGGGTGGCTGACGATCGCGTCACCGATGTCCCGGCCGGCGCCGATGACGACCGACAGCAGGCCCGGGGGCAGCCCCGCCTCCTCGTAGACCTTGGCCAGCAGCAGGCCCCCGGTGACCGGGGTGTCGCCGGCGGGCTTGAGGACGACGGCGTTGCCCAGCGCCAGGGCGGGGGCGACCGAGCGGTTGGACAGGTGCATCGGGACGTTCCACGGGCTGATCACCGCGACCACGCCGACCGGCCGGCGGTAGACCCGGCTCTCCTTGCCCTCCACGTCGGCCGGCAGGATCCGGCCCTCCACCCGGTACGGGTAGGACGACGCCTCGTGGAAGTCCCGCAGGGTGATCGCGAACTCGAACTCGGCGGCCGGCGCCGCGGCGCCGCTCTCGCGGATGTGCCAGTCGACGATCTCGTCCTTGCGGGCCTCCATGATCCGGGCGGCGCGGCGCATCACCTCGGCGCGGTCGCCGGGCAGCCGGGCGGCCCACTCGCGCTGGGCCTCCCTCGCCGTGGCGTAGGCCTCGTCGAGGTCGTCGGCGTCCGCGAGCGGGATCTCGGTCAGCGTCTCGCCGGTGTAGGGATCGGTGTCGGTGGCGGTCCTGCCGGCCCGGCCGGCCCGCCAGGTGCCGCCGATGGGCATCCGGTCGAAGCCGTCGTAGGGCGCGGGTGCGGTGGTGTCGGAAGCCATGGGTGCGGCCCTACCCGGTCGCCCGCAACGGACACGTCCGTCCCCGGTCAGCCGGTCGCGGGCCCGGCGAGCAGCACGGGGACGGGGGAGTGCCGGGTGACGTGCTCGGCCACGCTGCCGAGCACGCGGTGCGAGAGGCCCCGGCCCCGGCGGCCCACGACGACGACGTCGGCGCGCTCCTCCACCGCGACGTCGAGCAGCGCGGAGGCGGGGCGGCCGCTGACGATCTCGATGACCGGTCGCGGGGCGGTGAACCAGCCGGCCCGCTCGGCCAGCAGCGCGCGGCACCGGTCCCGCTCGGTCTCGTCGCGGAACTCGACGACGTCGGGGTCGACGGCCATCACCAGCACCACCCGTGAGCCCGCGGCGTCGAAGAGCCGCACCGCGTCCCGCAGGGCCCGGTCGGACTCCGGGGACCCGTCGACGCCCGCGACCAGCGTGACCGCGCCCGCGGACACCGGTGTCTCGTCGGTCAGGGGCGTGCGCTCGACCACCCGGTCCTCGCTCCGGGCGCGTTCGAGCGCCATCGGTACGAACAGCGGACCCAGCACCGCGCCGAGGAACCACCACTGCGGCGCGCGGTAGCCGCGGCGGCCGAGGAAGAGGGCGGCCCCGAACCCGGTGGCGACCCAGATGACGAGGACGAGGGCGACGAAGACCGACGTCGGCACGGCGGTTCCTCCCGTGGCTCGCGGGGGCACCATCGCCGTGCCCCTCCCACGCCTGACGCCCGGCGGACGCCTCCGGTTCCCGGCCGGCGGCCACCTAGACTCGGCGGACGTGCCCCGCGAACCGATGATCGCCCCGAGCCTGCTCTCCGCGGACTTCGCCCGGCTGGCCGACGAGGTGGCGCGCGTGGCCGACGCCGACTGGCTGCACGTCGACGTCATGGACGCCCACTTCGTCCCGAACCTGACCCTGGGGCTGCCGGTGGTCGAGGCGATCCAGCGGGTCAGCCCCGTCCCCCTGGACTGCCACCTGATGATCGAGGACCCCGAGCGCTGGGCGCCGGGCTACGCCGAGGCCGGTGTGCGCAACGTGACCGTGCACGCCGAAGCCTGCCGCGACGCCCGCGCCGTCGCCCGGGACATCCGGGCCGCCGGGGCGCTCGCCGGGCTGGCGATCAAGCCCGGCACGCCGCTGGAGGCGCACCTCGACGTGCTGCGGGACTTCGACACCCTGCTGGTCATGAGCGTCGAGCCGGGCTTCGGCGGCCAGGCCTTCATCGCCGACGTGCTGCCCAAGGTGCGGGAGGCCCGCCGGCTGGTCGACAGCGGTGAGCTCACCCTCCTGGTCGAGATCGACGGCGGCATCAACGGCGACACCATCGAGCAGGCCGCCGAGGCCGGCGTCGACATGTTCGTCGCGGGATCGGCCGTCTACGGCGCCGACGACCCGGCGACGGCGATCGCCGCGCTCCGCGCGCAGGCCGCCGCCGCGATGCGCGGGTGAGCCCCTCCCCGGCCGAGCGCTCCGCCAGCACCCCGGCGCACGAATCCAGCGCGAGCACCCCGGCGCACGAGTCCAGCGCGAGCACCCCGGCGCACGAGTCCAGCGCGAGCACCCCGGCGCACGAGTCCAGCGCCATGGCCCGGGCGCGGGAGCTCGCCGCCGCCGTCCTCGGGACGACGAGCCCCAACCCCGCGGTCGGCGCGGTGGTCCTCGATGCCGACGGCGGTGTCGCCGGCGAGGGGGCCACCGCCCCGCCCGGCGGCCCGCACGCCGAGGTCGTCGCCCTGGCGCAGGCCGGTGAGCGGGCCCGGGGCGGCACCGCCGTCGTCACCCTGGAGCCGTGCGCGCACACCGGGCGGACCGGCCCGTGCGCCGACGCCCTGCTGGCCGCCGGCATCGCCCGGGTCGTCGTCGCCGTGCCCGAGCCGACCCAGCTGGCCGGCGGGGGAGCGGACCGCCTGCGGGCGGCCGGCGTCGACGTCGTCCTGGGCGTGGAGCAGGAGGCCGCGGAGCGCGGCGCGCTGGCCGGCTGGCTCACCGGGGTACGGGAGCACCGCCCGTACGTGGTCTGGAAGGTGGCCGCCACGCTGGACGGGCGGGTCGCCGCGGCCGACGGCAGCAGCCGTTGGGTCACCGGGCCGGAGGCGCGCGCCCAGGTGCACCGGCTCCGGGCCGGCTCCGACGCCGTCGTCGTCGGCTCGGGGACCGCGCTCACCGACGACCCGCAGCTCACCGTCCGGGACGCCGACGGCCGGGACGCCGCCCGGCAGCCGCTGCGCGTCGTCGTCGACCGCCGGGACCGCCTGCCGGCGCACGCCCGCGTGCTCGACGACGCCGCCCCCACGCTGGTCAGCCGCGCCGGGTCCCCCGGGGAGCTGCTGGCCGAGCTCTTCGCCCGCGACGTCCGGCGCGTGCTGCTGGAGGGCGGGCCCACGCTCGCCGCCGCGTTCCTCCGGGACGGGCTGGTCGACGAGGCCGTCGTCCACCTCGCCCCCAAGCTGCTGGGTGCCGGCCCGTCCCTCGTGGGCGACCTGGGAATCACCGGCATCGGCTCGGCGCTGTCCTTCTCGGTCGCCGACGTCCTCCGGTTGGGTGGGGACGTGCAGATCCGGCTGCACCCCACCCGGCACACTGGTGGGAGCACCCGCACGAGCGGGGACGGCGTGGACGGAGGGAGCTGAGGTGTTCACCGGCATCGTCGAGGAGGTGGGCACCCTGGCCGCCCGGGAGGACCAGGGTGATTCCGCCGTCCTGCGCATCCGCGCCCGGACCGTGCTCACCGACGTCTCCCTCGGTGACTCCATCGCGGTCAACGGCGTCTGCCTCACCGTCACCGGGGTCCAGCCCGGCGAGGACGGCAACGGCGTGTGGACCACCGACGTCATGGCCGAGACGCTGCGGCGCAGCAGCCTCGGCTCGGTCGCCGACGGCCAGCCGGTCAACCTCGAGCGCGCGGTCGCGCCGCACACCCGCCTGGGCGGGCACATCGTCCAGGGCCACGTCGACGGCGTCGGGCGGATCGCCTCGCGCACCCCCGGCGAGCACTGGGAGGTCGTGCGGATCGCCCTCCCGGCCGACCTCGCCCGCTACGTCGTCGAGAAGGGCTCCATCGCCGTCGACGGCGTCTCCCTGACCGTGAGCGCCGTCAGCGGCACCGCCGACCCCGAGCCCTGGTTCGAGGTCAGCCTCATCCCCACCACCCTCCGCGAGACCACGCTCGGCGCGCGCGCCCCGGGGGAGCCCGTCAACCTGGAGGTCGACGTGATCGCCAAGTACGTGGAACGCCTGCTGGGAGCACGCGCATGAGCGAGCCGCGCACCCGGCTGGACTCCATCGAGAGCGCCATCGCCGCGATCAAGGACGGCCGCCCGGTCGTCGTCGTCGACGACGAGGACCGCGAGAACGAGGGCGACCTCATCTTCGCCGCCGAGCTGGCGACCCCCGAGCTCGTCGCGTTCATGGTCCGCTACACCTCCGGCTACGTCTGCGTGGCCGTGACCGAGGCTGACGCCGACCGGCTGGACCTGCCACCCATGCACCGGGTGAACCAGGACCGCCTCGGCACCGCCTACACGGTCACCGTCGACGCCCGCGAGGGCGTGACCACCGGCATCTCGGCAGCGGACCGCGCGCACACGATCCGCACCCTGGCCGACGCCGACACCACCTCGGCCGACCTGGCCCGCCCCGGCCACGTCGTCCCGCTGCGCGCCCGCGACGGCGGCGTGCTGCGCCGCCCCGGGCACACCGAGGCCGCCGTCGACCTGGCGTTGCTGGCCGGCCTGCGGCCGGCCGGGGTGCTGTGCGAGATCGTCAGCGAGAAGGACCCGGTGGGCATGGCCCGCGGCGAGGAGCTGCGGGTCTTCGCCGACGACCACGACCTGGTGATGGTCTCCATCGCCGACCTGATCGCCTACCGCAAGCGCTTCGACAAGCTGGTCGAGCGGGTGGCCGAGGCGATCGTCCCGCTGGCCCCGGGCACCTTCACCGCCGTCGGCTACCGCAGCTCCTACGACGAACGCGAGCACGTGGCCTTCGTCTACGGCGACATCGGCGACGGCGACGACGTGCTCGTCCGCGTCCACTCCGAGTGCCTCACCGGCGACGTCTTCGGCTCGCTGCGGTGCGACTGCGGCCCGCAGCTGCAGGCGGCGCTGGCCGCCGTCGCCCAGGAGGGCCGCGGCGTGGTGCTCTACATCCGCGGGCACGAGGGCCGGGGCATCGGCCTGCTGCACAAGCTGCAGGCCTACCAGCTGCAGGACATGGGCGCCGACACCGTCGACGCCAACCTCGACCTGGGGCTCCCCGCGGACGCCCGGGACTACGGCACCGGCGCGCAGATCCTCGTCGACCTCGGCATCCGCACCATGCGCCTGCTCACCAACAACCCGGCCAAGCGCGCCGGGCTGGAGGGCTACGGGCTGCGGGTGCTGGGCCGGGTCTCGCTGCCGAGCCACGTCACCGCGGAGAACCTCGGCTACCTGCGCACCAAGCGCGACCGCATGGGGCACCTGCTCGACATCATCGAGCCCGAGACGGAGTCCGGCCCCGCCGACGCCCCCGGCGCCACGACGGTGCCCGGCACCGACGTCCCCCTCGGCCAGGACGAGCAGCCCGCATGAGCGGCACCGGAGCACCGGAGGCGGCACCGGTCGACGCCACCGGCCTGACCCTCGGGGTGGTCGCCACCACCTGGCACGCCGAGATCACCGGCGCGCTGCTGGACCGCGCGGTCGCCGCCGCCCGGGCCTGCGGCGTCGCCGCCCCGACCGTCGTCCGCGTGCCGGGCGCGGTCGAGCTGCCGGTCGTCGCCCAGGCCCTCGCCGAGCGGCACGACGCGGTCGTGGCCCTCGGCGTGGTGGTGCGCGGTGGGACGCCGCACTTCGAGTACGTGTGCGACGCGGTCACCGCGGGGCTCACCCGCGTGGCGCTGGACGCCGGTAGGCCGGTGGGCAACGGCGTCCTCACCACGAACGACGAGCAGCAGGCCCGCGACCGGGCCGGGCTGCCCGGATCGGCCGAGGACAAGGGCTGGGAGGCCACCCTCGCGGCGCTCCGGACCGCCCTCGTGCTCCGCGACCTGCGCACCCCCCAGCGGCAGACCGGGTTCTCCGCCGCCCCCGCCGGCCAGGAGGCCCGCCCGTGAAGACCTTCGACAGCCTGTTCGCCGAGCTCACCGCGAAGGTGGCCGCCGGCGATGCCGCCTCCGGCACCGTCGCCGCGGTGCGGGACGGGGTGCACGCGGCCGGCAAGAAGGTCGTCGAGGAGGCCGCCGAGTCCTGGATGGCGGCCGAGCACGAGGGCGAGGAGCGCACCGCCGAGGAGATCAGCCAGCTCCTCTACCGGGTGCAGGTCCTCATGCTGGCCCGGGGCCTCACCCTCGACGACGTCTACGCTCACCTCTGAAAGGACCTCGTCCCTCCCCACGACACGCTTCGCGCGCCGCGGGTCCCTGGGACGAGGCCGTTCCATCATGTCGCCTTAGGAGACCAGTCGTGCTGCGCGTCGCTGTGCCGAACAAGGGTGTGCTGAGCGAGCCGGCGGCGGAGATGCTCGCGGAGAGCGGCTACCGCCAGCGGCGCAGCGCCAAGGACCTCGCCGTCTACGACCCGGACAACGACACCGAGTTCTTCTACCTGCGCCCGCGCGACATCGCCGTCTACGTCGCCGCCGGCACGCTGGACGTCGGCATCACCGGCCGGGACATGCTGCTGGAGACCGCCCCGGACGACGGCGAGGGGCCCAGCGCGGTGGAGGACATGCCGCTGGGCTTCGGCCGCTCCTCGTTCCGCTTCGCCACCCCGGTGGAGTCGGAGATCCAGGACGTCGCCCAGCTCGCCGGCAAGCGGATCGCCACCGCGTACCCGGTGCTGCTGCGCCGCTACCTCGACGAGCAGGGGCTCAAGGCCGACGTCGTGAAGCTCGACGGCGCGGTGGAGACCGCCTGCCGCCTCGGGGTCGCCGACGCGGTCTGCGACGTGGTCGAGACCGGGACGACGCTGCGCGCCGCCGGGCTGCACATCATCGGGCGGCCGGTGCTCAGCAGCGAGGCGATCCTGGTCCGCCGCGAGGGGGCGGAGGAGATCCCCGCCGTGGCGCAGCTGCGCCGGCGGCTGCGCGGCGTGCTCGTCGCCCGGCAGTACGTGATGCTGGACTACGACTGCCCGAACGAGCTGCTGGACCGGGCCACCGCGGTCACCCCGGGCATCGAGGGCCCGACGGTGAGCCCTCTCCAGACGGCGGGCTGGTCGGCCGTGCGCGCGATGATCGCCCGCAACGACACCAACCGGGTGATGGACGAGCTCTGGGAGCTCGGTGCCCGAGCGATCCTGGTGACCAGCATCCACGCCTCCCGCATCTGATGAGGACGGCGGCAGCGGTGCTGCTCCTGGCCGGCGTGCTGCTCGGCGCCTGCGCCACCGGTCCGGGCAGCGCCGGCGACCCCACCACCGGACGTTCCGCGGCGACGGGCGTCTCGCAGGCCGACGACGACCTGACGGTCGAGGTGGACCGCGGCGACGGCACTCCCGCGGAGACGTGGACGCTGACCTGCTCGCCGGGCGCGGGTGGCAGCCACCCGCGGGCCGAGGAGGCCTGCGCGCACCTGGCCGGGATGGCGGAGCCGTTCGCCCCGCTGCCCGACGACCTCGTCTGCACCGAGCAGTACGGCGGCCCGCAGACCGCGCACGTCACAGGGAGCTGGGACGGGGAGCCGGTCGACCTGCGGTTGTCCCGCGTCGACGGCTGCCGCATCGCCCAGTGGGACTCGCTGGGCCCCCTGCTGCCCGTCCCGGTGGGGGAGCGGCCGCTACCGCTGGGCTGACCGCGCCGGCCCTCCCGGTCAGCGCACGCGCGCGGTGCGGTCCACCAGGTCGATGGCCGTGCACAGCCCGAGCGCCATGGCCCGCCCGCTGGTGGCGCCGGTGGCCAGCAGCCGCGCGATCGCCGGGGCCAGCGGGCGCTCGCCGACCAGCCCCCGCAGGACCGCCGCGTACTCCCCGCTCACCTGCCCGGCGGCCGCGTGCCGCAGGAGCGCCCGGGACAGCTCGGTGGTGCGGCCCCCTGCCGTCGAGCAGACGCCGGCGGCGAAGCGCTGCGCCGCGGGGTGGCCGAGCAGCACCAGGCCGGCGATCGTGCCGGCCACGACGTCGTCCCCGGCCGGCGTGAGGCCCGGCCCGAGCCCGATCAACCGGGTGGCTGTGCGCAGCGCCGCCTCCAGGTCTGCCCGGCGCACCGCGCCCCGGAGGGCCGCCAGCGGGCCCCCGGGACCGGTCGGCAGGCCGGGCAGCGTGAACGAGCTGTGCGGCACGCCCTCGCCGTAGAGGGCGTTGCGCAGCTGGCGGACGCCCTCGGGCAGCAGCGCCGGGCGCCCCCCGGGCAGCCGGGGGCGCGGGTCCCACCAGGCGGAGGCGCTGACGGCCAGGTCGCCGACGACGACCCGGCCCCCGCCCACCTCGGCGGGGGCGCCCGTGGGGACCGCGACCAGCGGCCGCCCGTTGCTGGGCCGGAAGAGGACGCAGCCCAGCGGCAGCCGGGCCGCGTCGCTGGTGAGCAGGCCGACGACCTCGCCGCCACCGCGCTCGCCGACGACCTGGACGTACACCGCCGCCGGGACGCTGAGCAGCACCCGCGCCGGGCGGACGGGGCCGCGCAGCACGTCGGCCACCGCGGTGCTCGCCGCGGCGGGCACCGCGCCCGGCGTCGCGATCACCGGGGTCGGGCGGCCGGCGGGGCGCGCCGAGTCGCGGGGCAGGGGGATCGTGGGCGCCCCGGCCCGCGCGGTGCGGCCGCGCCGGGCGAGGTGCTCGGTCGAGCCGGTCCGGACCTCGGTGTCGTCGATCGCGCGCATGGGACGCCCTCCACCCGTCGGGACACGGAGGCCGGTGGGTCGGCGCTCCGCCCTCGCCCACCCGCGCCGGGGACGGTGCGCGGGCCACCTGCGGGCCGCCTACCATCCACCGAGCAGGTGGAACGAGGTCGAACCTAAGCGGCGCGTCGCACGCCCTCTTATGGCGGATGTCGCCAAGAATGGGGTCCGGCGTCCGGGGACACCTGACAGGCTCCTGCCGTGTGGCACCCTGGACGACGACTGGAAGGGGATGCCTTGTGACACAGAGTGATGCGTCGCTCATGTCGTCCACGCACGGTAATGGAACCACCCCGTTCCGTCGCAACTGGGCGGTCGCCGAGTCGCCCCGCTCCGACCGGCGCGACGAGCGCGCGAGCTGGCAGCAGCGCATGGGGCTGACCGTCGAGGACGCCCTCGCCCTGCCCGTGCTCTCCGGGACCTCCGTCACCGGCGGCGCGGCCGGGCTCGGCCGGGTGATCCGCCACATGGTCGTCGACGACCCCGCCGACCCGCTGGCCGCCGCCGGCCCCGACGTCCTCGTCGTCCTGGGGGCCCGGCTGCCGCCCGCCGACCCGGTCAGCTGCCGGGCGCTGGTCGAGCGGCTGGACGCCGTCGGCACCGCGGCGCTGGCCTACCGGCGCGTGGACGGTCCGCCACCGCTGCCGGCCGAGGTGCTCGCCGAGGCCGGGCGCCGGGGACTGCCGGTGCTCGCCCTCCCGCCCGCGGCCCGGCTGGACGAGATCGTCTCCGGGGTCCTGGGCGCCGTCGTCGCCAAGCAGGGTCAGGCCCTGGCGCTCTCCTCCCGCATGGACGACGAGTTCACCGAGGTCGCGCTCACCGGCGGCGGCCTGGCCGAGGTGACCCAGCGCCTGGCCGTGATGCTCGAGGGCGCCGCCGTCCTCGGCCTGGGACCCGACCGGGAGGTCGTCACCAGCGCCGGCCCGGCCGACGACGTGGCCGAGATCAGCGACTGGCTCTGGCTCCTGGACGCCGCGGCCGACGACGAGCTGGCCGCGATGGCGCCGTCGCTGCGGCTCTCGGGCGTCCGGGCCGACCAGACGGTGGTCACGCCGGCCGACCTGGACGCCGACCTCTCGCCCGCCGACGGCATCCTGCTCGTCCCGGGTCACCACGAGCTCCCGGGCGGGGTCGGCGAGTACGCCGTGGCGCCGATCATGGCCGGTGAGCAGCGGCACGGCTGGCTGGTCGCCGTGCACCGCACCGGGGCGATGATGCTCGGCGCCGGTGGTGTCCTCGAGCGGGCCGCCGTCATCGCCGCGCTCTCCGTGATCCGCCTGCAGGCCGTGCACTCGGTGGAGCTGCGCTTCCAGGGCGACCTCGTCCGCCGGCTGGTCGGCGGCGCGGTCGGGCACACCGAGCGGACCCTGGCCTACACCCGTTCCTTCGGCTGGCGCCTCGACGGTCCGGTCGCGGTCCTGGTGACGGCGACGGAGACCATGGCCGACGCCGCGGCGGATCCCACCCGCGCCCTCGACGTCCTCGACCGGCTGGCCGACGGCTGGCGCGCGGCCCTGGAGTCGGAGGTCGCGGGCGCGGCGGTGGCGGGGCTGGCCACCGAGATCGTGACGCTGCTGCCGCTGGACGGGCGCACCCCGGAGGAGCTCTCGGCCCTGGTCTCCGCGGTGAGCTCCCGGGTCAACGGGCGGCTGCGCCGGGTCGGCCGGGTGCTGGGGACCGGCATCGGCCGGCCCGCCGGATCGCTCTCCGAGCTCGCCGAGGCCCACCGGCAGGCCCAGCGCGCCCTCGGCGTGGGGCTGGAGATCCACGGCGCGTCGGCGGTCACCCACTTCGACCAGCTCGGCGTCTTCCGGCTGCTCTCGCTGATCCCGGACAGCACCGAGCTGCGGTCCTACGTCGACGAGGTGCTCGGCCCGCTGGCCGACGCCGTCGACCCCGACTCCGCCGACCTCCGGGAGACCCTGCGCGTGCTGCTGGAGACCAACCTCAACGTGGCCGAGTCGGCCCGGCGGCTGCACTTCCACTACAACACGATGCGGTACCGGATCGGGAAGCTGGAGCGCATCCTCGGGTCGTTCACCACCGACCCGACGCTGCGGCTGAACCTCCTGCTGGCGCTGCACGCCGCGCGCATGCGGGGCCTGGACCAGCCCGCCCGGCCCCCGCTGGACGGCGGCGTCGGCCTGCCGGACGACGGCTTCGACGCGCTGCTCTGACGGGCGGGGCCGGCCGGGCGCGGGCCTGGCTCACCCGGCACGGCCCCGTCCAGAGGCTCGCCGCGAGCCTGCGAGCGGTGAGGAGGACGGGGCCCTTCGTCAGTCGCGGAAGACCTCGATCTCGGCGCCCATCTCGACCAGGCGCTCGTAGAGCTGCTCGTACCCCCGGGCGATGATGTCGACGTTACGCAGGACCGAGGTGCCCTTGGCCGCCAGCATGGCCAGCAGGATGCACACGGCCGGGCGCAGCGCCGGTGGGCAGACCACCTCGGCGGCCCGCCAGCGGGTGGGGCCGGTGACGAGCACGCGGTGCGGGTCGAGCAGGCGGACGTCGGCGCCCAGCCGGGTGAGGTCGGAGAGGTGGATCGCCCGGTTGTCGTAGACCCAGTCGTGGATGAGCGTCGACCCCTGCGCCTGCGCGGCGATCACCGCGAAGAACGGCAGGTTGTCGATGTTCAGGCCCGGGAACGGCATCGGGTGCACCTTGTCCAGGGGTGCCTGCAGCTCCGACGGGTGGATGGTGATGTCGGCCAGCCGGGTGTGCCCGTTGTCGGCCAGGTACTCGGCGGAGAGCTCGTAGCGCAGCCCCATCTCCGCGAGGACGGCGAGCTCCACCTCGAGGAAGTCCACCGGCGCCCGGGCCACCGTCAGCTCCGAGCCGGTGACGATCCCGGCGGTCAGCAGGCTCATCGCCTCGACCGGGTCCTCGCTGATCGTGTAGTCGACGTCCGCGTCGAGCACCGGCCGCCCGCGGACCACCAGCGTGGTCGAGCCCATGCCCTCGATGCCGACGCCCAGCAGCTCCAGGTAGAGGCAGAGGTCCTGGACCATGTAGTTGGAGCTGGCGTTGCGGATGGTCGTGGTGCCGTCGGTCCGGGCCGCGGCCAGCAGCGCGTTCTCGGTGACGGTGTCCCCGCGCTCGGTCAGCACGATGGTGCGGTCGGCGGCGGCCGGCCCGTCCACGCCGGCCTGGTACTCCCCGGCGTGCGCCTCGACGGAGAGGCCGAACGGGCGCAGCGCGATCATGTGCGGCTGCACCGTGCGGGTGCCCAGGTCGCACCCGCCCGCGTACGGCAGCCGGAACGAGCGGGCCCGGTGCAGCAACGGCCCCAGGAACATGATGATGCTGCGGGTGCGCCGCGCGGCGTCGGCGTCGATGCCCTCGAGGTCGAGCTCGTCGGGGACGACGAGGGTGAGGTCGTGCCCGTGCTCGTCCCAGGTGGCGGAGACGCCGATGGAGCGCAGCACGTCGAGGATGCGCTCGACCTCGACGATCCGGGAGACGTTGCGCAGGGTCGTGCGGCCCCGGTTGAGCAGCGAGGCGCACAGCAGCGCGACGGCGGCGTTCTTGGAGGACTTGACCGCGACCCGGCCACGCAGCGGGTGGCCGCCGGTGACGCGGAGGTGCGCCGGGCCGGCCGGGCCGAGCCGGATCAGCTCGCTGTCGAGCGCCGCGGAGAGCCGACCGAGGAACTCCAGCGTGAGGTTCTGGCTGCCCTGCTCGATGCGCGCGACGGCGCTCTGGCTGGTGCCCAGCCGCTCGGCGAGCTGCTGCTGGGTGAGGCCGCGGTGGCGGCGGGCGTCGCGGACGAGGGCGCCGATCCGCCGGACGGCCTCGTCGGCGGGCTGGTCGGTGAGCGTCACCGGGCCACGTTATCTCGTATCTGAGATGACGGCGGTGCGACGCCGGGGCGGCGCGGGGGACCGGCACACTGCACGCGTGGACGTACTGGTCACCGGCGGCACCGGCCGCCTCGGGCAGGAGCTGGTCCCGCGGTTGCGCGACGCCGGGCACCAGGTGCGGTCGATGTCGCGCCGGGGCACCGGTCCCGGCGGGGTGCGGGGGGACCTCGCGACCGGGCGGGACCTGGCGCAGGCGGTGGCGGGCGCTGAGGTGGTGGTGCACGCCGCCAGCGACCCGCGGGGCAACCCGTGGGAGGTCGACGTCGCCGGCACCCGGCGGCTGGTGGAGGCCGTCGACCGGTCGCGCCCGCCGCACCTGGTCTTCGTCTCGATCGTCGGGGTGGACCGGGTGCCCCTGTCCTACTACCGCGCGAAGTACTCGGCCGAGCAGGTGCTGCTGGCGTCGGGGCTGCCGGTCACGCTGGTGCGGATCACCCAGTTCCACGGCTTCGTCGACGAGCTGCTCGGCACCGCGCGCCGCGGGCCCCTGCTGCCGGTGCCCATGGGCTGGCGGGTGCAGCCGGTCGACGTCGCCGACGCCGCCGCCCACCTGGTCGGGGTGGCGGGCGCGGCGCCGTCGGGCGGCGTGGTGGAGCTGGGTGGCCCCGAGGAGCACTCGGTGGCCGACCTGGCGCGGGCGTGGGCGGCCGTGCGCGCGCCGGGCGCCCGGGTCATCGCCACCCCCGTGCCGGGCCGGCTCGGCGCCGCGCTGCGGGACGGCGCCGCGGTGCCTGCGGGCGGCGCGCGCGGGCACCGCACCTGGGCGGAGCACCTGCACGGCTGAGGACGCCGCGGACCGCAGCGTTCCTGCCCCCTTCCGCGCCGCGGGCGCCAGCCGCGTGCCACGGCCGGAAACCGCCGGAGCCGTGCCGGTGGGCGCCCCTAGGGTCCGGGGCGTGACCACCCCCGCACCTCCGGACGGCCGCACGCTGCTCGCCGTCGCCGTCACCGTGCTCGCCTGGGCATCGGCCTTCGTGGGCATCCGCGCGGTCGGCGAGGACCTCTCGCCCGGCGCGCTGGCGCTCGGCCGCCTGCTGGTCGGCGCGCTGGTGCTGGGCCTGCTCCTCGCCCGCCGCGGCTGGGTGCGCCCGACGGCCGGTGAGTGGCGGCTGCTGGCCGTCTGCGGCCTCGGCTGGTTCGCCGTCTACAACCTCGCCCTGAACGCCGCCGAGCAGCACCTCGACGCCGGGACGACGGCGATGCTGGTCAACATCGGGCCGCTGCTGATCGCGGTGCTCGCCGGGCTGCTGCTGGGCGAGGGCTTCCCGCGGTGGCTGGTCGCCGGGCTGGCCGTGGCGTTCGCGGGCGTGCTGCTGATCGGGCTGGCGACGCGCGGCGCGGAGGCGGACCTGACCGGCGTCGTGCTCTGCGTGGTGGCGGCGGTCACCTACGCGGTGGGCGTGGTGGCGCAGAAGCCGCTGCTGCGCCGGCTGCCCGGGCTGCAGGTCACCTTCACGGCCTGCGCGATCGGCGCGGTCGCCTGCCTGCCCTGGGCCGGCGTGCTGGTCGCCGACCTGGGCGCCGCGCCGGCGGGGTCGGTGGCAGGCCTGGTGTACCTCGGCGTCGTCCCCACCGCGCTGGCGTTCACCACCTGGGCCTACGCGCTGTCGCGCACCGACGCCGGACGCCTGGGGGTCACCACCTACCTGGTGCCGCCGCTGGTCGTCCTGCTCGGCTGGCTGCTGCTGGGCGAGGCGCCGCCACCCCTGGCGGTGGCCGGTGGCCTGGTGTGCCTCGTCGGTGTCGCGGTGTCCCGACGGCGGTCGCGGCCGGCGCTCGTGCCGCCCGCCGGTCCGCCCGTCGCCCGGGCGGGGGCGCTCGACCCGCGGTAGGCCCGCGACGGGCCCGCGGTGCACCCCGGCGGCGACCGGGTGTGCACCGCGGCGCGACCATGGGGTAGGCACGCACCGGGGCCACCGCCGGTGGTCCGCCGTCGAGACCGGCCGGGAGGTCCGTGGTGGAGGAACAGGACTGGGCGCAGGTGGTCGCAGCCGCGACGCGGGCGCCGTCGATCCACAACACGCAGCCGTGGCGGTTGGCCGCCTGGCCCGACCGGCTGGAGCTGCACCTGGACCGGGACCGCGCACTGCCGGTCCTCGACCCGACCGGCCGTCAGCAGGTGATCAGCTGCGGCGCGCTGCTCGAGTTCGCCGTCGCCGCCCTGGCCGCTGCCGGCCACGGCACCGAGGTGGCGCTGCTCCCCGACGCCGGGGACGTGGACCACCTGGCGACGGTCCGGCTCGCCGGGGCCGTGGAGCCCACCGACGACGATCGTGTGCTGGCCGCGGCGATCCCCGAGCGGCACACGGTGCGGGCGCCGTTCGAGCCGCGCGCCGTGCCCGGCGACCTGCTGGACCGCCTCCAGCGGGAGGCCGGGGCGTCAGGGGTGTGGCTCAAGCCCATCACGCGCTCCGAGGAGGAGGTCGCCACGGTGTTCCTCATCTCCCGGGCCGAGGAGATGGAGCAGGGAGATCCCGCCTACCTCGCCGAGCTGGAGCGGTGGCTGCGCACCGATCCGGCCGCCCAGGACGGGGTGCCGGTGAACGCGGTGCCCAGCGGGGACCCGCACGAGCGGGCGTCCAACTGGCTGATCCGCGACTTCGTCGTGGGGCAGCGCGAGCAGCAACCGTTCCGGGCCGGCGGCGACCCCGACGCCCCGCCGCCGGCGGTGGAGCGGCCGGCCGTCGTCCTCATGGGCACCGACGGCGACGACCGCGCCGACTGGCTGCGGGCCGGCCGGGCGCTGGGCCACCTGCTGCTCCGGGTCACCGCGGCCGGTCTGGTGGCCTCACCGCTGACCCAGGCGCTGGACTGGCCGGCGACCCGGGTGCGCATGCAGGCGCGGTTGTCACTGGTCGGCCACCCGCAGATGCTGCTGCGGCTGGGCTACCCGCGCCCGGCCGAGCCCGGCGACCCGGCGCCGGCGGTCAGCGGCCGGCGCCCGGTGCGCGACGTCCTGCGCTTCGAGCCCGCGGGCTGACCACCGGACGGCTCAGCCGCGCTGGCGCGGCGGGGCCCAGGGGTCCTCGGGGTCGGTGCCCGGGTCCTCGTCGTCCGCGCCGGTACGGCGGTCGCCGCCGACGGCGGACTCCAGCGCGGCATCGCGCGCCCGGGCCTGCTCGGCCAGCCGTGCCCGCTCGTGCTCGCGCTCGGCGCGCCGGGACGACTCCACGGCCGCGAGGTCACCGCCGCGCCCGAGCCACCACAGGACGGCGCCGCTGAGCGCCAGGGCGATCGGCAGCGGGTAGGCCGCGGCGCGCTCCATGCCGCCCTCCCCGAGGTACCGGGTGACCCCGGTGAGGAAGAAGACCGTGCCGGCTGTGGCGACGATCCCGAGCAGCACCACGACGGTGCCGAGCGCCTCGGAGATCGGCCGGACGGCGTAGGCGAGCGCGATCAGCCCGAGCGCGCCGCCGGCCAGGTGGAGGACGGCCCCGACGGCGTGCACGGTGCCGTTGCCGTCGGTGGGGAAGACGCCCACCAGCAGCACGCCCAGCGCGGCCGCGCCGAGCAGCGCCGGCACCGCACGCGCGGCAGCACCGCGGAGCACGGGCAGGAGCAGCAGCGCCCCACCCAGGATCAGCGCCGCCTGGACGACGAACGAGGCGTTCATGAGCTGCCGGGCGGGGGAGTCGGCCGTGCCCAGGGCGCTGATGACCTCGTCGGCGCGCGAGTAGGGGCCGGTCCAGCGGGCCTGGGCCACGGCCTCGACGACGAAGAACTGGAGCGTCAGCACCCACAGCAGCGCACCCCAGCGGAGGCGGTTCGGAGTCACGGCAGCCATCGTCCCAGCTGCCCCGGAGCGATCCGGTCCAGGACGGCGGACAGCTGCGCGGCGGACAGCCAGGAGGGGTTGCTGCCGGCCGGCATGCGCAGCACCTCGGCGTCGGCGAAGGCCGGGTCGGCGCGCAGCTCGGCCCGGCCGACCGGTGCGTCCAGGCGGAGCAGGCGGACCGGGACGACCGGGCCGTCCGCGGTCTCGCCGACCGGGCCGGTGACGCGGCCGACCGCGTGGACGCCCGGCGTCACCCGCCCGCTCACCCACAGCAGGACCGGCTGCCCGGCCGCGACCAGGTCGAGCCGGTAGCTGCGGCGCACGCAGCGCGCCAGCTCCCGGGCGGTGCCGGGCAGCCAGCCGGCGTCGAGGGCCGGCGGTGGCCGCGCGCTCTTGAGCAGCCAGCCGGCGACGTCGGCGGCCCGCAGCCGCGCCGGCGCCGCCGGCCGGTGCACGCGCCGGGTCAGTCGGTGGCCGAGTGCAGGTCGGCGCCCGCCGGGTCGGCGTCGTCCGACCCCACCGCCTGCCGCTCCTGCTCGGTGCGGTGCTCGAGCACCTCGTCGCTGGGGTGCGGGTCCTTGGCGTGCTGGGTCCGGTCGCGGGTGGGGTGCTCCTGCGGCTCCATGACGTCGTCGAGGTTCGGGGTGTCCTGGGGGCCGGTCATCGTGGCGTCCTCCGGTCGATCGGCGGTGCGGTCGGGGAGAGCCATAGCCGCGACCGCGCGCCGCTAACCGGCGACGGTGCTCACCGCGGCTCCAGCCGGGCGGCCGGCAGCCACGCCTCGACGAGCGCCGGCCCGTGCGGCCGGCTCACCGCGTAGGTGACCCGGCCCTGCCAGGCGCCGTCGCGCTGGCGCCACTCCACGAGCAGCCCCGGCCAGGTGCCGGGCGCCTCCGGGGGGTCGTGCACCCAGCAGTGCCGCCCCTCGCCGGGCTCCCCGGGGGCCGCCGGTCGGGCCGCCGCGGCCGGACGGGACGGCGGGGCCGGACGGGACGGCGG